>CAZZNH010000011.1:183538-212851 GCA_964655635.1 uncultured Ohtaekwangia sp.
TATTGACCAGGAAGTCGTCAGACCGCTGATTACTTATGTCATCAGCGGTCTGACGACTCACGCTTATAAGGTTTTTTATCCAATCACCTCCTTATACAGGCGATAAAGATTGCCTCCCATGATCTTGTCAATCTGCGATTGTGTATATTTTCTTTTCACCAGGTTCTCGCGGATCACGTCCATCCTTCGTGGTCCGTTAAGTTTTTCAAGGTACAGCGGCCAGTCGGCAGGTTTAAACTGGGCTCCCTCCTCTTCTAATAGTATTTTTATCTCCTCTTCTGTATCAGGAATTACACGATGATCCCTGTCACTGCCTATGGCCACATGATCAATACCTGCCACTTTAACGGCATGATCGATATGATCAAAATAAACTTCCAGGTTATTGGTTTTCTCTTTGGTCATGAAGGTTCGCATCTGGCACATGCCCATAACTCCGCCATGATCAGCAAGCAGTTTCAGGTTTTCATCGGTAGTGTTGCGCAAGTGGTGAAATAATGCGCGGCAGGTTGAATGTGAAATAATAACCGGTTTCCTTGAAAGCTCGATGGCATCTTTCATGGTATTCATTCCCGCGTGTGACAAATCGATCAGCATTCCCTTACTATTGAGCCTGTCGATCAGCTCCACACCGAAAGTGGATACCCCGGCATCCGTTCTTTCATAACATCCATCACCAACATAGTTGCGGTAATTATAGGTAAGTTGTACGCTTCTCAACCCCAGGTTGTGGAGCACATCCAAACGCTTCAGGTCTTTTTCAATCGGCTCTGAACTCTGGATCAAATAAAACACGGCAAGTTTTTTTTCTTTTACCGCCCGATCGATGTCTGCCAGTTTGGTTGCCTTGATGAAATGGGACGGATGGTCATAAAAATACTTGTCATAGACGGCCAGATCCTCCAGCAAGACATCAAACGACTCATGCCCATAAAGTTTGGGATCCGTCAGTGTAATGGCTATCGCCCGCGTACCACTGGCCAGAATCTGATCAATCAATTCCATGGTATAAATAGTGCGTATCTCACCCATGGCGTCAAATACCAAAGCTGGTGGCGAAGACTGACCAAGAATCAACCCATTGTTCATCACTGATAAACCTGCAGTTGCCAACGAAACGCGTTTTACAAAATCTCTTCTCTTCATGATTAGCTTAATTCTTTTTCTCAAGGTCAATTTTTCTGTTTTCCTCGGGCAATTTGTTATTCAATTGAGGTACCTGCTGATCAAGCAACGTAGTGTACTCCTGTTGCACCCTCACCAGACGATCCTTAAGAATACCATACACTTCTCCCTGCTGGTTGGTTGGCTTAAAGTCAACACCATTCGCTGTTATATCGCTGGCCAAAGCACTGAGTCGTCCATACAATTGCATAGGCGAACGAAAGGCATCTTCGCGGGCGCCAGTCAGGTGAATATCGTAAAGTTTTCCCGCAATGCCTTGCGACTTCTCTTGTAAGGCTACCAATTCGCTTTTCAATTTTCCGTTTTTAATTGTTGGAATAATTTCTTCCAGCTCTTTTCGAATCCATTCAACCCGATCAATCATTTCTACCACGGTATTCATCGCATCTCTTAATTGTAGTGAAAATTCAACTTGCTCTCGGATCGTCTCGATTGTTCCCACCGTATTGGGGTCCTTTAATACCTGAATAGATTTTATAAATTCGTTGTCACCAATTTTTACTTTGACAGAATACTTACCCGGAGTCACCCTTGGTCCCAGTTGGCCCTGCCACAAATCAAGGTCCCAGGTAACCAAAGGCCTCCAGCCCTCTCCATTCATCTCAACCCACGGCCTTCCGGGAGGCTTGGTTCTCAACTTCGGTTTAAATGTTGGTTCATACCTCAAATCCCACCAAACACGATTGATACCTGCACCTTTTGTCCCCTCGATTGAGCGAACAACTTCCTGCGCCTCATTGAAAATGGTGATTTCTACGTTTTGCGCAACTGAATCTGCCAAGTAGTAATTTATCGGCACACCATACGGAGGATTTTGGCCGGCATTAAAACTAGGTCCATCAGTTTTGATTGCCTCCACCTCCTGAAAGCGATATGGGTTTCTCAATTCAAAAACATGTGATGGTGATGCAGCAACTACATTGGAAAACTGGCGGATTGGCCCGATGTCATCCATAATCCAGTATCCGCGTCCATACGTGGCAATCACCAGGTCATCGAACTCTTCCTGAATGGTCAACCAGTACACCGGGGCGGGAGGCAAATTGTTTTGCAGTTGGATCCAGTTGCCTCCATCGTCAGACGAAAAGTAAACTGCATTGTCGGTTCCCGCATATAAGAGTCCTTTTTGTTTTGGATCTTCCCTTACCACGTGCACAAAACTTAAAATCGACTTTGGGATTCCATCACTTATTTTCTTCCATGTTTTTCCGTAGTCAGATGTTTTGAAAATGTAAGGATCAAAATCCGCCATCTGATGCAGGTCCACCGAAATGTAGGCGGTAGCTCTATCATGCCGTGATGGTTCTATATTCGCAATCGTTCCCCATGGAGGCACATTGATATTTTTTGAAACGTTGGTCCATGTCTTCCCTCCGTCCTGTGTGAGGTTCACCTGACCATCATTGGAGCCAGTCCATATTAATCCCTTTTGAATTTTTGATTCCTCAATAGCAAAAAGAGTTGACCCGTCAAATGTCATCAGGTTATCGATGGCAATTCCACCCGAACTTTGCTGATGCGTTTTGTCATTGGTGGTCAAGTCAGGACTGATCACCTGCCAGCTCTGCCCGCCATCATCCGACTGATGAACAAACTGGCTGCCCACATAAACACGATGAGGCGTATGGAGAGAAAAGCTCAGAGGAAAATTCCAATGCCATCGGTATTTCATTTCTGAGGGAGCCCAACCATATCCTGCCTCAGGCCACACCCTCACCTCACGTGAATGCCCGGTAGTTAAATCATGGCGCTGTAAACCTCCGTCATAGCAGCCAGACCAAATAATATTATTATCAAAAGGGTCGGGTCGGGCGAATCCGCTTTCGCAGCCACCCACGCCTCTCCATAAACCGTTGGGTATATATCCTTGCAAACTGTTGCTCGGTCCTCGATAGGACCATCCGTCCTGGCGATTGCCATAAACGTAGTATGGAATGTGATTGTCTGTTTCTACATGGTACATCTGGGCGATCGGTAATACCACACTGCGAAATGTTTTGCCCCGGTTCAACGAAATACTGGCACACCCATCATGAGCAACCATCATTCGATTGGCATCGGTTGGATCTATCCACATATCGTGGTTATCGCCACCACCTCTTGGTGGTTTCTTCTCCAGCGTTTTACCTCCATCAAGCGATTGGGCAAACCGAACACTAAGGAAATAAAGTTCATCGGGGTTGTCGGATGATACAGCCATGCGCGTATAGTAGGGCGCTCTTTCGGCCATATCGTGGTTGTTACTCATCAATTCCCAACTCTCACCACCATTGTCCGTGCGGTACAAGGCAGGACTCTTATCTTCAAATAATGCATAAACTCTTTTTGGATTGCTTGGCGCGATGGCGACTGCCGTCTTGCCAACGGGGTGATTCTTTCCACCTGGCAGACCTTTGGCAGACATCGGTTCCCATTTTTCACCACCATCTATCGAACGATAAATACCTCCACCGGCACCCCCACTTCTCAGCCCCCAGGTGTTAATGTGAATGGACCACATGGCCGCGTAAATGATGTTGGGATTTTGGGGATCAATTGCAAGGTCGGCTGCTCCGGTATTTTCATCAACGAATAAGACCCGGTTCCACGTCTTGCCGCCATCTTTGGTTTTGTAAACTCCCCTGTCCTGCTGGGGTCCATAGGTATGACCAAGGGCGGCAGCAAATACGACATTCTCGTTTTTGGGATGAACAACCACCCGACCAATCCTCCCAGTTTTTTCCAGGCCCATATTTGTCCAGGTTTTACCGGCATCCTTTGAAAGGTAAATGCCGTTGCCAATGGAATGGGCAGGTCTGATAACAAACGTCTCTCCTGTGCCAGCCCAGACCATCGATGGATTTGTTGGGGCAAGGGCAATTGACCCTATAGAGGACACTGCCTGCTCATCAAATATTGGCTTCCAGGTAACGCCTCCATCATCAGTTTTGAATATACCACCGGAGGCGGCACCTATATAATTTACCATTGGGTTGCCGGGCTCCCCGGCAATGGCTATTGCGCGATTTCCCTCGGGGCCTATAAATCTATATTTCATATTCTTAAAAATCGAAGGATCGGTAGGCTGCCCGATCAACGTATGCGACAAGACAAGCAATAGAAACACGGTGAACTGTATTTTACCGATAATAAATTTTATCATTGCGGAAGAATTTTATGTTGCCAAATTGAGCCTATAATCTATCGATTTGTTTACTTAGGTAATACAGCAAATAGGGTGATTGGCAAAAATTTTAACTATCGATTAATTCAACATCTAATGGCAGATTCAAGTTGGTCGGCTTTCACCAAACGAATTCCCATTCGGGCTAGCGTTGAGCGCGTGTATAAAGCCTGGACAACGCAGGATGCGCTTGAAAGCTGGTTTCTGCGGAAAGCGGTGTTTACTAAACCCGATGGATCAAAACGAGGAGCGAACGAACAGATTCACCAGGACGATGAATACGTATGGAATTGGCACGGCTACGCGGATTCTGTATTGGAAAAAAGAAAAATAGTTTCCGCCAACGGAAGAGACAAATTGCAGTTTACGTTTTCGGGCGATTGCCTTGTAACTGTCGCTGTCAGGTTGGTAAATGGTGAAACTGTTTGCGAACTAACGCAAGAGAATATTCCTGCGGATAATAACCCAAAATCAAATCTCTATGTAGGCTGTGGAGAAGGCTGGACTTTCTATCTTGCCAACCTTAAATCCATTTTGGAAGGCGGGGTTGATCTTCGTAATAAAAATGAATCACTTCAAAGCGTAATTAATTCCTGATACTAATTTTGACAATGATGCGTACCTGCGGTATTCTTTTGGTTTCTGTTATCGTTTTGCTAACCTCCTGTTCGAAAAATAAGGTCGAAAAAGGAGTTTCATTGGAGCTGGCCAAAGTCAGAAAAAAAATTCTGACAGAAGTTCAATACAGTTTGCAATTTGATATACCCGAAGATCCAAAAAAAAGTATACAGGCGAGAAATACAATTTATTTCCTACTCCTCAAGGACGATGTCAAGTACCTTAATATTGATTTTAACGAAAGTGTAAACAAAATAACCCGAATAGAAGTTAACCGAAAGCCCACCAAACTGATTTTTGACAACGAGCACATTGTCGTCCCTACCCACCTGATGATTAATGGCTACAATGAAATTCAGATTGATTTTATTGCGGGTGACCAATCATTGAACAGGAACCCGGATTATTTGTACACGCTTTTTGTACCTGACCGTGCGTCAACTTGTTTTCCGAGCTTTGATCAGCCCGACATAAAGGCATCCATATCCGTTGAGCTAAAAATTCCAGCGGATTGGGAAGCGGTTTCCAATACCCAGTCCATTGTTTATCCTGATACTGACGGTAAGAATCTCTATCAATTCATGCTTTCCAAGCCCATCAGCACCTATCAATTTGCCTTCGCTGCCGGAAAGTTCAAGAAGATAAAAGACGAGGCCACCAATATGACCATGTACTACCGGGAGACTGACTCTGTCAAGGTGGACGCAAACTCCAAAGAAATATTCAAACTCCACCAGGAAGCTATTTCCTGGATGGAAGAATATACCTTGATACAATATCCGTTTCTCAAATTTGATTTTGTCTTGATACCAGCATTTCAGTACGGAGGAATGGAACATCCAGGCAGTATCTTTTACCGCGAGAGCAGTTTAATTCTGGAACCAACCGCATCCGTCAATCAAAAGTTGCGAAGAGCCAGCCTGATCGCGCACGAGGTCGCCCATATGTGGTTTGGCAACCTCGTTACCATGAAATGGTTTGATGACGTATGGCTCAAGGAAGTCTTTGCCAACCTGATGGCTTCCAAAATCGTTAATCCGCAGTTTCCTGAAATCAATCACGACCTCAGGTTTCTTATGGCTCACTACCCCTCGGCTTACGAAATTGATCGGAGTGCCGGATCGCACCCTATCCAACAGCGGCTTGAAAACCTCAAAGACGCTGGAACCCTTTATGGTGCCATCATTTATCAAAAGGCTCCGATCATGATGCGAAACCTTGAAACGATGATGGGAGAGGAAAATTTTAAGGAGGGGTTACGCGAGTACTTAAAACGATACAACTACAGCAATGCGTCATGGGATGATTTGATCAAAACCTTGACAGAATTTACCGACAAAGACCTCCAGATGTGGAATACCGCCTGGATTAAAACCAAAGGCATGCCTGATATCGCCTACCAACTTGGCGGCAATCTTGAGGTTAAAGTCACCAATGATTCGGCTGGAGTAGTTTGGCCTCAAAATTTTCAATACCAGGTTTTGTCAGAGACTCCAACAATTGTTGATGTTGCCATATTGAGTGCAGATGTTGTGAAAATCCCTCTGACCAACGCCAACTCGAAAATCATTCCAAATTATAAGGGAAAAGGTTACGGATATTTTTCAGCGGATGAAGCCAGTAGAAAAAATATGCTGGCAACTGTTCATACGTTGGAAGATGCTGAGGCCAGGGCAGCTGTTTGGCTCAACATTTGGGAGTACGTACTCCGCGGTGAACTGGACGTCAGGGAAGTGCTTGATTCGATTCTTGGCAATCTGGCACGGGAGAAGGATCCGTTGATATTTGAATACCTCACCCATCGGCTAAACACCCTCTTTTGGCAATTCACAAAACTGGAAGACCGTCAATTGATCAGTGAAAAGTTGGACGAGGAACTATTCGACTTGATGGCGCTTCAAAAAGACATTTCGTTAAAACGCACCTTATTCAACTGCTTTATACAGGTAGCCACAAGCAACAATGGTGTACTTAATCTTAAAAAGTTCTGGCGCAATGAGATGACGCTTGGTCTGGAAATCACTGAACAGGATCATATACAACTTGCCTATGAAATTGCGGTACGCGATGCAGACGGAGCTGAGGCCACCCTAAAAACTCAGTTGGAAAATACAAAAAACCCGGACCGCAAAAGCGCTATGGCGTTTATCATGCCCGCGCTTTCAGCAAGCGAAGTTGCTCGCGATGCGTTTTTTGAAAGTCTAAAAAAGGCGGAGAACAGAGAACATGAACCATGGGTATTGGAAGCACTTGGCTACCTGCACCATCCACTGCGTTCAGCTCATTCCATAAAGTATATCAAACCAAGCCTGGAAATGATGGAAGAAATTCAACTGACTGGTGACATCTTCTTTCCTAAAGGCTGGGTAGACGAAACACTATCCTCCTATCAATCTGCGGAGGCAGCGTCTATTGTGCGGACTTATTTGCAATCGAACCCCGGGCTTTCTCCAAATCTAAAAAACAAGGTATTGCAGGCTGCAGACGTTTTGTTCCGGGCGGAAAAGATTTTAACTTCAGACACATCAAAGCCAATGTAGGCTTGTTGGTATTCAAGTCCCCTTATGAAAACACTTTCCACTACCGCGCTCCTTCTTATACTTTTTGGTTGCAGCACTTCCAACGAAAGCAATAGGCAAGAAGACCAGAAGTGGACCTGGACTACAGAGCGATTCGAAAAAGCAGTAAATCAGGTTAGGGCTGGCAGGGACCTTACGCCAGATACCTGGCCCAATGGCGCCAAGGTGGCCGTGCTATTATCCTTTGATGTGGATAACGAAACCATAGCATGGTGGGATGGCGAGCCAACCATTTCCGATCTCTCCCGGGGTGAGTATGGCTCTCGGGTTGCCCTTCAAAGGGTGGTCGACCTATTGGAAAAACACAACCTGCCCGCCTCTTTCTTTATACCTGCCCTCAGCTTACATGTTGCTCCACAGATGGCAGATGAAATCAAAAGATTGCCACGCCATGAATTTGCCGTGCACGGCTGGATTCACGAAAGGAATACCAGGGTACCAGCCGACAAGGAACGGGAGATGGTAATTAATTCTATCAAAAAACTCACCGAGCTGACTGGCGAAATTCCCGTTGGCTACCGGGCTCCTTCATGGAATTTTAGCGAGGCAACTCCATCGATCATCAAAGAGATGGGTTTTCTCTACGAAAGTTCAATGATGGCAGATGACCGACCCTATGAGCTCGTCATCAATGGAGAACCTTCAGGAATAATTGAACTGCCAGTAGAATGGATATTGGATGATGCCCCCCTACTGAACCCACGTGGTGACAGCTATACCAATCCGCGAGAGGTTTTGCAAGTTTACAAAGATGAGTTTGACGTGGCCTACCAGGAAGGGACTATGTTCTTGCTTACCATGCACCCTCACTATATCGGGCACCGCTCGCGTATCGTTATTTTGGAGGAGTTGATTAACCATATTAAATCAAAGGGTAATGTGTGGTTTGGCACGCACCGGGAAGCAGCAGAGTACATAAAAAAGTCAATCTGAATTGGTACACTAAAGGTTTATGGGAATAGAAAACTATTATCTCTTTATTCTTACCGCCAGCATTCTGGCGATCACTCCGGGTGTTGATACCATTTTTGTGTTGAACCGGACCATCTTCTATGGAAAGTACGCGGGCATGTCTTCAGCATTGGGCATACTCACCGGCCTGTTGATTCACACAATCTTATCGGCATTGGGATTGTCTGTCGTCCTGGCCCAATCTGCGATAGCCTTTATGATCATCAAATACTGTGGTGCACTTTATCTGATTTATTTGGGAGTAACGAAACTGGTAGCCAGACAGGTTGCGGTTCAGAAAAACATTACGCCTTTCAAATCGCACTACAAGAATTTTTATACCGGACTGATTACCAATACCCTCAACCCCAAAGTGGCAATTTTCTTTCTCGCCTTCTTTCCCCAGTTTATCAACCCTTTCGAACTCAACAATCCAGTTCCATTCCTGCTGCTTGGGTTGAGTTTTATCGCCATCGGAGTGATTTGGTTTATCTTTTTGATCGCCCTCTCGTCCTTTTTCGCTAACCTTACTAAAGGCCAGACAGGTTTTAACAGGTGGGTAGATAAGATCAGCGGAGCAGTTTTTATTGCATTGGGTTTGAAAATTGCTTTTGAAAAAAGTTAGAATAACATAGAGCCGGTGGGCCAATTCATCCGCGCCATTCGCAAGTGGGACCTGGTTCTCCTGATGATCAACACCATAATTGGCGCAGGCATCTTTGGTCTACCGTCAAAAGTATTTCAACTCTCAGGAGCCTACAGCATCCTTGCGTTTGCCGTTTGCGCCCTGGTCATCTTCAACATCATCATTTGTTTCGCTGAGGTTGGAAGCAGATTTGATAAGACCGGTGGGCCGTACGTTTATATCCTTGAAGCCTTCGGAAGCTTTCCAGCTTTTATCATGGGATGGCTGCTGTTATGGTCACGAATCATTTCGTATGCTGCCCTGATCAATCTCCTGGTTACTTACAGCTCCTACTACCATGTCGCTTTAGGTGACTTTATCCCCAGGCTGCTGATCATGGTCACGCTCACCATCCTGCTTGCCGGAATCAATTACGTGGGTGTAAAGAAAACAACCACGGTGAATAACTTCCTCACCATTGGAAAGGTGGTGCCCCTATTGATCTTTGTCGCTGTAGGTTTCTATTTCCTGGATGCTGAAATGATCTCCCTTCGGCAACTCCCCGAATTTGGCAATTTTTCCTCATCGGTACTGCTGCTGGTTTTTGCCTTTGGCGGATTTGAAGTGGTGGTCATCAATTCCGGTGAAATGAAAAATCCGAATAAGATAGTGCCGTATGCGTTGATTCTTTCTGCATTAATCGTTATGGTACTGTACGGATCAATACAGATCGTTTCGATAGGCACCCTTCCTGGCCTGGCAGATTCAGAAAAACCCCTTGCGGACGCTGCTCAATATTTTATGGGAAGCTTCGGAGGGAATTTGATTACGGTTGGCGCGATTATTTCCATAGTTGGTGCGCTGAATGCCATCTTGCTGGTGGGTTCGCGACTGTTGTTTGCGCTAAGCAGTGAGGGACAGCTACCAAAAGCGCTTTCTGCCATTCACGAAAAATACCGGACACCAACAGTTGCACTTTTTACATTCACCCTGATCTCGTTTGTCATTGCTGCTACCGGCTCATTCATCTATGCCATTACCATCACGGCCATTATTCGCACAGTCATGTACGCTATGGTATGCGGTGCCCTTATCAAATTAAGGCTACAAGACAGTGAGCGCAAAACACCGGCCTACAAAATTCCTTTTGGCAATTTCTTTGCGGTTACCGGCATTTTATTTTCAATCTGGTTGTTTTCAAGTTCTCAATGGGTTGAAATGCGCGATGTGTTGATATGCATTGGATTGGGTGTGCTGATCTTTCTGCCATTCAGGAAGTCAGGTTAAATAGCAGCCGGGCATTTAACGCTGAATAATTTTTCTTAATTTCAGTAACCTTTGCTCAAATCTCAGGTGTTAGGGTAAATACCCAATCCTATGATAGCCAGCTACCTGAAAATTGCACTCCGAAATCTGCTCCGTTACCGCGGCTACTCCGTCATTTCCATCAGCGGATTGGCCCTTGGCCTTGCCTGCTGTATGGCAATATGCATGTATATCCAGGATGAACTGAGCTATGATACATATCACCATAAAAAAGATAGAATTTACAGACTGGCTACTGAGGTCACCGGCTCATCCTTCGGTGGTATAGCGAAAGTACATGGTCCGTGGGGCCCGACTGCCCAGGCCCGGCTGCCTGAAGTGGAAAACATGACCCGGTTTGTATTTGCGAGACAAACCCTTTTTGCCAGGAATGACTTGCGATTGTATGAAAATGATGGGCTGATCACCGACTCAACCGTGTTTGAGATTTTTGATTTCAAACTCCTTGACGGCAACCCAAAAACAGCCCTCGTCAGGCCGGATGGAATCGTGCTGACAAGGACCCTGGCTCAAAAATATTTTGGCAACGAATCAGCCATTGGAAAAACACTCACGCTCAACAATGAACAAGAAGTCGTGGTCACCGCTGTCCTGGAGGACGTTCCCTCCAATTCCCACTTTACCTTCACCTACCTGCTGCCCATGTCCGGCTACCACCATCCTCAAAAGGAGAGCTGGATTGAATGGAACCAATTTTACACTTACTTGCTGTTAAAGGAAAATGCCAACCCCATCGCGGTGGCCAACAAATTCAAAGATTTGCTTCCCACCTACCTTGACGCTGACCGAGCCGCTTCTTACATACCAATGCTCCAGTTGCTCCCAACAAT
Source organism: uncultured Ohtaekwangia sp. (assembly GCA_964655635.1). Classification (GTDB taxonomy): domain Bacteria; phylum Bacteroidota; class Bacteroidia; order Cytophagales; family Cyclobacteriaceae; genus ELB16-189. Next base: position 194,816 of record CAZZNH010000011.1, read on the forward strand.
CCATCTGGGCTCAAATCTTTTCAGGGAGATGGAAGCCAACTCAGATATTACTTACCTATACATTTTTGGGGCGATCGGAAGCTTAATTCTCATCATATCGGCCATCAACTTCATCAACCTGACCACCGCGCGAGCGTTGTCCAGGATGAAAGAGGTTGCTATACGGAAAACATCGGGCGCGATTCGCTCACAGTTGATCATCCAATACCTCAGCGAGTCGATTGTCATTAGCTACATTTCGCTGATCGCAGCTACCGTGTTGCTTTTTATTTTTTTACCTTCCTTCAGTGAGTTGGTCAACAAAAAAATTGAACTTAGTATTAATGGCAGCCTGTCGTTCCTTGGCCTTGCCTTCGTGGCCACCACACTGGTGGGGCTGATTTCAGGAAGCTATCCTGCCCTTTACCTGGCACGGCAAAAACCTTCTGAGGTTCTGAAAGGAAAAACAAAAACTTCTGGAAGCAGCTATGCCCGAAAGGCACTCGTTATCGTTCAGTTTGGCATCTCTGCTTTTCTGGTTATTTCAGCCGCCATCATTTTTCAACAACTCAATTTTATTCAAGCAAAAAAGTTAGGATTTAATCCAAGCGAACTGATCACGATCCCCATACAAGGAAATGACCTGCGCGAAAGGTCTGAGACCGTCAAGTCGGAATTGTTAAATGATCCCGGCATCGAGAGCGTTTCCGTTTCGGGAGGGCAACCTGGCGGCAACGATTGGGGTATTCCACTGGTGATTGAGGGCATGGAACCCGAACAAGTTCCACCCATCCGGGTTCTTGCCGTTGATCAGGATTTTGTCAAAACCTTCCAAATGCAGATAAAAGAAGGAAGAGATTTTAGCAAGGACATAGCCAGTGACTCTACAACCTACATTGTGAATGAAGAAGCGGCCAATCAACTGGGATGGGTCAATCCAACGAGTCAGCGTATAAGCATGCCAGCTATCGGGCGACCTGTGGCACCGGTGATTGGCGTGATCAAAGACTTCCACTTCAGATCGCTTAAAGAGAAAATCGGCCCGGTTGTGTTGTTCATTCCCCCATCAAGTTGGTCGAGCTATTACACCATCAGGCTAAAGTCGGATCGAATGGAAAGTGCACTGAAGACCGTTGAGAAGACCTGGGCGAAATTTGATCCTGCCCATCCACTCACCTATACTTTTTTTGATGCGACTTACGGAAAGCTTTATGATGCAGAGAAAAGATTGAGCAAACTGGTAGGGTACTTTACTGTTATCGCCATTTTTATCGCCAGCCTGGGGTTATTCAGTTTGGCCGCATTCATGACTGAGCAACGCACCAAAGAAATTGGAATACGCAAAGTGATGGGCGCTTCCGTTCACTCCATCACGTTGATGTTAACCCGGGATTTGGTTTTGTTGGTAATTGTTGGCTTCCTTCTGGCGATACCAGCCGGGTATTATATCATGCAGGATTGGCTCAGATCTTTCGCATACCGGATCGAAGTCTCGCCAGTGCTTTTTCTCACCACGGCTGTCGGTACGTTGATGATCGCTGTGGTTACGGTCAGCTTTAAAGTAATTAAAGCAGGCATGAGCAATCCGGTTGATTCCCTAAGGGTTGAGTGATTGTCCGATAATGACGATAAATGCCCGAAATCGAACATTAAATTATTAAAAAAAGGGCATTCAAGGCTCGTCAGGCCGGTTTTTCCCTTGGCATGCAACTTGAAACACTGAGCCGTGTCTTTGGGCAACTAAGCCAAACGTTCGGTCACTCATTCAACAAATCAACCCATGATTAGCAACTATTTTAAGGTAGCATTCCGCAGCATATTCAGAAACAGGCTCACCGCCTTTATCAACATTGCAGGTCTTGCATTGGCCATGGCATGTGCCCTGCTTATATACCTATATATTTTTGACGAAGTCAGCTATGATGATTACAACAGCAAGGCGGATAGGATTTACCGCGTTACCCGCGACTTTAAATCTCCCGATGGGTCGGTCAACCTTCATCTGGGTCATGTGGCACCGCCAATTGGCCCCCTCCTAAAAAATGATTTTGGCGAAATCGAAGAGCTCGCACGCACCATTAACTATGGTCTTGTAATCGGCCTTGAGGAAAATGGCGAGCTGGTCAAAAATTTTACCGAAGAGCATTTGTTTCTGGCCGAGCCCTCGATATTCAAAATATTCGACATCAATGTAAAATCGGGAGATCCTTCGAAGGCACTTGACCGTCCCTTTACGATGATGTTGTCTACCTCTGCAGCTCAAAAATATTTTGGGGATGAAGCAGCGGCCATTGGAAAGCGCCTTCGTGCCGACAATACATTTGATTTGGAAGTAACAGGAGTCTTTGAAGATTTTCCGCCACAGGCCCATTGGCATCCTGAAATATTGGTATCCTTCAGTACACTTGAGAATGATAACATTTATGGACGAAGGGGTCTGGAGTCGAATTGGGGAAACAATTCCTTTGGAACCTATTTCCTGTTGGAAAAAGGAGCCGATGCAAAAAAACTGGAGGCACAACTGCCCGCTTTTTTAGACAAACACTATGGCCCGTTTGCCATTGCTAATTTCGGTGCCCCGCAAGATTTTGTGGCCTCCAAACGCACATCGCTTTATATGCAGAAGGTGACCGACATCCATTTACATTCACACCTGGATTCAGAGGTTGAAGTAAACGGGAATATCAACAACGTATACATGATGGGGGTTATCGGGCTGTTCATCATGTTAATTGCTGGATTTAATTTTGTAAATCTGTCGACCGCCAGGGCAACCAAGCGCTCTAAGGAAGTTGGGCTCAGGAAAGTCGTGGGCGCAATTCGTTGGCAACTGATCACGCAGTACCTCAGTGAGTCCGTGCTTATCGCGTTTCTCGCCATGATCATATCCGTGGCCATTGCCCGGATGGGCCTAAGTTGGCTCAACCAATTCACGCAAAAAAGCCTGTCGATGAATTTTATGCAACAGCCGGAATTGCTTCTTGGCCTCGGCATAGTCGCCATTGTTGTTGGCGTACTGGCCGGCATATATCCCGCGTTCATTGTTTCGGGGTTCAGACCGGCACTCACGCTGAAAGGCCAGCAAGGATCGGCCAAAGGGAAAGGTCTCATCCGAAAAGTGCTTGTTGTTTCCCAATTTTCAATCTCGGTGGTGCTGCTGATCGCGACTGCCATCACCATTCAGCAACTTGACTATTTGAATTCGCGTGATCTCGGCTTTGACAAGGACCAGGTAGTGACCCTGAGTTACTACAGTGAGCTGGATCCCAATTACGAAACGTTCCAAACCGAATTGCTCCGGTCATCTGCGATAAAAAATTCGGGGCGTTCAAGCCGTATTCCCACCGGCAGATTGCTCGATAGCCAGGGCTCTCCGCGATTGGCCATGGGCGATAGCCTCGTGGATACCGGCATAACCACAAAGAATGTGAGCGCTGACTGGGACTTCTTCCCGACATACGGAATTGAGGTAGTTGCCGGAAGAAATTTTTCAAAATCAATCCCCACAGATGACTCACTGGCGTTCATCATCAATGAAACTGCCGCTACAGAATACGGCCTGAATTCATCCCACGAGGCAATCGGTAAAGACTTCAGCTATGGCGGTGTGAATGGAAAGGTCGTTGGCCTTGTCAAAGACTTTCACTTTGAATCACTTCATCAAAACATCATCCCGATCGTGTTTCACCAGGGCGGTTACAACGTTATCTCGGTAAAAATAGCGGGAAGTAACCTTCAGGCAGGTCTTGAGCAAATCGAAAAAGTGTGGAAGGAATTCATCCCAAACCGGCCGTTTGAATACCGGTTCCTGGACGAGCGTTATCAGCAACTGTACGATGCTGAACAAAAGCAAAGTCAACTCTTTACGATATTCTCAGGGCTCGCGATCTTCATTGCGTGTCTTGGATTATTTGGACTGGCTACATTCAATACCCTACAACGGGTGAAGGAAATAGGCATCCGAAAAGTGCTGGGAGCATCCGTACCTACTATTTTGGGTTTGTTGTCAAGGGAGATTGTGGTGTTGATTATAGTGGCAAACGTGATTGCCTGGCCAATTGCCTGGATCTTTATGAAAAAATGGCTGGCGTCTTTTGCATACCACATTGAAATGAATGTATTGATTTATGTGGTGGCAGCTATTGTGGCTGTACTCATCGCGTTAATAACTGTAAGTACCCAAACCATTCGGGCAGCGATGACCAATCCTTCTAGCACGTTAAGGTATGAGTAAACCTTGAGTCAGCCGGCCAGTCTAACGGACAAACGAATATACGTTAGGCAAAAATTACAGGAAAGGGTTGATTTATTCTAAATAATACCGTTTAACTTTGTAGGAAATTGGTAGGTGTACTTTTAATTATAAAAGGAAATTGAAAAACACATCAACATTCATTGAGCCCGTAAGCCGCTTCGGCAACGACACCTTTCCGCAAGGTACGCTCACTGCCATCCTTTTCACTTCTACTTCGATGGCCATCAGGCGCATACGAAGGCAAATCCGCATTTGATATCACATCTTTTTAGATAGGTATAGCGAAATGCGGTAAGGCATTTCGCCTTTTGTGCTTTAAGCACTTTTTTCCTCATTATTAAAATTTTAAGACATTGAACGATCAAGCTATAATCGTTCGTTTGGCAACGCCAGACGACATCCATTATTCCGAAACCATCACAGAGGAGATGGCCCAATCTGCGCAGGTGCGCGGAACGGGCATTTCAAGACGCTCACCGGAGTACGTCAAGCGAAAGATGGAGGAAGGTAAAGCCATCATTGCAGTTACAAATGATAACACGTGGGTCGGTTTTTGCTACATCGAAGTGTGGGGCCATGAAAAATTCGTGGCTAACTCGGGCCTGATTGTATCGCCACCGTTCCGCAACACAGGTGTGGCCACCGAGATCAAACACAAAATCTTTGACCTCTCCCGGAAAAAATATCCCCATTCAAAAATATTCGGGCTAACCACCGGCTTGGCTGTGATGAAAATCAACTCAAGCCTTGGCTACAAACCGGTGACCTATTCAGAGTTAACCACGGACGAAGAATTCTGGAAGGGCTGCCAAAGTTGTGTGAATTTTGATATTCTAACCGCGAAGCAGCGAAAGAATTGTATCTGCACGGCCATGCTTTACAACCCCGCCACTGATTCCGCCAAAGTCGAGGCGCCTGCGGTGACCACCGTGGTGACACCCAAAGGCCATGTACGGAAAAAACGCAAGCGTGAATTCAAAGGCAACTTCAAATTGTTTGAAAGATGGATCAAACTGAAGAAATCCATCCTCCTTCGGGAGCGAAAAAAACCCGATGGTAGCAAATCGGGCAACGTCCTATTTAAAATATTCTTCTGGTGATGGCAAAAAAAGTTGTATTGGCTTTCAGCGGTGGCCTGGATACGTCCTATTGCGCCAAAATGCTGTCGGAGGATCTCGGGTATGAGGTCCACACCATCACCGTGAACACCGGAGGGTTTTCGTCAGTGGAATTGGCAGAGATTGAGCAAAGAGCGTTGGGTCTCGGAGCTAAGTCGCACAGGGCGATGGATGAGACCATTAATTACTACGAAAAAGTAGTGCGATTTCTCATTTTCGGAAACGTACTCAAGAACGGCACTTATCCGCTCAGCGTCAGTGCCGAGCGTATGTCGCAGGCGTTGGCGGTGGCGCGTTATGCCAACGAAATTGGTGCCAACGCAATCGCTCATGGCAGCACTGGAGCTGGCAATGACCAAGTCCGATTTGATATGATCTTTCATGTGCTGGCACCCAACAAAGAAATCATTACACCCATTCGGGATAAAAAATTAAGCCGGGAGGAAGAGATAAAATATCTCACAGACCATGGGGTATCTTTCAATTTTGAAAAAGCAAAATACTCCATCAACAAGGGATTGTGGGGAACATCGGTTGGTGGGAAGGAGACGCTCCAATCAATGGGCATGCTACCGGAGGACGCCTGGCCAACACCGGTAACCAGAAGCGATGCTGAGGATGTGCTGCTAACTTTCGATAAAGGTGAACTCATAAAAGTCAATGGTCATTCATTTGAGAATCCAGTACAAGCCATTCACCACCTTCAGGAATTGGCAGGACCATTTGGGATTGGGCGCGACATCCACGTGGGTGATACCATCATTGGAATCAAAGGCCGGGTTGGTTTTGAAGCTGCTGCTCCCGTCATTATCATTAAAGCCCACCACGCCCTCGAAAAGCATGTATTAACAAAATGGCAACTTAGCTGGAAAGAGCAGCTTAGCCAGTTTTATGGCAATTGGTTACATGAAGGTCAGTACCTGGACCCGGTAATGCGGGATATAGAGGCCATGCTGACGAGTTCGCAGCAAAATGTGACAGGTGAGGTTTCTGTTTCACTTTTGCCATATCGTTTTCAGATTAACGGAATCACTTCGCCCTTTGACCTGATGTCAGCTAAGTTTGGAAAATATGGAGAAATGAATTTAGGTTGGACTGGCCAGGATGTAAGAGGCTTTTCAAAGGTTTTTGGAAATCAAACCATGATTTATCACCGTGTAATGGAGGATGTGAAAAATGGCAACTGACAAAATCAAGGTCGGAATTATTGGTGGCGCTGGTTATACCGGAGGCGAGATGCTGCGCGTGTTGATTAATCATCCCCACGTTGACATCTCATTCGTACAAAGCAGAAGTCAGGCAGGAAAAAAAGTAAGTGACATTCACCGGGATCTGCTGGGAGACTGTGACTTAACGTTCACCAAACAACACGATCAGGATGCCGCTATAATCTTTTTGTGCCTGGGCCATGGCGAAAGCAGCATCTTTTTGTCCCAGAACAGAATCCCTCCATCCACCAGGATTATCGACCTGAGCCAGGACTTTAGACTTGGTGAAAAATCCGGTGAACGCGCGTTTGTCTACGGTTTGCCTGAATTGCATAAAGAAAAAATCCGCGAGGCAGCCAACGTTGCCAATCCAGGCTGCTTTGCCACTACTATTCAATTGGGTTTGTTACCGCTGGCCAGCAAAAGCTTACTTGGTGACGTTTATACGACAGGAATTACAGGTTCAACCGGTGCAGGCCAGAAGCTTCAGGAGACATCACACTTCACGTGGCGCACCAACAACATATCGGCATACAAAACACTGACCCATCAACACCTCAGGGAAATCAACCAATCTCTAAAATCGTTTCAAGCGGGTTTCAGTGGATCGATTCATTTTGTTCCATGGCGTGGTGATTTCAGTCGAGGGATATTTGTAAGCTCCACTATCAAATCCAAACTAAGTTTGAATGAGTCAATGGATTTGTTCAGGTCCTTCTACAGGCATTCTCCGTTTACTCACGTCTCAGAAACGATGATCGACCTGAAGCAGGTGGTCAACACCAACAAGTGTCTCATCCATCTTGAGCAGGAAGGCGACACCCTGGTTGTTCACTCAGCACTGGATAATTTACTGAAGGGGGCCAGTGGCCAGGCTGTTCAAAATATGAACTTGATGTTTGGATTTGATGAAGCCGCTGGATTAAGACTTAAATCAATTGTGCACTGATGAAAGATAAGAAAATTGCAATCCTGGGTGGTGGAAATTTAGGGGCGGCTATCGCGAGGGGGCTTGCAGGCGCGGGGACTTTCAGCGCGGCCAACATTATTATTACCAGACGCAACCTGTCGAAACTTGAATCGCTAAAAGCAGAAGGATTCAAGTTGACAACGGACAACATGGAAGCGGTGAGCCAATCTCACATTATTGTGCTCTGCGTTCAACCTAAGCAACTGGAAGAGCTGCTAAACGGCATTGGCCCATCGCTTGACCCTGACAATCACCTCCTGGTCTCTACCATAACCGGAATCACGATTTCGGAAATTGAGAACATGCTGACCAGGCCTATGCCCATCATCCGCGCAATGCCCAATACAGCCATCGCCATTGGAAAATCCATGACTTGTATTTGTTCGGCTAACGCCTCTTCAGGTCAGGTTAAAGAAATCGAGGTACTTTTCAACTCGTTGGGAAAAACCCTGGCCATCGAAGAGCGACACATGAAGGCAGCAACTGTTCTTGCCGCCAGCGGGATTGCATTTTTCATGAGGTACCTGCGTGCTGCCACGCAGGGCGGCATTCAGCTTGGATTCGATTCGCAAGAAGCACAATTGATTGCAGTACAGACGGCCTTGGGGGCTTCATCCCTTATCTTGGAAAACGGTTCTCATCCTGAAATTGAAATTGATAAAGTTACCACCCCTGAAGGTTGTACCATCGCGGGATTAAATGAAATGGAGCATCAGGGATTGAGTTCCGCCCTCATCCGGGGAATAGTAACTTCTTATGAAAAGATCAACAACATAAAAAAATGAGACATTTCCTGTCAGCCGATCATGTACAGGACATCAACGCCCTTGTCGACAAAGCACTGAGGTACAAATCAAGTCCATTCAGCGACAAACAACTTGGTGCCAACAAAACCTTGGGAATGATTTTTCTTAACCCAAGCATGCGAACCAGAATAAGCACCCAACGGGCAGCGCGCAATCTCGGGATGGAAGTAATCGTTTTTAATCTTGATAAAGAAGGTTGGCAACTTGAGTTTGAAGATGGAGTGGTAATGAATGGCACGAAAGCTGAGCATGTTAAGGAAGCTGCAGCTGTAATGGGCGGGTATTTTGATATGCTGGGAGTCAGGACATTCCCCGGCCTGACAGATAAACAAGAAGACTACACCGAACACTATATCAACCAGTTTGTAAAATATGCTGGAGTGCCCGTAGTCAGCCTTGAAAGTGCAACCCTTCATCCGTTGCAAAGTCTGGCCGATGCAGTCACCATCCGCGAACTTGCCCGATCAAAAAAGCCAAAAGTGGTACTCACGTGGGCACCGCACATCAAAGCATTGCCCCAGGCAGTTCCCAATTCGTTTGCCCAATGGATGAATGCGTGGAGTGAAGTCGAATTGTTGATTTCGCATCCTCGTGGATATGAGCTTGATGAAAAGTTCGTGGCAAGTGCAAAAATTGAATATGATCAACACGAAGCATTGAAAGATGCGGACTTTGTGTACGTAAAAAATTGGTCGGCTTACAAAGAATACGGCAAAATTTTAAACTCAGATTCATCGTGGATGATGACCAACGAAAAGCTCCGGCTAACCAATGACGCCCGCGTCATGCATTGCCTGCCGGTTAGGCGCAACCTGGTGATCGCGGATGAAGTACTGGATGGCCCAAACTCAGCCGTGATACAACAGGCCGGCAACAGGGTTTGGGCGGCACAAGCGGTATTGTCTGAAATTCTCAGGAACAATTGAACATGCAGCGACTGTATATAATAAAAATAGGTGGCAATGTATTGGATGATGACGGAGCGTTACGCCAATTTATTTCAGATTTTGCCAGTATTCAGTATCCAAAGATTCTAATTCACGGAGGGGGCAAGATGGCAACCAAGATCGGAGATCAGCTTGGCATCGAATCCAAATACATCCGGGGAAGAAGGATCACCGATGAACCAACCCGTGATCTGGTGACGATGGTATACGGAGGGTTGGTGAACAAACAAATTGTAAGCCAACTTCAAAAAAATAACTGCAATGCCCTCGGACTCACCGGTGCGGACGGCAATGTCCTCAAGGCGGTGAAGCGACCGGTTGGAGAGGTGGATTTTGGTTATGTGGGCGACATTGAACCCAAACTGGTAAACACCTCCTTCCTGTATTTTTTGCTCAAACAAAACATTGTTCCTGTATTTGCCCCACTTACCTACGAATCAGGGACTATCTTAAATACCAATGCCGACACCATTGCCTCTGTGGTTGCCATCGCTTTGAGTAAACACTTTCAAATACGGCTTATCTACTGCTTTGAAAAGAATGGTGTGCTGAGCAATCTGGCCGATGAGCAAAGTGTAATTCGTTTTATAGATTCTGCATCGTTCAACACAATGAAAGAACAAAATATCGTGCTCGATGGCATGTTACCCAAGCTTGAAAATGCCTTTGATGCGATTAACCATGGAGTGAACGAGGTGCTTATTGGAAGCGCTTTATCCCTATTGAAAAACATAGGAGAAGATACAGTTGGTACACTGATTCGAAAATAGTGATGCAGCAATTATACAACTCCGCCCTGGATCTGTTACAGCAACTCATTGCCACTCCTTCATTCAGCAAAACCGAGGACAACACGGCTGATCTTATCGCAGATTTTTTTTCCACCAGGGGCATTGTGCCACAAACACTTGGCAACAACGTTTGGGCTGTTGCCCGCAACTTTAGCAAGAGCAAGCCAACACTCCTGCTGAATTCCCACCACGATACAGTCAAACCCAACCCTGGCTATACGAGAAATCCATTTAGCCCAACCATTGATGACGGAAAATTATTTGGATTGGGGAGCAACGATGCGGGCGCGTCACTGGTATCGCTGATGGCCGCGTTCCTCTATTTTGAAAACAGAGATGATCTACCCATTAATATCGTGATGGCCGCGACCGCGGAAGAGGAAATCTCAGGCTCTGGCGGTATTGAAAGTATCTGGAATGATTTGCCAAAAATTGATTTCGCTATTGTAGGTGAGCCAACAGGAATGGATATCGCCATTGCAGAAAAGGGCCTACTTGTATTGGACTGCGTTGCAAAAGGCCAAGCTGGCCATGCCGCAAGGAACGAGGGAGAAAATGCCATATACAACGCCCTGAAAGATATTGAGTGGTTTAGAACCTTCGAATTTCCGAAAATTTCGGAAACACTCGGACGTGTAAAGATGTCTGTCACCGTTATTCAGGCTGGTCAGGCGCACAATCAAACGCCAGCAGAATGCAGGTACACAGTTGACTGCCGCGTGACTGATGCGTACGAGTTGGAAGAGATACTGAATGAGATAAAGAAAAATGTAGTTGCCGAGGTAACGCCACGCAGCGTGCGACTTCGTCCTTCCGGTATCGCAAACACCCACCCTTTGGTTTTGGCAGGTGAGAAAATTGGGAAGTCGTTATTTGGCTCTCCCACCACCTCCGATCAGGCTTTGATCCCCGTGCCCAGTATAAAGATCGGACCCGGTAACTCTTCCCGATCTCATAGCGCGGATGAGTTTGTCTACTTATCAGAGATTGAAGATGGAATTAAAGATTATATTAGTCTCATTGAAAACCTGAGGCCATGAAACTTTGGCAAAAAGATAAAAATGCGTTGAAGGAGGTAAGTCAATTTACCATCGGCAAAGATGCTGAGCTTGACATGCTATTGGCACCTTTTGACGTTTTAGGAACCCTGGCGCACATTCAGATGCTGGCGTCCATAGGCCTCCTGGAAGCGCAGGAGTTAAAGGCCCTGTCAGCCGAACTCAAATCGATTTACAACTTAATCGAATCCGGTAAATTCAAGATTGAGCCTGACGTTGAAGATATTCATTCACAAATTGAATTGATGCTTACAACCAAGCTCGGGGAGATTGGAAAAAAAATTCATAGCGGGCGCTCGCGAAACGACCAGGTCCTGGTTGATGTCAAGTTGTTTCTTCGAAACGAAATCCATGAGCTGGTTACAGAGGTTAAAACCCTTTTTGATTTATTAACCACCCTTAGCGAGAAACATAAGGACAAACTTCTTCCTGGATACACACACTTGCAATTGGCCATGCCCTCTTCCTTTGGGCTTTGGTTTGGTGCCTATGCAGAAAGCCTGATCGATGATGTGATCACCTTGCAAAGTGCGTACAAGATCGTCAATAAAAATCCTTTGGGGTCAGCGGCTGGCTACGGCTCTTCATTCCCAATAAACAGGCAGATGACCACGGACTTGCTCGGATTTAGCGATTTGAACTACAACGTAGTCTATGCACAAATGGGACGAGGCAAAGCTGAGAAGATTGTGGCTTCAGCATTGAGCAACGTAGGAAGCACATTGGCAAAACTCTCCATGGACGCCTGCCTTTACCTGAATCAAAACTTTGGATTCATCAGTTTCCCGGAGGAGCTCACCACGGGATCCAGCATCATGCCTCACAAAAAAAACCCGGATGTATTTGAATTAATTCGCGGCAGATGCAATACCATCCAGGCGCTGCCTCACGAAATTACGCTCATCAACACCAACCTTCCATCGGGCTATCACCGCGATTTGCAACTTCTTAAAGAGAATCTGTTCCCGGCATTTGGTCACCTGAAGGATTGTCTGCGGATGGCCACCCTGATGCTTTCACACATCGAGGTGAAAGAGAACATCCTGGATGACGACAAATACAAATTTTTGTTTAGCGTGGAAGAAGTAAATAAGCTGGTGTTGGAAGGAACCCCCTTTCGGGATGCCTACAAACAAGTTGGGCAACAAATCGAGCGCGGAGAATTTGTTCATTCAACAAAGCTAAATCATACCCATCAGGGCAGTCTGGGAAATCTTTGCACAGAGGAAATCAGAAAAACCATGGCCGCTGAAATCGGGAGATTTGAATTCAAAACAGCCAACGAAAAGCTGGCCTCCCTCCTTAAGTGATTTTTACAGCCTGTCATCATCCTAAAAATCATTCGTCCTTTTTCTATTAATTCATACATTTAGGTTTGTAACCGTCAGCTATGAAAAACGCATTCCTTGTAGTCTCCTGTCTCACGTTTTTGTCTTGTTCAAATCAAAAGACCACGGAAACACCCGCCATGCCGCCTGAAGCAATTTCTTTTTCCGGCAAGGCCTTGTTTGCCCCCCCGGCCGATTCTGTAGCCGTGCGAAAAAGCGATAGCATCATAGCGGAAATTAAAAGCAAAGGAGAGTTAACAGAGGATAATTATATTTCAATTGGCCAACAGTTAATTAGCGTTAGCCGATTTAATGATGCTATTGCGACCTATTCGGAAGGGTTGGCCAAATATCCAGACTCGTACAAACTCCTGCGACACCGAGGACACCGGTACATTTCGGTTAGAAAACTTGACAAGGCCATCGCTGATTTGAACAGGGCCGAAGAACTTATCAGAAACGAACCAGACATACCGGAGTACGATGCATCAGGAGCAAGTACGGGTACCTATCAGCATTGGATTTGGTATCATATCGGATTGTATTATTTCCTGAACCAGGCTTACATACAGGCGGCACCCGCCTACGAAAAATGCCTGGCGGCCTCGCGCAACAATAAAAATATAGTCGGAGCCAGCGACTGGCTGTACCATACTTATATGCGACTGGGCAAAACTGAAGAGGCAGCGCAACTTTTGGAACCTATAACGGCCGATTTCGATACCGACACCGATCACCCCTACTTCCGCAGGGTAATGCTCTATAAAGGAGTAATTACTCCCGAAGAACTTGTTGATGTCAATCAGGATCCAGCCAAAACATCCGTTCAGGATGTAACCAAAATGTATGGCCTTGCTAACTGGTACGGTTATCATGGCGAGAAGGAAAAAGCCACCGCTCTTTATAAAAAAATCGTACTCTCCGAGAGCGGTTGGCCTGGATTTGCCTACGCTGCCGCGGAAAGAGAATTGGCCAACCTGGAATCAGGCGCCAAATAGCCTACGGTCGTTCTGATTTAATGCAAAAAAATTGAGACTTTTGCGGCCACTATGAGTCCTGCAACCATCCTTGTCGTCATTCTTATCATTTCCGCGGCCAGTTATATTTTTGACCAGCTGCTAGACTACCTTAATTTAAGAGCGCAGCGAAAAGATATTCCAGCTGACATTGCTTCATTCTACGACAAAACGAAATACCTCCAGTCGCTGGACTATCAAAAAGACCAAACACGGTTCTCTTTCCTCACCTCGGGGTTCAGCTTTGTTCTTTCATTCTCCATGCTTTTTTTTGGTGGCTTTGGCTGGCTTGATGCGCTGCTTAGGCCTTTCTTCGAAAATGACATTGTACTGGCCCTTGCATTCTTCAGCACCATCATCGTAGCCTCCGACATACTGACGCTCCCGTTCCAATGGTACTCCACTTTTGTGATTGAAGAAAAGTACGGATTTAACAAAACCACTGTCAAAACATTCGTGACGGACAAGCTGAAAGGGTATGCGCTCGGTGGCGTGATTGGCGGTGCCCTCCTGTCGCTACTTATTTATATGGTCAATAAAATCGGCCCCGATTTCTGGATATGGTTCGGAGCAATTGCTGCCGCGTTCGTTTTGTTGGTCAACATGTTCTACACCTCCCTGTTACTGCCCCTGTTTAATAAACTCACTCCACTGGGTGAGGGAGAGTTAAAATCTGCCATTGAGACCTTTGCCAGGAAAGTTGATTTTCCATTGGACAGTATTTTCATCATGGATGGTTCTAAGAGATCAAAAAAAGCCAATGCTTTTTTCTCGGGTATGGGTAAGAAAAAGAAAATCGTGCTGTTCGACACGCTGGTTGAAAATCACAGTACTGAGGAGTTGGTTGCCGTGTTGGCCCATGAGGTGGGGCATTTCAAAAAGAAACATATTATTTGGAGCTATGCACTTTCGGTGGCTCAAATTTTCTTCACATTGTTTATACTCTCGTTGATTATTTTTAATAAAGACCTTTCGCTAGCGCTTGGCGGCCAGCTACAGGCGATACACCTTAATCTTATCGTGTTTATGATTTTGTATTCACCTATCTCGGGCGTCACGGGATTGCTGATGAGCATGTACAGCCGCAGGAACGAATTTGAAGCAGATGCCTATGCCCGGGAGACCTTTGACGGAGCGGCCCTGGCCAATGCGCTAAAAAAACTATCGGTGGATTCCCTGAGCAACTTGTATCCCCACCCGGCATACGTATTTTTTCATTATTCACATCCTCCTTTGCTGAAACGCCTGGAGGCCATTGAATCCTGATCCCCTACAATTGAAAATGATCTCATCCAGTCGGTGTTTGAAGGGCGCGCAGTGACACTTTTCTTAGTAGATTAGGCTTAAATGCCCAACGCCCAACAATGAGAAATGTATTTTTCATTCTCCTGAGCCTGATTGCTCATCATGGTATGGGGCAATCCAAAATGGGGTATTGGCTGACCTCAAAAGTAGTTCGGATCCCTTTCGAAATAGTTAACAACAGCATTGTACTGCAGGTAAAACTAAATCATTACGAAAACCTCTCGTTTATTGTGGATACAGGGTCCATTCACTCAGCGGTATTCACCGATCAGATTGTACGCATAAACGTTCAGCAAAAAAGCATAGCCATACTCGGCTTCGGGAGCACGGACTCTTTGTTCGCCAAAGTATCGGTTGGCAATTCCCTTTCTATAGGGGGATTGGTATCTCAGGGGAAACAGCTGCTGGCCATAGAAAAAAATCAAGTGAAATTGCAACAATTCTTTGACCGACCCATTCACGGCATTATCGGCCTGGACATGCTCCGGCATTACGATATGAAAATCAATTTCAATGCAAAGCGAATAATTCTGCAAAGGAATAGCGTGAAAGTAAAAACAAGTCCGAAATGGAAAAAGCTGCCTTTTGAATTACAGGAGACAGCCCTGGTCGTGCCAGCTACAATCACAAAAACAGAGGGTGCGAATGTTTCTGTCTCCATTTTGCTAGACACCGGATCCGACTTGCCTTTACTCTTGCAGGAGCGGTTTTGCCCGCCTCGGTCAAGGCCGGTAATTATTGGCATGGGCATACTGGGATACACGTTTGGAAGAATTGGCGTAGTAAAAAAAGTCACTTTGGGAGATCTGGAAATCGACAACATCATGACCGCATTTCCCGACAGCACGTCATCCAAATGGAATTCATCGCTCACCCAACAAGGCAATCTTGGCATCCAATTGCTAAGAAGGTATCGCGTGATCGTCAATTACGGTGAGAAATATCTGCAATTAAGGCCGAGTGGGAAATCCGCCAGTGCGCCATTCCCTTATAACCGCACCGGCATTGCCGTGGAGGCACACGAGCAGGAAAAGTGCTCGTATTACATTTCCCAAATTGCACCGGGTTCTCCTGCGGAGGCCTCAGGGTTAAAAACCGGGGATCAATTAATTCATATAAATAAAACGCAATGTTCGAGCCTTTCCTTTGAATCCATCAACCGACACTTCTTTGATACAAAAGCGTCCCGGCTTGAAATTGGCGTTCAAAGAGAAGGGAGTTTAATAACTTTTCGCCTGGATCTGCCACCCTTATAAAATTGCACATATTGCAAAGTCAAACCCAAATTAATTACTTTTGAATCGGCCAAGCGGGAGTAGCTCAGTTGGTAGAGCATCAGCTTCCCAAGCTGAGGGTCGCGGGTTCGAATCCCGTTTCCCGCTCTTAGCGCTGAAAAAGATCAGTGTAAGGAACTTATTCGTAGTGTGGATTCGCAACCAAGGTCGCGCCTGCCTGCCGGCAGGCAGGGGTTCGAATCCCGTTTCCAGTTCAACTATTTAACAGATTCTTCCATCCGGAATACAAAAAAAAGGATTGAGCTATCGCCCAATCCTTTCATCCATTTTGAAGTTCGATTTCCTATTTCCTTTCGAGCGTCTGGTAGACCGATACCCGATTGTTAACTACGAAAACACTAACCTCTTTGGTTTGAGTACCATCATTAAGTTTCAATACGTACACACCATCCGGAAGCTGGTGCATATCGTACTGAACCGAATAAGTATTCCTGTTTTTCACGCTCCTGGAATACAATACATAGCCGTCTTCGTCCAGAATGGAGATGGAGACAGGGCTGGTAATTTCTCCCAAAAACAAATAGACATTCTTTTTCCCAGCGACTTTCACATGTGCCGGAATCTCCGCCAAAGCGTAGCCGGCAAACACGAACATCAATACCATTACTGTAATCCCTTTTTTAATCATTGTTTTCATATTGGTGTGTTTAAATTTCTGTTACCATTATTTACGCTACAAACCTATGTGGTTGTGGCAGCGGTATCTGCATCTCAGTTTGCCACTTTAGGTGGTATTTTAACCAATAAAGCACCCAATTGATTCCTTTAGGTTAATTTTACACATATTTGAGCTAAATAAGCACCGACTTGCTATTATTCAAATCAGCACCTTGCCGCCCAGTAATCAAACAAGTGGTCGTATGAAAAAAGTGAAAGCAGCGTTTGAAACGATTCAACCCACATTTGGAAGTTCGTTTTTTCTTAAGCAGTTCAATCGCAAGACGCAAAACAAGACCCCTACCTGGCATTTCCACCCGGAACTTGAACTGGTATACGTCAGCAGCGGAAGCGGCAGAAGGCACATCGGGCAACACCTATCTTATTTTAACAATGGCGACCTGCTACTGATCGGCTCCAACCTGCCGCATTTTGGTTTTACTGATCGACTAACAGGCAATGCATCCGAAACAATCGTGCAATTCAAACCAGACTTTTTGGGAATTGAATTCTTTAAGATCCCGGAGATGACTGCAGTCTCATTGCTATTGGAAAGGGCAAAGCTTGGAATGGCCTTTCACGGAAAAACAATGGCTAATGTGGGCAATAAATTAAAACAACTTCCACAAGAGGAGCCTGCTGAAAGACTGATCAGGTTGGTTTCCGTTCTTACCGTATTGGCCCACTCAAAAGAATACACACTTCTAAATGGAGAGGGTGTGGCATTGGAGGTGAATCTTCAGGACAACAGTCGAATGAATCTCATTTTCGATTTTGTTAGAAAAAACTTTACGAGAGCTATCACCCTGGAAGAAATATCCGATCAGGCGAACATGACTGTTCCTTCATTTTGCAGGTTTTTTAAAAAGAAATCTGGAAAAAACTTTACACGTTTTGTCAACGAGTACCGCCTTGTGCACGCTTCAAAACTCTTATCAGAAGAAACCTTGAGTATTTCACAAGTTTGCCTTGAGTGCGGATTTAATAACTTCTCACACTTCAATAAGGAATTCAAAATTTTTACAGGAAAAAGTCCCTCAGCATATCGCAATGAGGTGAAAACGTTTATTACCGGTAGTTAAAATTTGGCGCGCAGTTGCCGGGGTGTAACCAAGGCTAAATGAAATAAGAAAAGGGGCTTCCGCCCCTTTTCTTATTTTAGAATTGATTCCGTTTTTCTTCTCTTACTCCATGATGATGTTCTCCAAGCCTGGAATCGGGGCCGCAGTGATCGCGCTCACATTGCCCGTGCTGCTCACAAATACAGCGTAAATAGACATACCCAGCGTCTCATCATCCAACG
>CAZZNH010000012.1:0-194894 GCA_964655635.1 uncultured Ohtaekwangia sp.
CCAAACCAGCTTGAATCCCATCCGCGGATAATTCCAAGTCTAAAACCTACCGGATTAACTTTCTGTCCCATTTATTCCTTAGTTTCTTTTTTCGTTGACTTTTTCTTTGGAGCCTTTTCTGTCTTCTCAACTTTTTCAGCTTCCGGTTTCATGCTATCAACCACCAACGTGACGTGGTTTGATCTTTTTCTGATCCTGTGGGCGCGACCCTGAGGCGCTGGTCTGAGGCGCTTCAACTGACGACCTTCATCCACGAATATTTCCTTAACAAACAAGTCAGCCTCTTCCAGCTTCGCGTCTGAATTTTTAACAGACCAGTTGCTGATCGCTGACAATAATAATTTTTCTAACTTTTGTGACGGGTATTTGGCATCATACTTCAGCATGTTGAGGGCCTTGTTCACCCTTACACCCCTGATCATATCAGCCACCAACCTCATCTTTCGGGGAGAGGTGGGAACATCCTTTAAGTATGCAGTAGCCGGGCCAGATTTAGCGGCCTCCTTAATGGCCTCCAACTTGGCTCTTTTTGCCACCGATCTTTTTGTCTTTTTTACTGTTTCTTCCATGACAGTTTAATGCTTACGCAGCGTCTTTTCTATTACCAGAATGTCCTTTAAATACACGGGTTGGAGAAAATTCGCCCAACTTGTGCCCCACCATATTCTCTGTGACATACACAGGAATAAACTTGTTGCCATTATGCACAGCCAACGTGTGCCCGATCAATTCAGGAGTGATGGTTGATCTCCTTGACCAGGTTTTGATTACTGATTTTTTTCCGGACTGCTCCATCGTCTGTACTTTCTTCAAAAGACGGACATCCAGATATGGACCTTTTTTTATTGACCTTCCCATTATTTCTTCCTTCTTACAATGATTAGACGATCTGAATATTTCTTAGGGTGACGCGTCTTCTTGCCTTTTGAAATAAGGCCTTTGCGTGATCGCGGATGACCTCCTGACGCTCTACCTTCACCACCACCCATCGGGTGATCTACCGGGTTCATCGCCACACCGCGTGTACGAGGACGAATACCTCTCCAGCGATTGCGCCCTGCCTTGCCCTGGCTCTCGTTCATGTGATCTGGATTGGAAACTGCTCCAACCGTTGCCATACATCTTACCAGCACGTTTCTCATCTCACCAGATGGCATTTTCAGCGTGGCATACTCGCCTTCGCGGGCCACCAACTGAACAAAAACTCCTGCACTTCTCGCTATTGCCGCGCCTTTACCAGGCTTCAGCTCCACGTTGTGCACAATCGTACCCACGGGAATTTTTGAAAGGGGCAGCGAATTACCAACCTCCGGTGCCACTGATTCTCCTGACACCACAGTCTGCCCTACCTTCAACCCTTGAGGAGCCAGGATGTATGTTTTGGATCCGTCCGCGTAGTATAGTAATGCAACGCGTGCAGTGCGTGTGGGGTCATACTCGATAGACTTCACCGTGGCAGGAACATCAAACTTGTTTCTTTTGAAATCAATATCCCTGATCTTCTGCTTATGACCTCCACCGATATAGCGCATGGTCATGCGGCCGTTGTTGTTACGGCCCCCGCTCTTCTTAATGATACTAACCAAT
This sequence comes from uncultured Ohtaekwangia sp., assembly GCA_964655635.1. Classification (GTDB taxonomy): domain Bacteria; phylum Bacteroidota; class Bacteroidia; order Cytophagales; family Cyclobacteriaceae; genus ELB16-189. The sequence goes on from CAZZNH010000012.1 coordinate 1,588, forward strand.
GATTTCTCAGGGCGACTCTTCGTGATGTCGTCAAAGCTGGGCGCCATGCGGTGCCTGCTTCCTGCTGTCATTGGTTTAAGTTTTCTAACCGCCATCGCTATTCGTTATTAAACGTTGCTATAAAAATCAATTACTTCGCCTTCGGCCACGGTTACGATAGCTTTTTTGTAACTGGGCTTACGGCCGGAAAGCACACCTGCTTTTGTGTAACGCGATTTGAATTTACCCATCACGTTCATGGTGTTTACTTTCTCTACATTCACACCGTACATTTTCTCCACGGCATTCTTGATCTCCACTTTGTTGGCATCACTGTCCACCAGGAAGCCATACTTTCCTTTCTCGTTAAGCGCAGAGACCTTCTCAGTAACCAGGGGTTTTTTTAAGATGCTCATTGGATTACTGTTTATTTAATAAGTTGCTAATCAATTCTACAGAGCTCTCGATAAAGATCAACTTGTCAGCATTCATCACGTCATACGTGTTGATCTGACCGGCCGTAATCACCTTGGTGTTGCGCACGTTTCTTCCTGAAAGCACAATGTTCTTTTTGTTCTCGCCCAGCACCAGCAGCGTCTTTTTGTCTGCTAAAGACAACGCGCTTAATAACGAAAGGTATTGTTTGGTTTTCGGTGCCTCGAAGTCAAAATCCTCGAGCACGGCAATCGAATTGTCCTTTGCTTTATAGGCCAAGGCAGATTTGCGGGCAAGGTCTTTCACTTTTTTGTTGAGCTTGAAAGAATAGTCTCTCGGCTTTGGTCCGAACACGCGTCCACCACCACGGAACAAAGGGTTCTTAATATTTCCTGCACGTGCGCCTCCAGTTCCTTTCTGCTTCTTCAGCTTTTTGGATGATCCCTTGATCTCCGCACGTTCTTTGGATTTGCTGGTGCCCTGGCGTTTGTTGGCCAGGATACTCTTTACATCCAGATAAATAGCATGGTCGTTGGGCTCAATGCCGAAGATATCGGCTGACAAGCTCACTTTGCGTCCGGTGTCTTCACCGCTATGTTTTACAACAGCTAAGTCCATTACTTCTCAAGTATTATTGTTGCGTTCTTGGCACCGGGAACGGGACCACTAACTAATATCAAATTTTGTTCGGCCATGATCTTAACCACCTTGAGGTTGAGCACCTTCACGCGGTCACCTCCGGTACGACCGGCCATCTTCTTACCTTTTACTACACGGGAGGCAAATGACGCATTACCCAAAGAACCAGGTGCCCTTAGCCGATTATGCTGACCGTGCGTCTGACCACCCACTCCAGAGAACCCGTGACGCTTTACCACGCCCTGAAATCCCCGGCCTTTTGAAATACCGATCGCGTCCAACCAATCACCTTCCTTAAATATCTCTTCCACTTTGATCTCTTTTCCCAACTCCACCATGCCATCAAATTCGGCCCGAAAATCCCTGAACTCAGCCACGAATTTCTTGGGTGTGGTATTGGCCTTTTTAAAGTGACCCATCATAGGTTTGGTCGTGTGCTTCTCCTTCCGCTCACCATAGGCCAGCTGAACGGCTTTGTAGCCATCGGTCTCCACGTTCTTCACCTGGGTGACTACACAAGGACCAGCCTCGATTACCGTCACCGCTATGTTTTGACCATCTTGGCCATACACATTGGTCATTCCGACCTTTTTTCCAATTATTCCAGGCATGCCTAAAACCTATTTTGCTTGTTTCTGAGTCGTTTTGCGGGTTTCTCCACGCAAAAAGGACTGCAAAGATATGAACTATAAAGTAGTTACCAAATTGGGGTTTCAAAATTTTGAATATGAATTAGAATCGCCCTTTTTTTGACTTTTTAAAGGCTAATTTGGTCGCCATAATCAGGTCTTGGCATGTCTAAAAATCACCACTTCGGCAACGCTCTAAACAAGGGCAAACCCACCACCAAAAGGCACTCATTTTCAGGCCAATGAACCCGTCCTTAAAACTTTGGCAGGTGTCCATAATTGGCGGTGTGTTGCTGAGCCTGTTTATCATCAACGTGGCCATCGGCAGTGTTCCTATTCCCCTTGCCAAGGTATTCCTTGCGCTATGGGAGAGTGAAAAGACAGATCTCTATTCCACCATCATCTGGCAATTGCGTTTGCCAAAAGCGATTACGTGTATTATTGCTGGCTCGGCCCTTTCGATTGCCGGCCTGCTTATGCAGACACTGTTCAGAAACCCGCTGGCGGGCCCGGATGTCCTTGGCCTGAGTTCCGGGGCAAGTCTGATGGTAGCATTTGTGTTGTTAATTGGTTCCTCCGCGAGCGACTATCTCCCAGCTGTCAGCCCTTGGTCACTTGCCGTTGCAGCCAGTGTGGGTAGCGGTGCCATTTTCCTATTGGTAATCTCCGTGGCTCACCGGGTCAGGGACAACACATCCCTCCTAATAATAGGTTTGATGATTGCAGCGGCCACGGGCTCTTTTGTGAGCGTCTTACAATTCATGAGCAAGGCGCAGGACCTTCAGGCATTTGTTATCTGGACGTTGGGAAGTGTGGGTGGCACCAATTGGAACGAGATTTTCGTGCTGGGTCTGCTGCTTGTGACCGGTACGGTCATTTCCTTTGGCTCTATAAAATCCTTGAACGCATGGCTGCTAGGCGACAACTACGCCAGAAGCCTTGGCGTAGACATCAAGCGGTCCCGATTCCTCATCGTGTTGGCAACCAGTTTACTGGCGGGTGGCGTAACCGCTTTTTGCGGACCGATCGCATTTGTGGGACTGGCCGTGCCTCATTTGGTAAGGCTCATCTTACCTACTTCAAATCACAAGGTACTTCTGCCATTGGTCATGGCTGGAGGCGCGTGCCTGCTGCTATTATGTGATATTATTGCGCAACTACCCGGTAGCGCAAAAGTTCTTCCCTTAAATGCCATTACGTCAATGATTGGGGCTCCGGTGGTGATCTGGGTAGTGATGAGAAGCAAAGGGATAAAAATGTAATGATGACGGACGCGCCACTATCTTCCAGGAACCTGACCGTTGGTTACAAAGGCATCATAGACCATGTGCTGTTTGAAAAACTCAATCTTTCCCTCCCGGCAGGACAACTGGTATGTTTTATGGGCCCAAATGGAATTGGCAAAAGTACCCTGATCAGAACATTGGCAGGTGCCCAAAGTCCAATGAGCGGAGAGATCACGGGCCTCGGAAGCAAGAACGTGGCCGTTGTTTTAACCGATCGTGTCAATGCCGGTGCGATGACAGTTAGGGATTTAATTACCTATGGAAGGTATCCCTACCTGGCATGGTCAGTTAAGCTGGCCGTTACTGATGTCGCAATTATTAATCATGCGATCAGTCAGGTTAGCATCCAGGATTTGCTCGACCGATCGATTCATGAATTGAGCGATGGGCAAATGCAAATGGTGATGATTGCACGTGCACTGGCCCAGGATACACCGGTGCTTTTGCTCGATGAACCCACCGCTCACCTCGACCTGAACAATCGGGTTGAGATCATGAACCTGTTGCGCAGGCTTGCCAAGAAAAACAACAAAGCCATTTTGGTCTCCACGCATGAACTGGACCTTGCATTGCAAACTGCCGACTTGATCTGGTTGGCCACGCACCAAAAATCAATTCGCACAGGGATACCGGAAGACCTGGTGCTCAATGGCTCCTTTGACGAGGTGTTTCGATTCAAGGGATTTGATTTGAAAACCGGAAAGGTCGAGCACGAGGCATTCCGAAAAATTGGAATTCGATTGACGGGTGCCGGCCATTGCTACCTTTGGACAAAGAATGCGCTTGAAAGAAATGGTTTCAGCATTGATGCGGACAGTGCCGTTGATGTTGTTGTGACGGACTCAGAACGGCCCAATTGGGTATTAACAAAAGATGATGCGAAAAGCGATTGCGCTTCGCTGCAGGAATTGCTGAACAAACTGCAGGCCTGATTGACTTGTCGGTTTATTAGATTCGTTCCACGCCCAAGCCAGGTTTGTCATTACAATACATCACGCCATCTTTCAGGATAAATCCGCCCTTGACCACGTCTCTGCCTAAATCCAGACTGCCATCCAGATCAATGTATTTGGTATTGGTACAGGCGAATGCCGTGTGAAGAGCCGCGGTGATGCTGATGATGCTTTCTTCATTGCAACCCCAAAACAAATCCACGCCCTCGAGCGCAGCGATGTCCGCAATTTTTAGTCCCTGGCTTACACCTCCGCATTTCATGAGCTTGATGTTAAAAATACCAGAAGCCCTTGGTGGCTTTATCAGTTCAATGGCATCTTTTGGAGAGATGAGCGACTCATCTGCAGCGATCACCGTACGAATTTCTTCTGGCAATCGCTTCATCTCATCGATGGCTTTCGCTTTTAATGGTTGCTCAATCAATTCGATGTTGAGGTGCTTGGTCTTGTTGTAAAATTCAATGGTTTTTTCAGTGGTGTATCCCTGGTTCGCGTCAATTCGGATCGTGAATTTATTTCCGAATTTTTCCCGGAGCTTCACCATACGCTCGATGTCCTCCGCCAGGTCAATGCCCAGTTTAACTTTTAAAACACTAAATCCTCTTTTGCCGTAATCTTCGGCCTCTTTCAACGTTTCCTCCACATTCATAATGCCTATCGTGTTACTGGTCGGCATCGAAGTCACCTTTTGGCCAAGAAATTTCACGAGGGGCACACCAAGGTGTTTCGTAAAGGCATCGTACAAAGCGATGTCCAATGCCGCTCGGGCTGCGGGGTTTTTTGGTAATTTTTCCCAAACTTCATAGGTCAACTGATTCAGTTCTCTCACGTCTCTTCCAATCAGAAACTGAATGTTCTTCTCCGACAACGCACCCATACACGCGTCCAGGGTTTCACCGGTCACATAGTCGCTGGGATTACCCGCTCCTATCCCTGTTGTACCATTCTCCAAGACAATCTCAACGAAGCCGCTTTCTACTTTGTCGGTAGTTTTATAAGCAATGGTATACGGCTTGGTGTTATTCAGATCTTCTCGCCAAACTTTGATGTCTTTGATTCTGGTCATCTTTGGATTTTTTTTTAAGAGGTACTATTATTTAGAGGATTTTGAAGCGTCAATTAGCTTTTTAAACAAGGGGATTAATTGGTCCACCCCATCTTCCAGCGGAAGAATACAAGGTATGCCCAAATCTTTTTCGTATTGAGTTGCGTAAGTGCGCGCATCCTCTTCCTTCATCTTGGCCGTGTTGATCGTTAATGCCACGGTGTCCGCTCCGTACATTTTCAGGAGTGCAATTTCATCCTTGGGATCTGCAATATAGGCCGGATAGTACTCCATGTCCTTATATTGTTTGCGTGCGGGGTTATGCTGCAGAACCACTGAAGTGGCATCTGCCGACACAATCCACTCAGCGCCTGCGGGGCCACTGGGATTGCGCAACGATGACTGACCTTCAATAAACATGATGTCTGGTTTTTCATTTTCCCAACACTGAAGGATGGCATGCTCCATTTCACCGGAGATAAAATCATTTAAAGTAGAGTCGAATACCATTCCATACTTTGCACCCTGCATCCATCCCGTCTGCCCCGTATAAATCATCTCGGCCTTGTAGCCCGCGGCTTTCATGGCCTGTACCAGGAAACGGGTTGTTGTTCTTTTTCCCAGGGCGCAATCCGTTCCCAACACCGCTACCTTCGGGCAGGTAACGTTCTTTATCTTTCCAGACCAAAAATGGAGATCCTTAAATTTCTTGGGTTTGCGTACATCCACAATTTCAAGCCCCTTTTGCTTTGCCAGTTCGGCAAGCTCAGGAATGTCTGAAATGTATTCGTGCAATCCATTGATTAGGCTGTAACCTTTCTCGAGACCCTCCTTCAACATTATCCGAAGGGACTCCGGAATAACACCGCCTTTGGTCGCGACACCTATAATACAGTAGAACGCCTTTTCCTTGCTTTGGGAAGCAAAGTCATCGATCGAAGCATAAACCGGGATGTTCCGTTTTCTACCGTCCAGCACTTCACCGGCATCTTTCCCGGCACTTTTGCTGTCAATCACACCTATTATATTGAAGCGTTCAGTGCCACGAATTAATCCGTGCGCGGTCTTGCCATTGCTCGAGTCCAGGTAGCCTGCGGTGATAATGATTGCGTTCTTTTTTTCCATCTCAAAAATTTTGAAAGCCGAAAGTCGGTAATAAATATTGAAATCAAAAAGGCATTTATGGGAGAAAGTTTTTCCGACCAGTCGTTAGCAACGCAGTTCATCCGCCAGAACAAATTGCGTAGTGAAGACTCGCAATTACCTTCCTAATTCCACACCAATGACGGTTTTCAATACTGGCCGGCTTTTTGCCAATAGGTAATGTCAGCGATCAAATTAGTGTAACTTTGTACCATCGAATTTAAACCCCATGTTTATGCGATACTTCATCATTTCTCTTTTCGTCCTCACCGTGATGACCGGCAAAACCCAGACCATTGTAGGCACCTGGCAGCTCACGGAGGAAACACCATGTATTGGTCAGCAAATGGAGCTCAGTGATACGGAGAAAGAGCTGCTTCCGGGTTTTGGATCATCCAGTCACTCGGTAGCAAAAATCATCCGGTTCGACCCAAAGGGAAAGGGAGAGGAAGGCATCTTTTCTTCCGGCAAAAGGAAAGGAGATGACAAGGAAGCATTCAGGTACCAGCTTTCAGGCGATGAACTTCAATTCCTGGATAAAAAGTCAGGATTGATCAAAGAACGTTTCATCATCGATGAACTTACTTCCGTTAAACTTCGGTTCCACCGGGTAGGTAAAGATTGTGAGATGCGCACACTCGCCAGAGTAAAATAAATAATGTCAACGGTAACTGATTCCAAAAGAGATATTCGAAAACTAAAGCTTGACGAGCTAAAAACTTTTTTCGTTGAGCATGGTGACAAGCCATTTCGTGCCCAGCAGGTGCATGAGTGGCTTTGGAAAAAATCCTGCAAGGATTTTGACCAGATGACCAATATTTCTCTTGATACAAGAGAAATGCTCAAACAACATTTCGTAATCAACCACATCCGCGTGGACAACATGCAGCGGAGTGAGGACGGCACCATCAAGAACGCGGTAAAATTGCATGACGGACTCATCGTAGAGTCGGTTCTGATTCCCACAGAAAAAAGAATTACGGCCTGTGTGTCGTCTCAGGTGGGTTGCAGTCTGGACTGTAAGTTTTGTGCCACGGCCCGTCTCACGCGGATGCGCAACCTCAACGCGGATGAAATTTATGACCAGGTGGCAGCCATCAAAGAACAAAGCGAATTGTTTTTTGGGCGGCCGTTGACCAACATTGTTTTTATGGGAATGGGTGAACCATTGCTCAACTACGCCAATGTGATTTCAGCCATAGACAAAATCACATCTCCCAAAGGATTGAACATGGCACCGAAACGCCTAACGGTTTCCACCGTAGGTGTGGCCAAGATGATTAAAAAAATGGCAGATGATGAGGTGAAGTTTAACCTCGCTGTTTCACTGCATGCTGCTCTCAACAAGACACGTTCTTCCATTATGCCCATCAATGATACCAATTCACTGGAAGAGTTGGCCGAGGCAATAAAATACTGGTATGCCAAACGTAAGAAAAAAGTTACCTATGAATATGTGGTATGGAAGGGAATCAACGATGATCTCGAGCACGCGCAGGCGCTGCTTAAGTTTTGCAAGCACGTTCCCTCCAAAGTAAACCTCATTGAGTATAATTCAATTGATGACGATGGATTTCAGCAGGCCGGTGACGATGCGCTCCGCATGTACCAGGAACTGCTGGAAAGCAACGGCATCACGGCACGCGTCAGGAAAAGCCGCGGCAAGGACATCGATGCCGCATGCGGGCAGTTGGCAAACAAAAGTTAAACTGGATACTGGTCTCTGGCTTCTAGTAGCTAGCATCCAATTCCTCTATCTTCAGCCATGGAAGCGACAAAACAAGTCAAGGAAAAACATTTTGAGTCTCCAGCCATCGTCAGGGATTTTGTAATTGGAATGAGCGATGGACTCACGGTGCCTTTTGCACTTGCAGCAGGACTCAGTGGTGCCATTGATTCAACGTCCATTGTGATCACAGCAGGGGTAGCGGAAATCGCTGCAGGATCCATCGCCATGGGACTGGGTGGATACCTGGCTGGGCGGACTGAAATAGAACACTTCGAAACGGAAGAGAAGCGGGAGTACGAAGAAATCGAAAAATTGCATGAGGTGGAGATCGCGGAAACCAAAGAAATTTTTGCTGAGTATGGATTGAATGATGAACTGCAGGAGAAAGTTGCCCGTGAAATGGCCAAGCATCCAAAAAAGTGGGTGGACTTCATGATGCGATTTGAATTGGGACTGGAAAAACCAGACGCCAACCGCGCACGGCAAAGTGCGCTCGTGATTGGTTCAAGTTATGTCATTGGCGGATTCATTCCCCTGAGTGCTTACTTTTTTACCGAGTCATCCAAGGAAGGATTGATATACTCCACCATCATCACAGTAATTTGTTTGATCGTTTTCGGATTGGTGAAGAGTAAGTTTACAGGTCAACCCCTATTCAAGGGAGCGCTGCATGTAACGATGGTGGGAATTGCAGCCGCAGGTGCGGCTTATGCTATAGCGAAGATGATTACTTAAATTTTTCTATTACTTCTTACTCGCATTGAAAAGCTTCTCCTTCTCATCCGCGGACAGGCTTTCATAACCCCGCTCGGAAATTTTATCAAGGATGGCATCGATCTCATCCTGGCTGGCTTTGGATACGCGCGGTCCCGTCTTCTGTCTGGCTTTCGGTTCCTCCTTGCGGTAGGTCACTTTTACTTTTGGCCGTGGCTTCATCAGGTCTTTAAACCAATCCAGGGTGGTCGTGATCCATCCACCCCAGTTGACACCGATCTGCAATTGTTTGATATAAATAAATCCCATCAGGGCTCCGCCCAGGTGCGCAATGTTGCCGCCCGCATTGCCGCCCACCGAGCCCAAAAAAGACAGCACAATGTAAAAAGCCGCGATGTATTTGATCCGGATGGGGCCAAGGAACAAAAGATAAAAAGTATAGTTGGGCATCAGTACGGCCGCGCCCGTCACGATGGCGTACACAGCGGCAGAAGCGCCCACCATACCTGAAAAACCTGAGCGCTCAATAAAATAAGGGATGCCATTGTATACCAGCAGGTATACCACTCCACCGGTAATGGCCCCAAGCAAATACAAGGCGATCAATTTATCATTGTCCAGGTACTCAATAAACAATCTTCCAAACCAATAGAAGACCAGCATGTTGAATAGGATGTGAAAGATGTCGGGGAGGCTATGCGCGAAAGCATACGTGATGATCGTCCAGGGGCGCAGCATAAAATCGCCAAACCGGGGCGGGATGGTGAACTGATCGCTGACCAATGTATAAATCCACTCCGTCTTTCCAATGGTGCTAAACACATAGATGGCCCCCATCGCAAGAAATACCACCACGTTGATCACGATCAACTGGGCGTGGGCGTTGTTGGGTTTTTGAAAAACAGATTTAAACTCGTCAAACACTTTTATCCTCTCTTTATTTTTTAATACCCGCGGTCGGATCCCTGGCTTCGCCAGGCGGTAATTATCAGGAACGCCACAAAAGCCCCGCCAAAATGCGCGAGATGGGCCACCGTTCCGCTTCTGTCCATGGCGTATGTTATAAAGCCAATCAAAAATACCATGTATTTTGCCTTTATGGGAATGGGCGGAAACAATAACATGATCTCCAGGTTCGGAAATAACATTCCAAAAGCCATGAGAATGCCATAAAGTGCGCCTGAGGCACCCAGCATGATCCCGCCAGCCCCGGGGAAAATGAAATAATTGACCAACGCATAAATTACCGCTGCGCCAATCCCGGTGGCCAAATAAAAGATTAAAAACTTCTTGTCACCCCAGTAGCTCTCCAATATAGGTGCAAAAGAAGCCAGCGCAAACATGTTAAAGAATATATGACCAAACCCACCGTGCGCGAACATGTAGGTGAAAAACTGGTAAGGCGCGAAAGCACCTGAGCCAATGGGCCAAAGCGACACATAAGGGGTAAGTCCCATAAACTGCTGCAGCAGGAAAACGACCACATTGATAATGATCAGGTTGCGGACAAGCGGGGTCAGTCTAAACATTCAGTTTTCAATTTATCGGTTACAACCTATCGGTTAAAGTAGTCTTCGATCTTTGACGCGTCAAAAATAAAAAAGGTTGAGCCACCATCGGGTGAAAAGTTGGGGTTATTGCAGGCGAACAATCCCTCCACGAGTGCGTCCAACTCCTCCTTTCTCAGCTTCTGGCCCGACTTGATGGCCGCCCGCTTGGCCAGTGATCTGGCCAGGTTTTCCTTCAAAGGGAGGGCGAGCTCGGCCTGATTCACTTTGAATTGTTCCAGGAGGCCTTCAAAAAGCTCCTTCTCGCCACCGGCCAAATCTGCCGGAATGCCTGAAACCAGAATAGCGCTCTTTCCAAACGCCTCGAAACGGAATCCAAGCGCCTTAATTTCCTTTTCCGCTTCCGTAACCAATGCAAAATCTGCCGGTGTCAGTTCTACGGTTTGAGGAAATAAACTTTGCTGGCTGTTGCCAGGTACTCCTTTCAGCTGCAGCAGAAATTTTTCGTACAAAACCCTTTCATGGGCAGCCTGCTGATCCATGATCATCAGGCCGTCTTTCACAGGTCGTACCACATATTTATTCTGTAGTTGAAACACCGTTCTCTCCTCGCGAGGCGGTAAGGTCTCATTGTTGTTCAGTGCACTCTCAAATCGCATCGGGGTTCTTTGCTCCCTATTTTCCGGCTGTTCGGAATCCCGATGCTCAAACAATTTCTCCCAGTTGTCCAGATTGGACTTATTCAGCGCATTGCCAATCTGTTCGTCATAATAGGTGTCCTGCAGCTTTCTCTGATTCGCGCTAAGTTTGTTGAATGCATTGACATCGGCCGAAAAATCAATGGCCGGTGCCAGGTTGTGCGCCCCAAGGGCCTGGCGTACGCTGGCCATGACCACCGCATACACACCGCGTTCATCGTCAAACTTTATTTCTGTTTTGGTGGGATGCACATTTACATCAATATGTTTTGGATCAATCTCCATAAACAGTACATAGAACGGATGGCTTCCCTCCGGCAACAGTCCCTCAAAGGCATTGGTAACGGCATGATGCAGGTAACTGCTTCTGATAAAACGGTTGTTAACAAAAAAGAACTGCTCACCCCTGGTTTTTTTAGCAGATTCCGGCCTGCCAATGTAACCTGAAACTTTTACCAAATCGGTCTCTTCCTGGCAAGCCGCCAATTGTTGCTGATAGGATTTTCCAAATAATGCGACAATCCGTTGACTCAGTTTTCCGGGATGCAATTCGTAAATAACCTGATCGCCATGGATCAGGCTAAATGATTTCTGTGGATAGGCCAACGCCAGCCGCTGAAACTCATCCAGGATGTGTTTCATTTCCACAGGGGCAGACTTAAGAAAATTCCTCCGCGCTGGTATGTTGTAAAACAAATTCTTGACACTGATGGTTGTGCCGGGCACAGCCGCAGATTGCTCTTGCTTTTTCACGGCCGATCCCTCAATCAACAGAAAGGTACCAAGCTCTTTCGTTGCCAGTCGCGTTTTCATTTCCACCTGCGCTATAGCAGCAATAGAGGCAAGTGCCTCACCGCGAAAACCCATCGTGGTGAGTGCGAACAGATCTTCCGCTTTTCTGATTTTCGAAGTCGCATGACGTTCGAAGCTGAGTCGTGCGTCCGTCTCGCTCATGCCGGTGCCATTGTCAGTAACCTGAATGAGCACTTTGCCAGCCTCTTTGATGATTACTTTGATTTCGTCAGCATGGGCATCAATGGCGTTTTCCATCAGCTCTTTCACCACACTTGAAGGGCGCTGCACAACTTCTCCTGCCGCAATTTGATTGGCAATAGAATCTGGAAGAAGTTGAATAATGTCGGCCATTGCGTGTTTTTCGGGGCTATCGCTTTTTGAACTTCAAATAAAAATACAACGGAATAAAAATAGCGAAGCCGTAAAGGGCAACCTGGCCCCACTGGAGATAAGAGATGACAAATAACACCAGAAAAAGAATGATCCCGAATCTTAGCAATGTCGCGTTCAGGGAATCACCCGTTGGCTTGGAGCGTTTGCGCGCTGCATGAAAGGATCCTGCAATTCTCGAGCGGTAGTCACCTGGTCCTTTCTCCTCATCCAATTTCAATTCTCTTCGTATTCTTGCCTCCCGCTCCTGCATTTCCTCCTTTTGAGGATTCCAGTACCTGGGCGTATAGTTAAAACGCTGGTGCGATGGTGTCTTGGTAAATACAGACAGAAATTTCATATGTTGCTATCAGGTTTTAATGGTCATATACCTGCCTGTCGTCAAACAGGCACTCAGCCAATGCACGATCATTCTGTTGGTTACCCTGTGTATCGATGGCGATTCCATATGCTACGTTTAATCTCCACAACGTTAAAACAGCAGTAATAATTTTGCATAATTATTGCGCGCATCAATTGGAGTTTCGGGCAATTTTTATGTTTACGGTGAGGATGTCGAGCCAATACGTGGCTACCTTCACGTCTCACAAAAATGAAGTTTATCGCTTGTAATTACAAAAACCTAACGGCTCTATGCTAAAAAAAGTTTTGATGGTTGGTTTGCTGTGGATGGGGTTTTGCGGTGTTTTTGCACAAGACAAAAAAAACGAGTGGATAGACAGTGTTTTTCAATCCATGAGCATCAGGGAAAAGATCGGTCAACTCTTTGTTGTGCCAGCCTCTTCGTATTTCAAAAGGGGTGATATGGAAGACCTCATTGACCTCGTCAAAGAACATCAACCAGGCGGGATTATCATCACGGAAGGTGGGCCTGTGGGTACCGCAAACCTGCTAAACAGGCTGCAACAAATCTCAGCAATTCCCCCGATCGTGATGATGGATGCCGAAAGGGGCCCTGGTAAAACCCTTGACAGTCTGGCTATGTTCCCAGAACCTCTTTCAATCGGTGCGATTGCCAACGACTCTTTAGTCACTTTACTTGGAGCCGAGATAGCAAGGCAGATGAAGCTTATTGGGGTGAACGTAAACTTGGGGCCGAACGCGGACGTAGACATCAAGCCAAATCACGCTTCCGCTTATCTCGGTTCAAATAAAAAATCAGTCGCAGAAACATCAATTGCACTCGTGGACGGAATGCAGCGCAATGGAGTCATGGCAGTTGCGAAGCACCCAGACGTTGAAGATAGCCCGAATGAATTGGAGGATAGACATAAAATTGATTTTACATCGAACCGTTTGGACACCCTCGGCTTTTATCCCACTCACCAGTTGATAAAGGAAGGTATCGGAGGCATTCATACGGCCAACCTGCGCTTTGCGACATGGGATAAAAAGAAATTGACTCCAGCTACCATCTCCGAACTTTTCATTGGCGACATACTGAAGGAACAATTGCACTTCGATGGGCTTGTCATCACGGAAATCCCACGCTTCCACCAACTAACCGGTAAGTCCAAAGGTGAATCTGAGAAGATGGCTTTTGAGGTGGGTAATGATTTATTGGTAGATCCTTTTAACATGACTGCCTCTATCAAGAAAATAGAAACGGTCGTAAAAAGAAATGCTTCGCTGAGCCAGCAACTTGATAACAGCGTAAAAAAAATACTGAGCGCCAAATACGAGCTGGGCCTGTCCGCACCGCGGTTGCTAAATTCTGATAACCTGATCGATAAGCTGAACGCTACGGAATCAAAACTATTGGCATTTCAATTGGCTGAAGCTTCACTCACTGTGGCGAGGAATGATGGCCAATTGATTCCGATAAGCATTCTTGAAGATAAAAAAATTGCCTCTGTTTCTATCGGGCAGGGAAATGCCAGAGAATTCAACCAGTACTTGTCAAGTTATACTTCGATTGATCCATTTTCGATCGACCAAATCCGGGACACCACCGATGTGCTCGGTCTGTTAAAAGGTTACGATGCAGTGATTGTGAGCTTGTATCACACAAAGCCGCACGAGCAATACCAAATGTTATTGTGGATCAACCGCCTTGCCGAGCACCAAAAAATTATACTTTGTTCGTTTGGCAATCCATTTGACCTTGGTGGTCTTAACAAAATGCCGGCTTTAATTTTGGGTTACACCGATGAGTCGCCCGTGCCATCGCTTGCTGCACAATTGATATTCGGAACGCGGCAGGGACAGGGGAAGACTCCCTTGGCTATTGCTCAATTGTTTAATGAGGGCGAGCGGCATCCCATCCCCTTGATCAACCGGTTAGCCTATGGTTTACCTGAGCAGGCCGGGATGGATAGCAAAACCCTTGGAAGAATTGATTCAATTATTCAGCAAGCGATGGATTCTGCTGCAACACCCGGTGCCAACGTTTTAATTGCAAGAAGAGGGATGGTGGTTTACAATAAAACTTTCGGTTGGAAAAGCTACGAAAGAGAGGAGGCCGTAAGCCCGCAAACCATTTATGACCTGGCATCCATCACGAAAGTGGCGGCCACGTTGCAGGCGGTCATGTTTATGCACGAAAGAAAGATAATTGACATCAATAAAAAGGCATCCGTCTACCTTCCCGAACTGAAGGGTTCAAATAAAGAGAATTTCACCATCAAGGACATCATTACCCATCAGGCCGGTCTATGGCCATATCTTCCATTCTGGCTGGGTACCATGAAAGATGCAGCGCTTCTTCCATCGTTTTACAGTTCCAGTCCATCCGCATCTTATCCATTGCCGGTATCCAAAGATTTGTTTGCTACCAAAACAATGAAGGACAGTCTGTGGCAGTGGATCATTAAAGCCAAAGTGCGCGACAAAAAGCCGAGGACACCCTTTGACTACACCTACAGTGACATGGGATTTTACATCATGCAACACCTCGCTGAAAAACTTCTAAATCAGCCCATGCAGGATTTCCTGGCTCAAAATTTATACGAGCCCATAGGCGCCACCACCACAGGGTTTCTTCCCCTTGAGCGATTTCCGGAATCGCGCATTGCGCCCACTGAAGTCGACAAACAATTCCGTGGCAGCAAACTAACAGGATATGTTCACGATCAGGGAGCTGCCATGCATGGCGGCATTGCCGGACATGCCGGCCTTTTCAGCAACGCCAACGACCTGGCCAAACTTGGGCAAATGTGGCTACAGAAGGGAAGTTATGGCGGGCATCAATTCTACAAGCCCGAAACGCTTGACCTTTTCACTTCAAAGCAATATGAGACCAGCAGGCGCGGGCTGGGCTGGGACAAACCAACCGTGAGCGACTGGAATGGCCCGACATCGCTATACGCCTCGCCCAAAACCTTCGGCCACACTGGATTTACGGGCACAGCTATCTGGGTTGATCCCGAGTTTGACCTGGTTTTTGTCTTTTTATCCAATCGTGTGTACCCGGATATGTTGAATACTAAACTATTAACAGCCAATATCCGTCCTAGGGTACAGGACGTGATTTACGAGGCCATTTTTGAGTATTGTAAGCGTTAAAAAGGCCATTTTAACGAAACTAATGCCTTTAAAAGTAGGTTTATCACAGTGTAAAAGAAGCTATGGCAGGAAAAATGAAAATAGGAATAGTTTGTTACCCGACATTTGGAGGAAGTGGTGTGGTGGCCACTGAGCTGGGCAAAGCGTTGGCCAAGGGCGGTCATGAGATCCATTTTATCACCTACTCTCAACCCAGCCGGCTGGACTTTCTGAACGAGAACCTGTTTTACCACGAAGTGGATATCCGCACGTATCCGCTATTCGAATACCCACCCTATGAGCTCGCTTTGGCCAGCAAAATGGTGAGCGTGGTCAAGAATGAAAAACTGGATTTACTGCACGTTCATTATGCTATTCCTCATGCATCGGCAGCTTACATGGCCAAACAAATCCTGAAAACGCAGGGCATCCATATCCCTTTTGTGACCACCCTTCACGGCACCGATATCACGCTGGTTGGCAAGGATGCCTCCTATGAGCCGGTGGTAACTTTCAGCATCAACGAATCGGACGGGGTCACGGCCGTGTCCGATGATCTAAAGCGGCAAACCTTTGAATTCTTCAGTATCACCAAGGACATCGAAGTAATCCCGAATTTTATTGACCTTGAAAAATTCAAGAAACAAAAAAAGGATCACTTCAAAAAAGCGATCTGCCCCGATGGGGAGGCGCTAGTCGTACATATCTCAAACTTCAGGAAAGTTAAACGCGTAGGCGATGTGATCAGGATATTCAGCAACATCAAAAAGATAATTCCCAGCAAACTCCTGATGATTGGTGATGGCCCTGACCGTGCAAATGCCGAGGCCCTCAGCAAGACGTTGGACATTGGTGACGACATCCGGTTCCTGGGAAAACTTGAGGCCATTGAGGAAGTGCTTTCCGTGGCTGATTTGTTTTTGATGCCATCAGAAAAGGAAAGTTTCGGACTTGCTGCGCTGGAAGCCATGGCGTGCGAAGTTCCGGTTATATCATCCAATGCCGGAGGTATACCCGAACTGAACGTTCAAGGGGTGACCGGATATCTAAGCGAAGTTGGCGATGTAGAGGACATGACGAAGAATGCGTTGCACGTTCTCGATAAAGATAATCTTCCGAATTTTAAACAGAACGCCCTGAACCGGGCCAAAGAATTTGATATTTCCCGAATCCTTCCCATTTATGAATCCTTCTACAGGAAAGTAATGGAACGATCCACGGAGAGAGTAGGTATGTGATTTTAGTCTTGACTAAAAGTGAAGTAGAAAATTGGCAGTTGAAAATGTTAATACTATGAATGACGTAAGCAGACCGAAGAACAGGGGCAGCAAAAGACTCTTCGAAAATCCAATTTTAGAAAAGTTGTCCCGGACACACATTGCAGTGCCCATCACCATTTTTTTTATCTACGCCTCTTCTCTATTGTATTGGAATATAATGCACACCTCCTTGTCACTGGGTATTTCCGTCTTTATGTTCTTTGTTGGAATACTGGCCTTTACGTGGGTTGAATATCTGGTGCATCGATATCTATTTCATATGGATACCTTCACAGCGTTCCGTGCCAAAATGCAGTACACGGTGCATGGCGTGCACCACGAGTTCCCAAAGGATAAGGACAGGCTGGCGATGCCCCCTCTGCTAAGCATTACGATCTCAACCATGCTACTATTCTTGTTTCGGCTGGTTCTTGGTGACCTGGTATTCTCATTCCTACCTGGATTTTTAGTTGGCTATGCCCTTTATCTCGCTGTTCACTACATGGTTCATGCCTACCAGCCACCCAAAAACTTTCTCAAATACCTGTGGATTAACCATAGCATTCACCATTACAAAGATGGAGACGGGGTTTATGGAGTCTCCTCGCCTCTTTGGGATTATGTCTATGGCACGATAACCCCGGGCAAGCACCGAGGGTCAGAACGGGCTGATTCATCCAGGCCGTGAGAGGCCACTAAATGCGAACTTGTCCGGATTTTTTCGGTGATGGGGCCTTGCTATAGGTCGGACAGCTGTAGGTGCTGCAGGAGGCCAAAACGAAACCAATAACAACGATAAAAAGTACAATTGAGGTTCTCATATTAATGGATTAAAGCTGTCGCAAGATAGGATGAAGGACTGACCAGTAAGTGCTAATAACTGCCCATTCCTTACATGGGTTCCGAATTCAGCCAATGCGTTTGAAATCTTTATTTTGTGAATTGCTTCTGCGATCAGAACAGAATCGGGTATTTATTGGTTTAAATTGAAGTTAAATTATTAAAAGCCTGACAAGCATGCTCGGTTATCGGTTTTCCAGGTACTCGCCTCCACCTCAAAGTCAAAAAAGTGATTTTGACAAGCTGCTGAATATCTTCATGCAACTTGTACTGATCACGTCAGGCAATGTTGCAGAAGCACTGCAATGGCTCACCGAGGTGGACCGGCAGCACAAGTTGACCAACGATAAATATGGAATTGGCGACTTTATCGAAGACTTAAAAAAGAAGGGAATCATCAGCGAGAAAGACCGGACAGGCGAGTTGACGCTAAATCCAAAAGGTGAACAAGATCTGAGAAAGTCTGCACTTGAGGAAATATTTGGCAAACTGAAAAAATCAAAGGGCGGAGAGCATAAAACGAATTACAGTGGCCAGGGAGACGAAGCCACCACGGACAGACGGGATTATGAATTCGGTGACACGCTCGAGCAAATATCCATTACAGATTCATTAAAGAACGCACAGATTAACCACGGCCTTGATAATTTTTTCATGACCGAAGATGACCTGGAGGTGATGGAGCGCGAATTTAAAACGCAGACCTCCACGGTACTCATGATCGATATTTCTCACTCCATGATTTTGTACGGTGAGGACCGGATTACACCCGCCAAGAAAGTAGCGATGGCATTGGCGGAATTGATCACAAAAAAATATCCGAAGGACACGTTGGATATCCTGGTTTTTGGAAATGATGCCTGGCAAATTGAAATTAAAGATCTGCCTTATTTAAAAGTCGGCCCGTATCATACCAATACCGTAGCTGGACTCGAATTGGCCATGGACATTTTAAGGCGGAGGAAAAATGCGAATAAACAAATCTTCATGATTACCGATGGCAAGCCGACCTGCATTAAACAGGGCATCCGATATTATAAAAATAGTTTTGGGCTTGATCCAAGGATTCTTAAGCAGACCTTGAATCTGGCAGGTCAGTTGCGAAAGTTAAAAATTCCTGTAACTACATTCATGATTGCTACGGACCCATACCTGAAGGCATTCGTGCGAGAGTTTACAAAAGCCAATGACGGCAACGCATACTACAGCAGCCTTCAGGGTCTGGGAAATCTGGTGTTTGAAGATTTCAGAAGAAACAGAAGAAAAAATTTATAAGCGATAAGAGAACAATATGATCAATATCCAAAAAATTAAAACCCTTGGGCAGTTAACCAGAGAAGGTTATCAATCAAAAAATATCAAGTCTGAACTAAGGGATAACCTTATCGCAAAATTGTCTAAAAAAGAAAATGTATTTGAAGGCATCTGGGGTTTTGAAGAAACAGTGATCCCGGACCTCGAACGAGCCATCCTTGCTGGGCACGACATTAATTTGCTTGGCCTGCGGGGTCAGGCCAAAACCAGGATTGCCCGTCTTATGGTCAACCTGTTGAATGAGTTCATACCGGTAATAGAAGGATCTGATCTTAATGACGATCCGTTGCATCCGATTTCAAGGTTTGGAAGGGACAAAGTTGCTGAGTACGGTGATGACACCCCCATTGAATGGATTCACCGGGATGAGAGGTATACCGAAAAACTGGCCACCCCGGATGTTTCAATTGCTGACCTGATTGGTGACGTAGATCCGATCAAAGCTGCCTCGCTGAAACTTCCCTACTCTGACGAACGCGTGATTCATTTTGGTTTAATTCCAAGGTCTCACCGATGTATTTTTGTCATCAACGAATTGCCGGACTTGCAGGCCCGGATACAGGTGGCACTGTTCAATATTCTCCAGGAGGGCGACATACAAATTAGGGGATTTAAACTGCGGCTGCCCCTTGACATCCAGTTTGTGTTTACGGCCAACCCAGAAGACTACACCAACAGAGGTAGTATTGTCACACCACTTAAGGATCGTATCGACAGTCAAATTATCACCCACTATCCTAAGTCAATTGAAATCGGAAAAAAAATAACACAACAGGAGGCACAGATCAATGACGCCCAACGAAAATTGGTTGGCTCGAGTGAAATCGTCAAAGACCTTGTAGAGCAGGTGGCTGTTGAAGCCCGCAAGAGTGAATTTGTGGATGCCAAAAGTGGTGTTTCGGCCAGGCTGACCATATCGGCCTATGAAAACCTCGTGGCCGCAGCGGAACGAAGAAGCATTATCAATGGTGAAAAGAACGCATCCATAAGAATTACCGACTTTATCGGTGTCATCCCGTCTATTACCGGCAAAGTTGAATTGGTGTATGAAGGGGAGCAGGAAGGTCCCGGCATCGTGGCCCAAAATCTTATCGGGAAGGCCATTCGAACTCAATTTGTCAATTACTTCCCTGATCCAGATAAATTCAGAAAACAAAAAGAGAAAAGCCCCTATAAAGAAATAACCGACTGGTTTGGCGATGGGAATACCATAGACCTGCTGAACGATATGCCGGAAGTCGACTACCAAAAAACGATTGAGGCTGTGCCCGGATTAAAAAAATTGATTGACAAGCATCACAATGGAGCCGACAAACAATCGAAATTCCTGCTCATGGAATTTGCACTACATGGCCTTGCGGAGTACAGCCAGATCAGTAAGAACAACCTGGTAAAAGGATTGCAGTTTAAAGACTTGCTTAGTGGAATGTTTAACCTACCGCGGACCGAGGAAGAAGATGATGATGACGAAAGCGCCCTGGGCGGCATGATGAACTAGCCTGCAAAGATAAACTGACCTCATTTGCAATATTAGCCCACGTTTTATTAGCTTTAGCTAACGAATTGACTTTGCGAAGACACGTTTCATACTTACGGGATTCTTAAAACCACTGTAAGAGACGTGTCTTCGCATTTTTTTTTGACTTGTATTAAAATATTTTTTTGAGCATGGCGAAAATCAAGAAAGAGAATAAAATCTTTGTCCTTGACACCTCGGTAATCATCTACGAACACAACAGCATCCTCAATTTTGACGAACACGACATAGGCATTCCCATCACGGTGCTGGAGGAACTGGACAATTTCAAAAAAGGCAACGACACGAAAAACTTTGAAGCCCGCGAGTTCATTCGCCTGATTGACAAACTGGCCAAGGACCAAATGCTTCACAATTGGAATCCCCTTAATGGCAAAGGCAAGGGTAGCTTCAAAGTGCTGATGGACACCGGAAGCAACGGCTCCATCGATGCCAACAAAGTTTTTAATGAAGATAAGGCAGATCATCGCATTTTAAACTCTGCGCTCCATCTGCAAAAGGAGGAAAAAGGCAAAAAAGTAATTCTTGTCTCCAAGGATGTGAACCTCCGGCTCAAGGCCAAAGCCCTCGGTCTTCAGGCCGAGGACTACACCACAGGGAAGATTCAAAACATCAGTTCACTCTACACCGGCAAAACCATCGTTGAAGACATTGATCCCAATACCATCAACCTGCTTTACGATAAGGGATACTGCCCACCGGAGGAAATATTCGGCAACCATACCCCCATGAAGAACCACTACTATATTTTTAAGAGTGGGAAAAAATCGGTGCTGGCTTTTTACAATTCCGCCAATAACATGGTGGAGCAGGTTGAAAAGCGAAATGCGTACGGCATAAAACCACGCAATGCCGAGCAGGCCTTTGCCATTCACGCGGTGTTGAAGCCAGAGATCAAATTGGTATCCATCCAAGGGGTGGCGGGAACCGGCAAGACGCTGATTGCACTCGCTGCCGCGCTTGAGCAGAAAAGGGAATTCAAACAAATTTATCTGGCACGTCCCATTGTTCCGTTGAGCAACAAGGACATTGGGTTCCTGCCCGGTGATATTAAGTCGAAAATCAATCCCTACATGGAGCCCTTATGGGATAACTTGAAATTTATACAGAACCAGTATGCGGAGAATGACAAAGAGTACAGCAAAATCTCCGAGATGATCAATTTTGAAAAATTGGTGATCACTCCCCTGGCGTATATCCGTGGCAGGAGTCTCTCCAATATTTGCTTTATTGTGGATGAGGCTCAAAACCTGACTCCACACGAGGTAAAAACCATCATTACCCGGGCAGGAGAAAACACAAAAATTATTTTTACAGGAGACATTTACCAGATTGACACACCCTATCTGGATTCACAAAGTAACGGCTTGTCAAACTTAATTGATCGCTTGAAGGATCACGAACTTTATGCCCACATCACATTGGAAAAGGGTGAGCGCTCGGAACTCGCCAATCTAGCCAACGAATTGTTGTGATAATCTAAATAATTGTACGCAATCTTATTTTTTGGCAAGTGCCTTAAGCATGGTTTCACCGATAAGGGCTGGTGATTCCACCACATGAATGCCACACTCACGCATAATTTTCATTTTTGCCTCGGCCGTATCTTCGGCACCGCCAATGATGGCGCCAGCGTGGCCCATCCTGCGACCGGGAGGAGCTGTCTGACCAGCTATAAAGCCGACAACGGGTTTTTTTATCCCGCTTTCTTTTATCCAACGAGCCGCTACGGCCTCATAATTTCCTCCAATTTCTCCGATCATGACCACCGCATCCGTTTCCTTGTCGTTCATCAGCATTTCAACGGCATCCTTGGTGGGTGTTCCAATAATGGGGTCACCTCCGATGCCAATGGCAGTGGAAATTCCTAATCCTGCTTTTACAATTTGATCAGCCGCTTCGTAAGTCAGCGTTCCCGATTTAGATACAACGCCTATTCTTCCTTTCTTGAAAACAAATCCCGGCATGATGCCCACTTTCGCTTCACCAGGGGTGATGACACCCGGGCAGTTGGGACCTATCATGGTCACTCCTTTTTCTTTGATAAACTTTTTCACCACCATCATGTCTTTCACAGGAATTCCTTCCGTGATGGCAACAATTACTTTAATCCCACCCTCGGCAGCCTCCAAAATGGAATCTGCTGCAAACGCAGGCGGAACAAAGATGATGGATACATCCGCTCCTGTTTTTTGAACGGCCTCTTTCACCGTGTTGAACACAGGCCTGCCCAAATGCTCCTGCCCGCCTTTGCCAGGGGTTACGCCTCCAACCACATTAGTTCCATATTCGATCATTTGTCCGGCATGAAATGATCCTTCAGAACCGGTGAAACCCTGGACAATAACTCTTGAGTTCTTATTTACCAATACACTCATGACAGTAGTAGGTTAGGTCACAAAATTAGGATAATAATGGTGGCAACCAAACGCCAATAAAGCGCATTCAACACGGGTAAAAGAAAGAGCCCTGGCCAGTCGACCAGGGCTCTCCTATAAAGATTAGTCCGCTATTTACTCCTGTGTTTTGAGTTTGTTTCTCAATAAAAATTCCTGATAAGCTTCCTTGTAAGTAGTTACATCAGGCGCCATTTTAATCGCTTCTTCATAGGCGGTGATGGCATCAATGTACAGTTTGTTCTCCTCGTAAAAACCTGCCATGATAAACTTATTCAGCGCGGTCTCTTCGGTGACTTCGCCTTTAATCTCGGCCAGCGCCTTTGTCACGCGCTCTTGCTCTGCGGCAGAAAGTTTCTTAATCAGGTGTTGCTCCGATTTGACTTTGGTATCCGCTTTTGATTTTACCTCAATCAAGATAGCCGACTCGTTGGCGAACTTTGGATCAGCCAGGTTGATCTCCACCGAGTTCTCCGGTGTTTCTACCTTCATCAATTCATCATCAAACATGTTTTTAAACGTCACGATGTAAGGCGCCCCTCCCTTCTCAGCACTCCAATTGATAATGGCTTTTTTGCTAAACACTCCAGAGTATTGATTCTCCGGCAGGTAAACCTTGATATCTTCCAGGCCGCGGTGAACAGCTCCTGTGGCACTCAAGCGGTTTTTCTTGGCTTCAGCAGAGTTGCTGCTGAGGATAAAATCAGTGTATTTATTCAAAACGCTCGTTCCTCCCTTCACTTGCGCAGCCAAGTCTGCTACTTTATAGCTTCCCGCTGTCTTTATCTCGATTGGCTTGCCAGTTGCGTGGATTAGCCCCAGGTATGCATTCTCGGCTAATCGCACCTCATCGGCAGACTTCAAACTGGCTCCCGTTTTGAGGGCCTGCCAGGAGTCGCCATTTTTCACCTCATTGGTACCTTTATTGGCCAAAACTTTAAACGCATAATCCTGTCCAAATGCCACTGAAACGGATAAAACTAAGCCTAAGACTAGAATTAACTTGCTGTTTTTCATGATGTTATAAACTATTTAGAATACTAAGTTAGTAATTATTTATCGATTATTCGGACGTTAATACGCCCGACTTCCGATTGGTAAACCAACGGCTATTCCTGATCGTATCGTAGGTTTTTACCACCACGCCCACGTAAATTTCAAAGCAGGTACCGACCAATGCCAGCGCCCCCAGCGTGACCGTCAGGTTGAGCTTAAACCCGTACCAATTGAA
Organism: uncultured Ohtaekwangia sp.; assembly: GCA_964655635.1. Classification (GTDB taxonomy): domain Bacteria; phylum Bacteroidota; class Bacteroidia; order Cytophagales; family Cyclobacteriaceae; genus ELB16-189. The sequence goes on from CAZZNH010000012.1 coordinate 25,591, forward strand.
AAAGTAAATCATTAAAAAGGACAATAGCACAATTTGGGTCAACTGCAGCATGATGGTAATCCCGTCAAACCAGTCAGGAATACGGTGGTGAATCAGCCAAAATAATGCCACATTTAAGAAACAGACAATAATGGCAATCGACCACTCTTGCCAGGATTTCATTACCTCTATATAGTCTTCTGCCAAAATCATGGAAATAATATTCGCATGCACCACCAGCCCATACATGTCCGGGTTGGCCTTGCCGGCATATTGCTTGTTCAATGGGGTAAAGAATTTATCATCCCAGGAAGTGTCTGAAAAAGTGTCACCCATGAATCCCATGAGGACGATCTTGTTGGTGATAAGGCTCGGAATGAATTCCTCATCCAAAACCTGGTACCAATCCAGGGCAAAATACCTTCCAGCAAAGGACGAGGCCCCGTAAAAGTCAATGATATTACCCCTGTAATTGATCACCTCTTCGAAATTTCCCCGATCAAGAAATTTTTTGGTCTTTTCAGGATCATAAATCCGGGATACCTCAATTGAAAATGCATTGAGTGTATCGCCACCAACCCTTAGCCTGGGAATAAAGGTTCTGCACGCCTTAAACGACTCCTGGTTATCCGCATCAGTCGGTAGATTGGCAAATCCCTCATAGGCACGGCCGCGAATGTCGATATCTGTATGCTCTATCGAGTCGTACTCATCCACGATTCCGGAGTTGAACAACGAATCAGATTGTGTCACCCTTGTCACCATCACGAAGTTTTCAACCTCCGAAATGGCATTGGCAAGCATAACGTTGCCCATCAAGTCCGCGATGGCAGGGCAATTGATGGTGTCACGAAGATTCTTTGGGCAATTGAAATAACTGTCTATCCCGATTACTTTTGGTTTGTATTTATTTATTATTCGAATTTGTTCAGCCACATCTCTTCGCGGCAATGAACCAATATTTACAATGACAATATTCGTATCGATAGTGGGATCACTTCTCAGCTGGGAGAATGCAATGTCGGTCAACTCCATATCACCTAACGCCTGACCGAGCGGGTCAAACGCGCTGAAGATTTTCAGGTCCGTGATCTTAACAATGCCCGCAAGCGTGACAAACACAAAGGCGGTAGCAAGAATACAATCGATAAGGAATTTTCTCATGGAATGACCAATCCTTGGCGGCAATCAGTAAATTTAACCCAGATTATTGATTAGTCCCAAACAATCAGCGATTTACTGGCTTTGTGCGATCAGTGATTCGTGTTGTGAGAGCTAAAAATTGCAATGAAATCAAGGTCGGTAGATGTGCATCAAAATGATTAGACTATTTTCAATGCGTTACATAGTGTAAAATTCGAGCATGGCCACCCCGAACAAATCGACTCATTCAACCGTCAGGCTTACCGCAGAAGAATATGCTGAGGGAATACTCAAGAAAGACATTGTAATACTAAGTCGAGCCATTACACTTGCAGAAAGTCGCCTGGCATCCGATCAGAATTTAGCTGAAGAATTGCTGCAACAGGTGTTACCCAAGACGGGCAATTCAATCCGAGTCGGAATAACGGGAGTTCCAGGTGTTGGGAAGAGCACCTTTATCGAAGCTTTGGGAAAGCATTTAACATCGGAAGGAAAACGTCTTGCCGTCCTGGCCATCGACCCCAGCAGCATTCGCACACAGGGAAGTATACTGGGAGACAAAACCAGGATGGATGAACTTGCCCGTGATGAAAACGCTTTTATCCGTCCTACCTCGACATCCACTGCGTTGGGTGGTGTTGCCGATCACACACGGGAGGCCATCTTGCTTTGTGAGGCGGCCGGGTTTGATGTGGTCATTGTTGAGACCGTAGGCGTAGGCCAGTCTGAAGTCAACGTGCGGAATATGGTGGATTTTTTTCTTTTGCTGATGTTGGGCGGTGCCGGTGACGAACTACAGGGAATAAAAAAAGGCATCATGGAGATGGCCGATGGAGTTGTTATCACCAAGGCAGATGGCGACAACCGAAAGAGGGCAAGTCAGGCGCAATCCGATTACCAACACGCGCTGCATCTTTTGCCAAAAGCCCCATCTGGGTGGGTACCAAAAGTATTGATCACGTCAGCGCTTGAGAAAAAAGGGCTCAAAGAAACGTGGCAGATGATTGAGAAGTACAGGGAATTCTGCACTGCCAATGGTTATTTCGACCAACAACGTAAAGACCAAAACCAAGCCTGGTTCCATGAATCCATAGAAAACCAACTGAAGTTAAAGGTGACCCGTTCGCTCAAGGAGAAAATGAACGCGTTTGAACAATTGGTTGTGTCGGGAAGCATTTCGCCCGGGCGTGCTTCGCGAAAAATCGTTGAGGAATTCTTTCAGTCCCTGGATGGAACCAAGTCCTGAAACCAGAATCGTTTTGAGTGGCGTTCATTTTTTCCGTGATTGTTTTTTATTAAATAGTCATACTGCTTAGTCACTTTAGCTCCTGGCTGAAACGCCACCGGATCGGTGAATCCGGGACCATCATAAACAAAGGAATGAAATTCTCCGCGTTCACCACATGAATCAACACCTTTGGGCAAGGAAGCGATCCAATCTTGGTTGATCAACCTGCCAACGCACGATTCATCAAACAAATCACCATCGGCAGCACAAACCACCGCCTTAAATCCCGCATTGAGAAATTCGTTGATAAGCACCTGCGTATCGCTGCCCCAAAGCGGAAAAACAGGCTTCAAGTTGTACCCGGCAAACAGGGACTCGCGATAGATTTTCAGATCCTCCAGAAAAATATCTCCAAATGCCACCTCGTCTATTCCTATTTCATCAAGGGATTGATAATAGCTTTTAATTGACCTTTCATACTCGCCATGATGGTCGCTCGATTGAATGTCAATGACATGGAGGGGGAGTCGTAAGGACCTCGCTTGTTGCTCAATAAGTTTCAGCGGAACCCCATGCATACCGACCCGTTTGGTCCTGGTATCGACAGTGGTGTGCAAGCTGTGAACTTCGAACTGGGGAGAAGAAAGGATTTTGTGCAAGGCCATCATACAGTCCTTTCCTCCACTCCAACTTACAGAAATCTTCGTCACTTCTTTTTTGAATTGAAGCCATAGGGGCAGTGGCGGCATCCGCTTTCACAACAGTATCCCCTCTTAAGGTGATAAGTTTCGGTAAACACAAGCAGACCTTCCTCCATGTAAAAGTCGGGTTGTTCCTCGACCTTCTTTTTCCCCCTGTCTTTCTTTTTCACCATTTGAAGATGGCTTTCAGGTACGCACTCCTGCCTATGGTAGAAAACCCGCTAATTTCCTGATAGTTCGCGTCAAAAAGGTTTCTAACACTGGCAGCTAATTGAATATTTTTGTTTACGTTGAAATTGGTTCCAATATCAATCAAACTATAGGAAGCCACTTCAAGCGGGGCGAGCGCGCCATAGGGCCCGAGCGTAGGATCATACACAGAATCAAACCTCGCCCCGGCCAGGCGGTAATTTAAATAAATAGACAGGGCTTGCGAATACCTGTAAGTCAATTGGGCATTCCCTGTCAATGGAGGCCTCCTGGCCAGGTTGTCCTGCTCGCTTTCGGAATCCAAAAAAGCACCGTTTGCATATAGCTGAACGTGGTTGGCCCCGATCTGATTTGCAGGTAAATCCGAAGGCTTGCTTTTTATCTTTCCATTCAGCAAGGTTACGTTTCCCGAAAAGTCAAATTTGCCGATTGAGGTTGTGCCACTGAGTTCAACCCCACTAACTTGTTGACCGGAGAGGTTGATATAGGTATCTCCACGGTAATCCAGAAATGAAAGACTGGAAATCGGTGTAAGGTTATTCCACAGGTACACATACTCAATGATATTTTTTGTCTGCGAAGCAAATAATGATAAGGTCAGAAAACTTTTTGAGTCAAATTCTTTTTTGATGCCCATTTCGACTGATTTTGATTCCTCAGGCTTTAAGAGCGCGTTGCCACGTGTTACCGATATTCCGGTGGGATCGTAGAGCTGGTACAGGGATGCCGCATTGAATCCGGTCGCATAGGATGCGTAAAGGAGTGTGCGCTCGGCCAACAAAAAAGACGGACTAAATTCATAGGTAAAAAAAGAACCAAACAAGGTATGATCACTATAACGACCACCAACGGTAAGGCTCAATCGCGAATCAAAACCTGCATCAATTATGACCTGTCCAAATAGATAGGATGTTGATGCCCTGGTATCAATGGAGTCATAATTGGTTGAGGATTCAAACCCTCCGAATGCACTCGAAAAAAAATAGGTGTCAAAGTTCATCCTTTCACTAAATTGACCTCCTCCAAAAACCGCATTAATCCGCTTTGCCTTGTAGTTAACCTGAGCTTCATGCGTTTTCAGATCGCCATGATACGTGCCTTTAAAGTAATTGTGGTCATACATGCCTGGCGCCATAAGTGAAGAGTCATTTTCATTTGATCTTCGAAGATTACTTAAAGACCCAATCGTCTTGAAACTCCACCTTGGATTAAATTTGTACGTTCCTCCATAGTTCCAAAAATTTCTGTAAAAGTGGAGGCTGTTGTTGTCATCGTCCACAAACGCCCCCTGGTCGATATCCGCTTTCTGAAACGTGCTCTTATACGATGCAAAGACATCAAGCGACTGATTGCGAAATCCAAGTCTCAAATTTCCATCCGTTTTTTTAAAATTATCCCTATCGGGTGGAGTCAACCGGTTCGTGGTTGTATCTCTCGCAGCATTGAGGCCACTCACAGACTGATTGAAGACACCGCCATTGAGGAACAGCCCGTTGCCAAACGCATAACTAAGATCTGCCTGCTGTGCAAAATTGGAGGCACCATTCCCCAAGCCACCCGACAATAAAGAACCGCTCCCATGGAGGCCCTTCTGACCTGCCGTTTTGGTAATTATGTTTACTACCCCTCCGACCGCGGCTGATCCGAAAAGCGTGCTGTGGGATCCTTTCAAAATTTCAATTCGTTCGACTTGCGTAAGCGACAACTCGGACAAATCGATAGCATTATTTGGAGACGATGGATCGGTAATCCTGACGCCATCAATCATGACCAGCACCTGATTGCTATTGGCTCCCCTTAGAAATAGCGCCTGATTTGTGCCTGGTGTTTGGTTTGCACCCACCAGGTAGACGCCCTCCTGTTGCGCAAGTAAATCGCCAACAGTGTTGTAAACGGATGGTTCAATCTGGTTTCGGTTGATCACTGAAATACTTCGTGGGACTTCCCTAATCTGTTGTTCCGAACGCGAGGCGGAAACGACTACCTCGTCCAGAAAGCGGGTCCTTAGGCTGTCATTTTGAGCTTGGGTTGTGACACCAAGCAGTACGCATGTGTAAAATAGAAAAACAAAAGTTCTCATAGCATCATGTTTAAATGGTAAAACAAACTATGAGCAATTGGTAGAAATGAAGAATAGATGGGACGCCATCATACTCATCGCCTTTCACCCGAAAGCTCTGATTTATGTTGGATTTAATGGCAGGTCTCCTGGCTTTCCCAAATCCTTGCCAGCCTTCTCGTCCAGACCAAGTCGGGACAATGGCGTGAGCAGCAAGTTTAACTTCAAAATATGAAGTGGGGATTACAGTTGCGGGGACAGCTTCCGCTTTTAACGGAATTCCCTTTTAATCTTCCACATCGCTGGGGAAGAACCAACAATCCATTGCAAATGTAATTAAATTATCAAACTTGCAACGTGACCAAATTGATAACCCAGGTGGTGTTTGCATACCTTTTGCTGCTCGCATGGGCATGTAAAAACGACCCGAACAAAGAAACCATCCGGGCGAGCAGCCTGGAATACGCGAAGGGCTTTACTTTAAAAAGTGACGGCCCATTTACGGAAGTAACCATTCAGGAGCCCTACCCAAACGCAAGAGCATCCTTAACCTATTTGCTTGTTCCAAGGACCAAGGAAGTACCGCCACATAGCGAACAAGTGCAGGTTGTCCGTACTCCCATCGAAAAGATCGTTTGTACTTCTACTTCTCACATCGCGCTTCTGGATCAGCTGGGTGAAATTGACAAACTCGTTGGTTTTCCCTCCACTGAACTGGTCAGCTCACGGGCTGCGCGCCAACGAATTGATTCAGGTCTCGTCACTGACCTGGGAATAGACAGTGAGATAAATACGGAATTGCTCGTTGCCTTGCAGCCCGATGTGGTCATGGGATACCTCATTGCGGGCGATATGTTAAAGCTGGATAAGATTCGTCAGTTGGGGGTCCCTGTCGTGGTCAATGGAGAGTACCTGGAGGACCATCCGCTTGGGCGGGCGGAGTGGATCAAGTTCATGGCGCTATTCTTTGGCAAGTCGACTGTAGCCGATTCAATATTCACGACCGTAAAAAATGATTACCATTCCAGTCAGGCGCTGGTAAGTGGAGTTACAATTAAGCCAACCGTCATAAGTGGCATATTATATGGTGATACCTGGTTTTTGCCAGGAGGGCAAAATTATGCGGCCAAGATATTTCGCGATGCGGGATATCAATACCTGTGGGATAGTGACCCTTCAAATGGGTTTTTGAAATTAAGTTTTGAATCCGTATACGCTATTGGTAAGGATGCAGACTACTGGATCGGTGTGGGTTCATTCGGATCCAAAAAAGAAATGCAAACATCCGAGGGTAGGTATACCCTTTTTCGCGCTTTCGGTGCCGATGCAGTTTATACTTACGATGCCAAAAAAGGGCCAACGGGAGGGAGCGAATATTTCGAGTTGGGTTACTCCCGGCCAGACATCTTATTAAAAGACCTGATTAAGATATCCCATCCGGAATTATTACCAGAACATGACCTTTATTTCTATGAAAAACTCGATTAGGTCGTCTTGGTATTAAGTTCAGGTGCTTATACGGCAAAAAAAAGCCCGCCTTTTTATCAAAAGCGGGCTCTCCTATCTCTTGTATGCTACTAAACCTTGATCTCAACGTCAACTCCGCTGGGAAGCTCCAATTTCATTAAAGCATCCACGGTTTTTGCGCTGTTAGAGTAGATGTCCACAAGGCGCTTGTACGTGCAAAGCTGGAATTGCTCACGTGATTTTTTGTTCACGTGTGGCGATCTCAATACCGTAAATTTTTCCTTAATGGTAGGAAGAGGAATAGGGCCACTTACCACAGCTCCCGTTGCCTTAACAGCCCTAACAATCTTTTCGGAAGATTTATCAACCAGGCTATGGTCGTAGGACTTCAATTTGATTCTGATTTTCTGGTTCATAGTGCGATCCTATTATTATTTAACGGCAACTGCTCCTTTTGTTTCTTCAATAACTTTTTCGGCAAGGTTTTTAGGCACAGGCGCGTAGTGCGAGAAAGTCAGGGATGCAGCTGCACGGCCCGAGGTAATGGTTCTCAGGTCAGTCACATATCCAAACAACTCTGACAAGGGCACGTCTGCCTTAATCACCTGAGCACCTCCTCGTGTATCCATTCCCTTCATGATTCCCCTTCTCCTGTTAAGGTCTCCTGTAACGGATCCAGTAAATTCATCCGGTGTCAAAACTTCGACAGCCATGATCGGCTCAAGGATTTGTGGTCCGGCTTTTTTAGCGGACTCTTTAAATCCAATTCTTGCAGCCAACTCAAACGACAATGAATCCGAGTCAACGTCATGGTAGGAACCGTGATATAGCCTCACTTTCATTGAGTCAATCGGGTATCCAGCCAAAGGTCCGTTAACCATCGCCTGCTCAAATCCTTTTTGAACGGCAGGAATAAATTCGCGGGGGATAACGCCACCAACAATGTCATTGACGAATTCCAGACCCTCCTTACCGTCATCGCGTGGACTAATTTCAAATACGATGTCGGCAAATTTACCGCGACCACCTGTCTGCTTCTTGTACACCTCTTTGTGTTCAACAGACTTGGTCAATGACTCTTTATAAGCAACCTGAGGAGCTCCCTGATTGATTTCTACTTTGAACTCCCTCCTTAGGCGATCGATAATAATCTCAAGATGAAGTTCTCCCATACCCCTGAGGATGGTCTGGCCAGTCTCCTGATCTGTGTGCACACGTAGCGTTGGATCCTCTTCAACCAACTTGGAGATAGCCATACCCAGCTTGTCGGCATCGGCCTGCTTCTTTGGCTCAATGGCATAACCAATTACAGGTTCAGGGAATACCATTGATTCCAATACAACAAGGCGTTTCTCGTTGCAAAGGGTATCACCCGTCTTAATATCTTTAAATCCAACTACCGCACCGATATCCCCGGCAGGCAGTCTGTCTATTTGATTTTGCTTGTTGGCATGCATCTGGAATATGCGGGAAATTCTTTCCTTGTTGCCAGACCGGGTATTCTGAACATAGGAGCCTGAATCCAGTACACCAGAATAAGCCCGGATAAAACATAGACGCCCAACGAACGGGTCGGTCGCAATCTTGAAGGCGAGCGCCACGAACGGTTCTTCTTCCGTAGGCCTGATCACCACCTCTGCCTCTGTGTCTGGGTTGGTGCCAATCATGTTATCCTTGTCCATCGGTGAGGGAAGCAACTCCATCACCAGGTCAAGCATGGTTTGAACACCTTTATTTTTGAACGAAGACCCACACACCATGGGAACGATCTTCATATCAATCGTTGCCTTGCGCAGGGCATTCAGTATTTCGGCTTCCGTGATCGAGTTTGGATCATCGAAGAATTTCTCCATCAACGACTCATCGTAGTCAGCAACGGCCTCAAGCAACTTCTCCCGGTATTCCTTGGCCTCTTCAACCATGTCATCGGGAATCGGAATCTCCGTAAACGTCATCCCCTTATCTTCCTCGTTCCAGATGATCCCTCTGTTGTTGATCAGGTCAACCACGCCCCTGAAATTTTCTTCAGCTCCAATCGGAAGCTGAAGCGCTACCGCATTACTTCCAAGTTTCTCCTTTACCTGCTTGCAGACATTAATAAAATCCGCACCTGCACGATCCATTTTATTTACGAAGCCGATACGCGCTACCTTGTAGTTGTCGGCAAGGCGCCAGTTGGTTTCTGATTGTGGCTCAACGCCATCCACAGCAGAAAACAAAAACACCAATCCATCCAACACACGCAGCGAGCGATTCACCTCAACCGTAAAGTCAACGTGACCGGGTGTATCAATGATATTGACGTGGTATTTATCTCCTCTGTAATTCCAGAATACGGTTGTCGCAGCCGAGGTAATGGTAATTCCGCGCTCCTGCTCCTGCGCCATCCAGTCCATGGTGGCTGCTCCGTCATGCACCTCGCCAATTTTGTGATTTACACCGGCATAGTACAAAATGCGTTCAGTGGTCGTTGTCTTACCCGCATCAATATGCGCAGCAATTCCAATATTTCTTGTATACCTTAAATCTCTTGCCATTTCCGGGTTCTAATTAGAATCTGAAGTGAGAGAAGGCCTTGTTTGCATCGGCCATCCTGTGAGTGTCATCCTTTTTCTTGATCGCAGCACCTTCGCCTTTTGAAGCGGCTAAAATTTCAGCAGCCAACTTATCGGTCATGGTTTTTTCACCGCGAGCGCGGGCGTAGTCGATCAACCACTTGATGGTAAGATTGGTTTTACGCTCGGGTCTTACTTCTATCGGAACCTGAAAGGTCGCGCCTCCTACCCTGCGGCTTTTCACTTCCACAGATGGAGCCACATTGCTCATGGCACGTCTCCAAACTTCAAGACCATTTTCGCCACCGCTTTTCTTTTCGATCTGCTCAATGGCATCATAAAAAATGTTGTACGCTATACTCTTCTTCCCTTCCTCCATCATGTAGTTAACAAACTTGGTAACCATCGGGTCCTGAAACTTGGGATCAGGAAGTAAGTATCTCTTTTTGGGTTTCGATTTCCTCATATCTCAATTATTTTGCAGCTGCTGCTTTAGGTCTTTTGGCTCCATACTTCGACCGGCTTTGCAAGCGTCCATTTACGCCAGCCGTATCCAAAGCTCCACGAATGATGTGGTAGCGAACTCCAGGAAGATCTTTCACCCTTCCGCCTCTGATCAACACGATAGAGTGTTCTTGCAAATTATGTCCTTCACCAGGGATGTAGGCGTTTACCTCCTTGCTGTTGGTGAGTCGCACACGGGCCACCTTGCGAAGAGCCGAATTGGGCTTCTTTGGTGTGGTGGTGTACACACGGGTGCACACACCCCTGCGCTGAGGGCATGAATCAAGGGCAGGCGATTTTGACTTGAACGTCAATTTTTTCCGTCCTTTCCTTACAAGCTGTTGAATAGTAGGCATTAATAAATCGTTTAAAAACCTTCAAAAAATTCGGACTGCAAAGGTATCTAAAGTAAAACAGGATACAAACCGTTGTTTAAAGATTTTTATGGCCGATTTCAGCCCAAAAATGCCCTTTTAGGCCTCCCCAACGGTCCCACCAAAATTCATGGGGAATTTTGGCATTTCATCCGTTCGCTTGATCGGGCCGAAGGTGGTCTCGTATTTTTCGATGTTATCCTTGAGGGCTGCCAAAAGTCTTTTGGCGTGCTCGGGCGTGATGATAATTCTGGATTTGACGCGGGCCTTGGGAACACCCGGCATAAGTCGGATAAAGTCCACCACAAACTCACTGTTGGAGTGAGCAATCATGGCCAGATTAGAATAAATGCCCTCTGCTATTTCTTCAGACAACTCAATGTTGATCTGATTCTGCTGAGCTTGCTGATTTTTCTTGTCTTCCGCCATAAGCTTAGTCATTAGTCACCAGCGATTAGCCATTAGTAGGTTTGGTATTGTTACCCTACTAATGACTAATGACCAATGATTTCAATTTATTCCTGTAGTTCTTTTTCAATAGGCTCGGACAATGTACGCTCCTGCATAAGGCGATCGTACTCCTCTTTTGAATTGACGATGATGTCATTGAGCCTGCGTTGACCTGTCCCTGCTGGGATCAAGTGCCCTACAATCACGTTCTCCTTCAATCCCATCAACCTGTCCACCTTACCTCTTATTGCTGCTTCGCTAAGAACTTTCGTTGTTTCCTGGAAGGATGCTGCTGACAACCAGCTTTCGGTCTTCAATGAAGCCTGGGTAATTCCCTGAAGCGTTGGTCTGGATACGGCAGGCATTGCCTCGCGTACTTCCACCAACTTCTGATCCTTGCGCTTCAAGGCAGAATTCTCGTCACGGACTTCCCGGGCCGTAACAATTTGCCCTGGTTTGAATTTTTGAGAATCTCCCGGCTCAACTACAAACTTCTTGTCCAGGATGGTGTCGTTTTCTTCCCTGAACTCAAATTTGTCCACGTATTCACCAACCAGGAAGCTTGTATCACCGGAATCGATGATCTCCACTTTCTGCATCATCTGGCTTACGATTGCCTCAATGTGCTTATCGTTGATCTTCACACCCTGCAGACGGTAAACTTCCTGAATCTCATTCACCAGGTACTCCTGCACCGCAGTTGGTCCTTTGATGGAAAGAATGTCAGAAGGTGTAATCGCACCATCAGACAACGGCTGTCCTGCTCTTACAAAGTCATTGTCCTGTACAAGGATGTGCTTTGAAAGAGATACCAGGTAGCGTTTCTGCACACCATCTCTCGACTCAATAAAAATCTCCCTGTTACCACGCTTGATCCCACCGTACGTCACCACACCGTCAATCTCACTCACCACGGCCGGATTCGAAGGATTTCTTGCTTCAAACAATTCAGTCACACGCGGAAGACCTCCCGTGATATCCCGGGACTTACCCATTGTACGAGGAATCTTCGCCAATACCTGGCCAGCCTTGATTTTCTCACCTATCTCCACCGCCAGGTGAGCGCCTACCGGAATGTTGTATCCTTTTGATTCGCTCTTACCATTTACGATTACGGCAGGGTTCTTCGTCTTATCTCTTGTATCCGTAATTACTTTTTCTCTGTGGCCTGTCTGCTCATCAGATTCTTCTTTATAAGTAACACCCTCAATGATCGACTCAAAATCGATCTCGCCATCAAACTCGGAAAGAATCACAGCATTGTATGGATCCCAATAACAGAGGGTATCGCCCTTCTCAACTTTCTGGCCATCTTTAACAGTCAGGAATGAGCCATAGGGAACGTGGTTGGAAATTAATACCCTTCCTTTCTCTTTATCCAATACCCTTACCTCACCGGTTCTGCCCATCACCACTTTGGCCTTGTTTCCTTCTTTATCCAGCGTGTCCACGGTACGAACTCCTTCCATCTCAATTACACCGGGGAATTTTGCCTTAATATTTGCATCAACAGCAATGTTGGATGCAGTACCACCCACGTGGAATGTACGGAGTGTCAGCTGAGTACCTGGCTCACCGATTGATTGTGCTGCAATAACACCAACAGCTTCTCCTGCCTGTACCATTTTACCGGTAGCCAGGTTGCGTCCATAGCATTTCGCACACCCTCCAACTTTGGTTTCGCACGTAAGCACCGACCGAATTTCAACTTCCTCAATACTGGTGTCTTCGATCTGCTGGGCAATCTCGGCCGTGATTTCTTCGTTCGCTCCGCATATCAATTTCTCAGTAAGTGGATCATAGATGTCGTGCACAGTAACCCTGCCCAGAATACGCTCAGAAAGTGGCTCCACAACGTCCTCGTTATCTTTCAACGCTGTCACCTTCAATCCACGAAGGGTACCGCAATCTTCTTCTGTAATCACGAGATCCTGCGCCACGTCCACCAACCTACGTGTGAGGTATCCTGCATCTGCAGTCTTCAATGCCGTGTCCGCCAAACCTTTACGCGCCCCATGGGTGGAAATGAAGTACTCCAATACGTCAAGACCTTCTTTGAAGTTGGAGAGAATTGGATTCTCGATGATCGAGCCCACAGAACCGGCAAGGTTCTTTTGAGGCTTGGCCATCAATCCACGCATACCTCCCAACTGACGAATCTGCTCACGGGAACCACGGGCTCCGGAGTGCATCATCATATAAATAGAGTTAAATCCTTGTTGGTCTTCTTCCAGCTGACGCATCAGCGTGTTGGTCAACAGGGTGTTTGTACGCGTCCAGATATCGATGACCTGATTGTAACGCTCGTTATCAGTGATAAGACCCATCATGTAGTTGTTCCAAACAGAATCAACTTCTTTTTGGGCGCTATCAACCAAACCTTTCTTTTCATCTGGCACTTTCACATCGCCAAGACCCATTGACAAGCCTCCCTTGTAGGCCATCTGGAATCCTAAATCTTTGATGTCATCCAGGAACTTGGCCGTTTTGGCCTGTCCCGCGTACTTAAATACGTCAGAAATAATGGTCTGAAGTTTCTTCTTGGTCAGCAGTTCATCCACGTAACCGGCCTCCTCAGGCACAACCTGATTGAAGATTACTCTTCCGGTGACCGTCTCAATCACCTTCTTGGTTATCTTTTCTGTCTTTGGATCTTTTATATCCACCCTCACTTTAATGATGGCGTGCTTGGACAGCTTTCCTTCATTGTGAGCAATAATTACTTCTTCAGGTGAGTAGAAAAGTTTTCCTTCACCCTTTTCACCTTTTCTTCCTTTGGTCAGGTAGTACAATCCCAACACCATGTCCTGAGAAGGTACGGTGATAGGCGCACCATTGGCAGGGTTCAAGATGTTGTGGGAAGACAGCATTAACATAGAGGCTTCCAAAATGGCTTCTTGTCCCAAAGGAACGTGCACAGCCATCTGGTCACCGTCAAAGTCAGCGTTAAAGGCAGTACACACCAAAGGGTGTAACTGAATCGCCTTTCCTTCAATCAGTTTTGGTTGGAAGGCCTGAATACCCAATCTATGAAGTGTGGGGGCACGGTTCAATAACACCGGATGTCCCTTCAACACATTTTCCAAAATATCCCAAACCACAGGGTCTTTCCTGTCCACAATTTTCTTCGCAGACTTAACGGTCTTCACAATTCCTCTTTCGATCAACTTGCGGATAATGAACGGCTTGAAAAGTTCCGCTGCCATGTCTTTAGGAAGACCGCACTCATGCAATTTCAAAGCTGGCCCTACCACGATCACCGAACGGCCGGAGTAGTCCACACGCTTACCCAACAAATTTTGACGGAAACGACCTTGTTTACCTTTAAGCATGTCGCTCAAAGATTTCAACGCGCGGTTTCCATCGGAGCGCACTGCATTTACCTTTCTTGAATTATCAAAAAGTGAATCTACCGCCTCCTGAAGCATTCGTTTCTCATTGCGAAGAATTACTTCTGGCGCTTTGATATCGATCAATCTCTTCAGGCGGTTATTACGGATAATAACGCGTCTGTACAGGTCATTCAAATCCGATGTGGCAAATCGTCCACCATCCAAAGGCACAAGCGGGCGCAATTCTGGTGGAATCACCGGAACCATCTTTATGGTCATCCACTCGGGACGGTTTTCAATGCGAGAGTTCGCATCGCGGAAAGCCTCCACCACCTTTAGGCGTTTCAGCGCCTCCGCTTTACGCTGCTGTGATGTATCGGTGGCCGCCTGGTGACGGAGCTGGTATGAAAGTTCATCCAGGTTCACGCGGTTCAACAACATCTCCAATGCATCGGCACCCATCTTGGCAATAAACTTCTTAGGGTCATTGTCGTCCAGCATCTGATTCTCACGGGGAAGCTTATCCAGAATGTCGAGATATTCTTCTTCAGTTAAGAAGTCAAGTTTATTGATACCGTCTTCCTCTTTGATACCCGGTTGGATTACAGCATAGCGCTCGTAGTAAATAATCTGATCCAGTTTTTTGGTTGGCAAGCCGAGCAGGTAACCGATCTTATTCGGCAACGATCTGAAGTACCAGATGTGCGCAACCGGAACAACCAGCTCGATATGTCCCATACGTTCCCTCCTTACCTTCTTCTCAGTAACTTCGACACCGCAACGGTCACAAATGATCCCTTTGTAGCGTATCCTTTTGTACTTGCCGCAATGACATTCCCAGTCCTTAACCGGTCCGAAGATTCGCTCACAAAACAAACCACCCATCTCAGGTTTGTAGGTTCTGTAGTTGATGGTTTCCGGTTGGGTCACCTCGCCATTTGAGCTCTCCAGAATTGACTCCGGAGAAGCAAGGCTGATGGTGATTTTTGAAAAATCAGTATTTATTTTTTTGTTTTTTCTGAACGACATAGTCTTTATTTAGTCTGTATCGAAAAACTACTATTAATTATCAAGCGTGATTTCAAGGGCCAAACCTCTGAGCTCATGTACAAGTACATTAAATGACTCGGGGATATTTGGTTTCCTCATATTTTCACCTTTCACGATGGACTCATAGGCTTTTGCTCTACCTATCACGTCATCAGATTTAATGGTATCGATCTCCTGAAGAATATGTGCTGCGCCAAATGCTTCGAGCGCCCACATCTCCATTTCACCAAAGCGTTGACCACCAAACTGTGCCTTACCACCCAATGGCTGCTGTGTAATGAGCGAGTACGGTCCGATTGAACGCGCGTGCATCTTATCGTCAACCAGGTGACCGAGTTTCAACATATAGGCAATACCCACAGTCACAGGCTGGTCGAATTTCTCTCCGGTCAAACCATCGTACAGGTAGGTACGGCCGAATTCCGGAAGCCCTGCTTCTTTCAATTCAGCAGACACTTCAGCCAATGAAGCTCCGTCAAAAATCGGAGTAGCATATTTCCTGTTCAGTTTCTTACCGGCCCATGCGAGCACGGTCTCATAAATCTGACCCAGGTTCATACGCGATGGTACACCCAGTGGATTCAAACAGATATCTACCGGAGTTCCATCCTCAAGGAATGGCATATCTTCTTCACGCACGATACGGGCAACAACACCCTTGTTACCGTGACGACCAGCCATCTTATCGCCTACTTTCAGTTTGCGTTTTTTGGCTACGTAAACTTTGGCCAATTGCACGATGCCTGCAGGCAATTCGTCTCCAACTTCCAGCGTAAATCGCTCGCGTTTAAACTCGCCTGCGATGTTGTTCCGCTTGTTCAAATAATTCTTCACAACCTGCGAAACCAGGTCGTTTGAATGGTCATCCGTAGTCCAGTTTTCCAAACTTACGTCTGCAATGAGGTTTACTTCTTCGGGAACATTGTAGTTACTTTCGTCACGATAAATGTTCTTGTCAGGGAAGAGGTTGCTCTCGATCACCTTCGCGCTGAACTTCACTCCTTTGGTAATTAGTTCATCACCAAATTTATGCTTTACGCCCTGGCTCGATTTGCCCGTCAAGATGCTGGTAAGCTTCTTGATCATGTCGGTGCGCAATTCTGCCAGCTCTTTGCTGTAACGATTTTTCAACGCATCCAACTCTTTCTTGGACTTCGAGCGTAAATCTTTGTCGCGTTTGGGTCTTGAGAACAATTTGGTATCGATCACCACACCACGTAATGATGGAGGCGCCTTAAGTGACGCATCTTTCACGTCTCCGGCTTTATCACCAAAAATAGCTCTCAATAATTTCTCTTCTGGCGTAGGATCAGATTCTCCCTTGGGAGTAATCTTACCAATCAGAATATCACCTTCCTTTACTTCTGCTCCCATACGGATAATTCCATGCTCGTCCAGGTGCTTCACCGCCTCCTCACTTACGTTTGGAATCTCCGAAGTCAGTTCTTCTTCTCCACGTTTCGTATCCCTCACTTCCAGTTCAAACTCTTCAATATGGATTGAAGTGTAAACGTCATCACGAACAACGCGCTCAGAAATTACAATGGCATCTTCAAAGTTGTAACCTTGCCAAGGCATGTAGGCTACCAAAAGGTTTCGTCCGAGGGCCAATTCACCATCTGCTGTTGCATACCCCTGGCACAATGGCTGTCCTTTTACCACCTTATCTCCTTTGGCCACGATGGGTGTAAGGTTAATGCAGGTATCCTGGTTGGTCCTCCTGAATTTGATCAGGTCATATGATTTGAACTCATCGTCAAATCGAACCAAACTCTCCTCTTCAGTGACATCGTATTTGATTACGATCTTCATCGAGTCGACATAATCAACCACCCCTGAACCTTCCGCCAATACCAATGCCCTGGAATCAATCGCAATTTTCCCTTCCAGACCTGTACCAACAATTGGCGCTTCAGGTCTTACCAAAGGTACTGCCTGGCGCTGCATGTTAGATCCCATCAACGCACGGTTTGCGTCATCGTGCTCAAGGAACGGAATCATGGAAGCAGCAATAGAAACGATTTGATTTGGCGCTACGTCCATATAACGAACTTCAGCGGGTTCTACTACTGGGAAGTCTCCTTCAAATCGCGCTTTAATTTTTTCATCCTGGATCTCTCCGGAGCTGGACATTTTAACATTGGCCTGTGCAATGTTGAAAGTGTCTTCCTCTTCGGCTGTCAGGAAAATCACATCATCCTTCAACTTCACTTTGCCATTCTCCACTTTGCGATAAGGTGTCTCGATGAAGCCCATCTTATTCACTTTTGCGTGAACGCAAAGTGACGATATCAATCCGATGTTAGGACCCTCTGGTGTCTCGATGGTACAAAGGCGTCCGTAGTGTGTGTAGTGTACGTCCCGCACCTCAAATCCTGCGCGCTCTCTGGAAAGACCGCCTGGACCGAGTGCCGACATTCTTCTTTTATGTGTAATCTCTGCCAGTGGATTGGTTTGATCCATGAACTGAGATAACTGATTCGTGCCAAAGAATGAGTTGATAACCGAAGACAATGTTCTTGCATTGATCAGGTCAACGGGCTTAAAATCTTCGTTGTCGCGAACGTTCATTCTTTCTTTGATCGTTCTGGCCATACGCGCAAGACCTACACCAAACTGAGAATAAAGTTGTTCACCAACCGTTCTCACCCGTCTGTTGCTCAAGTGGTCGATGTCATCCACGACCGCTTTGGAGTTGATCAAGCCGATCAGGTACTTCACGATGAGGATAATATCCTCAGTGGTAAGCACGCGCTGATCAAAACTTAAATCAAGACCTAACTTTTTGTTAATTCTGTAACGTCCAACCTCACCCAGGTCATAGCGCTTCTCACTAAAGAACAAGCTTTGGATAATGTCGCGGGCCGTTTGTTCGTCAGGCGCCTCAGTGTTTCTTAGCTGGCGGTAGATTTGCTCAACCGCTTCTTTCTCCGAGTTGGAATTGTCTTTTGCTAACGTATTGAAGATAATGTTGTAATCGGTGATGTTAACATCATCTCTGTGAAGAATGATTGACTTCGTGCCTGACTCCACGATGGTATCCACGTCTTCCTCTTCAATCACGTGGTCACGCTCCAACAGTACTTCATTTCTATCAATAGAAACTACCTCACCCGTGTCTTCATCTACGAAATCCTCCGTCCATGTCTTTAAAACACGGGCGGCCAACTTACGTCCAATGACTTTTTTGAGAGGACCTTTGGCTGCTTCAACTTCTTCGGACAGGCCAAACAAGTCCAGTATGTCTTTATCTGTACCGTAACCAATTGCACGAAGCAGCGTGGTTACGGGGAATTTCTTCTTGCGATCGATGTAGGCATACATGACGGCATTCACGTCAGTTGCAAACTCTATCCACGATCCTTTAAAAGGAATAATACGTGCAGAGTACAACTTCGTACCGTTGGTATGCTTGCTCATGGCAAAGAAAACACCTGGTGACCGGTGAAGCTGTGACACGATCACGCGTTCGGCTCCATTGATTACAAAGGAGCCTTTCTCCGTCATGTAGGGAATGTTACCAAGGAATACCTCCTGCTCTATCGTTTCAAAATCCTCGTTGTCCTCATCGTTGCAGGTAAGGCGAAGTTTCGCTTTTAAGGGAACAGAATAGGTCAAACCGCGATCAATACTCTCGTCTACAGAATATTTAGGCGGGTCGATAGTATAGTCAACAAACTCAAGCACGAAATTTTCGCGCGAGTCTGAGATGGGAAAATTTTCTGCAAATACTTTAAAAAGACCTTCGTTCTGGCGTCTTTCGGCCGGTGTTTCTATTTGCAAAAAGTCCCTGAATGATTGCAACTGAACATCCAGAAAATCCGGATAGTCCAATACTTTATCAATGGATGAGAAGTCAATCCTGTCGTTACTGTTTTTCTTTGCCAAGGTACTTTTGGTTTAATTTTCCAGGACTCTAAAAATGTGTGATGGGCACAAATAGGTATAGACCCCAAGTCCTATACATGCAGGATTTGGGGTCTTTATTCCTTTTATAAGACGGTACCCTTCGTCTTCAAGAAAGTTATTTCAACTCAACCTCGGCCCCAGCCTCGATAAGTTGTTTCTTGAGGTTCTCAGCTTCGTCTTTAGGTAAACCTTCTTTGATTGTTTTAGGAGCAGAGTCTACAACTTCCTTGGCCTCTTTCAAACCAAGACCAGTAAGCTCTTTCACCAATTTCACGATCTGAAGTTTGTTAGCACCAGGCGTTTTCAATACCACATCGAAATTGGTTTTCTCAGCTGCGGCAGCAGCTCCACCTCCGGCAGCAGGTCCTGCTACAGCTACTGCTGCGGCTGCAGGCTCGATGCCATGAGTTTCTTTCAGATATGATGCCAATTCATTTACCTCTTTTACGGTAAGTTCTACTAATTGATCGCCTAACGTTTTGATGTCAGCCATTTTTGTAAGTGTTTAATTTCAGTTCAACAATTCTATTTTGCCCTTTCTTCCAATGTCTTCACCAGTCCGCCCAATGTGTTTTTCCCGCTCAACAGAGCAGAGACAACATTCTTGGCAGGTGACTGAAGCAAGGAAATAATTTCGCCAATGAGTTCGTTTTTCGACTTCAACTCAGCCAGCGTATTCAAGTTTTCTTCTCCTATAAAAAGAGACGAATCAATGGAAGCGGCTTTCAGTAGCGGTTTGCCTTCGGCACCCTTTCTGTAATCCCGAATGACTTTGGCGGGGGCATTGCCAATTTCTTTCGAGAAAATAACTCCTGAGAACCCATGTAACACTTTAAAAAGTTCTTCATTCCCACTTCCCTGCTTTTCCAAGGCCTTGCGGATCAGGGTGTTTTTATAGACACCATATTCTACACCCGCATGGAAACACAGCCTGCGAAAAGCATTTATCTGCTCAACAGTAAGCCCTGAGGCATCTGTAATATAGAAGTGCTCGTTCTGATTAAACTTCTCAGACAGCTCCTCTATGATATTTGTTTTTTCTTCTCTGGTCATTTTCGTAATCTATTATAGACCTTCAATAGTCGTCTTGTCAATTTGAATTCCAGGGCTCATCGTAGATGAGAGCGTAATGCTTTGGAAGTAAGTTCCTTTGGAAGAAGATGGCTTAAGTTTAGCGATCGTGTGAATCAACTCAGCCGCGTTGTCCCTTATCTTTTCGGGTGTAAACGATACCTTACCGATGCTGGCATGGATAATACCTTGCTTATCCACTTTGAAATCTACTTTACCAGCCTTTACCTCGGTCACGGCCTTTCCCACTTCCAACGTCACCGTTCCTGATTTTGGGTTCGGCATCAAGCCACGAGGACCAAGAACCTTTCCCAGGCGACCCACTTTTGCCATTACTGTCGGCATGGTGATGATCACGTCAATATCGGTCCATCCACCTTCGATTTTTTTGATGTATTCGTCAAGACCCACGTGGTCTGCTCCTGCATCTTTCGCTTCCTGCTCTTTGTCTGGCGTGCAAAGTACCAATACACGCACCGACTTACCCAATCCATGCGGCAGGGTAACTACACCCCTCACCATCTGGTCAGATTTTTTAGGATCAACCCCCAGACGCACATCGACATCAACTGATGAGTCAAATTTTGCGAAGGTAATTTCTTTTACCAGGGCAGCAGCATCAGTCAAGGAATACTCCTTCTCTGCGCTGTATTTTGCCATTACGGCTTTTCTGTTTTTTGTCAACCTTGCCATGATTTCTATATTAATTTTCCCAAGGTGGATTTCCACTCACAGTCACACCCATGCTCCGTGCAGTTCCCGCCACCATTTTCATGGCAGATTCTACTTTGAAGGCATTAAGGTCAGGCATTTTAGTCTCTGCGATTTTCTTTACCTGATCCCAGCTTATCGATCCAACCTTGTTGCGGTTAGGTTCTGCCGATCCTTTGGGTTTTTTCATTGCTTCCAGTATCAAAACTGCGGCTGGCGGAGTTTTGATGACGAAGTCAAACGACTTATCATTATATATAGTAATAAGTACTGGAAGTACTTGTCCTTGCTTGTCCTGGGTTCTTGCATTGAACTGCTTACAGAAGTCCATGATGTTCAAACCTTTGCTACCAAGCGCAGGACCGATTGGTGGTGCCGGGTTGGCCTGACCACCTTTCACCTGTAATTTCAAATAGCCGCTAATTTCTTTTGCCATGTCTCGATAAATGCTTTATCAATCTAATTTCTCTACCTGCATGTAGTTAAGCTCCACGGGGGTGTTACGCCCGAAAATCTTTACCATCACATTCAGCTTCTTCTTCTCTTCAAATATCTCCTCCACTGTACCTGTGAACCCGCTGAAAGGTCCATCCATTACCTTTACTGACTCTCCCTTGATAAAAGGAGTCTCCAGTTTTTCCTCGAACTCATCAATCTCTCCCACCTTGCCCAGGATTCTGTTCACTTCAGACTGACGAAGGGCAACCGGCTCTTTAGAAGAGCTGGTACCATTGCCGCCTAAAAATCCGATCACTCCCGGGATGCTGTTCACCATATGGTAAGCTTCCCCATTGGAAAGATCAGCCGATACAAGGACATAGCCAGGGAAAAAATTGCGCTCCCTCACTCTTTTCTTGCCGTTTCTCATCTCATAGACTTTCTCTGATGGAATGAGAATCTGCGGTATAAAAGCTGCGAGTTTTGAACGCTCAACCTCTGTTTCCAGATAGGATTTCACTTTCTTTTCCTTGCCGCTGATTACGCGAAGCACAAACCATTTTAGTTCACCCATCACCACGCGCTTAAAACTCTTTATAGAAAAATTCTAAGGCATTCTTAAAGCCCAAGTCTATTAGTCCGATAACCAAAGCGAATATCAATGAAGCCACCAGCACCAGGATGGCGCTGCTTTGTAATTCGGCAAATTTTGGCCACGACACCTTATTGCGAATCTCGTCTATGGAATCAAGAATGTAGTTTTTTACCTTTTCCATGCTTCTATCGGATCGATTCGTTCATGATTTAAAAAAATCAAGAACTTCATATTTTTATCCCTTTGTAGGGACTTTTTCTTGTTTTTTGCACGGGTGGAGAGACCTACCTACGCTTAAGCTTCGGTAGGCAGGCTCGAACCCCTGCCATTTTTTTATAAAATCAGAGAAAAACTCCGATCTTAACCTTTTCTGCACGGGTGGAGAGACTCGAACTCCCAGCCAATGGTTTTGGAGACCACTACTCTACCAATTGAGCTACACCCGTTTTTATTGCCAAATCAGGGCTTATTGAACTAATTCTTAGCGGAAACCACTCAACCCATTGAGCTGCACCCGTGTACTCAGCCCAAAAGGACTGCAAATGTAGAACAAAAAGCGCCTAAAACAAAAACGTTCCTGAGAAAATTCTCAGGAACGTTTACTACTGATTATCAGTCTATTAGTCCAGGATTTCAGTTACCTGACCAGACCCTACGGTACGGCCTCCTTCGCGGATCGCGAAGCGAAGTCCTTTCTCCATAGCGATCTTATTGATCAGCGTCACTTCGATGGAAACGTTATCACCAGGCATAACCATTTCTACGCCAGATGGCAACGCGATCTCACCGGTAACGTCTGTCGTGCGGAAGTAGAACTGAGGACGGTATTTGTTGAAGAATGGTGTATGACGACCACCCTCTTCCTTGCTCAATACGTAAACCTCTGCTTTGAATTTAGCGTGAGGTGTAACTGAGTTCGGCTTGCAAATAACCATACCGCGGCAAATTTGATCCTTCTCAATTCCGCGAAGCAGCAAACCTACGTTGTCACCAGCCTCTCCTCTGTCAAGAATTTTACGGAACATCTCCACACCTGTGATGGTAGAAGAAAGTCCTTCGGCCGCACCCATTCCAAGAATCTGAACCGCATCGCCTGTGTTGATGATACCACGCTCGATACGACCGGTAGCTACGGTACCACGTCCCGTGATTGAGAAAACATCCTCAACAGGCATCAAGAAATCTTTGTCAACCAAACGAACTGGTAATGGGATAAACTCATCAACAGCTTTCATCAGTTCATCTACCTTAGCAACCCACTTGGGCTCATCGTTAAGCGCGCCCAATGCTGAACCTTGAATAATCGGAATAGTATCGCCAGGGAAGTTATAGTAAGTAAGAAGTTCCCTGATTTCCATCTCCACCAGTTCCAGCAATTCCGCATCGTCTACCAAGTCAACCTTGTTCATAAACACAACAAGCGCTGGTACACCTACCTGACGAGCCAAAAGAATGTGCTCGCGGGTTTGCGGCATTGGACCGTCAGTGGCTGCCACCACCAGGATAGCTCCGTCCATCTGGGCGGCACCTGTAACCATGTTTTTTACATAGTCAGCGTGACCAGGACAGTCAACGTGTGCATAGTGACGATTTTCAGTTGCGTACTCTACGTGAGAGGTGTTGATGGTGATACCTCTTTCTTTTTCTTCAGGAGCGTTGTCAATTGAAGAGAAATCTCTCATTGAGGCAAGTCCTTTAGCTGCTAATACTTTTGTAATAGCCGCGGTGAGCGTTGTTTTTCCATGGTCAACGTGACCAATGGTTCCAATATTTACGTGTGGTTTCGAGCGATCAAATTTTTCTTTAGCCATATTTGAAAATCCCTGTTAAAATTTAAAGTTATATTTAGTTTAAAGTGTACTTAGTTAGTTTAATCTTCTCCGTCTGAGAAGATCACACCCTAAACATGATAAGCCTGTCGAAAAAGGGTTTTCACCTGCCTGAAGCAGGTTAATGATCACTGATGATATTCTGATGTTCGCTACACACCTATCAGCAGTTACTCATTACAATATGTTCTACCGTCCGGCCCGTTTGCCAAAACGTTTGAGCTGTTGATGAGAATTGAACCTGCCTACCGGCAGGCAGGCTCACGACCACCTCCCGGTTAACAAATCAATTCACCAACACAGCTCACTTCTGAGCTGTTGATGAGAATTGAACTCACGACCTCTTCCTTACCAAGGAAGTGCTCTACCCCTGAGCTACAACAGCTTGTCGAAATCTCTGTTTCGCTCTCCGTGCGTGCTCTACCCTGCCTTCGCTAAGCTTCGGCAGGCAGGCCCTGAGCTATAACAGCCTTTAAAGCCATTGGTCATTAGTAATTCCAATGACAATGACCATTCCCAATTAACTTTGCGAGCGGGAGACGAGGTTCGAACCCGCGACCTGCAGCTTGGAAGGCTGCCGCTCTACCAACTGAGCTACTCCCGCAATTCAATTCAAAATTGAAATCCATCAACCACTGCCATTCAGATCTTGAATTCGAAATTTTGAACTTTCCTGGTGGGGAGAGCAGGATTCGAACCTGCGAAGACATAAGTCAACAGATTTACAGTCTGTCCTCGTTGGCCGCTTGAGTATCTCCCCTACTCTTTCCACGTTTTTATTAAAGAACGATTGTTAAAAGCCTTTTTGAGGCCTCTTAACCTATCTCATGGGCATTCCCGAAAAATAGGAGTGCAAAATTATACGCTTTTTCGGTTTAGACAAATGGGGAACGCACATTTGTACACGCAGATTGGACGTAATGCAGCCTGAATTCAGGGTAATTACATCAGGACAATTTCCTGGATGGTGTCTTTTCCGAACTCCTTCTGAAAAATCTCCAGTATATGTGTCTTGTGAAGGCTTATGTCATGTTTCATCGATGACGACTCTATTTGCACGAATAACACCTTATTCTTGATAAACACCTTTTTTGTCCTCCTGGCAATAGGTTTCCCAACTAACCGCTCCCATGAGCCCACGACACTGGCCTCGTCAAATTTTGATTTTAGGTGGTATGAACTAAGCAGCTTATTAATCGCCTGGCCTATATGAATGGCGTCTCCTGAACCTCCCGCATCAAATTTTTTGGTCATTATGCTTCTATCAATTTTCCGTTTTCAATCAAAAATAGTTCCGCATCAACCTTTGCCTCCTGCAACAGGCCCTGGCTTCTATCCGGCCTTGCGTCCGTCACAAAAAGTTGCCCAAAAGTACCATTGACTACCAGGCTGACCAGCTTATGGATACGTTCGTCATCCAGCTTATCAAATATATCATCCAGAAGCAGCAACGGCTTAATTCCCATGCGCTGTTCCAGGCTTTGAAATTCAGCCAATTTTAAACCAATCAAGAATGACTTCTGCTGGCCCTGCGAGCCAATCCTTTTGAGCTCGTGGCCATTCAGCGTAAACACAAAATCATCGCGATGAATTCCAACGCTGGTGCGTTGTATCACAAGATCCTTTCCTAACGCATTTTTCAACAGCCCGGCAAAATTTTCATCCGCGCAGTCTGAGCGGTATTGAATACTAACCTGCTCATCACTCTCACCTGAAATAAAACTGTAGTGGTCCTGGAACATTGGCAAAAAAGACGTCAAGAGCGCTTTTCGTCTCTGATAAATGAAGGTGCCGGACTCTGCCAGCTTGTGGTCATAGGTTTCCAGCAAATCCAGGTCAATCCCGCGATCCGCAGACAGCCTCAGCAGGCTGTTTCGTTGTTTAAGCTGGTTCGTGTAAATGATAAGATGTTCCAGGTAATTTTTATCAAGTTGGGAGATCAGGCTGTCAAAAAATTTTCGCCTCAATTCGCTGCCTCCCCAAACGAGCTCTATGTCATTTGGCGCCACCAGCACCAGTGGAAATTTACCAATGTGTTCAGAGAATTTCCGTGCTTCGCTGCCATTGGCATGAACTGTTTTTTTGGAGCCAATGGCATAGGTACACGCGATTTCAGAAATGTTATTCCCCACGTGAAACTCACCTTTTATGATAAATTGATTTCTGCCATGCTTAATATTCTGCGCATCTACCCCGTTAAAAGCGCTTTTTGTAAGTCCGAGATAATAGATCGCATCCAGAATATTGGTTTTCCCCACGCCATTTTTGCCTAAAAAGCAATTCACCTTGTTATTAAAGGTAAAATGAGCTTCCTCGTAGTTCTTAAAATCGTGCAAAGTGAGCTTTTTGAGGCGCACAGCTAATTATTTGGAGGGTTTGGCTATTGATGCTGCCTGCTGTATTTTCGCAATTCACATCTTATCAAAATTAACAATAAATGGCCACCACGACCCAAGCCAAAGGCAAATCAGATAAAAAGAGTGCTAAGGATACCGCAGCGTTTTCCAAGGAGACGTATTTGCACTGGTATGAGAGCATGCAACTGATGAGGAAATTTGAGGAAAAAGCCGGGCAATTGTATGGTCAGCAAAAAATTCGTGGATTCTGTCACCTTTATATAGGTCAGGAGGCCTGTGCTGCTGGCGCTCATTCAGCGTTGGAGAAAGGCGATAAGTGGATTACAGCCTATCGGGATCACGCCCACCCCCTCATATTGGGATCAAGTCCCAATGCGGTGATGGCCGAACTCTTCGCCAAAGAAACCGGAGTTTCGAAAGGCAAAGGTGGTTCCATGCACATGTTTGACAAAGCGAACCACTTTTTTGGCGGCCATGGCATCGTTGGCGCTCAGGTGCCTTTGGGAGCAGGTATTGCATTTGCGGAAAAATATAATGGCACAAAAAACCTTTGCATCTGCTATATGGGTGATGGTGCCGTACGTCAGGGGGCATTTCATGAGGCGCTCAATCTGGCCATGTTATGGAAACTTCCTGTCATATTCGTCATTGAAAATAATGGGTACGCGATGGGTACTTCTGTGGGTCGCACTTCCAATGTAACCGAACTGTACACCCTTGGCGAATCTTACGACATGCCTTCCGAACCCGTGGACGGAATGAGCGTGGAGGCCGTACATCATGCCGTTGCCAGGGCTGCCGAAAGGGCGCGCAAAGGTGACGGGCCAACGCTGTTGGAATTCAGAACCTATCGCTACAAAGGACATTCCATGTCAGACCCTGCTAAATACAGATCAAAGGATGAGGTGGAGGAATACAAAAGAAGAGACCCGATCGAAGTGGTGAAAAATACTATCCTTTCTTCCAAAATGGCCACGCAAAAAGATATTGACGGCATTGATGAAAAAATAAATGCCATCGTTGAGGAAAGTGTCAAGTTTGCCGAGGAGTCGAACTACCCCGATCCAAGTGAGGCCTTGCGTGACGTGTACGCGCAAAGCGACTATCCATATATCATGGACTAATTCCCTTTTGTTTAGTATTTGCTAATTCTTAGTTTTGCAGCCCTGTCCCAACTAGGAGGGTAGGCTGACTGCTATCATTATAATCATGGCCAAAAAAGAAAAAAATAAGGACCTGCTGGAGAACCCCGAAGTCATTGCTGAAAAAGTAGAAGGTATTGAACATTGGATTGAAGAGAATCAAACCATCGTGTACGGGATATTGGGTGCGCTGGTGTTGATCGTGGGGGGTTACTTTGGATTTCGGTACTATGTCGGAACGCAGGAAGAAATCGCGCAGAAGGAGATGTTCCAGGCAGTTCACTATTTTGAGAGCGATAGCCTGAATCTGGCACTTAAGGGCGATGGCAATAACCTGGGTTTTGAGCAAATCATTGAAGATTTTGGGATGACCGATGCTGCGAACCTCGCCAATTATTATGCGGGGGCCATTTGCCTCAAACAGGGAAAATTTCAATTGGCCATCTATTATTTCGAGGATTTCAGCAGTGATGATATCCTGATTCAACCGCGCGCCTTCAGCCTCATGGGAGATGCGTATATGGAATTGAAAGAATACGAGTCGGCAGCGAAATATTACCACAAGGCCTCCAATTACAAACCCAACAAATACTTTACGCCCACCTACCTCATGAAAGAGGCCTTGGCATACGAGAAGGCGAATCAAAACGAAAAGGCCAAGGAGGTTTATCAAAAGATCATTGACGAATTTTGGGATTCTGGCGAATACAACAACGCCCGCAAGTACAAGGCTAAGCTGGAAACCGCTTCTTAAATAAAACTTTAGATAACTTTGAAGGGATAGTTTACTATCCCTTTTTTGTTGACCGATAAATTTTATAAAACTCCATATGGCAGGACCCCTTAAATCAGTTTCAAAAAAGAAAAGCCTAAATCTTTCCAATAAAAAATTTGCGATCGTAGTTGCCGAGTGGAATGAGGAAATCACGGAAGCACTTTACGAAGGTGCCTATGCTGCATTGCTACAACTCGGAACAAAAAAATCAAACATTATTAGGGTGGACGTTCCCGGCAGCTACGAGCTCCCGCTCGCTGCTCAACGCATGGTAAAAAAGAAGGACATTGATGGCGTGATTTGTCTCGGGTGCGTGATCCAGGGAGAAACCCCACACTTCGACTATATCTGTAATGCCGTGGCCAACGGCATTATGCGCGTAAATTTAGACTCAGGAAAACCTGTGGCCTTTGGCGTGCTCACTACGCTCGACAAAAAACAGGCACTGGAAAGAGCTGGTGGAAAGTATGGCAACAAAGGAGAAGAAGCTGCCGTGACAGTAGCAGAGATGTTGGGGTAAATAATCAAATCTAGTGTAATCGCTTAATCTAGATTCGAAATGACGTCAGTTCGCTCTGCACCAGATAAAATGGCTCGTGTGAGCTTAATAAAATGCCCATCCCTATCAATGGCTGATCAACAATCGATCGATTTCAAACGAAAATTCTGATGAAAATAAACGGGCTGAACCTTTAGATGAACGAAGGTATGCAGTATTTTCATAACAGAATTGATCATGAAAAAAATCATTCTCCGTCTATTCCTGCTTTTTCCAATCCATATCAGTGCCATAGCACAGAATGAAATTTCTCCAGTCGCACAAACACTACAACTCAATAAGGAAAATCAAAGTGTATATGACTTAAGCCCATATCTCAAGGTATACGAAGACACTACGGCAAAATTAACATTCAAGGAAGTAAAGGATCTTAGCGATCAGTACTTTACGCGGGTTGTTGATTTGAAAAACAAGCCTGCAAGTACTTCAATTGTTTGGTTAAAATTTCAAGCAACAAATCAAATAAAAACAAGGACCGATTGGGTTCTTTCATTGGGCACTTACAGATCGCCTGACTTGATCACAAGCTATGTGATTAATTCCGCGGGCCAGGTTGTTACAGCCAAGGGAGGCGCTGTAAGACCTTCAGAAGAAATGGCAATCAAAGATCGTATGAATCCAATGTTACCCCTGTCATTGGAACAAGGAAAATTGACTACGATTTTTATTGAAATCAAAACCGTTACTAAGCGACAGGTTTCCTTTAACGCTTTCCTGGAAACGCCTGAATACTTGATTCAACAATCAAAGTGGTGGAACTTCTCACAAGCATCTTTTCATGGCTCTGTCTTTCTCTTTGCAGTCTTAGGTATGGCCATCTTTTTTATCACCTGGGACAGAACTTACCTCTATTTCAGTCTGTGGCTGCTCAATATGAACGTGATCTTTCTGGGGGTAACCGGGATGGCCAGTGATATCCTGAGGCTTGAAGATCCATCGAAGTATATTTTCTTTGGACATATTACCCAGGCCACCTCAGCAATTTTTTATTTCCTGTTTATCAAAAATTTCGGGCAGGTGAGAAAACTCGTTCCCAATCTTATGAAATGGATCAATTTTGCCATTGGTGTCAGGTTTGCATTGATCCCGCTTCAATACATCATCCTATTAAATGATCTCAATTATAATATCATCACTGCTTTTGCAGTATTGGGCAATATTATTGACGTTCCGATAATTTTCGTAATCGCATATCAATTTCTAAGGACAAATAATAAAGTAAGTTATTACGTGGCTGCCGGTAGCGGGGTTGTTTTTTTAAGTTCCTTTCTGGGTACCGCAGGTAGTGCCATCCTTAATTATGGAACCGCTCCATTGATCATTGAAGGCGGAACGATAATACTCATGATTCTATTCGTTACAGGTCTTGCCCAAAGAATGAAAACGAGTGAAGAGGAGAAGAGAAAAGCTCAGCAACAACTTATTGATCAACTAAAGCAAAACAGGGATTTACAGGATAAGGCGAACAGGGAGCTGGAAGAAAAGGTGAGACTGCGAACTGAGGAAATTACTCGTCAAAGTGAAGAAATCATAAAGCAAAACAATGTACTGGCCAAGAGTAACAAGGAGAAAGAGATATTGCTAGCCGAAGTACATCATAGGGTAAAAAACAACCTACAGATCGTATCCAGCTTACTAAGCATTCAATCAGACCAGGTAATCGACAAGAAAGCAAAGCAAATTGTATTAGAAGGGCAAAGCCGTATTCAGGCAATGGGTTTCATTCACGAAAATATTTACAAAAATGAAAGTCTCGCTTTTATTGATATGGGCACCTATATCCACACGCTTTCCGTATCATTAATTTATTCCTTTGGCTTTGGTGATGATGTACAGCTCTATATACAAACATCCGACCTAAAAATAGATGTAGACACAGCCATACCAATGGGTCTAATTCTCAACGAATTGATAACAAATTGTCTTAAGCACGCATTCACCAATGTGGACAGCAAACAAATTGAGATAAGATTGTATCTTGACCGTGAGCAGCGTTTGAGTCTTGAGGTCACCGACAACGGGGCTGGCATACGTGAGAAGGACATTGAAAGTTCCTTTGGCTTACTACTGGTAAAAGAACTCACTAATCAACTGGAGGGAGTCATTGAGACCAACAATGATAAAGGGCTCTGCACACTTATAAAATTTAGAAAATACAAACTATCAGCATAAGTATGAATAAGGTAAAAATTCTGGTTGTTGAAGATGAATTTATCGTTGCAGAAGATATTCGCAGAAACTTAACAAAGTCAGGTTACGATGTCATACGGGTTAGCCGCACTGCAGATGAAGCTATAGCTGCGGTTAGATTGAATAACCCGGATGTAATACTTCTTGATATTCGCCTTGGTGATGGAATGGATGGAATACAAGCTGCAGAGATAATCCGAAAACTGGTGGACATACCTTTTATTTACGTTACTGCACACACTGATACCGCTACTTTTGAGCGCGCAAAGCGAACTGCGCCCCATGCTTATATCGTTAAGCCATTCAATTTTCAAAATTTGCATTTATCCATTGAGTTGGCACTTCATAATTATTCACAGAAAATTTTTGCAAAACCCGGTGATCACTCTATCTCCACAACTGATGAAGAGGGCCCGGTACATTACCTTATCAACAATGCAATTTTTATTAAATCAGGGAAAGCCTTTGAAAAGGTGAAGTTGAGTGATGTAGCTTACATAAAAGCAAGTGGCAGCTACAGTCATTTATACACAAATAATAAGAAGTACGTATTGGCGATAAATCTACATACTGTAATTGAAAAGATAGACCGGCCAGAGTTTATCCGAACACATAGGAGCTATATTGTAAATCTGAATAATGTTGATAAAATCGAAGACACTGGTGTAATGGTTCAAAATATTTTGATACCAGTGAGTCGAAAGATTAAAGATGAGCTGATGCGGAAAATTTCATCTATTTAAAACACAGTATCAGGAATTGAAAAAATAAGATTAAAAATGAACCAGCCACCGGCACCCTTCCATTGCACCTACTCTCCAAACATTCCAGAGCTCTTTTTACAGCTTAACTGCACCCTTGCCCTAAGTACTTATCAGGCAGGCAAAGTGGTGTTCATTAGTTCAAATGGACCTGATGAGTTAGTTCAGTTGCCACGCAATTTTCCAAAAGCAATGGGCATGGCTTTGGATCGAGATCGCCTGGCAGTAGCTACCAAGGAAGAAATTGTGGTGTTGGCAAACTCAAAGGGATTAGCTGCGAGCTATCCACCACAGCCAGGTGCATATGATGGTTTATATGTACCCCGTGCTACTTATTATTGTGGCGAGATTGACATACATGACATGGCCTGGGGCATGGATGGATTATATGCCATCAACACACGGTTTTCTTGTTTAAGTCTGATCAATGATGCCTATAGCTTTCAACCGATTTGGGCGCCTGATTTTATAACTGACCTCACACCCAATGATCGATGCCATTTGAATGGGCTGGCTATGCATGAAGGAAAGCCCAGGTATGTAACTGCTTTAGGAAAATCAAATACTCCGAAGGGGTGGCGGGAAAACGTAACTCACGGAGGCTTACTAATTGACTACGATTCAAAAAAAATCATTAGCAATAGCCTGCCAATGCCCCACTCTCCAAGACTGATCAATGGTGAGCTATATGTTTGCCTTTCTGCCACTGGAGAATTGGCAAAAGTGGACTTGATTTCGGGTCAATATAAGGCAGTCGCCAATCTCAATGGATTTGTAAGAGGCTTTGCCGTGCTCGGGGATTATATTTTTATTGGGCTATCTCGCTTGCGCAAAAACAGTTCCACATTCAGGGACCTACCCATTGCACAAAAAGCTGTTTTCAGCGGAGTCGCAATAATTCATCTCCCGACAATGGCTCAGATCGGTCATATTCAATACAATGCAAGCGTGGAAGAAATTTATGACGTTCAAATAATCCCGGGATTATTACGCCCCGGCATTTTGAACACCGAAAAACCAGATCATCGCCTGGCACTGGCCACTCCAACAGATAGTTATTGGAAGGTAGATGAGCCCGAGGAGGGTAATGACAAAATGTTACCGACACAATAGTATTTTGAATCCTCAGCAGTATTTGAATCAATTGTTTTCTTACGGAGTGGACGCACTTCAAAAGTCAGATCTGCTGCTTGCGCAAAAAACTTTTCAGCAGATCCTTAAAGAGTTTCCCGATCATCCAGATGCGCATAACTTATTAGGCGTTGTGTTGAGTAAGAAAGGTGTGCATGCAAAAGCAGTTGAGCATTTCTCCACCGCCATCAAAAGAAATGAAAACAACACGGGGTATTATATAAACCGTGGTCTTGCTTATGCCAAGCATAATGAACTCCAACTTGCGATTGAAGATTTCGAAAGTGTAATTAAGATTAATCCTGAGCTTGCCGATGGCTATTTCAACTTAGGTAACATTTTAAAGCAATTGGATCGGGTCGAAGAGGCCAGGAAAAATTTTGAGAAGACGGTTAGCCTTCAACCAAAACATGAGCAAGGGCTCTACAATCTTGGAAATTTGCATTTGGAAATCGGCAATTTCAAATCAGCCATTACTTTTTTGGAACGTGCGATTAACATCAATCCTAAGTCCGCTGCTGCACACAACAACCTTGGCATTGCGCTGCAGGAATGGGAAAGGTGGAGAGAAGCCGAGAACCATTTCAAGGCTTCTTTATCGCTCAAACCAGACTTCATTGATGCGGCCAAAAACCTTGCTGCCTTATATGAAAAGCAGGGCAAAATTGAGGAGGCCCGAGTCCAACTCCTGCACTTCGTAAAGTCGAAAAGGGACGCATGGCAGGTGATGCGCGCGGAAATGCTTTGTCCAATCATTCCTCAAAGTAATAATCAGATCGACAACTATCGTAAAAAGTTAAATGACATTTTAGATCACTACCTGAGCCAGCTGCCGGAGGGTGATCCAGAACTAATATTTAAGAGCGCGGTTGAGCCCCCGTCCATGTTGATATACCAGGGACGAGACGACAAAGCCCTCAAACAAAAATTTGCATCATTATTTGCCCCCTACTTCCCAAAACCTTCAGAAAGAAATCATTCGATGTCGTCAAAACACAGAGTCGGTTTTGTAGTAACGGGTGGTCATGAAGGCGTATTTATCAAATGCATGAAGGGTATAATCGATCACCTTTCAATAGAGAAATTCGAAGTTATTGTCATTTGCTCTCTTCCAAATGGCGAAAAGATTCTGAGACCGAGGTTGAATCGCAACGGTCTCCGATTCCTAAGCATTCCGAATAACCTAAATCAGGCTGTCAAAATGATAGAACAAGCTGAGGTGGACATACTACACTACTGGGAGGTGGGCACAGACAGTTTGAACTATTTTCTGCCATTCTACAGACTGGCCAGGGTTCAATGTACAAGTTGGGGATGGCCTGTTACATCTGGTATTCCCACTATCGATTATTTCCTCTCTTCCAAAAATTTGGAAATTGAAAATTCCGAAAGTCAATACAGTGAAAAACTAATTAAGTTCGATAGGCTGCCATCATATTATTTTAGGCCACCCACTCCATCGACACTACCTACCAGAGCCTACTTTGGGTTACCCAACGATGCACATCTTTATTTGTGCAATCAGAACCTTCGGAAGGTGCATCCTGACTTCGATGAACTCGTGGCATCAATACTCAAAAAGGATAAGAATGGGGTAGCGCTTTTTATCGAGGACAAGCAGGAAAATATCACAAAGCTTTTGAAAGACAGGATCAACAGCACCTCCGCAGAAATCGGTAACCGACTACGCATACTGAAAAGAATGAATGAACCTGATTACCTGGGGTTGTTGGGTGTTGTTGATGTTGTACTTGATACCCTCCATTATACTGGTGGAGCCAACACTACTTACGATGCTTTTTCGATGGGCACCCCAATAGTTACCCTGCAAGGTTTTACCCATCGGAGTCGCTATACTACCGCTGCATACCAGCAGATAGGAGTAACCGAAGGTTATGCAGATTTGAGAGAAGCTTACGTTGAAAAGGCACTAAATCTGGGCACCAACTACCAAGCCCGAAGTGCTATGGGCCAATTCATTAAAGAAACTTCTCATGGCGTATTTGAAGACAGGGTTGCTATCACCGAACTCGAGGAGTTTCTGAGAACTTGCTGATTCTCTAAAGATATAGCTGACTCTGGTTCAGGATTGCAGCAGATTTGGAAATTTACTCAACCGTTACTTCTGATTATTCGAAGCTCCACGATGAATAAGGAAGGAGAGTTTAGGCATTCAGAAACTCTTTAATCAAGCCCTCCAACCTGAATCATTGAGTTCGTTTACAAAGGAAATCAGACTCTCCACAAAGAGAACCATACCATTCACGCCATTAGTCAAAATCAGGGGTGTGCAAGTTTTATATTACCATTATGCACTAAACTCAATTGCATTATGGAGAGTCATCTGCACCGCCAATACCGCATCACCTTATGGAAGTATAAAAAATTCAGGCATCGCCTGGATAAGCGGCTGAAGAATAACACCCTCTCTACCCTTTCACTGAAGCACCGAAACCGGCTGCTAAATACCATTGATCGCCTTCGAAGAAGGCTCGCTTCTTTGGAACAAGTTCTGAAACTAGCAGGAGCTGGTGCCCTGACAGCTGCGGCACTTGGTATTGCATCACCTGCTCTTGGACAAGAACCTATAAAATCCGGCACAGAGTTTCGGGTAAACACCTATACAACCGGCTTCCAATACTTTCCTTCGGTCGCTAGGCATGTGGATGGAGATTTTGTGATCACCTGGCAAAGCGATGGTGGTCAGGATGGCAGCGGAAGTAGCATCCAAGCCCAGCGCTACAATGCTGCAGGCGAGGCACAGGGTAGCGAGTTCACGGTGAATACATTCACCACCAGTTCACAGAGGAGACCGTCTATTGCTATGGACGGAAATGGGGATTTTGTGATTGCCTGGTTTGGTTTATTTGGTCAGGACGCCAGCGGCTATGGAGTTTACGCCCAGCGCTACAATGCTGCAGGCGAGGCACAGGGTACCGAGTTCCAGGTGAATACGTATACAACCGGTGGCCAATTAGAGCCCTCTGTCGCCATGAAAGCGGACGGAGATTTTGTCATCACCTGGGAAAGCAATGGCCAGGACGGCAGTGTTTATGGTATTTACGCCCAGCGCTACAATGCTGCGGGTGAACCGCAGGGCAGCGAGTTCCAGGTGAATACATATACAACCAATGGCCAACACGACCCTGCGATCGCTATGGATGCTGATGGTGATTTTGTGATTGTTTGGCGGAGTAATGGCCAGGACGGAAACAGCAATGGTATCTACGCTCAGCGCTTCAATGCCGCGGGCGAAATACAGGGCAGCGAGTTTCGGGTGAATACATACACAACCAGTACTCAGAGCGAGCATTCCATAGCTATGAATACTGATGGGGATTTTGTGATTGCATGGTCTAGCTATGGTCAAGATGGCTCCAACTTTGGGGTTTACGCTCAGCGATACAATGCTGCCGGGGAAATGCAAGGGAGTGAGTTCCTGGTGAATACAATTACAACACTTCACCAACAACTCTCTTCTATCGCCATAGATGAGGACGGGGGTTTTGTGATTACATGGCAAAGCAGCGCTGCCCAGGATGGCAGCGGAGGTAGTATTCAAGCAAAGCGTTATGACCCGGAGGGTGAAGTACTAGGTAGTGAGTTCCTGGTGAATACGTACACAACCAATGACCAAGTCCGTCCTTCCATAGCCATGGATATCAACGGTGATTTTGTGGTGACATGGTTCAGCTCTGGCCAGGATGGAGACGGATTTGGAGTATATGCCCAGCAGTTTAGTATGCCCATTCCACCTCCCACTCCCATTGGTACAGAGTTCCAGGTGAACACCTATACAACAGGTAGTCAATCTCAAAATTTCTCTGCCATGGATGCTAGTGGAGATTTTGTGATAGCGTGGAATAGCTATGGCCAGGATGGCAGCAGTTACGGTATTTATGCCCAGCGGTACAATGCTTCAGGTATTGCACAGGGTAGTGAATTCCATGTAAATACCTACACCACGGGAAGCCAGATCAACCCTTCCATCGGCATGGATGCAGACGGGGACTTTGTCATTGTATGGTCCGGTGAAGGTCAGGACGCCTCATCGAATGGCGTTTACGGTCAGCGGTACAATTCTTCAGGTGCAGTACTCGGCAGTGAATTTCAGGTAAATACCTACACCACAGGAAGCCAGAGCGTCTCTACCATCGCTATGGATAAAAATGGCAATTTTGCAATTGCCTGGCAAAGCGATGGTCAGGATGGTGATGGGTATGGCATTTATGCACAACGATACGATATGGCCGGTGTCGCCCAAGGCAGTGAATTTAAGGTGAACACCTATACTACAAATAATCAGCGACTACCTTCCATTGCTATAAATGAAGACGGAGATTTTGTTGTAGCATGGCAAAGCAATGGTCAGGATGGCAGCGGTGAAGGCATCTATGCGCAACGCTACAACGCATCTGGGGTTGCGCAGGGCAACGAATTCCTAGTGAATACCCACACAACAAATGACCAATCAAGCCCCGCCATTGCCATGGATGCTGATGGCAATTTTGTCATCGCGTGGTGGAGCCAGGATCAGGATGGCGATGCACAGGGCATATATGCCCAGCGCTACAATGCTGTAGGCGAAACACAAGGCAGTGAATTTCAAGTGAACACTTACACAACAAGTTCTCAACTTGCCCCCTCTATAGCCATGGATGCAGATGGAGATTTCGTAATTGCCTGGCAGAGCACCGGCCAGGATGGAAATCTTACAGGTACCTTTGCCAGACGTTACAATGCATCTGGCGAACCACAGGGCAGCGAATTCCAGGTGAATACCTATACCACGAGCAACCAACTCAACGCATCTATCTCCATGGATGCTGATGGGGATTTTGTAATTACCTGGAGAAGCACCGGCCAGGACGGCAGCGGTAATGGCATTTATGGCCAACGATATCAATCAGCGAATCCCAATCTGCCACCCGAAATTGTGGCAAATAATGGTTTGACCCTTCCTGAAGGAAATGGCATAGGGCTTTCCGGCTCAGAGCTGAACACAACCGACTCCGAGCAAGGACCTGCTGAAATAGTTTATACCATCACGCAACTTCCCGTCAACGGACAGTTGTTTGACCTTACTGCCGGTTCAACCCTCATCAATCTCAATGATGCCTTCACACAGGAAGACATCAATAATGTTTTGATCGCTTATAATCATGATGGAAGCGAAACAACCAGTGATTCGTTTAGCTTTACCGTCAGTGATGGATTGAATACGCTACCTGAAGAAGTGTTCTCCATCTCTATAACCCCGGTGAATGATGACCCTGTATTGCAAACCAATGCAGGCCTATTGCTGGACAATGGAGAAAATAGCACCATAGGTTCATCATTGCTCAGTGTAACCGATGTTGACAATGTAGCAAGTGAAATTGAGTATGAAGTAACAGCTCTGCCAACCAATGGGCTATTAAAAAACAACGGTGCAACTCTTTCACTGAATGATATCTTTACCCAACAGGACATTAATGACAATCTCGTTACCTACGAACATGATGGCTCCAACACCGTAAGTGATGGATTCAACTTTATTGTGAGTGATGGACTTAGCTCACTCTCTGAAGAAACCTTTCATATCATTGTTAACGAACCTCTACTAGATCAGACAATCAATCTTGATCCAATTGCTGACAAAACTCAAGGAGCTGCTCCTTTTGCGCTCACAGCCAGCGCAAGTTCAGGCCTTCCCGTTCAATTTACAGTAATCTCTGGTCCTGCAACTGTGTCTGGCAACACTATTACACTTACCGGAGCGGGCAAGGTAACTGTTCGCGTTTCTCAACCTGGTAATGCTGATTATAATCCAGCACCCAATGTGGAACAAACATTCTGTTCAAACCCTGCAAAACCAACCATTACTGTACAAGGCGCTAATGCTGAAAGTCCAACCCTGGTATCGAATGCCGCCTCCGGCAACCAATGGTTTAAGGGATCAAATGCAATTGCCGGTGCCACCAACGGCTCGCTGGTCGCTTCGGAAGCAGGCATTTATCGGGTACAAGTGACCATTGACGGTTGCACCAGTGAATTGTCAAGTAACTTTGCTTTGGTTATTACTGGTGATGATCCACCAATTGAAAGCCCCTTGCTTTATCCAAATCCAGTTTCTGATTTTGTCAACGTCAAAGGAGCATTTGCAAAGGTTGACCGATTGTTTATCATTGATAATAGTAACAAAGTGACTGAGCCTGGATTTGATCAACAGTCAGATAACATCAGGGTGCCGGTAGGCAACCTGGCTACAGGTTATTATATCCTGCACATTACAGAAGGAGAAGAAATTCACCGTATAAAATTTATTAAGAAATAAAAACAAGAAGCCATGACTAAACAATTGAACAAATTCATTCGAGATACTATTGTGGCTGGCTTCATGGTAACACTTTTAATCGCTTGCAAAAAAGATGATGATCCGCAAGTGAGTAAAGTGGATGAAGTCAGACAAATGCTTACCAGTGGAACGTGGAGCTTGCAATCACTACAAGTGGATGGTGTTGCCACAGATTTATATTCAGGTCTTTCTTTGACATTTTCCAATACTGGATTCACCAGCTCAAATGGTGAGCCTGTGTGGCCCACATCGGGTACCTGGAACTTCGATGATGAAACAGCTCAATCTTTTACTCGCTCTGATGATATCACCGTTGCCATCAATAGCATCACTAACTCCTCCGTTCAGCTGACCCTAAGTTGGAATAGGACAACATTGGGACCAGGTAGAACTGAGTCTATAAAAGGTGTGCATGCGTTCCTGTTTGGAAAGTAGGCGTTAATAACATCAGCGTAATACGCACTAGGCTGCGATTTTGAATTTTTTAATTTCAATTGATGCAGTAAACCCTGAATCAGTTTTTAGGTGTACTGCCCCTGCAAGCTGGCTGGCCAATTCTTTAACAAGTCTTAGTCCGAAAGATTCCCTTCCAGTAGGAATCAAATAACCTCTTCCATTGTCGCTTACCTCAACATAAAGTTTATCTGCAGCCACGTTCATTACAATTTTAATGACGGGCTGAGAAATGCCCTTAAAAGCATGCTTGAGGCTATTTGTAGCCAGTTCATTAATCATCAAACCGAGCGGGATCGCAGTGTCAACGTCAACTGATGCATTGTCGATTTCTAATATAATCCTTACCTTATTTTGCATTCCATAAGATCCAACAAGGCTTTCAGAAAGTTTTGTAACATATTCACGCATATTGATAAAAGCAAAGTTCTCTGTCTTATATATATTCTCATGAATCAAACCCATAGCTTGTA
This sequence comes from uncultured Ohtaekwangia sp., assembly GCA_964655635.1. Lineage (GTDB taxonomy): Bacteria > Bacteroidota > Bacteroidia > Cytophagales > Cyclobacteriaceae > ELB16-189. The sequence goes on from CAZZNH010000012.1 coordinate 65,374, forward strand.
CGCGGCTCTGCCCTTCCAGCACCGCCATCTTTGCATTCTTATCGTTCAGCTGATCGGATTGGATGCTCAATAAACTTGAAATAACCTGCAGGTTGTTTTTTACCCTGTGATGAATTTCACTAAGCAAGGTTTCAATCTGATGCTTTTGTTGGATCAAAATCTTATTCGCTCTACTTTTTTGTTTGAACCGCAAATAAATTGAAATGGCTAACCATGTGGAAAGTAAAATAACGATTACAAAACCGGTAATAAGCTGGTCCTTGTTGCGTATACGGGATTCCTGAAGCTTTTTCTCCTGACTGAGTTTCTCAATATCACTTACTTTTTTATCCAAATCATACTGGGCCTGCAACTTGGCAAACTGAAGATCTGCTTCACCAGCGGTGAGAGAGTCAGACAGTAGCTTGCATTTTTCCATATGGAAGAATGCACTTTCATAATTTCCCAGCATGGATTCAATTTTTGCCATTTGAGCATATCCGTCTTTTAACCTGGGTCGAACGCTTATTTTTTTAGCTAGCATTATACTTTCAGAACAAAGTCGTTTTGCAATCTCAAACTCACCCTTTTCAATGTGTATGTTAGCAATGCGCATAAGATTAATGACTACATCCAGTTTATTTCCCATCGCTTTCGTAATTGCGAGGGCATCATAATAATATACTAAAGCCACCTGCAGCTGGCCAGCCTGAAAATAATCCTGCCCTAAGAGAAATCTCGTCCACATCAGATCAATTTTATTCCTCTTTCTACCTGACTCCTTGAGGAATTTGTCATGTATTAGAATAGCGGAATCCACCAAATTAACGGCACGGTAAGCGTTACCCAAATAATTGAGGTTAGGCGTCTGTCCAATTTCAACGGTAAGTTTGACGGCCCTTTTATGATACTCCAATGCATCATACTTCTCTCCTAACTCCTTGTAGGTGTCAGCTATGTTAAGGTAAGTAAGGAGTAGATTCTCCTTATCGCCTTGCATATCAAGTTTCTCAGCAGCTGCCAGTTGTAATTTTAGTTCATCCTTATAATATTGATCGGTTCGAAAAAACGGAGAGGTATTCCCCAGATTGGCCGTTCTACCCACGTATCCATCAAATTCACTTCTAACCCTGGCATAGTCAATCAGGTACGGTATCGCGTTTGGATAATCTCCCATCCAATGATAAATAAATCCGAGTCTCTTTAACGCTTCTGCTTCTTGCCGCCTATTTTTTGCCAGTTTATAATTGTCCAACGCATTTTTGAAATAATCAATCGCCAGAGGGTAGTCAGCAGAAAAATAATAATTCATGGCGATGGCAAAATAATTATCCGCCAATCCATCAACATCTTGCTCCAGACGAAGTTCAATGGCCTCTGTGTTTAGGCGAATCGAATGATCGTATTCACCATCGCTCCAATGCAATTGAGCGCGTTGGGTTATTGCTTTTGCCTGATATAGACGGCTATCTGATTCATGTGCCAATTTTACCGCCTCATCTGCATAAGAAATTGCCTGACCATAATCAGCTTCAACATACCATGAGGATAATGCAATAAGAGTTTCAATTTTAGAAACACCTGTTTGCACCTTATTTAAGGCCAGAAGGCTATCTCTTTTATGAATCTGGCCGCTCGCAAAAGAGGTAATGAGAAAAAAAATAAGTACAACACCTGAGTGAAATGAGGTCGCAACTTGATTACGAATCATCAGGGTGGAGATTAATTTGGAGTCTGAATTTACGAAAATGGTATAATATCCCTAATCGGTAACGATGACCAATTCCGTCTATCTCCAGGGACCCGTTCAAAACACCGCTATTTCCTCATAAACACAAATGAAACCCTCATAAAACTACCCCTATTTGGGCAACAATTACTTCCCCACCAAAATAAACGCTCCCCAATAGAATGGATTCGGATAGGTGAGTTTGGTCTCCAACTGGGCCTGCATGAAAGCGGTTCTAACGTCTTCGTTAATTGACCACTTTTTGTAGAACGTAGACATCAACACCTGCGTAGCTTCATCATCCACCGGCCACAAACTCATGATCACATAATTGGCTCCGGCAAGCTGAAAAGCCCGTTGCAATCCGTACACACCCTCGCCATTGAGCACAACACCCAAACCGGTTTCGCAGGCAGACAAGACCACCAGGTCGGTTTCATCAAGGTTGAGATTCATGGCTTCATAGGCTGTGAGAATACCATCTTCTTCTTCATGCAAGGGGTTCTCACCATGCCTGATAAAATTCGTGGCACCAGCCAGAATGAGCCCCGAGTTGAGAAGTGGGTTTGGTGTCCGCAATGCCGCGGAAGTCTCATCCTCCAGGAAATAACCATGGGTGGCAATATGGAGTATACCCGGGCTGTTCGATTTTTTAAGATTGTATTCCGAGGCATCTGCCTCCGTCAGTACTTCTGCCCTATGATGAGCAGCCAGTGCCTCTCTGATTTGCTCCACTTCTCTTTTAGTTCCAGGCAGCGGGGCTATGCCATTGTCTCCCCGGGCAAATCGCGAAAGGGCGCCACGGATTGACCGACTTACCAGTACTGCGCTCTGCGATTTAGGAACGCCCGTATTACCGGATGACCCTGTCATGTTATAGGTTGGGAATCCGATCAGCAAACTACTTTGCCCCGAGGTCTTTTTGGGGACAGCCTGCAACAAATCACGCGTGCTGGTCAACAGCCTGATATCGAGTTCTTCGATTAAATATTTTTGGGTAAAAGGGTTTTTGATGGACCCAACAGAGATCATGTTGAAGGCGCCATCGGTCGAAAGAAAAACCCTTTTTACATTAAGGCGTTTGAGGGCATCATGAATTGTCTCAAAGTAGTTGCCATAGGAGTATTCATTATCCAATTTAAACTGAACGCCATTTCTATAGTAACTCAAAAATCGATTTTCGAGCAGGTCACCGTTGTCCATTAATACTAATTCAGGCCCCTTGGTGGTGGTCGAAGTGAGAATCAAAATGGCATAATTTATTCCTCTACCGAATTTGGTTGAATCAATTTCGTATTTCCTGAACCGGACAATTTCCACGGCTGCTTCGCCCGCCTTGAGTTTTTGTTGCACCTCCTGCCAGGTGCTCTTTGGTCTGATGATTTCACGGCTGAATACAGCCGACCTTCTGCTCAATTCCTTTTCTGTGTTTTTGGATGCATTGATTAATGAGTCCAGGTCTCTGGGCGACTTATTTTGGCTGTAATAGAATGCAAGCTGCTCTTTCTGCGTCTCCCATGTTTCAAAAAGACTAATCAGCGAAGCATCACCACTTTGTAGTATTCGCTGGCGAACCTTATCAGTGGCGTAGAGAATCAAACCTTTGGTGTTCAGCGTTACCGAGTATAGTTCGCCCAGCTCGGCCGGGTTATTTCTTTCCTCATTGATTACCCAGCTTGCATAATACTCCTGGCTTGGCCGAATTTTGTTAAAAAAAAGATTTGATTTTTCTTCTTCGGTGAGGACCGGGAAGAAATCCTCCACCTGCAAATAATAGTTAGCGAACATTTCCCTCATTAACTTGCGCACCTCTTTCTTGTTTCTTTTTTTCCACTGATAAACCGACAACTGTTCCAGTGTTTCAGCATATACCGGATGCCTTTTCCCCAGGACTTTCCTGCGGATGGTTTTAGATTTTTTGAGGTAGGAATAACCAAGGCTTGGGTTTACGGCCAGCGTTGTAGTCCCGAGGTTAAAAAGGGCAGTTGCATATTCCGGAGAATTTTTCCCCAGCTCCGATTCAAAAATTTTTAATGCTTCTTCCAACAAGGGAATGGCCCTTGCAGGCTGATTTGCTCCCTTATAGTTTTTGGCCAGGTTATTAAGTTTAGTAGCATAAGAAATCGTGTTGGTCTCACCGGACGACCTCAATATTTGCAAGGCTTGCAACAGAACAGCTTCACCTTCTGAATATTTTTTTTCGTCAGCATAGAGCTGGCCCAGGTTCGATAAGGCAATCGCAAAATCCGGATGAGCCGGGCCAAGCGCCACACTGTCTCTGCTCAAAATAATCCCAAAGGTATTTTCAGCCAATTCATATTGCCCGAGTGATTGATATGCCAGCGATAAATTGTTTAACGCGTTGTAATAGAGGAGATCCTTATCCGACCATTGCGATTGCCGGATTGCGTTAATGGATGAAGTAAGCAATTCCTCAGCGCGGTCAAACTTGCCCTGATTCATCAGCAACGTGGCATAGTTGGCGTTCGTCAATTGATACTCTTGCGAGTCAACACCAAAATGTTGTTCAATTTTTGCCAACGCGGAAGTATAGCACCGGTCGGCCTTGCTATAAAGTCCTGAGAAACTGTAAACGTCACCCAGTTTTCCCTCAACCAGTCCGTAAAATCCCGATTTGTTTGAAATGGAACTCAGGACGGATTTAACCTGACCCTCCGCCAACTGCCATTTGTCAGATTGCAGCAAGAAATTAACATAGTCGCCAAGCGAAAAAATGTATTCCTCGCTTTCGAGGCCATAGCTTTCTTTATCAAAATTCAGGAGTACCTCCCCGGTTTCGATGGCAGATTTTAAGTTGCCATCCTGCGCATAGGTGTACATCAAATTGTAAAGCGCATTGCTGTACCCGGCAGGGTCCAGCGGAAGCAACCGCTGGCGCATATCCTTTTCCTTATTAAATAAAGCGAGGGCCTTGGATGTCTCGTACTTGCTGAGATACGCATCCCCAATGTAGAAGAAAGTGTTGGCAACCAGGGTATCTTCGCGTTGATTGACCATCGAAAGAATGGATTGTTCCATAGCAAGGCATTCATCGAGACTGCCAGCCGCATAAAGTGAATCCAATCTTTTGTAGGTATTTTCAAAGTCCTGACCCAGAACTTCGCCTGCCAACCAGGGTAAGGAAAGTGTCGCAAACAGCAAAACACAAAGTCTCGTCTTCTTCATTCTCAACACCTACACCGTTTAGATTATTGAGACACAACCACCCTCAATATATCGTGGCTGTCCCCATCGTTGACGTTGATGAGGTAGGTCCCAACTGACAGGGACCTTACATCAATTAACCAGGAATTATCATTCTCGTCATAGGTAATTGGTAAATTAATTATACGCCCTGAATTATCCATCACCTCAATCGAAATCCTTTGCGAGTGCGGTGATTTACTTTGCAAACGAATCAAATCTTTCGCTGGGTTTGGATAGGCCGTGTACAAAGAAGTTTTTTCCCATCCCGTAATGATCCTTTTTTTGACAACGATTTTATTCTCCCTCACCTCGGCATCAACCCCAACTTGCCTGTCCAGCACAGTTGAGCCAACCTTGATGTCCACGAACGAAGTCACATCCATAGGGTACCCCGGGTATTGAATGTTTAACCTGTATTCGCCAGGCTCCAGGTTTCTGAATTCAAACTCGCCCTGTTCATTGGTAAACACATAGGCAATCAGCGTCAAAATAACTTCATTGCCCCTGCTGGTCCGTTCCACCCTTCGCAAACTTGCGCCAGCATTTCTTACCCTTGCATTTCTTAATGTTCGTCCGCCAGCGTCAGGAATCTCCTCAGAGAACGTACCAACAATCGATGCCACCCCAGCTTTGGGAGGGCCGGGCTTAAATACCGAAACAACATCCAGGTTGGGAATGTTGTCTTCCACTGCCAGGGTGTCCGCTTCTTCCCAGTATATAGATCTTTTGTAATAGGTTGGCAGCGCATCTACGTGGGTTATCGTATCCGCAAAACCAACCAGCAGATAATCATCCAAGATTACTTTTTCGATCGAATAGGCTCCATTTGCACTCACAGATCTTACCGCGGTGGTGTCGTAGGCTCCCGTGTCCGCAACCTTAAGCAATGTAATATCGCCCTTACTTGCTGGCTCCGTTGCAGATACAAGTAGTCTCCCGCTCACCGTAGCTATGGCGAGAATATTTTGAGTGGCTGTTTTAAGTGTCAGGCCCGGCACCAGCGAGTTTGTGATCACACATTCATAATCTCCCATACTGCTTCGATTAATACCAACAATCTGATAGCTCTTGTTGGTGGCTCCGGCAATGGGTTGGCCGTTTAGGTTCCATTGGTATAGATCTGACGCACCTCCGCCATCTGTTGATAAATCGTAATTAGTTCCTACGTCAATCTGGAGCTCTGCTGGCGTCCCCAACTCCGCCTGATCCAGGTAGTCAACCGCGAGGATGTTGGCGTTGGCCTCCAGCGATCCAAAATTGAGTTGATTGCCCGAAACGTTTAGCGATGTGATAGCAGAAATCTGACTCACCGCGGGAATAGACACGATCTCGTTATCGGCCAGGTTGATGGTCTGCAACGCGTTAATATCTATCAACTCGATAGGGATATTACCGGTCACTTTGTTGGAGGGCAAATTAAGGGAGGTGACGCTGGCACCTGTTTGGGTCACTCCAAACCATGTGGCCAGCGGACCGGTCAACCAATTTGTTTTGTTGGTCCACGAAGGTCCAGCAGTAGAATTATAAAAGGCCACCAAAGCCAATGAGTCAATGACGATATTGCCTGGGAATCCTGCCGCTATCGAAAAGAGTCCCTTGATTCCCTTCGAATAGCTCGTCACTTTGACCCGGCCTCCTGTTTGGTCTAGATACCTCCTACCCATACCCTCGAACTCAGTTTTTCCAGAGGCATTGCGCGCGACAACCACCTCAGGGTCCATCGGAAGCGAGTTGGGATAATCTATTTCTACATAAGACGCGGTGTCCGCAGGATTTGCAGAGTGACTGCGCCAGGTGTAAGGAAATCCAATCAACGAAGTTACGGCAGCGCCTGCTGTATAGGCTGGGGTGGCCTCAAGACTTACGGTCACTTTCGGTGAGCCGCCCTGCACGCGAAAAAATCGAATGGGCAAATAGTGGGAATCATCCCCCAGAGGGAAAATTTTATCTCCGGTGCCTTCCCTCGCCATGATCCCCTTCACATATGAATTAACACCTGGTGTTTTAATGATTGCCGTTGGCCCGAGGGTCAACGTGTCATCAACGTTCACCATTTTTACAAAGCCCTGTTTGAGCACGAGGCTGTCCCGAAGGCGTAAATCAAGCGGAAGTTCCACGGTACCCCCCCCATTGATGGAAAGATAGCCTAAGTTTTTTCCACCGAGTGTCAGGGCTTTTGAATCCGTGTAGTTCAGTTCAAATCCGCCCACACTTGCAGGATTCAGAACGCCACCGTGCGAAAAGAGGCCATCTGTTTTGATGATCCCATTGTGTAGCAATGATCCGGTGCTGACCCAGTCCCCATTGACTACCAGTCTGGCAGAGTTAGTGACGGCAATTCCATCATTGGTAACAAAGGGCTGCCCCCATGAATGAAAGGAAAATGTTGCAGCCGCTATGAAAAAGATAAGTAACCTCATGAGCCGCTGATTAAAATCCTCTCAACACACCACCAATAACAATAAACACCCTGCCGGTTCCGGCAGTGATTGTCTGTCCGTCAATACTGGCGCTGCCTCCCCCCACATTGAAAATATAGAAAGTGTCACCCTCAGCCAGAAATCCACCTGGAAAAGTAAATGCATTGGCATCCACAGTATATGCCGCGGCCCGCGTGTTTATACTTCCACCGCCCGTTGCCTGGAATGTCGAGACCTTTACACCACCCGAAAAAATCGCCAGGGCGTTGCCATCTGCGTTATTCATCAATCCGAGGGCAGAACCAGTCGCAGCGTTGGTCATTGCGAATAATGCTGAAGCGCCATTGGAGGGTTCGCTGTTATTAAAATTTCCCGCACTGCCGGAACTTCCCGCGGGTTTATTGGCATATAAGGCATCGGTCGATGATACGGATTCCGCATACAATGCATAACCCGTTCCGTTGTTGAAGGCCTCGATGGATGTTCCTCCACCTGCGTTATCAACCGTTACAACGGCCGCGGAACTTCCGGCATTGCTGTTGGTGAAATATCCGGCCCGCGCCTCCGTTGAGCTCAGCGCAGAGATTGCCGAACCGGACGAAGCGGATGTGCTGGCAAATATGGCATCGCCAGCGGTGCCAATGTGAATGGCTTGCAAGGCATTTCCCGACTCTCCCGTATCTTTATTTGCCCATATGGATGGACCTGCTCCCACCGCCTCCGCAAACAATGCTGCTGTCGGATTGGTGGCATCCACATTTTGGATAATGGCACCATAGCCATTAGTGCCAAAGTTGTCTGCCCAAACTGCGGCCGAATTGATATTTGATCCATTCTTTCTGAAGTAGGCACCATTACCGCCACCTAGATTCAGTCCGCGGACCGCTGAACTGCCTGCGCCAGTACCATTGGTCTCTCCGTATAGGCCAGCGAAATTGTTTGAAGGATTATTGATTCTGAAAGCGCCCGCTGTATCTCCAGTTCCCAGTTGCTCGCCATAAACTGCGGCTGAGCCAAAGCTGGTACCGTTCTCAGATTTCGCATACACGCCAAATCCGTCACCCGTGTTGTGCCCATAGACACCGGCACTAAGGTTGGCGCCATTGGTTTCACCAATCAAGGCGTAGGCGGTACTCGCAGCATTTGTGGCTACAAAATTGCCGGCAGAGCCAGTGCCAACAGTCGTTGCCTGGAGTGTAGGGAAGGAATTAGTGGCCTGGCTGATATCAAAAGTCCCGGCAAATCCTCCCCCTGTGCCGGTATTACGGCCTTGAATTCCTGCGCCACTACCAACAGACGCTCCACGGATGGCTGCAAAATTATTTGACGTATTTGTATTTTGGGAGATAAGGCCGGTACTCACCCCATTTGATGTTATTACTGCTGATGCTCCGGTTCCATCATTGGTCACCCTCAATATATTTGAAAGGGCGGCAGGGTTTGTATTTCTAAAATGCGCAACGCCAACGATATCTGCCGGGTTCGCTGCGTTAGTGGCCAAATCAAAAAGTGTTGTTCCATCAGGAGCAGTTGTATTGACAGCCGCAAAAGGAAAACCCATCGGTGGAAGGTTGGTCAATAAACTTCCGTCTCCGATAAATTGACCCGCCATTACCTTCCCTGCTGTTTCTATGGCATTGCCGGTGCCCGAATAAAGAACCTCAAGCCCAGCCGTACCAGATCCCGCATTAAGAAAATTTATTCTCGCGGCCGGTCCTGTGCCATTTGTCTCGCTGTACAAGGCTGGGAAAGTGTTCGTAACGTTCGCAATCCTAAATGCTCCTCCCACAGAGCCGGTCCCTGTTGCCTCACCATAAACTCCCGGAGGCGCCAAAGGACCTCCGAGATTTGAGTTCGTTGTGCCATATACAGCTGCAGCAGGCGAAGCGGTATTGCTCACTTGAAAATAGCCGGCACTTCCAGTGCCAAGGCTTAGCACACTCAATGCGCTTGATCCATTGGTTGCATTGTTGTTTTCTATTCTGACAATTCGCTTATTCTCGGCATTGTTATAACTAAGTTTGAACAGATCCGGTGTGCCCGTGGCGTTTACAAAATTGTCGGAGTATGGGTAGATTAGTTTGGAAGAACTGACCCATGCCACGCCATCCCAGGTAATCATGGTATTCAAATCGGTATCGTATACGGTCATTCCTTTATCTGTGCCCGCCAGTGGCATAGCTATCCGCTGGGCCGTGGTGAGCCGAGGCATGATCATCCCCTGATTTAGCGTGGGGGATTCAACGTGCAAGGCGGCATTGGGATTGGGTGTTACCGTTCCTACTCCGAGGGTTTTATTTTGCGAGTAACCAGCCAAATTTAAAAGTGATAAAAAGAGCGTAAGCGAAATGAGCCTGAGTGCTATCATCATTTATCGATTAAGGTTATAGGTTTCATATAATTATTTTCTCAACGTGAAGCTATACCGGCCTGGAAGCGATCCTGTCCTTCCTCCAAAGGTGGTGCTTGTCCATTCCAGGGTCAGTTTCAGCTCGGTTTCAGAAATACTTTCAATGGTAACTTCTTTGTCATCCTGCCCGCGAATAAAAATGGTCGAAGAGCCGGACTTGAATTGCCAGGTATCCTGCCGAAGCCAGACAGGTGTAGTGCCCGTTGTGAATAACTGATTCCCAGCAAAGCGAATAGTGAAACCCGAAAAAAATTCTTCCGTGACATCGGTACCCTCCAGTGTTATTCCATTCGTAGCAGGAGGCGACCAGGTGCCTGTGCCACCGGTAAGGATTTGCAGGACTTTCTCCTGTTCTGTCGTCTGTGGACCCGGATCATCTCCTTTCTTGCTTTTGCATGCAATCTGCCCGCTCAGAACGATAATCATCAAAATTGAGAGCAGTCGAAAAAGATTAAAATTCATCTTTTGGAAATTGGATTAACTCTCAATGTAGTGATTGAAATCTAAAAATCAACTACCGCTCGAGATATAAGTTCACGTTTTTTTAAGTCCTTATGGTATCCCCTTTAAACATTAGCTGCTGCTCCGAAATCATCTTCCTGAACACAGAAATCTTAATAGACCAGTCAGCCATTTATGCCGCTCACAAGTCAATTTTGGCTAATAAATGTTAAATTAGGTCATTCACCATTTAAGACTCAATACCCACCTATAGGTATTTTAACCATGAAGAGCAAAGACGAGGAACTTATCGACCTTCATAAAACTTTTTTTTGGCAGTCAGAAAAAATTATTCCTTCGGCAGACTGGGATGAGTTGGATAAACTTTCAGAAAAATTGCCGGCCGACATCATGCATGTCAACGACCGTGACACCGTGGCGCTGACCTATGTCGATCCAATAACCCGAAAAATTAAGGGCATTACCCAGGAAAATATAGCCATTGAGGGTGCAGCCACCCTGGCCAATTCTGTTGAACCGGCTAACCTCAAACGCAACATTGAAACTGTCATCGATTTTGTCAAGAGGGGAAATAAGAATGAGATCGGTGTTTTGTTTCAGCTTATCAATGTAGACAAAACTCCCGGGAGTGATTATGAATGGTATGTATCATTCATGAAGCTGAGTGACAAGGCAAACGGGGTCTTCACCCTCGATTTTAAAATCAAATTTTTGGATAAATACCAAAATAAGTTCATGAAGATTATCGTGCTGGATGAATTCGTTCATAAGAACATGAACAAGTTTCAGGAACTCTCTGCACGTGAAGTGGAAATTCTCTCCATGGTTGCACTGGGCCAGTCGAGCAATGAAATAGCGGAAAAACTATTTATATCAAAACACACCGTGGATACGCATCGAAAAAATATAATGGGTAAGTTAAGCATAAACCGATTTGTTGATCTGATTCGTTTTGCAGAAGCTTTTGATCTGGTGTAATTTCAAAATCAGCTACTTAATCTTATTATGCTTCCTCATGATACCTATTACCTTCTCAACGGGCAACGGTTTGACTTCCTCTCCATTTCTCAGTTTTCCAACGGATGTAGCGGCAAAGAGTGAATTAATAATCGCCTCTTCTGTCGCCTCTATGGCGGCCATAAAAAGCGGGCTCATATAATCGTTATGCAGGTAGGTATAAGTGCCAGTTGACGTTTGGGTATTGTATGGAATGCGCACCGACTCATTCGTTGAAAAAGCAATCACATAATCGCCACTGCCGTTGGAGGCGATGCCACCTGTTTGTGCCAAACCCATCATCGCTCTTTTGGCCAACCGTTTTAAATTTCTCGCATCCAGCGGAGCATCAGTTGCTACCACCATCATGCAGGATCCATCAACAGAACCCTCAATAGCATCTTTGAAAGCATATTCTCCCAGTTCCTCTCCAACGGGAACACCATCGATTTGAAGCACCCCTCCAAAGTTGGTCTGCACTAAAACCCCTATTGCATACCCTCCTAACTTTTCAGGCAATACTCTTGAGGAAGTTCCGATCCCGCCTTTAAAACCAAAACAAATCGTGCCTGTGCCTGCCCCAACAGATCCCTCCTCCACTTTCCCACCCTTTGCATTTTTAATGGCTTGAACCACTTGTTCTTTTTTAACATGTCTGCCCTGAATGTCATTGAGTCCGCCATCATTCGTTTCTCCCACCACACCGTTTACCGATCTAACATCTTTATTTTCAGGAAACGATAAGGTATGATCAATCAGGCCTTCCAGACCTTGTGCCACACTGAGTGTGTTTGTTAAAATAATGGGAGTTTCAATATTGCCAAGTTCTTCTACCTGAGTCGTTCCCGCGAGCTTGCCAAATCCGTTGCCTACATAAACGGCACCGGGAACCTTATTCTGAAAAACATTTTTATCATGCGGTACGATGGCAGTCACACCCGTTCTAACGTTGTCACCTTGTATTAAGGTAACATGACCGACCAGAACTCCTTTTACATCCGTGATGGAATTGTTGATACCTGGTGTTAAGACTCCAATTTCAATCCCAACGTCCCGGGCCCGCTGTTGAGCAAATACAGCAACCTGAAATAAGGTGAGCACTATCATTAAATTAGCTTGTATGGGTACACTCATTGTAATGGTCTTTTCTAAAAAGAATAAATGTAATCTTTTCCAAAATACTAAAGCTTTTTCCGGAAGTTCGATGGTAGATGTCTAACTCAAAAAAAAACGCCTCATTGCAAAAAATTGCAATGAGGCGTTTTTAACCTGAGACAACGCGATCAGCTTTATTTTGCTTCGGGCTTATAAATAGCCCCCGTTGCAAAATCAACAATTATTCCAGGCCAAAATAACAGAATATCCGCAATAAGTGCTCCAACGCGCACCTCTCTTTGAGGCTCGCCTGGAGATGGTTTAGTCTTTTGGTAAGTGGAGATCGGACCTCCGAAAACAGTTGCACAGCCAGAAATGTAAACTGCCAGGATGATCAGGGCACATGCGGTAATAGCTCTTTTCATAATCGGTTGGTGGTTAGTTTTAACGCTTAATCAATTTGGTTTGTGAAAGATAGTCATGTAATCCTTGTGGTGTAAATAAATAGGACAAAAAATCAAGGGGAATAATCCTCAATAAGGTGCGCAACACAATAAGCCCCATCGAAACACCCCCATTATTGCTATTAACCACTTTGGTTTTAGTTATCATCTTACCAACCGTCTGCCCCATCAGGGATTCCATAATAAAATAATAGAAATAATAAACCCCAACCATAACCCATCTCGCGTCATTGGGAGCAAAGACAGTACTTAAGGGTATCACTAACGCAAATACAATCCCAAGGTAAACCAACGAATCGATCAAGAAATTGTAAAGCCTAACCGTGCGAGTGATCATTGAGGAAAATTGATCGCGTTTTTTTAGTTGTCCCTAAGGCAACGAACAGATAGGCCACTGTTCTTGTTGAGCATGCCACTGGTTACGCTGGTGCCCTTGAAACTCACTGTAATCATCTTGCTGGTGGTTGAATTGTTCTCAGATTTTGTCCACCAGTATCCACTTTTCCCCATCAGGCTGTAGGGACCTGTGCTGTACCGAAATCCTGCTGGAAGTCCGGAAAATCCGCTGCTATTGTCACCGCTGCCACCATCAAACCATTCTACGTTCGATTTAATTTTGCTGCCAGCGTCAGCGGATAAATATGTCGTAAGTTGTATCCATTCCTCCTCGGTGGGAATATGCCAGCCGTCCGGTGCGAGACCTCGTGGGTCGTTGACCGCATACCAGTTGTACAACTTGCCATACTTAACTCCGTTTTCGCTTTTGTTCTCATAATAGCACCATGCTCCGGTCGTCAGGCTGCTCCATGCCTTGGGGTCTTGCACTTCAGGAATAGGATCCCCGTTTCTGTACGTGTCAACATCCAGATTTTCAGAAGTCCAATCCTGCGTACTAATCTTAATTGACCTAATACTTATTGGTGGGCTTATCACTTTGTTGGTATTTCCCGGAGTTCCTGATCGCGTGGCCACATCGTTCTTTTCTGACCTTTTTATATCAGTTCCGATTGCCGAAAGGCCCTGCGTTGGTTTATTAAAATAGAAATCACCGGTATAGGAGGAGTTGATCCATGGCAACTGACGATCTCCAGACTCATACTGAACTTCCCGGGCAACCAGCTTAAAAACTTGCTCCAGGTTTAGGTCAGGTTCATTCATATACTTTAAAAGCTTGGAGGTGAACAACCCGTTTCTGCCCTCTCCATCGGAGGCCACCGAGCCGGGACTGGTGGCATACACCACATATGATCCTTTGGGTGGATAAATCTGACTTAACCCCTGGTCTGCACTTCGCGTGAATCCCCTAAAGGGGTTGTTGCGACAGGCATCCATAATGATGATATTTAAAGAGTTTCCCGCTTGCGCAAAAACCTCCAAAAAGAAATCCATTTTCAGACACTGGTCATCCAGGTCGGCCTTCAGGACGGGATTGGCGGTTGCCGGCATGATATAATTAACCCCGTCCACTTGCATGGCATGGCCTGAATAGTAGAAAAGGCCCTCGGTTAGTGGCTTGTCATGAATCAGGTCGTAGTACTTTCGAATGGAGTTTTGCATGTCCTTTTTTGTCTTCGGATCATACAATTCAATCACCTTAAAACCCTTGGCTTTCAATTCCCGCGACAGATCGCGCGCATCGTTCAGCGAATTTTTAAGGGGGGGAACGGAAGTATAGGATTGCACACCTATGACAAGGGCGACCCGTTTATCCGATTGCGCCTGGGCGCAAATCGATGCCAGGGCAATGAAGACCAAATATTGCGCAAATTTGAAAACCATCTATTTTGAATTCAGGGTAAAGTCTTGTGCAACAGCACCTTAAATGTCGCGATTTTCAGACCGTATCCCAAATACGCAAACTGATATTAATTGGTTATGGGGCACTCCGAATAGTCAACCGTGAATAGATAGTTTTTGTCCGTGAGACGCTCGATGGATGGATTGGCTCTGTGATCTGGCTTGTAGGAGGCACCGGTGCCCAGATCAATGGCAATGCCCACCCATCCCCAGGTTAAAAGACTGAGGATAAAGTTACCCGTGCGGAAAGTTTTATTGAACGTCTGGGATTTATTTTCGCATCCCTCCTGCTTAAGCTCAACGGTCAGGGGTCGGTTTCTGGGAAACAACCCGATAGCTGTTCCCTTACCTAATTTCTGTCCATCCACATAAATTTGCGCGTCTCGATGATCCTGGGCGATGATAGAGCCACTAAACTTACTTCCTCCGAACATTACTCCACAACTTGTCGAAATAAATGCGCAAGCGGCAATGAGGGCCAATCTTCCAAAGGGTGGTTTCATAAGATTCTAAAATAACGCCCGCTAAGGTAGTATTTTGAATCTGTATTCAAACAGGTTTTTCCTATTAAAAATTTGGCCCCTGTTCCTCATCACATATTTTTCACCACCTCTTTGCCAAACTCTGAGCACTTCAGTAGGGTCGCACCTTCCATCTGGCGGTGGAAATCGTAGGTTACCCGCTTTGAGGCGATGGCCGCTTCCAAACCTTTTACCATCAAGTCAGCTGCTTCCTGCCATCCCATATGCTCGAGCATCATGACCGCAGAAAGAATAACTGAACCGGGATTGACCTTGTCCTGTCCTGCATACTTGGGTGCCGTTCCGTGGGTTGCCTCAAAAATCGCATGACCAGTGACATAATTGATGTTGGCACCGGGGGCAATTCCGATCCCGCCTACAATGGCAGCCAAGGCGTCCGATACATAATCTCCGTTGAGATTCAGCGTGGCGACCACCGAGTACTCGTCAGGGCGCAACAGTATTTGCTGAAGAAAGGCATCCGCAATTACGTCCTTAACGACAATTTTATGCCCTCCTTTATTGATCACCATCCATGGCCCGCCATCGAGCGGTGTTGCACCAAATTCATTTTTGGCCAGCGCGTATCCCCAATCGCGGAAGGCCCCCTCGGTAAACTTCATGATGTTTCCTTTGTGCACGAGGGTGACACTTGGTTTTTTGTGAGCAATGGCATAATCAATGGAGGCGCGCACGAGACGTTCCGTACCTTCCCTGGAAACCGGCTTAATCCCGATGGCTGTCGTCTTGGGAAACCGGATTTTGTCAAATCGCTTGCCAAAGCTTTCCTGGAATAATTTTAGGAATTTGGCGTTATCTTCTGATCCCTCCTGAAATTCAATGCCGGCATAAATGTCTTCCGTGTTCTCTCTAAAAATGACCATGTCCGTTTTTTGCGGCTCTTTAACTGGTGATGGCACACCCGTAAACCATCTCACCGGTCTCACACAAGCATACAAATCCAATTCCTGACGAAGCGCCACGTTCAATGATCTCATGCCCCCACCCACTGGTGTCGTCAATGGGCCCTTTATTCCAACCAGGCAATCTTTAAAAACGTCAAGGGTTTCTTCAGGAAGCCAGTTGCCCGTTTTGTTAAAAGCCTTTTCGCCAGCGAGAACTTCCTTCCATTCAATTTTTTTCTTTCCTCCGTAGGCCTTTTCAACCGCTGAGTCAATAACATGTTTGGACGCTGGCCAGATATCCACTCCCGTACCATCACCTTCGATAAAAGGGACAATCGGATTATCAGGAACATTCAGTTTGCCATTATTGATCGTAATTTTTGCGCTCATCTTATGCTTATTAGAATTATACAGATATAAAAAATACCGGGACTCCTTATCTACCCCATTGGCCCAGGTGCCGTTCTTTTGAGGAAGAGCGAAATTATAAAAATTAGGTTAATAAAGAAGGTGATGGCATTATTCTGGCACGTTAATCGTTAGAAAATGATAAATTCAATTCTATGAGAGGGATTGCTATCGTTTGCGGAGTACTGCTACTTTCAGCTTTTGACAACCCGAGGCAGCAGGCAGCGGAAGAGATTTGCCTGTCCCCGGAGGAAAAAAAATTATTTGATCTCGTCATGGATTACCGCAAGAGCAAGAAATTAAAACCAATACCCTATTCTGCCAAACTTACCAAGGTCGCCCAGGCACACGTGCGCGACCTGATGGACAATTTTGATTATGCCAACCGTGGCGATTGCAATCCGCACAGTTGGTCCGACAAAGGAAATTGGAGCGCATGCTGCTATACGGCTGATCATTCGAAAGCAAGCTGCATGTGGGACAAGCCAAAGGAAATATCGGGTTACGCAGGCAATGGCTTTGAAATTGCCTACTACAGCTCTGGCGGGGCCAATGCCGGTGAAGGCCTTGACGGGTGGAAAAAAAGTCCGGGTCATAATCCGCTTTTGATCAATTCCGGCACCTGGAGTAATCTGGAATGGAAAGGAATTGGGATTGGAATTTACGGACAGTATGGTGTGGTGTGGTTCAGTGACGGTGAGGAAGACACGACCAAAATGAAAGTCTGCAATTGACTAATACTTTTCCTTATCGCTCGGAAAAGATTTGGCCTTCACGTCATTGACATAGTCGTTTACCGCTTTGTTGATGACGCTCTGCAGATCGGCATATCTCCTAAGGAAACGAGGTTTGAACTCCATCGTAATACCCAGCATGTCCTGCATCACCAAAACCTGCCCATCGGCATCGGGTCCGGCTCCAATTCCAATAGTTGGTATCTGAATGGACTCAGAAACTTTCTTGGCCAGGGTTGCAGGAATTTTCTCAAGAACAATGGCAAAACATCCACATTGCTCCAGCAATTTTGCATCCTCGATGAGTTTAGCCGCTTCTTCCTTTTCCCTGGCACGGACCGTATACGTGCCAAATTTATAAATGGACTGAGGCGTAAGTCCCAGGTGTCCCATCACAGGTACCCCTGCGCTGAGAATGCGTAACACGGAATCTTTGACTTCATGGCCACCCTCTAACTTCACTGCATGGGCTCCGCTCTCCTTCATGATTCGGATGGACGATCGCAAGGCCTCCCCCGAACTTCCCTGATAGGAACCAAAAGGAATATCGACAACCACAAGGGCGCGCTTCACCGCTTTCACCACAGATGATGCGTGATAAATCATCTGATCAAGGGTTATCGGTAAGGTCGTCTCATTTCCTGCCATCACGTTGGAAGCTGAATCACCGACCAGGATTACATCTATACCTGCGCCATCAATAATCTTAGCCATGCTGTAGTCATAGGCCGTAAGCATGGCAATCTTTTCGCCCCGGTTTTTCATCTCCCTGAGCTGATGGGTCGTTATTTTCTTTATCTCCTGTTTATGAACTGACACAGCCTTTTGATTTAGCGTATAATAGTTTAATGAAGATAAACCGCTGCCTTCTTGCCGAGCACCACCTCTACTCTTTCGTTGAGTGTTGTGGATAATTCAAATCCAGTATACGTAGACTGTACCGGAAAAAGTGTGTGGCTGCGGTTGACGAGCACGGCCACTTCGATTTTCTTAACCTCCACATTGAGGAAGGGTTTCATTCCGAAAGCAACCGTCTTGCCCGTGTTCAGCACGTCATCGATCAGGACCACACATTTCTTGCGAAATTCTTTCTCCTCACAATCGACCGAAACTTCACTTTGCTGCGGGGCAAGTTTATCCAAAGTTACTCTCACCAGATGAACCTTCATCGTTGAAATTGTCTCGAGCTCAGTGGCGATGAGTTGGGCAAGGGTGTATCCCTGGCCGTCAATACCACCAAGCACCATGACTTTTTCCTTGAAATTATTCTCATAGATCTCAAAAGCTATTCTTCGGATCTTTTGTTCGACCTGTGACTTGGTCAAGACCAATGTTTTGTCTGAAACGGGTTCGGTCATGGGATGGGCACCACTTTACTGTCCTTGAAGGTAGATAAAATCACCATGGATTGCATGTTATCCACGACATCGATATTAGAGACCTTTTCGAGCATCAGTGTTTGATAGGATGGGATGTCAGGACTTACCACCTTCAAAATAAAATCAGCCTGACCAGTCAGGTGATGGCATTCTACCACTTCATTGATTTTCTGTACGGCATCGATAAATTTCTGAATGTTCTCTTTATTGTGCCCCCGAAGTGTAACCATCACAAAAGTACTTACGCCTAATCCCACACTTGCCTGATCCACGTTAGCATGGTAACTCTTGATTATTTTTGCTGTTTCCAATTTCTTTACCCTTTCCAATGTTGGCGCTGGGGAAAGCCCTATTTCCTGAGCCAACTGGGCATTGGTAATGTTGGAGTTGGTCTGCAAAATGTCAAGTATTTTGCGATCGGTAGCATCCAGTTTAATTTTCATAGGGAAGGTGTACGCTTTAAATCGGGTCTGGATTTTAGAAAGGTAAAAATATAAAGAATAAGAGGATTCTTTCTCAGAACAGACGATATTTTATACGCTATCTTCTCACCACGTAATAGAAACTTCTTCTGGTGTTTTTTGACACAAACAGAACATAGTATAATCCAGGATTAAGCGATGAAAGTGAAATGGTGGCCTTATTAAAGCCTTCACTCGCATGGGTCAATGAATTCTCAAAAACCTTTCTGCCAGCCGGGTCAAAAATATACAGGTCCGCATTCTCCGCAGTTGTTGCGATCCATTCGATACTCATCTCCTCCAATCCCGGATTTGGGTAGGGATCAAATACAACAGCCGCTGCCTCCTGACTGACGCATTTTTTATTATTTGAATCATCCTTATCGCCATCAACAATAATTTCCGCGCAGATGTAATTCGCTGCAGACCTTGCTCTGACCACGGTAGCGGTAAGAAGTTGCCTCAACGTTTCGCCCGGTTGAATGGCCGTTGTGAGTGTTTCACTGACAACAGCGCTTCCAGAAATATCAACCAATACCCTGATGTTGCTGACCGGATAGTTGCTTTCATTCACTATCGTAACCAGAAGTCCCGTTTCTCCTGAGGCACTGGGGACCAGGGTCAAACCCGTAAGTGCAATATCCAAAGATGGAACGATGACTGAAACAATCTTGCCGGCTGTGCTTGTGCAACCATTCTCGTTGGTAACCGTGAGGTCAATGACATAGTCGCCTAACTCACTGAAAGTAAAGGCAGGTGCAGGTTCTGTGCTGGTCAGGTTGTCAGCGTCATTCACCTTCCACTGCTGGGAAACAACGTTGGGGGTTGTGTTTTTCAAATTGACCGTAAGCGGTGGTGTTCCCGTTTGAGGTGTCGCGGTAAAACTCGCGACCGGAGAATTCACAATAGTCACATTCTTAGAAATCGCATAGCTACAACCGGATACATTGGTTACTGTTAATCTTGTCGGATACTCACCCGGAGCTGGAAATGTAAAAGAAGCTGAAGTCCCCGTGCCCGTACCCAGCGTAGAAAATTGCCATGCTCTGGAAACAGGTGGATCCGCAGCATAGCTGGTGAGGTCAGTGAAAATGGTCGGCTTGTCTGCGCAGGTATTTTCAGATTTAAAATCGACATTGACAGCAGCAGGCACGACCACCTGCTTTGACAACACGGAAATACAACCATTGGTACCGTTCGTGGTCAGTCGGGCATTGACCGATGTAGGCGAACTAAATACATGGGTTGGGCTCTCCAAATTATAAACGCTCGATCCAATTTGCCACTGCCATGAATTTATCCCACCAGTTGATTCCGGTGTAAACACCGTTCCCTGATTAACACAAGCTGGCGAATGCGAAAATCCCGCACCAGGAGAAGGCGAAATTGTTATCGGCTTTTGGACAGATCCGGTACACCCAAAATTTGTGGTCACCACGAGGTCCACGTTGTACGGCCCGGCATCACTGTACACATACACCGGGTTGCGAGATGTTGACACCCCGTTATTCGGATCGTTGAAACTCCACGACCATCCCGCGAGATTACTGTCGACTGGATTTGGGGTAAGGTCGTTGAACTGAGAAGGCGATCCACTGCATGAAAATGGAGGCAGGTCCAGCGAAAAATCCGGCAGCGGATTCGAATATATTTGGATTGACTTAACACTGGAATTATTGCAACCCGCAGCATTCGTTACGTCAAGCGTAACATCATAATTTCCAAAACCCACATAGGTATGGGTTGGGTTGGTCTGGGTGGAAACATTTCCATCTCCAAAATCCCAGTTGAATGGCGGATTTCCTCCGGTGGTATTGTTGGTGAATGATATTGATGAACCCTCACATCCGTTGGAAAAAGAAAAATCAACGACAGGCCCGACCTCCACGGTGTTGATTGTTTTGGTCACTTCATTTTCGCAGCCGGGAATCAAAGCCTTCAGCTTAATATCCTGCATGACAGCAGAAGGGATCATATAGGTCAGGTCTTGTGTGGTGGACACGGGTGCGCCATTGACTGTCCACTCCCATGTCGGATTTGACCCGGCATCGAACGAAGAAGTATTCGTAAAAAGATAATTCTGATTCGTGCAGATAGGTGTTGCAGAGGGAAGATCGAAGTTAGGGACCGGAGGATTGTATACCGTCAGTGATCCACGGGCAATGTTGGTGCATGAGTTGGACGCGGTGACCTGAAGCGAGACTTCAAAATCGCCCGCGGTGGCGTACTGGTGTGTGGGGTTTTGTGCCATCGAGGTATTCGTATCGCCAAAGTCCCAATCGTAATCAGTGATACCGCCCGAGGTATTTTGAGAAATAAAGTTGATGTCGTTATTGGCGCAAATATTTTGCGAGGTGAAGGAGATATCAGGAGCCGTCAACCCAGAGACGGTCGTCTGCCTTTCAGCAATTGAATGCTCCATTGAAGTAGTATTGACTGCCTTCAATTCAATCCTTTTGGTCCCCGCAGTCATATAAGTAACTGGATTCGGATTATTTTCGTCCGAAAAAGAGATGCTTGCCCCACAGGCAGACTCAAAGACAACCTGGCGCAGCTTATTGTTGAGGTTGCCAACTCCCTGCATGATGCTCTTTCCCCTGTATCTGAAAACATCCAACCCCAACAATTGGGGCAGCCCCGTGTGCGATATTTCAGCTGGAGGATTCGCAACATTGATGTCCTTCAAATCTATAACTGACAGTGCGGCAGGTTGATTGGTCACCACAGCAAAAAAATTATCACCTTCCTGCCCAACTTTTATTCTGAAAGGATTTGACACTCCCGGAAATCCGTAGGAAGCATCAACCGCGGCCGATCCCAGAATATTTGCGCCAAAACTTATCTGAAATATTTGGTTGGAACTGGAGGTTAAAAAGACAAACCAACTTCCACTTTTCTTTGCCACGTCAATCCCCGGTGTCAACGCTGCCCCCGGTATCGCTCCGGTGTTAAAAACATGGGTTGCAATCGTAATGGGATTAAGGAAAGAATCGCGGTAGTTCACTCGTACAATGGAGCCTGTATTCCTTTCTACGATGACCAGAATCAGATCTGCCCCTTGTTTTACAATTCTCAGATCCCAAAATCGTCCGGTAACGCCAAAGTTTCCAATGTTTGTTCCCGAGGGTGTATTGGTCAAATCACTACCAAAATTGAGTCTTACAAGGCCATAATTGTTATCGTTGTATCCAACAAAAGCAAACCAACTTCCATTATCTTTATAAAGGTCAATTCCTTGCGGGAACAATAACAAATTCCCGGGATTACCCAGGTTGACCACAGCCGGAGTGTTGGTTGGACTATCACCGAAATCCAAACGGAAAAGTGAATGAGTAGATTGGCTCACTACGAAACCGAACCAGGATCCGTTATCTTCAACCAATTTATATCCGAACCCTCCATTTAAACCTGTAACCGTTGCCAGGTCAAGGTTACTGCCTAAATTCTTAAAGTCATCCAGGCAAAAATCCCATTCGAACAGGTCAGCATTGACAGAGCTATTGACAACATCGATATTCTCCTCAAGGCAAAGAGATGCATTAACACCAAAATCGGCTGTGGGCGTCTGAGACAGTACCCCCTTTGTTGCGAAAATTGCAACGACCATCATGTAGTGCCTAATCAAGAGAAATTATTTTATCGTAATGTTTATATACCTGCAGTATGTGCTTAGTAACACAACCCGGATTCAAAAATAAAGATTAAATATTGTTTATGACGCGATGATAAATATTCTCCACCAATTCCAATCGCCTGTGCTTATGGGCCAGTTTTGAAATTTGGAACGAAAGTTCTTTCCTTCCTGTGTCAAGAAGAGTCTGCAATTCTTTGAATGACGGTGCCGGATTAGTGATGTCGAGTAATATGCCGCCTCCCTCCCGTTCGATGATATCAGAGTCGTCCCCAATCCCGCGTTCGGTTAGAATCGGAAGGCCATTGGCCCAATACTCACCATTCTTGATCGGAGAACAATACAGGCGCGATGGCACGGGCTTGATCGTGCTGAAGGCGAAATCAGCCGCTGACAAAAACTCCGGAACAACATCATGTTTTACCGATGCCAGAAAAATGCGGTCATCGCGAATCGCATTTTTTCTCAATTTTGCCATGATGACATCATGGTCATCTCCTGACAGGACAATCAATCTGAATATATCTCCAAAAAAGTCAAACGCAAATTTGAAAAGTTTAAACGCTTCGTCATCATGGTATATGCCTCCGAATTTTCCGACATATATCCCAACCACCTCGTGATCGCCTATGCCGAGCTCCTGCCTCTTTCCTGTTCTAACTTGCTCGTTGAATTCAAATTTTTTTACAGGCAGACAGCAGGGCATATTGATCAATCTTGCACGACCCACTCCCTCTTTGACAAGTGCATTTAGATAATGATTAGACACGGGTAGTATTAGGGTGGCTGTTTCTTTTTCTTTTTTTTCAAAATAGAGTTCTATCCAATACCGCGGATCAAACCACTTCCAAACGCCTGATTCCCGCATACTCTGAGCATGGGGTTCAAAAGACTCGACCATGAATGGAATTTTCGTTTTTTTCCACACCAGGTAGCCAATAGCACCAGCCATAGGAGACCTGCAGATAATCAAATCAATTGAATGCGCACTGCAAAGGCCTGCGATGGTTTTGGAAAATGTGGTGAAGTCGAAAAATTTAGTGAGAAGAAGCGAGCGGGCTGGTCTCGAAAACAAGGGATGATGCTCGACTTTTTCAATATCAATAGATTCCACCTCTTCCGCTGTTCTTTCGATAGAACAAAATACTATTTTCTCAACAGTGTTTATCCCTGACAAAATTCTTAGATGAGGGAGCACGGTTGCAGATGAAAGGCCCTCTCCGACACCCCAATAACTTATAAATAATAATTTCATTGGATTATAGGTGCCCAAATATCAGGTATTTGACGGCTTTGAGATAGTCTCTGTCATTCCAGAATGTTAGAAACATTATTTTTCTGGCTCTGAGAATAAGCAAAAGCCTATCCATAATAGTCGTTTCAGAATTATATTGAGTGCTAATCTTTGAACAAAGGTAAGTATATCCGTGGGCGAGCCCATCGAAATTGGTCATCGCTGATGCCTGCCCCTTTCTGTACTTTAAAATCAACTCATCCGTATAGTCGTACCTACCTCGCGTTGCAATGGAAATGTAGAAAAGCAAGTCCTCTCCATGCGATAGCTGCTCATCAAACTCCGGCCTATCACCATCCAACCTGATCATCCAGGTCGGCCCAAAAAAGCATTTCCCGTTTAGTCTCACCAGGTGATGGAACGGCATGCCCTTGAACGATGGCTGCCATTCGCCAAGACGCAGGCGCAGAGCTGAGTCGTAAATTTCTACTTTGCCATCTACAAACTTCGTGTCCAAGTTGTTCTCAAATATCTTTATTCGACTGAGCAGCGAATTGGAAGGCCATAAGTCATCAGAATCCAGGAAACAAAGGTACTTTCCCGTCATGGCCCTAATCCCAGTGTTCCTCGCGGCTGATACTCCCCGGTTGGGTTGTTCGATCACTCTTAATCTTGAGTCCGCAAATTCCTGGATTCTTTTTTGGGTATTATCTGTGCTTCCATCGTTCACGATGATCAATTCCCAGTTGGTATACTCCTGATAAATGACAGATCGAATTGCATCCCCGATATATTGCTCACCATTGTACACGGGCATGATAATGGAAATGAGATTAGTAAAACCCGATGTTTCACCCATTCTATACTATGTTATTGAGCTCAGTCGGAACCAGGAGGTAGTTGCAGTCTTCAATTTTTTTATGAATCCCTATCTCATCGATTTGCTGCAGCGTTCCATTTGCATGAATTCGATAAATAAAGTAGTCTAAGTCTTCAATAATTCTAAGCAACTCGTTTTGTCGTTCCAGACGGAAAATGTTTTCCTCGTTATACACCGGCAATATTTCACAAATAATAAATGGACGGTCTGCCTCGACCTTAAATTTCAGGCTTTTCATTACCTCCAACTCGGCACCTTCAACATCAATCTTTACAAACCCGACCGTCACCTCATTTAAAAAAGAAAGGCCCGCTGACGACAACGTAACAATCATTTTTTCATCCAATGCCGATACATCACGAAATTCCTTTATAATGGAACCGCTGCTATCCTCCCGCTTGTCGGCAGCATGGTACAGAGTGGCTGGCCCGCCCTTGTCACTGATTCCGGCCGGGAATAACTGAATCTGATCGAGATGATTGTCGTCAATCAGCTCATGGATATAAGCAACGCAGGTCATGTTAGGTTCAAAACCGATATACCTGATGGCGGAATTAATACTTTTGGCCTTTAGTAAAGTTTGCCCCAGGTTTACACCCACATCGATGAAGGCCCGTGTAGGCTTAATTTCTAAAATCTTTTTCAGGATGATCGTCATCCACATTTCCTTTTCAAATAGATGGTCATATCCGATGCTCCCATGAATCGGAATTAAAAAAGATTTTCCATTTATCCTGTGTCGAACCTTAAAATTTAAGAATCGAAGCAAATTTAGTTTATTCAATGCCCTAATTAGAAACCGATACATTGGAAATTCTTTTCATTAAGATGCCATCAATGGTCGCCACGTGATTGGAATAAGAATTAGATTGAGCAAAGGCGATTCTTTTCTGCCTCAACCCGTCAGCTGTCAGTTCCTGGTATCTATCTACGACCTCGGTGAACAGTCCCGGCAGTTGGTGATTTTCATCCGCCATTGTTAACATGTCGCGTTTATCCTTGTACTCATCTGTGTAGTTCATCACGATCGGCTTTCCTGTAGCAAGGTATTCTATAATTTTATGGTGATTTGAATTTACCTCACGGTTTTTTCCATCATAACACATTAAGAACAGGTCGCATTGCTTCAGGCGGGCCGGCAATTCCGATGACGGCACTTTTCCGATTAACCGCGCATTTTTTAGGTGCTTAAGGCTTAAAGCCAGTGATGAGTTCTTCCCATAGGGTCCAATAAAATCAAAATCAATGTTTTCGTTGTTCTTTACAATGGCCAATAGCGTAGGCCGGTCGATACACCAGTTGTCAAGATTTCCAACGTAGCCAACCCTTAATCTGCTTGTTTTCTTGACCATCACCGACTCATCTGGATCTTTCAGAAAATGCGATGCCAAGCCGTGATTTATCTTTACCCTGATCTTGTCAAACGGATTGAATCGGTCCAGTATCATATTCGAAACCGACAGAATGATGTCACACGACTCTGCCAGGACATGCTCTTGCGGACTCTTATGGATATCCACTGCGTGGTATATCCTGACTGACGCTTTAAACAACGCAAGATTTTGGAATCGAAACGGATCAAATGTCCATACCACATCAAAGTGGCCGCCACATTGTTTCACAATCCGATTCAATAAGATTTTGTTGAAGAAATCCCGCAGCGTTGCCGGCAGATAATTAATGCCAGGAATTCCCCTGTAGTTGACAACCTTCAGATTGCCGTACTCAGGGGTTGAATGAACACCGTTACGCTGAGACGGTGGATTCAAGAAATAAACTTCGTTAGCAAGTGCAAGTTCACGGCTGTAATGGTGCTTGGAAACTGGAATGTGATCCCACGCCTCAGGTGAAATCACCAATATGCGCTTTTTAACCAAAAATTGAAGCTTCATCTCACCCCGCAATTTTTTCCCGAGTGATCTTAAAAAATTTCCAAAAAGGTGCCAGCAGCTTTAGAACGAAGAACCTGTCATAGATGGGGACATCTGTCGGGTAGTCTTCGTGGTCTTTGATTGCCTTTTGCATCAACTCCTCGAATGCTTCACGTGTTAGCTCAAGCTTTTTTAGCACAAACTCAAAATCAATAGACAATTGCTCTGGCTTGTAAGGAGGTGTTTTTAATTCTTCAAGTGCCTCGTCCCTGGTCAGTTGATTTGAGCAAATCAAATTTGATAAATGTGCTTTTCTTTTATCCACACCAAATTTTTTCGGGAGGATGTATCCTTGATAAAATCTGGTGAAGATAGATTCGTAATGCTTGCCGCCATAATCCTTCCACCCTAATTTCTCCGTGATGAGTTGCTTCACGGCTTTTTTGTTATAGGGCAAATAATTCAGCAGCGCAATACTCTGAATGCGCCTCCATTCCACGCTGAATTTTAGCCATGACGATAACAATGGGTATGTTTTTAGCGGTACGCTTCCAAATCGTTCGCTGATGGCGCGTATGTGGATATGGTCCCTCTTATTGAAATACCAGTGCTTCGGAAGAATTTGTTCCGTTACGATATTGTGACCGCTTAATATGAACTTTACCTTTTTCTTCAATGCCAACCTGTATAATGTCGCCAGCATGGCATGGTCAGTCGCCAATTCAATATCTATGACCGAAGCCTTGAGGAAAGCCAATTGCAAATCTTTGAATTCGTTCCAATCCACCACATAGGTGTAGAGATCGATATCAAGGTTGGACAGAATTTTTTCAATATTCTTAACAGCTAGCTCCGAATTCCACCCGTTGTCGAAGTGTACGGCCAAGACCCTGAGTCCAAGTTCCTTGGCTTTGTACGCAAGGTAGGTGCTGTCAACGCCTCCGCTCACGCCAAGAATGCAATCATAGGGTTTACCAATTCCCGCTTTTTTTATTTTTGCCACGACAGCGTCCAGCGCTATACTGGCATCTTGTCCTTTCTTGACGTGAAGGTCTTCCTCGTACTCGTATCGCCTGCAATAGTTACATATCCCCGCCTCGTCCATGATAATTTGAGGATCATCAACATTGTCAAGCACACAACGCGTACATTGCACATAGGTGCTTACTTCGCTCACCGCTATCCCTTGTTTAGATGTCAATCAATTTTTTTATAAAGGACTCATAGTTTTTCTTCGCATCAAAGTTTGCTTTAAAAAAACTTCGTATTTCATCTCTGGCGAATGTTCTGTCGACCAACATTTCTTTAACAGCGCCCGCAATCTCCTCCTCACCAGCATCTTTATCCACCAACCTTCCGGTTTTCTCCGTTACAATTTCCGGTACTCCGTTGACGCGCGTGGCCAAAATAGGAATACCAAAACTGGCGGCTTCCATCATTGATACCGGTAAACCTTCCGACTCGCTAAGCGAAATAAATAAGTCAACATAATTGGAAGAATAAAAATCAAGCACGGTGGCGTTATCCTGATTGCCCTGCAGGACCACGTTGATATTCGAGGGAAGTTGATCAATCTCTTTCTGTAATACTTGCATTTGGGGTCCGTCTCCAAAATGAATCCATTGAATATCTCCCGGCACCAATTTCATCACGCGGGCAATCGCATCCACGCGCTTAAATCGCATCAATGATGAGCATGAAACCACCGTATACCTCGATTTCTTTTGAGACGGATCTGCTGTAAATCGGGAAGTGATCCCCAAATAGCTCAGCTCGATCTTAGCCGCACGGTCTGTCTTCACCCTTTGCTTCAAATATTCAAATCCATGCCGGCTGATCGTAAATACACGATCCAGGTGCGCCACCCGATACTCTATGAAGGGTACACGTTTTTCAAACTGGCAATCATCGTAAAGGTCAAACCGGTGTGCGCGTGCCGCTGTCTTGTGAATGAGCCCTTCACTTTTCAATTCAGCCAGAGCCATCGTTGAGTCTACCAGCCAATAGTCATAGAAGATGGCATCCCCCAGGTTATTCTCCACAATAAACTTCTTCAGTGGGTTTATCCGTTCCGCTTCTATCAAAAGGTATCCCAAAAAACTCCTGTGGTGCTTCAGGTACGTCAAAAAGTTTCCTTTCTTAAACAACGTATAGGAATACACTTTCACCACAAAGGAAAGGTGCCTCAGCAGAAGCGCCAAAGACTTCGGAGAATTGGGTGGTCTAAATAATTTTATCGCCTTTACATTTTCAAAGACTGGTATGTTTCCATTTGGTGGTGAAACACAGTAGAGAATGTACACGACATCAAAAGCTTCAGACAGGAAAGGAATTTCCTTGCACAAAAGTGGTTCCGGGTACTCTATCGTTAAAACGACCAGGGCTCTGCTCATGCTGGTAGAGAGTTAAAAAATGATGCGTATTGATCGGCCTTGACCTCGTAATGAATAGAATTGAATGCCAGTGTCCTCATTTTTTCAGACAGGTCATTCACCCGGTATACATTTTCTGCAAACCTGACTACTTCCTCTAAATCAAAATAACCATCGTCATTGATGTGAACACGAAGATAGAAAGCATTCATTTCATCATTCCCAATTAAATCAACATCCTTATATCCCAAAACAAACGGCATTCCCCTCGACCAGTACTCCCTGACTTTCAACGTACACCCTTCGTTCAAAAATCGATTCAACCCCAGTGACCCAATTCCAACATGGCAATGATCGCACCATTCATCCAACCCATCTCCTTCCTGAATGGAAAGCAGGGTGATTTTATCACACTTCTCGGCAACCGATCGACTTTGGGAGTCAATGTTACCTGCGATGTAGCAATGGACGTTACAATCTCCATGATAAATGTCCAGGCTTTTCACCAATATGTCCACTCCGTGCCAGGGCGCTTCGGACCCAGCCAGAAAAAGCAGTTTTAAAACCGAACCATCAAAAGGATTTTTTGATCTCATTCTGACGCGATGCACATTGATCCCATTGCTAATGGTGGTATGAGGCGGGTTGTTTTGAGCCACGCGCACTTGCTCTTCTATAATTTCATCCGTTACTCCGACAAGTCCTTTCGCCAATTTTCTGACCTTGCCTCCAAACCAAATCTCACTGTAATAAAAATATTTAAACCAAAATGAGTTGTTTTTCCGAAGCCTCAGCTCTTTGACCTCCAAAGTGTTGTGTTCAAAAATGATCTTGCGCCTGTATCGCGCAGCCAATCTCCATAAAAAATAGTCAGCCACGGGGTATCTGAAAAGAATCAAGTCAAATTCATGGCCCCTCAAAAAAGTTTTTATGGCTTTATAAGTTTCCCATTGCTCAAAAAAAACGGAAAGCCTCCAGATAATTCGAATTTTCCCGAGAAAGGACGAAATTGAATTGTCCACATGAATCGGATAATGCTGATCTCCTGCCCGTTCTGAGTAATCAAGGGTAGTGAAGGCAAGCGAGACATCAAGGCCAGAGTTTTTAAGGAGTTCCGTTTTATCCTTCAGCTTCTTCTTAACACCGCCTGAAGCGCCACCAATTACCAGATAAATAATTCGCATGCTTGTCACCGCTTTAGTTGAAGAAAGCTACTTTCAGTCCGTATAATGCTGCAGTAGCCAGCACGATTAATCCGGCAATATTCATTAAATATTTCCACCACCTTAAACCCAACAGATGCAAAATATAAGAGAGCTGGGATCCGTATAAAAAGAAATTTACAATGACCAGCAGCGCCACGCTGTGCTCCAAAGATAATGACGCCTGGTATGCAACGAACAATATTGAAAAGCGCGCTAAAAAGGTTGTCATTTGGAAAAAGAACATTTTCTTCTCCTGGCGCAATACATAATAGATTGAATCCAAAGAAATGTACAATAATTCCAAAATCGAGTACACCGCGAGATATTGAGCTAACGTTCCGCTCATAACCCATTCCGAGCCAAAAACGAAAGAAAAGAGCGCTGGCCCAAAAACAATTACCATCGCATAGGGAAAGAGGCAAAGAAGAAGGAATGAATAAAGTATTTGATCTACAAAACGCTGAAGTTCTTCACCTGATCGTTGCTTCAATTCTACGGCCCTCTTGTAAAAGACAGAAGTAACTGAGTAGGCCAACAAGCGTTTTGGCAGATCCAGCATGCTTGTGGCCAATGCCAGCAATCCTATTACTTTGAGACCAAAGGCGTGGGAAAAGAAAAAAACCGGCAGTTGATCTGACACCATGGCAATCCAAACACCAGGTAAATTATAAATTGGATATTGTCTGTATTCAAAAAACGTCTTTCTTAGTCGCTCTGTCGGGATCTTTTCAAAAAGAAGACGAATTTGTTTTCGTACAATAAATTGCCAGCTTAAAATACATCCCGCAATCTTGCCAAGTATATCACCAGCAACGAGGCCGATGGAAAAACCGTTGGATACCCAGCCAAAAACGAGATTAAAAATTCTGACACCAATGAGCGTGCCCGTGTCGATGGTTACCGATCTCTTAAATGCATTCAATCTGTATTGCCATTGGCCAAGCACCTGATTGATTGAAATCAGGAATACCATAACGGGTATCAGGTAATAGAACGGCACAAGCCCATCGGCCTTAAAAAAAACTAAAATCGCATTACCAAAAAAATACAGAACGAAAAATATCAGGACGCTAACGATAATCGAACTTCCCAAAGAAAGACGCATGAGCGCGCTGAAATCCTCCTCCTCCTTTGGCAACAAGATCGCTTGTGGCAGCCTCAGTGTCGCCAACAAGGCGAGATTGGTGCAGAGCGCAGAAAATATTGAAAAGATACCGTAGGCTTCAGGGCCATAAATTCTGGTGAGTATGGGCGCCACCAAAATCTGAATGGCAATGTTCAGGCCTGTGCCAGATAAAACAACAGCATAATTTTGAACAAAAGATCCTTTTATTCTTAAACCCCGCAGCACGCTATAAACAAATTCTTTAGTCAACTTGATTATATAGATGGGTTGTTAGTGCGCGCTGATCAGGATAGTTCACCAGAACTGCGTTGAAACTGCCTTTAAAAAAGAACATCGCTCCTGCGGCTACTGCGGATGCGTTTCCTCCTTTTACCGCCTGAACAAAATCCGCCATGCTGCCCGCACCACCTAGCGCAATTAAAGGAACATTGATACACTCCGCAACACGTTTGATCAATTTTGTGTCGTACCCCGAAAGCGATCCATCACGATCGATTGAATTAACGAGTACCTCGCCCACACCAAGCTTCAGTATCGATTTTAATGACGCCTCAATGTCTGCCCCAATCCTGGTATCGCCATTTCTTGTTTTGATTACATAATCACCAAAAATATTTTTCTTTATGTCAATGGATGCGATGGCACTTTGATTGCCAAACTGCCGACAGAATGCACTGACCATATCAGGATTGTAGAAAATTGCACTGTTGAAACTTATTTTTTCCACGCCACATTTGATGATTCTTTCAGCCGTCTTGATGTCGTTGACATGTCCGCCATACGCGAGAGGCATAAAACTTTCTGACGCCATTTTCTCAATCAGATCAAAGTCAGGCGTGCGCTGTTCCTTCTTGCTGGTAATGTCAAGGATGATAAGCTCGTCAACCTCCTTGTCATTTAATATCTTAATCGCATTAATGGGATCTCCTACATAAATTCGCTTGCCAAACTTTCTGGTAATTACAGCCCTCCCGCGCTCTATCATGATCACCGGAATAACCCTGATCCTTTTCATAATCCAAGAAAATTTTCGAAGAGTTTCATACCGTACCGGTGACTCTTTTCAGGATGGAATTGAACACCAAAAATATTCTCGCGCTGAAATGCACAGGTAAAGGGGTATCCAAAAAATGATGTCCCCAGGATCTGGGACTGATCCTCAAAAACAAAATGATAGGAATGCACAAAGTAGAAACGGGCATCTTTATCAAATCCATTGGTCAATGCAGACTCTTTGAAATCAACGTCCGTCCAACCCATATGGGGCGTAATCGGAACAAGTTCTTTGACGAAGCGCTGGGTTTTTGCACTGACCCATCCCAGCCCGGAGATGTCGCCCTCCTCACTTTGCCTGGTCATCAATTGTGCGCCCACACAAAGGCCCAAAATCGTTTTCTTTTTTACGAACACTTCCTTTTCAAGCATCGGTATCAACTTGCGCTCACGCAACTGCCTTGCACAATAATCAAATGATCCCACCCCTGGTAGAATTAGTTTGTCCGCATTTTCAATCTCTTTTTCATCGGATGAAATCACGGAGTTTCCGCCAACCTTTTTGATAATATTTTGGATGGCCATTAAGTTTCCCACACCATAATCTACAATGACTACCATCTCATATCAATTTTTGTAGGTCGGTGGAGTATTCGCAAAAACCGCAATACCCGGACAGGAATGTACATAGCCGATCGAAAAATCAGGTAAAAAAGCCTGTGGGGCAATGATTTTTCGGTATCAAATTGTTCATGCGGTACCCCAGGCGTGTTCATGATTTTTTGCCATTCTTCAGAGGTAAACCCTAATTTCTTTACGACATAGTCGACATCGGCCAACTGTTCGCCCTTTGGATAGGGTGGTTCTTTTAATTCTAGCAAAGCAGCTTCTCTTGTTGTTTGTCCTGATAGTATAAGGTTGGACAAATGCGCTTTTCTTTTGTCGATGTTGAATTTCACGGGAAGATAATACCCTTGATAAAAACGCGTAAAAACGGATTCATAATGTTTACCTCCATAATCCTTCCAATTCAACTTTTCCCTGACGATATTTTTTACAGTTGATTTATGATAATCAATCAGATCAAGCAGGTTTACTATTTGGATTCCAACTATAGCTTCATAAAAGTATCTTTCATATTGCCCGAGACGCGGAAGGTTTTTTAACTTTTTGCTGCCGAACTTTTTGTGAATCGATTTCAGGTTCACTAAATCTAACTTATCCTTATAAACCCAGCCATCCGGATTAATTGATTCTGTTGCGACATTATTACCAGCGAGAATAAACTTAATTCCATATTTATAAGCAATCCGGTTTAATGCAGCAAAAATTAATTGGTCGGTTGGGACTTCCACATCTACTACGGAAGCTTTGAAGTAGGATCGCTGCAGATCCTTGAATTCTTCCCAATCCATAACATAGGTGTGAAGGTGGTAACCAAGCACTGTGACAATATGCTCAATATTCTTGACCGCCAACTCAGAATTCCATCCATTATCAAAATGAACAAGCAGCGGCCTTAGGCCCTGTTCTTTTGCAAGAAGTGCCAGATACGTACTATCCAATCCTCCACTGACTCCCAGGACACAATCGTAGCGTTTACCTCGCCCGCTCTCCTTTATTATGGAAATCACCCTTTCAAATTCGCTCTTCTTAATCTGAGGGTCTCTGTTTATCGTTCGTTGAGCCAACGCGTCATAATAATCGCAGAAATTACACTCGCCCTTCTTATTAAACGAAATTTCGGGAACAGCGCTATCCAATACCGTTCGCGTGCATATCCGATAAGCCTTGGTATCGTTCATTGTCAATCATTTGGCTTGAAGCCTGCGTAAAAGGTCACAAATGTAAGTCAAAATCCAAACCCCCGACACATAAATTAATCGATTGTAGAATTTTTTAGATTAGGTAGGCAGCGTGTGTAAGCTGACTAAGTCCACTTGGAAACCAGAGGTGCAATCACCACAAAGCCAGCGGAAATAACGATGTAGTAGGTGCTAATCCAGATCGGGATAAAAGAATTGGCGAATACAGCGAGACAAATCGAAAACACTGACGCAAACAGATGATAGCCCACCCTGAAATGGTTTGTCTGGCGATCAAAATTTTTGATGAACTCTTTGGAGTCCATATAAGTAATCAATCGGAATAGTACATAATGAAGCATAACCGGAAGTACTATGCTGATATCCAACACACCAGGAACAAGCACAATGATAGGTGAGAAAAATCTTACGAAGGCCAAATAGGAGAAGGTTATGATTTTCAGGCCGGCTTGTCTTAAAAAATTATGAATTACAAAAACAAGGACGAGCAAAAAATTCCAAATCCACCATTTGCCTCCGGATAAGTCAGCCACGTAGAGCGTGACCATCAAAAATACGCCAATGCGTATGGCGACAAAAACAAGGATTTCCATACCGTCAAATGGACGTGCCCGTGTCCGTCCATTTAACTGCCGAAGCGCCAATTGATCATTGAGGAGATATCCAAGTTCATAGATTGAAATAAAGGCAACGTAATAGGCCACGAGGGTCGGGAGAAAAGAAAATCCATTGAAGTTGTTGGCAGCAATCAGAAAGATGGGCACCCATTCAAAAACCAAGTGAAACGCCACCGCTTTGGCCGTGTTCAATCTGGTTTTTAAAAAATATAGAAAGGGGAAAACTAACATCTAATTTTCGTTCAATTTCAAGTATCAGGAGCCAAGAATGAATTTTGTATTCAGGCCTTTCCAAAAAGACTTATCGCGTTCCGTGTTGACAATAACATAACTCTCATTTGACATCCCTACCAAGGCTCGATCTGATCTATTGTCAGTAATGACGAGCAATTCTTTGATTCCACGCTCCCCCATTATTTGACTCACCAGCAAATGCTTTCTTCCTGTAAGATCACTCGATAGACGCCCTGTATATTTTCCTTGTTCAACTTCCAATTTGGACGATATGTACTCAAAGCCATTCTGCCGGGCAATGACTGCTACAACGGGTTCGATGCTTGAAGAGGCCAGCATCATTTCGGCCGCTGCACCTTTTTGCCTCAAAATGTCAAAAACTTTTTCATTGCGTCTATCCATCAGAAATTCACTGTAAAATTTTTCAGCTGCATCCTTAATCTCGGCTTCTGTAGTTCCTGAAAAAATCTTCAGCGACAATTTTCTGGTGACGTCAGTGTCAAAAAATCTATCCATTAACGCAAAGAGATAGAAAAACGGTGACCATTTGTTTGTGATCAAATACATGAACAGCCATCTTAATCGTGATTCTTTTTTTGCAAAGAATCTAATAAAATCAAATGTGGTGTTTGATTTATAGAGCGTGTCACAAACGTCAATAACAATCAATCGCTTACCCATCTGTCTTTTTATCATCTTTGCTGTACTCCCACATCAAAATCAGTCCGATTACATAAAACGGCATCATGGGTATTTTATACCTGGACAGTGTTCCGAAATTATAGGTTGAGACACCGACCGCAAAGGCAAATATAATGGAGAACGTAAAGCAGAATAACACTTCGGGTTTTAGCAGACATTCGAACAACCTATGCCTTACACGGGCTATGATGAACAGGGTGAACAGGAGAAAGGCGGCCCCCTCAAGAGCTGATAACAGCATCAGCGGATTGGATACCTCCCAGAAGTAGGGCCGAAAGAGCGATACGTTGATGGCCTGTGGCGCCAGGCTTAACATACTTTGCCACGACCCGTCTAGTTCGCCCAGTGTATACCCGGATCCCTCACCCGTTCTGGCACCCCAGCCGTACCGGATATCGTAAGCAGTGATTTTGACGGTCTGGGCCAAACGGGGAAGACTGTAACGCGGATCGTCCTCGCCAACTTTGAGAATGGCAAAATATGCCAACAGAGATACCACGATCGCAACGATTGGCAGCAGCATCGCCCGGGCAATCAGGGATTTTATCCTGAATAGATTGCGGGCAAAGAACCAAATGAGCAAAGCCGGCAAAAAACTCAGCAATACATACTTCTTGATGGCATTGATAATCAATAGACCAATGATGAGCAAAACAGCATATTGAAATGCCGACCTCTCTCTGATAAACACAGCATGGAAAGAATACGTGACCATGCCGAGCGCAGCCAGGGTTACGGTGTCCTTAAAGATTCCCGAACCCCAAAAAACGACAGAGGGAATAAACAAACAGGCTATGGCCAATTTCAGGTGAAGATGGGGATACATCTTATAGAATGTCATAAAAAACATCCAAATGCCCACAAAACTCAAGACCGCAAACAACGAAGCCGTTGCGGTGTAAGTCGAGAACGTAACCAGATCGAAAATTGCAGCTATCTTCACTATCAGGTAGGAGCTCGCATCACGGAAAAACAATATCTGGGAACTGTATTCAAATAATTCTCCCGTATGCTTTCCGTCTGCAAAAAGTAAACCCAAACCTTTGGCCGGGCTTTCCATAAATGCATTCCAAATTACCCTGCTCCCTTCCGTATGGAAATTAAATGTGTCTCCTCCTTCGTAATAAAACTGATACACAAGACCAACGCAAATGGCGCCCACAATCTTGAGCGTTAGCGCACTAAGGAAGTACTTTCTGTTGACACCATCGGTGACGAAAGGCCGGATGAAATACGCTACGACATAAATCAATATGACAACGAGGGGAGTGACAATAAAATCGCGAAGCTCCAAGCCTGTTTGTTTTCTGTCAAAATTAAATCAATAATCTTTAAATAGAGAATATTATATTGCCGCGTCATTATGCTCTTCAATTCGTTTCAATTCCTTTTATTCTTTCCAATTGTCACGCTCATTTACTTCCTGCTTCCTCACCGGTTCAGGTGGTTTCATTTGCTCTTGTCGAGTTGCATTTTCTACTGTGCATTTATTCCTGTCTATATTTTTATTCTTTTTTTTACTATCCTGATAGACTACGGTGCGGGAATTCTGATCGAACAATCAACTGGACCTCAGAAGAAGCATTTTCTGATCGCAAGCCTGTTGGCAAACCTTGGTGTACTTGCTTTTTTCAAGTATTATAATTTTTTCACGGAGAATGTCAATTTACTTGTTCAAAGCCTGGGGTTTGAAATTCATTCTTTGCCCTATCTTAACATTATCCTACCAATCGGGCTTTCCTTCCACACCTTTCAGGCCATGAGTTATACCATGGAGGTCTATCGGGAAAATCAAAAGGCGGAAAGGCATTTAGGTATTTACAGCCTATATGTGATGTTTTACCCTCAGCTGGTAGCTGGTCCGATTGAAAGGCCCCAAAACATGATACACCAGTTTCGTGAAGAAAAGCACTTTGAATTTTCCGAATTCGTATCTGGCCTTCAACAAATGCTCTGGGGTCTTTTCAAAAAAGTAGTGGTTGCTGATCAGTTGGCGATTTATGTCAACTCAATTTATGATCATTGGGAGGTAAATGGTGGCTTGACACTCATCATTGCTACCTATGCCTTTGCCTTTCAAATTTACTGCGACTTCTCCGGATACTCAGATATCGCTCTTGGGGCTGCCAGAACGATGGGCTTCAAATTAATGGATAATTTTAATTTGCCTTACTTTTCAAAAAGCATAACCGAATTTTGGAGGAGATGGCATATTTCTCTGTCTAGTTGGCTCCGCGATTACCTTTACATTTCCCTGGGGGGCAATAGAATCAGCCGCTGGCGAACATATGTTAATCTTTTTATTACCATGCTTCTCGGAGGACTTTGGCACGGAGCAAGTTGGAACTTCGTCATCTGGGGATTTCTAAACGGATTGTATCTGAGCATCGAAAAGTATTTCCAAACATTAAAGCCAAGATTTTTCCCGGCACGTGGAGCACTCAAACTTTTCCTAACCTTCAACCTCATCGCCTTGACCTGGGTTTTTTTCCGATCAACTTCCTTTGGTCAGGCGATAGGAATCCTTAAAAATGTCATCTCGTCCCCTTTTTGGAATATAAGGATACAGGATACAGGGATTTTTGCCGGTATGGTTTTCGCACTTTTGCTTCTGTTGATTGCCGAAGTGGTGTTTTTCAGAAACAAAAAAGCCACTGACGTATTTACCATGAAATCGTTACCTGCTTCAGCGATATACACAATTGCAATGGTCTTGTTAATTGTTTTGTTTGGGATCGCAGAGGGAGATCAGTTTATATATTTTCAGTTCTAAGATGAAGAAGCTATTGACCTTCATTTTATTGTGCATGATCGGGGTGGTGGCGGTCGATCGCAGCCTGGGCCTGCTATTTGACTACCTCCACTCAAAAATCAGAACAGGTCAGACGGGCGGTAAAATCAATCACTACATCAACATGCGCGACACTCCCAGCCTTGTCATCATGGGAAATTCAAGATCACTTTATCAAATCATACCAGATAGCCTGAGCCAGAACTCATTCAACCTTAGCCATGCCGGGATGGGGCCTGCATTTCAGCTTGGGCTATTGAATATCCTGAGCCAGCAAGGGAAATTACCTGCTGCAATCGTGCTGCACATCGAGCCTGAAGATTTTTTTGGGCCCCATTACAATCGGGATATTCAAAATCTTAAACATTATTATGGAAAGGATTCAATCGTAACGGACTTAATCAACAAAATTTCTCCCCATGAAAAATATAAATATCTGTTCAAACTTTATCGCTACAACGGGAGAGCCATTACGCTGGTTAAAAATCTAATTCAATCGTCTTATTTAACGATTGAGCTTAAGGGGTACGAAATTGTCCGTCCGGCAAAGAACGATAGCGTAAACACTTTGCATTCCCAAAAATATGAGATAGCAAAAGATCTTACGGTTAATCAAACTCAGCTGGCTCTCTTAAAAGATTTTATGGAATTATGCGCGAAAAAGAAAGTGAAACTCATTTGCTTCACTTCCCCGGTGTACAATTCGTTCAATGAGACCAGCAAGTATATGAACACCATGGAGCGGTATTTCAAGAGTCATCGCATCCCATATGTCAGCTATGTCAAAAATCCTATTGCCGGGTTGCAAAACAACCCCCGATTGTGGCGGGATCAGTTTCATTTGAACCACCTTGGAGCACAAATCGAAAGCAGCGCCCTAAAGCGCGATTTAAAATCATTTGGATGGTCAAACTAGTTGCGAGGCATCAATCTCCCTTCTCCAGCGCCTTCAGCCTTCGTTTTGCATCCTTCCAGGCTTCGTCTTTGCGATTGGACTTCTTTTTTACCTCCTCGAAGTATTGGCGTGCAACTTCTTTATCTCCCTGTCGCTGGCTGATCTCTCCCAATGAAATCAGGGAGAAGAGGTAATAACCTGTATCGGTCGCGTCAATTTCGGTCGCGTACCTGGCTACCATCTCATAGTATTTTTTTGCTTCGTCCAACCGCTGCCTGCGCTCGTACATCTGACCAAGAAAAAATGCCGCATACCGGCCGCTCGTGGCCTCATAGCCAACCATGCCGCTATCGATGCGATGAATAATCTCCTTGCTTTGTTTTTCCATCTCATCTGAAAAACCTCCTCTTCCATACAGCATGCGGGCATAGTACCGGTGAAAGTAAGGGTTATCAGGATAAGTTTGATGGAGATACTCTGACAATTGGAATGCCCTGTCGGGTTTATTTTCGTAACTATTGAGGATACGCATCAACCATACCATGGCCTCGGTGCGTGTATAAAATGCATTGTAGGAAACTTCTGTGAGCTGTTCGAGCCCGAGCTGCTTGTCTCCTTTTTTAAAAAACCACAGCAGCGGCTTCAGGGCCGGGTAGTTCTCTGGCACCCATACAGAAAAATAATTGTAAAGGGCATCACCAAACAATAACTCGGGACTCAGGTCTTGTTTTTCCTTGCTCTCTTCAAGGTAGTTAAGCGCAGTCTTGCCCGCCAACGCTGCCTTCCGCCAACTTTTCCTTTCTTCATCAGCATAAAGCCTGCCCTTAAAACCATAGGCCGCTGCCAAAAAGAATGCAGCCTCTATGCGGTATTCCGGAGACTTCTTGTGAAGATTTTCGGCTACCCGTATGGTACTGTCCATATAGGCCATAAACTTGTCGTCATACGCGGTAACTTTTGTATTTGGCATGATTTTCCACCATTCGCTAAGACCCAAAAGGAAATAGGGAAGCGGATGCCAGGCATACTTTTGTTTGAACCAACGGAATTGTTGTTCCGCCTTGGCAAACTTGAAATTATATAAATCGTTCAGTGCCTGGGTTGCCTCTATCTGGATACGGATGTCATTGATAAGGATAAGTGTGGTGTCACCGTTGTTCAGGGCATACCCGGCCTGGCATGACATGAAAATTAAAAGGAGCAAAAACTTTCTAAAACCAGGATTCATTACCTTGAGATGGGATTTCCGGCCACAATTTCAAATAAACAAAAATTAAACAACCAAACGTCAAATTCCATTCATGGAAACGGCAACTGAATCCAATTCGTTTTATGAAACCGATAAAAGGCTGGCATTCCTCCTCCTCTGCCTCCTTACCTTCCTTTTATTGCACACCAAAAAAACATTTATCGAAAACGAGACCGCTGTTTTTGAATTTCTGCAAGATCGTCCCGAGGGCAGCATTCTAAGCATCGTGAGTGCACTTCAATACCTGACTATCCCGATTGTTTACTTATGGAAATTCACCGTCATCTCATTCGTGATCTGGGTTGGATGCTTCATGTTTGGCTACAAAGTTAGTTTCGGCAATTGCTGGTCCATCGCGCTTGTTTCGGAATTCGTTTTTATCATTCCTGAAATAATAAAAATTACGTGGTTTTTTACCATTGATACCGATCCCGCCTACGTCACGGTCAGGACATTTTATCCACTGTCCCTGATTAATCTTTTTGATTATGAATTATTGGCTAAGCGATTCGTGTATCCATTGAAAGCCCTAAACATCTTTGAAGTAATCTATTGGTTTCTTATTACCTATGGAATTCATCTTTTTGCGAGGAAGAAACTGAAAATTGCGGCTTTAATCGTGTGTTCCTCCTATCTTCTGTTGTTTCTGATCTGGTTGGCGTTCTACACAGTCGTTTACAACTAGATCAGCGGGACGAAAAAAAAGTTTTGATCTGAGCGCCAACCCACTCAACCTGTTCTTTCGAGAGGCCGGGCCACATCGGAATACTCAAAACGGTTTCCGCCAACTCTTCGCTAACCGGGAAAGCCCCCTTCTGGCTACCCAGAAATTTGTATGCTTGCTGCAAATGAGGCGGTATGGGATAGTGAACCATCGTGCCGATTCCTTTTTGGAAGAGAAACGATTTAAGTTCGTCACGGTATTTTGTTCTGATGACAAATTGATGGTAAACATGAATGGCATCCAGTCTTGTTTTTGGCAGGATGATATCGCCAACGCCTTTAAGGTCGGCAAAGTAGATTTCTGCTATTTCGTTCCTGGTCTTATTCCATTCGCTGAGGTGGCGAAGTTTAACCCGTAGCACAGCCGCCTGCAGTTCGTCAAGTCTTGAATTTATGCCCAGGACCGGATTCACAAATCGTTCTGTTGATCCATAATTTCTCAAACATTTTGCCTGTTGATATACGGAATCATCGTCTGTCGTCACCGCTCCTCCATCCCCCAAAGCCCCAAGGTTTTTTGTCGGATAAAAACTAGTGGCGTTGGCATGGCCGAAAGTTCCTGTCAACTTATTCTTCCAGGCGGCCCCATGGGCTTGCGCGTTGTCTTCAATGATTTTTAACTCGTGCTTGCGCGCAATGGCCGCAATCCCCGACATATCGCAGACCGATCCATACAAATGAACCGGTAAAATGGCCTTCGTCTTACCCGTAATTTTTTTTTCAACTTCGCCAACGTCCATGAGCATACTTGCAGAACTGGCATCAACAGCAACTATCCTGGCGCCTAACCTCGTCACGGCCAGCCAGGTGGCGATATAGGTGTGAGCCGGCACAATTACTTCGTCACCATCGCCTACCCCCGAAATCCTCAAAGACAAGTAAAGGGCATCCAACCCATTGGCGACTCCAACGCAAAATTTTGTACCGCTATAGGCTGCATACTCGTTTTCAAATTCGGCTAGCTCAGGCCCCAGGATGAATTGTCCCCGTTTGTATACCGCATCGACAGCTTTTTCAATATCATGGCTGACCTGATCGTGGCAGTATTTCAATGAGCAAAAAGGAACAGATATCATTCTTAACCGTTAGAAAAAGGTAATTTATTGACGGCAAGCCATATAAACCACAAAAGTCACTCAAAAGACTGTGGACATAATTCCTTATTTTCGCCCCTTAAATTGAAATTTTGACACGAAGGCATGAATTTTCAAAAGACAAATAACCTAACTGGTTGGATCACGTTCGCACTGGCCCTCATCACTTATTGGCTCACTTTTGAAGAAACGGCCAGTTACTGGGATTGTGGCGAGTTCATTGCTGTGTCATACAAATTGGAAGTGCCACACCCTCCCGGAGCGCCACTCTTTTTGCTGCTGGGGCGCATTTTTTCTTTTCTGGCAATGGGTGATGTTTCCAAAGTTGCTTATTGGATCAACTTTATGAGTGTACTGGCGAGTGCATTTACTATCCTGTTTTTGTTTTGGTCCATTACGCTGTTCGGCCGCAAGTTGATGGGCGCGTCCAGGGAGCAAATCTTTAGCCCTGAAAAGACGATTCTTCTCATGGGTGCGGGGGTTATTGGCGCGCTTTCTTATACTTTTTCCGATTCATTCTGGTTCTCGGCAGTCGAGGCAGAGGTATACGCCATGTCTTCTTTCTTTACCGCTTTTGTGGTGTGGGGGATTCTAAAATGGGATGTCATCGAAGACGAAAGCAAAGCGAACCGATGGTTGATTCTGATCGCCTACATGATGGGTTTATCCATTGGCGTACACATGCTCAACCTGGTGACCATACCTGCGCTGGGACTCATCTATTACTTTAAAAAATATAACCCCACCCGGTGGGGAGTTATTGGCGCACTCTTATTTAGCGTGGCCATCATTATCTTTATCAACGACTTTATCGTTCCCGGCCTGCCATCGCTTGCCGGAAAATTTGAAGTGTTTTTTATCAACACAATTGGATTGCCATTTGGGTCAGGTGTAATTGTATTCTGCCTTCTGATTGTGGGCGGACTTGTTTACGGGATTCGTTACAGTCACCTGAGAAACAAACCAATCCTCAATACATTTCTATTGTCAACATCCTTTATTCTTATCGGCTACTGTTCTTATGCCACTATTGTAATCCGGTCGAATTTCAATCCCCCAATCAACGAAAATGCACCACGCGATGTAATGACCTTCGTGAGTTATCTCAAACGGGAACAATACGGCAGCAGGCCACTTTTATTTGGCCCGCTATATACCTCAAGACCGATTGACATTAAGTATGGCGCGCCAACTTATAAAAAGGGAAAGGACAGGTATGAAATTGCTGACAGAAAATTCGACTACGTCTACGATGAAGAAATTTTCTTCCCACGCGCATGGAGTTCTGACTATGCAGATACCTACCGGAGTATACTTGGTTTGAAAGAGGGACAAAGGCCGACTTTCGCCCAAAACCTCTACTTCATGTTCCGGCAGCAGATCGGACATATGTTCATGCGCTATTTCATGTGGAACTATGCAGGTCGTGAGGGTGACGATCAGGGGGCCGATTGGATGGGGCCGAGGGATTGGTTTGAAAAGGTTCCTTCAGCCATCGCCAACAACGGTGCCAGAAATAACTTTTTCATGATACCCTTCCTCCTTGGCCTTGTGGGGATGTTCTATCAATTCACCAAAGACACGAAGAACTTTGCTGTAGTGGGGCTCCTCTTTGTAATGCTCGGTGTGGCCATTGTTGTCTATCTGAATTCGCCTCCGGTTGAGCCGAGAGAGCGGGATTATATTTACGCTGGATCCACATATGCC
Organism: uncultured Ohtaekwangia sp.; assembly: GCA_964655635.1. Classification (GTDB taxonomy): domain Bacteria; phylum Bacteroidota; class Bacteroidia; order Cytophagales; family Cyclobacteriaceae; genus ELB16-189. Next base: position 109,491 of record CAZZNH010000012.1, read on the forward strand.
TTTGCATTTTGGATTGGCTTTGCCGTAATCGCAATCGGTGAAGCACTGGGCAGGTTGTTGAAAAACGCCAAAGCCGCAGCTGTTGCCGCGCTGCTGGTATGTTCATCCGCTCCGGTTTTAATGGCAGCTGAAGGCTGGGATGATCATAATCGATCCGACCGGTTTTTCTCCCTTGACTCAGGAAAAAATTACCTGGCATCGTGTGCCGAGAATTCGATTTTATTTACTGGTGGCGACAACGACACCTTCATGCTTTGGTATGCCCAGGAAGTGGAGGAGTTCCGTCAGGATATGCGCGTGATTGTATTAAGCTATTACAACACCGATTGGTACATCGAACAGTCGATGCGCAAGATGAATCATTCAGAACCTTTAAGATATACCCTTTCGCTTCACGATTACAGACAGGGTGGTCCCAATGACTATCTGCCATTTGTCGACATGAAACTCAATGCGATTGATGTGAAGCAATACCTTGATCTCTTAAGTAAAAATCATCCGCAATTGCGCAACGATGACAGGAATATTGTGCCAAGCAGAATACTCACCCTCAAAGTAGATAAGGAAAAAGTACTGGCGTCAGGCATTATCCCGGAAGGCATGGACAGCCTGGTGGTTGATCAAATGCAATTCAGATGGACGGGAAGCGCCCTGGAAAAAAAGGATTTAGCCTTGCTCGATCTTCTGGCGACCAACAACTGGGAACGGCCAATATATGTGAATCACACTTCACTTTCGCAGTTCAAAGTGGACCTTAGTCCTTATGCCATTCAGGAGGGCAACACCAGCAGGATACTTCCCATCAGGAATCCCAATCCAAGAAAAGATTTTGTTAACGCAGAACTCAGCTATCACAACCTGATAAACGAGTGCTCCTATCGCGGATTGGACGATCCGGATATTTATTATTCTGAAGACTACAGGAACTTTGTGTTAAATCACCGGAGCTCTTTCAATGCGGTAGCACAGGCACTGATTGACAAGGGAGATCTCGAAAAAGCAAGGAAGACATTGCTTTTCAGCATCGAAAAGATGTCGGACGTGGCTATTCCCTACGACCATACCGCTGCGGAGACAGTGAACCTTCTCTTTCAGGTGGGTGAAAAAGAGAAGGCCATTGAAATATCGAATATTGTGGGAGACCGTGCCGATGAGATGGCTGCCTATCTCATTCGCAAGGGACATGGACTCACGCTCGAACTGAGAAAGAACATCTATATCCTTGGGGAACTTCAGAGCATTTTACTGGAAAATGGAGAAACGGATTTGGCTACAAAATTTGAAACCATGTACGACAAACACGTGCGCGATCTTCAAATAAACGAAACGCCTCCCGGCAACTACTAACCAGATCCTTTGCGTTGGATTTATTTTTGAACAATCAAAAATAAATCCAATGCGGATGATGCCTCTTCAGTGAGGGGGTAATTCTCATGACTAATCGATGACACCAATTGATCATCACCGCGCTTAAGCTTATTCCTGTTCCATCGGTTTAGCAATTCATACGGTAGTTTCAGGAGAGCAGCGGGCAAACGGTATTGAAGTTTTAGAATGTCCATCCGGGTCAAGCGCTGAACGGCCTTTTTGTTCTGCTCGTAGTAGGTCATGACAAGCTTGTCTCCAGCAATTCCCTTCATCTCGGTCGCGGAAAAAATCTTTTTTGCCAACATCATCAGTTCGTCAGCGGTATATTCTCTTATGTGCCACGGATTGCGCGTAAGTGACATTACACGATTGGGAGTCGTAATATATGCCTTGCCACCTGGCCTCAAAACCCGGTGTATTTCCTTCAGGAAAGAAATATCATCCTTGATGTGTTCTATTACCTGAAAACTAATCACGGTGTCGAACGAATTACTACCCAGCTCACGAAATGGCGGAATATTTCCGCTGTAAAATTTGCCGGCCGGAAACTTCAATCTAAGCTTATCTATTACAGGTGCCAGTTTGTCGATGGCGGTATAACTTTTTGCACGATGAATAATCAAATTTATCCCCCTGCCCTCCCCGCAGCCCACCTCAAGCACATCACCAATAATATGCTCTTTCACCGCAACATAAGCTTTGAGTAATCGTTGGTGAAGCGGATTGTCTGATGGAAGTTGATCGGAGGTGATCTCTGTCGTAAATACTTTGCTCATTAAGAAATATTATGAGCAAAATTAACTCAATCCATTAGATTTATCGTTGTAATTTTGATTTGCATGCGTGATGCCATGAGATTTCAATTCCTGCTATTCATACTAATCCACTGTAATGCCGTAGGCCAATCGCTATCCAATGAAAATCTTACGCACCTGTATGATCCCAGGGATGAAATCGATTTTTCATGGCTGATGGTCAGGCAGGATGGAAATATCACACTCAGCTACTCTATTTCTTCTGTTACGGACAACGCTTCTCCCGAAATGTATCTCATGCAGTGGGAAGAGCGGGATTCATACACTCAGCGACAGGGTAAAGTCATCAAAGGTGACTCTGTCCTTCTGACCTCTGGAAAAGTAAACAAGGGCGAGATTCAGGTAACACCTAGGGATGAGCCTTGGCTTCTTCTATTGAGTGTCACTAAAGTGACCAATTCCAAAAACTGGTCTTATCCTTTTTTGATCGAGAAAAACTATCCGGTCAATGGCTTTGTCAAAGACGGATCGGAAAAGGTCTTCGAAAATTATTTAAAACCAGGCAAACCATACTCCATCTTTGGACCATCGGGAAAGCAAAAGCTTTTCGTCTATGTTTATTCAAAAAGTTTTTCATCCGCGTTTCCCCCGTTCTCCAAATCAGCGGCTCCAGTTGATCCCTTGCTTTTACCTGACTCAGCTTTTTCGATTGATAATGGATCTGTGGTGACTTTTTCAAGAGAGGGCGTTTATTTGGTCCAATCGGACACGTTGTCGGCTGAGGGATTTGCCTTCAGAATTAACACAACTTCGTTTCCGAAATATACACGGGTGCAAGACCTGGTGGAACCGCTTGTTTTCATTTGCACCAAAGAAGAATTCAACAAATTATTGCAAGCCAATGGCGACAAGGTTGAGTTTGACAAAACAGTTCTCAACATCACCCGCGACAGGGACCGCGCGAAACGATTTATGAGAAGCTATTACAACCGGGTTGAGCTCGCCAATCAATACTTCAGCTCCTACAAAGAGGGATGGAAAACAGATATGGGCATGACCTACATCATCTTCGGGCTGCCTGATGAAATCCGAAAGACAGCCCAAAATGAAATTTGGTACTATAAAGGTAGCCGGACAAAATTTGTGTTTATAAAAAAAGGAAGCGTTTACGATCCCAACTATTATGTGTTGATGCGGGACGACCGATTCACGCAATTGTGGTACAACACCATTGACCTCTGGAGAAAGAGCAGGTTTTAAAGCGTACCACTATTTTAATTTGTTTTAAACCCTCCTTTTAGGAACTTCGCAGCCAAATGAAAAAGGCAGAAATGATTTTTGGCACGCGGGCCGTGATGGAGGCGGTGAAAGCCGGAAGGGAAATTGAAAAGATTTTTATTCAGGCTGGGTTAAACAACGACCTCATCAAAGAGCTGATAGGCATCGCCAAAGAAAAAGAAGTACCCCTTTCGTTCACTCCGCAGCAAAAATTAAATAAACTATCCACCAAAAATCATCAAGGTGTCATTTGCCTGCTTTCTGCAGTTCAGTACGCAATCATAGAAGATTTGATTGACCGTGCTTACAGCGATGGCAAAGAACCTTTCTTTTTGATCCTGGATCGAATTACGGATGTCAGAAATTTTGGTGCCATTGCACGCACGGCCGAATGCGCTGGCCTGACGGGTCTCATCATTCCGGACAAAGGCAATGCACCTATCACCGCTGATGCGGTTAAAACTTCGGCCGGAGCGCTGAGTTACATCCCGGTCTGCCGTGTAAAGGATTTAAGAAAGACTATCCAAAGGCTGAAGGAAAATGGAATAATGATTGTAGCATGTACCGAAAAAGCAGCGCAGCCACTTTATGCTGTTGACATGACTTCACCGATCGCATTGTTGCTTGGATCAGAGGAAGATGGAATCTCACCCGCACTGATTCGCGATGCCGATCACCTTGTCAAAATTCCGATGTTCGGAAATATCGCCTCCTTGAATGTTTCTGTTTCTGCAGGTATTGCACTGTATGAAGCAATCAGGCAAAAAAATTATAAATAGTCGTTTCCATTCGGTCGTGCTTTCAGATCGTTGACAAACCTGCGGAATAAGTCTTCCTGATCTTTTTGACACACGATGATGACGTTGCCAAATTCTCCCACCAGGTAACCATCAAGCCCCTGCACAACAATCAGTTTGTCCTTAGATCCCTTGATGACAGTGTTGCGCGTGTCGTAAACCATGGCATTGGCTTCAACGACATTTTTATGTGCATCTTTCTTGTGCATCTCATAAAGGGATGCCCATGAGCCGAGATCGGACCATGCGAAGTCGCTGAGCCAAACATACACGTTATCGGCTTTTTCCATTATTCCATAATCAATGGAAATATTTTTACTTTGGGAGTATGCGCTTTGAATGGCTTTTGACTCATCGTCAGTGTAAAATTTTGTTGCCGCTTCTTCGAATACCTCCGCCATCTCGGGTTGATATTTCTCTAACGCGCTGATAATAGCCTTGACACCCCAAACAAAAATTCCGGAATTCCAGACGAAATCTCCACTATCAATAAATTTTTTGGCGAGCGCCAGGGCCGGCTTTTCAGTAAAAGTCTTCACTTTTTTTAATGGACTTTTGCTGTCGAGGTACTGAATGTATCCGTACCCCGTCTCGGGGCGAATAGGATTGATGCCCATCGTAATTAACTTGTCCTGATCCCTGGCTTGCTCCACGGATTTGCCAACCGTCTGCTGAAAGCTGGCCTCATTAAGAATGATATGATCTGCCGGACTTACCACGATTACCGCGTCAGGTGCTTTCTTGGCAATTCGGTAACTGGCATAAGCAATACACGGTGCCGTGTTCTTGCGCATAGGCTCCACTAGCACCTGGTCGTCATCCACGTCTAACTGCTCTTTGGTTAAACCTGCCAACTCCTCGTTGGTGACAATGAAAATATTCTCTTTGGGGCAGAGTGGTAGAAATCGCTCATAGGTAGACTGAATCAATGTCTTGCCGGTTCCAAGCACATCAAGGTATTGCTTTGGCTTTGCATTGCGGCTATACGGCCAAAACCGCGTACCGACTCCACCCGCCATTAAGACCACGAAAAGTTTTTTATCCATTTGTTAATCGGATTGACTGGACGTTCGTTATACGATTCCTTCTTTTAACAGGTCGTGCAGGTGAATAAATCCGTGCACCCTGTTGGATTTGATGACCACCAGTTGGGTAATGCTATTTTGCTGCATGATTTGCAGTGCCTTTACCGCCAGCTCGCCAGAATCAATTGTTTTCGGGTTCCTGGTAAGGATATCCCCAGCCTTCGCACTTTCAATTTGAATGCCTTTTTCCAACATTCTTCTTAGATCACCATCGGTAATAATCCCCAACAAGGTTTGATCTTCGTTTAGAACAGCGGCAGCGCCAAGTCGCTTGGACGATATTTCAAGAATCACTTCCTTAAGTCCGGTATTGACATCCACGATTGGTAAATTCCGTCCGATCATGATGTCATCGACCCGCAGATACAGTTGTTTGCCTAAGGCGCCTCCCGGATGAAACTGTGCAAAGTCCTCGCTGGAGAAATTTTTGAGGTTCAACAGGCAAACCGCCAGGGCGTCACCAATGGCCAGATGAGCGGTCGTACTTGTCGTGGGGGCAAGATTATTCGGGCAGGCCTCTTCACCAATGGTCGCATTTAAGACATAGTCGGCCTGCTGTGCCAAATAAGAATCAATATTGCTGACGAGGGCAACAAGTTTAAATCCCCTCCGTTTTACCAGCGGCACGAGCGCTTTAATTTCAGGCGTATTCCCGCTTTTGGATATACAAATTACGATGTCATCCTTTTGAATCATGCCCAAATCGCCATGAATGGCATCTGCGGCATGCATAAAAAGTGAAGGCGTACCTGTAGAATTAAGCGTGGCCACTATTTTATTAGCAATAATGGCACTTTTACCAATACCAGTAATCACCACGCGACCCCGAGATTGGGCAATTTCCTTCACGCAAGCCTCAAAATCGTCATTGATAAATTGGGTGAGCCGTTCAATTGCACGGGCCTCATTTAATAGCACGTCAGTGGCTACTTTCTTAATATTTTTTGTTAAATTCAATGCGCTGCAATAGTTAGAATCAAGGGGATGCAAAGATAACTATTTCAGACATTAATTATGTTTTGTTATTTATGATTGTCGCAGAAGAGAAAGATACTTTACGAGAGAAACTCAAAGAATTATTTGGTTATACTACATTTAGGGGAAATCAGGAAGTTGTTATAAAAAATATTCTTGATGGCAAGAATACATTCGTGATCATGCCAACAGGAGCCGGGAAGTCACTGTGCTACCAGCTTCCCGCCATGATTAAAGATGGCCTGGCTATTATCATCTCACCATTGATAGCCCTGATGAAAAATCAGGTCGACCAATTGAACGCCTATGGCATCAATGCGCGATTCCTCAACTCCACGCTGAGCAAATCAGAAATTACACGACTCAAGAAGGACTGTATCAACGGAGATATCAAACTCTTATATGTCGCGCCCGAATCACTCAATAAAGAGGAGTACATAGAATTCTTGCTCAAGGCAAATGTTTCGTTTGTCGCCATTGATGAAGCACACTGTATCTCGGAATGGGGTCACGACTTCCGGCCTGAATACCGGAAAATAAAAAACATGATTGCTCAGTTGGGTAACATGCCCGTGATCGCCCTGACCGCCACAGCAACCCCCAAGGTGCAAATTGATATTCAGAAAAACCTGCAGATGGAGGATGCAGACATTTTTGTGTCTTCGTTCAACCGCAAGAATTTATACTACGAAGTTCGTCCGAAGAAAGAAACAAAAAAACAACTCGTTAAATTTCTAAAAGACAACAAGGGCAAGTCAGGTATAATTTACTGCCTAAGCAGAAAAAAAGTAGAAGAGATCGCGCAACTGCTCAATGTAAATGGTTTCAATGCGGCACCGTATCATGCCGGGCTGGATCCCGATGTCCGTGTAAAAAACCAGGATGATTTTCTAAATGAAGAGGTTGATATCATTGTGGCAACAATAGCGTTTGGAATGGGGATCGATAAACCGGATGTGCGGTTTGTCATTCACTACGATGTGCCCAAATCTCTGGAAGGGTACTACCAGGAAACTGGCCGTGCCGGAAGAGACGGCCTGGAAGGTTTCTGCCTTATGTTCTACAGCCACAACGACCTGAGCAAGCTCGACAAATTCAACAAAGATAAGCCGGTTCAGGAGAGAGAAAACGCTCGGATACTGCTTCAGGAGATGGAGTTCTATGCCGAGTCTCCCATATGCCGCAGGAAACAATTGTTGCATTACTTTGGAGAAGAGTTTACAGAAGAGAACTGCGGAGCTTGCGACAACTGTGTACATCCCCGCGAAAGGTACGATGGCACGGAATATGTAAAATTGGTACTCGAAGCGGTGCAGCAAACCAACGAACGGTTCGGACTCGGCCACCTGGTTAACGTGATTCGTGGTGTGGAAGACGAATACGTCACCAGCTACAGCCATAAAAAGCTGGCTGTTTTTGGCAAAGGTGAGGAGGAAGATGCCGACTTCTGGAAATCTGTGATCCGTCAAGCCCTTATCTATCAATACCTGGAAAAAGACATCGACAGCGTAGGCGTACTTAAGATCAAGGATAAGGGCAGAAAATTCCTCAAACACCCGGAACCGATAGAACTCGCCCGCGATCACGACTTCACCACCGAAGGTGACGAGGAAGAATCAGCTGACAGGGTTCCTATCAATTCGAAAGCTTACGACACGAAGCTATTCGAAATGCTGAAGGCTTTGCGTAAAAAAACCGCAAAGGAGAAAGACCTGCCTCCCTACGTGATCTTCCAGGATCCTTCATTGGAAGAAATGGCCACCACCTACCCCACCACCAAAGAGGAGCTCGCCTCTGTAAATGGAGTTGGGATGGGCAAGGTTCAAAAATTCGGCAAGGTATTTATTGACCTGATAAAGGATTATGTTGAAGAAAATGAAATTGAGACTGCAGCAGATGTAGTGGTCAAATCATCGGTTAACAAATCGAAAATAAAGATCTTCATCATTCAGCAAATCGACCGAAAGGTTGATCTCGAGGAAATTGCAGATTCCAAAAGCCTCAGTTTTGAAGACTTGCTTACAGAAATAGAAAACATTTGTTACTCCGGCACCAAGCTTAACCTCGACTACTACATCGATGAAATGCTGGACGATGGCAAGCAGGAGCAAATATTTGAGTATTTCCTAAATTCAGAAACCGATAGCCTGGAGGATGCACTACAAGATGAAGACATGTCCGATTTTTCAGAGGAGGAAATTCGCCTGATGCGCATCAAGTTCCTGTCAGAATACGCCAACTGATTTCAGATTCGTAATTCGGGTGCTTGTCACCATGATTTTACCCCAAAGCACCTATCTTTGGGGCTTTTAATTTTACTTAGGATGAACATACTGGTCGTAGGCAGCGGAGGTCGCGAACATGCGCTGGCATGGAAAATAAAACAGAGCCCGCTCTGCCGCAATGTGTACGTTGCCCCGGGCAATGCCGGCACAGCCGCTATTGCTGAGAACGTAAGCCTTGCCGCGGAAGATTTTGAGGGCCTGGGTCAGTTTTCTAAAAATAATAAGATTGATCTGATCGTCATCGGTCCTGAGGGAGCCCTGGTAAAAGGAATTAGGGATCATTTTGAATCAGATGAATCTCTGCGACATATCCTGATGGTGGGTCCTGGAAAGAAAGGAGCACAGTTGGAAGGCAGCAAGGATTTTTCCAAACAATTCATGGAGCGAAATGGAATCCCGACCGCGAAATCAAAATCCTTTGTAGTAAACGAGCTTGGGGAAGCGCTCACTTACCTTGAAGACATAAAGCCGCCCATCGTGCTGAAGGCGGACGGATTGGCAGCCGGTAAGGGTGTTGTTATTTGCCAGTCCGTTGACGAGGCTAAATCGGTGATGCGCGAAATGCTGGAAGATAAAAAATTTGGCGAAGCCAGCAGCAAGGTGTTGGTTGAGCAATTTTTGGATGGCATAGAACTTTCGGTGTTCGTATTGACGGATGGAAAAAACTATGCGATCCTTCCCGAGGCAAAGGACTACAAAAGGATTGGCGAAAACGATACCGGGCCGAACACGGGAGGCATGGGAGCCATCTCCCCTGTGGTATTTGCCAACAAGGCATTCATGCAAAAAGTAGAGGACAAAATCATCAAACCCACCATTGATGGCCTTGCCAAAGAGGGTATACCCTATAAGGGGTTCATATTTATTGGCTTGATGAATATCAAGGGAGAACCCTTTGTGATTGAATACAACGCAAGAATGGGTGATCCTGAAACCCAGGCCGTGCTCCCAAGAATCGATCAGGACTTTGTTGAGCTCTTGATTGCTGCCGCCAAAGGTGAACTGAAATCGGGGCGGGTTGCTCAATCGGGAGAGGTGGCTGCTACCGTGGTCATGGTAGCGGACGGGTACCCCGGGCAGTACGAGAAAGGAAAGACCATCCACGGGTTGGAGCCGAAATCTGGTGGCACCATTTTTCATGCAGGCACGAACATCCACAATGGTCAAATCGTCACGCATGGCGGCCGGGTACTTGCTGTAACGGGCTTGGGCAAAAACCTGGATGACGCCAGGGAACGGGCATATAAAACCGTTTCCGGTATCCATTGGGATGGACTATATTTCAGGAAAGATATTGGAGAAGACCTTAAAAAGTGGGCAAGCTCACTTTGATAAATAGATAAGCTATGGGCTGTGCATGCGGAACGAAGAAAGACGGCAAAGTAAGTGGTTGCCAGAATAACGGGGCCTGTCAGACAGGGGGCTGCAACAAAATGAACGTGTTCGACTGGCTGTCCAATATGGAAATGCCGGCCAACGATAAATTTGATGTGGTTGAAGTCCGGTTTAAGGGTGGGCAAAAGGAGTTCTTTCGCAACGTGGACAAACTCGATCTTACGACCGGAGATGCCGTCATCGTGGAGATACCCAACGGCCACCACCTCGGGCACGTGTCGATGCAGGGTGAACTGGTACGATTGCAAATGCAAAAACGAAAAGTGGCCAACGACAAATCTGTCAAAAAAATATATCGGTTGGCCCACCAAAAAGATCTTGAAAAATACGAGGAGGTTAAAAAAAGAGAAAACCCTACCCTCTACCGTACCCGTGAAATTATCCGGCAATTGAAATTGAATATGAAACTGTCTGACATTGAATACCAGGCAGACAATACCAAGGCCACTTTTTTTTACTCTGCCGAAGACCGTGTGGACTTCCGGGAACTCATCAAAATTCTGGCCTCTGAATTTAAGATTAGGGTAGAAATGCGTCAAATCAGTTTAAGACAGGAGGCCGGCCGGCTTGGAGGCATTGGCGTATGCGGAAGGGAATTGTGTTGCTCTACCTGGCTTGGCGAATTTAAAAATGTGGCTACCAGTGCGGCCCGCTATCAAAACCTGTCCCTGAACCCCAGCAAACTTTCGGGACAATGCGGAAGGCTTAAATGCTGTCTCAACTACGAGCTGGAGACCTACATGGATGCGTTGCAAGGCATCCCAAAAGTAGAGGCCCCGCTGAAAACGGAGCAGGGAGAAGCGGTACTTCAAAAGACCGACATTTTCAGGAAGATCATGTGGTTTGGCTACAACAGGGAAAGTACCTGGTTTCCCATCAATGTAGACCGCGTGAACGAAATCTTGCGCCTCAACCGCGAAGGAAAAAAACCGGCAAGCCTTGAAGAAAACCTGGCAGCAGAAAAGATACCCATCTCTTCATTAAACAGCGACCTCGAAAATCTGGATAAAAAATTCAAGACAGGTTCGAAAAAGAAAAAAAAGAGAAACAAAAAAAGGAGAAACAAAAACAGACCAGGCAACAACCCATCAAATCAAGTTAAAGGATGAGCAAGTGGCTTGGCTTTCTTACTTTCCTGGCCTTGTGGGCATGCGATGAATCCCGGGTCTATGAACAACAAACCGACTTTGAGCAAAAGGCATGGTTGGTGAACGACAAACCCCGTTTCGAATTTGAAATCAAAGACCATACGCAGAATTACAACCTTTACTACACGGTTCGCAATTCGCTGGACTTTCCTTTCTCCAGAATCTTTGTTTCATACAACCTGCGGGATTCGCTGGGAGCAGAATTAAAGAAAGATTTGGTAGCAGGATTTTTGTTTGATCAAAAGACGGGAGCACCACAGGGCGACAGTGGCATTGGCGACTTGTTCGACAGCAAGTTCCCGCTGGTTACCAATTATCATTTTGAAAGGCCCGGGGTTTACAGTGTAACGTTGGAACAGTTTAACAGAATGGACACGCTTCAGGGCGTGTTGGCTGTGGGCGTGCGTGTGGAAAGAGCGCTAAGAGAATAAACTTAAAACATCGATCTGCCAGGTTCATCATAAAAAAAGGCGACTCTTCAAGTCGCCTTTTTTTATTGATTTAACTTAAAATCTTGCCTTATGCCAGGCTCGGCTTCACAGCTGCCCGTTTGTCCAAATCGTAAACGATGGGTGCAGCCACAAATATCGAGGAAAACGTTCCCACCATGATACCAATGAAGAAGGCAAAAGAGAATCCTCGTAACACCTCACCGCCAAAGGCCAGCAATACAATAACCACAATCAAAGTAGTACCAGAAGTTATCAGGGTACGGCTCAAGGTGCTGTTGATGGCATCATTAAACAACTTCAGCCTGTCATGTGATGTGCCCAATCCTGTATACTCTCTTATTCGGTCAAAAATGATGACCGTATCATTGATGGAATAACCAATGATTGAAAGCAGGGCCGCGATAAACACCTGGTCAATTTCGAATGACACGCCCACGGCATCGGCAATTCCGAAGATGGCAATCACAAACAAGGCATCATGCGCAGTGGACACAATGGCCCCGGTGCTAAACTGCCACTTCTTAAATCGAATAAGAATAAATATAAAAATGGCAACCAATGAATAAAGTCCAGCCTCAAATGCGGACTCTTTGATATCATCGGCAATGGTCGCCCCCACCTTTGAGGAAGACAGAATCGAGAAGTGGGTGGCGTCTACCTTGGCATCATTTTCAATGTATTGAAGGCCGGTGAATTTTTCCAGACCGCTGACCAGCGAAGCCTTAACTTTTTCATCGGCAACATCCGTTTCATCATCAACCAGGTAGGAAGTAGTAACTTTCATTACGCTGTTGCTCCCATAGTTCTTTACTTCAGTTCCTTTGTTGTCAAATACCGCGGAAAGCGCCACTTTCATGTCCGTAGCAACAACCGGAGAATTGAAAGCCACCACATAAGAGCGCCCTCCTTTAAAGTCCACGCCCAGGTTCAACCCGTTGATGGCAATAAGGATAAATCCCACCAGCGTAATCGAACCGGATATGGTATACGCTAACCTTCTGTATCCAATAAAATTAAAGTACTTTCTTTCCCTCACGCCTCTCGCAATCAGCGAGTCGAAAGATACTTTGGCCTGGTCCCCTTTGCGCGTCATCCATTCGATCACCACCCTGGAAATATAAACAGCAGAGAAAAATGACGTGGCAATACCAATCATTAGTACGATGGCAAAACCCTTCAACGGTCCCTGTCCGAATACAAACAGGAATATCGCGGTCAGCATGGTAGTCACGTTGGAGTCAAAGATGGTATCAAACGCCCGGCTATATCCCTTCTTGATAGCCTCTTTAAGCATACTGCCCATTTTTAGTTCTTCCTTGATGCGCTCATAAATCAGCACGTTCGCATCCACCGCCATGCCCATGGTCAGTACGATACCAGCAATACCCGGAAGCGTAAGCGCTGCATTCAACTGCGCCAAAATTCCGAGGATAAAGAAGATGTTAAACAACAAGGCAAGGTTGGCAACCCATCCGCCTTTAGAATAGTAGGCGATCATAAATAGCGCTACGATACCCAATCCGCAAATCATAGAGATCACGCCCTGATTCTGCGCCACCTTTCCAAGGGTCGGGCCAATAATCGCTTCCTCCACGATTCTCGTTGGTGCTGGCAAAGATCCCGCCTTCAAAACGTTGGCAAGGTCCTTCGCTTCTTCCAATTCAAAACTGCCGGTAATTTGTGAATTGCCATTAGGGATTTCACCCTGCACGGTAGGCGCGGTGTATACATAATTGTCAAGAACGATGGCAATTCTACCCGGAGGGGCTTTGCTGGCTGCAGCCGCAGTGATCTTCGCCCAGGCCCTTGAGCCAGCTGCATTCATGGTCATGCTGACCGCGGGCCTCGCAAATTGATCATAATCCAAACGTGCATCATTAATTACTTCACCGGTTAACAACGGCTTACCGTTCCGCGATACGTTCACAAAATTTAACCGCAAGTCTTCGATACCTGGTGTGAGTTCGGGCTCCGACTTTACATCCCAGAAATATCCGATGTTGCGCGGCAGCAGAGAATTGATATCCGGCCTGGCAAGAATCCGATTGATGGTGGCGGTATCTTTTACGTCATACAAAAAAGGTACCCCGGGATTACTGAGCGCAAACAGGGGAGACAGGTTTGAATTGGTCAATGAATCCAATGTACTGCCTGAGCTGTCCTGTGCCTGGCTGAGCTGTTCCTCCAGCAAGGACTTGGTTGAATCACTCAGCGTGTTCGTGAGTGTTTTGGCCAAATCATTGATATCCACCTTGGCGACCTCCTTACCCAACGTGGTGGTTTTCGCTGCCGCCTTTTCTTTGATCAGTTTGTCGTTGATGGCAAACAAGGACTGATTGAGTTGGGTATCGTTATACTCCACAATCTCCCAGAACTCAAGCCTCGCAACACCTTGCAAAAGTTTTCTTACACGCTGCGGATTATCGGCACCGGGAATTTCAATTTGAATCCTTCCTGTACCCTGCAAGCGTTGAATGTTGGGCTGAGAGGTTCCGAACTGGTCTATCCGTGTTTTGAGAATAGTGAACGAACGATCGATGGCACTTTCGATTTCTTCGTTGATGAATTGCATCACCTTGCTGTCGTCATCGGAAAGGCTTACCCGATCCTTGTTGGCGGCAGACGCAAAAAGTGAAGCAATGTTTTGGTTGGGGTTGGCTTCCTTAAATGCCTGTAGAAATAAAGTACTGAACCTTTCCTGGCTGGACTTCTGCATCTCACGGGCACGTTGCAATGCCGCAATGAAAGCAGGGTCCTCGCTGTTGCCGCTCAGACCTTTGATAATATCGATGGGAGAAATTTCAAGGGTGACATGCATGCCACCTTGTAAATCCAACCCAAGACTGAGCTCGTTCTCTTTGACTTCTTTGTAGGTATATTCAGCACCAAACAGATTGTAAACCGGTTTGCTCCAAAGGGAATCCATATAGGACTGCTTTCTGGCAAGATCAACCGATCCATTTTCATTGGTGGCATAAGCTATTGCATCCTCCTGCACTTTCCTCGACACGAAAGTAAACGACAGGTAGTACAGACATAGCGCAGTGATGATTATCGTAAGGGCTACGACTACTCCTTTATTACGCATGATATTATAGATTTAAAATTTGAATTGAATAAAAACTTAAAATTAGGCTTGGCCAATTGGCCGGTGAATCACAAATCGATTAGGGCGCGTTGGGAGAAATGATAGCCCTAAAGAGAATATTGAAAAACTCCGATAGCACCGCTGGATCGCATCTGAATTCGATCTCCTCGCAGTGCGCATTGACAAAAGTCTCAAGCAGTGAACGATCCACATCGTTTACCTGAGTGATTCCACCCGGAACGCCATCTGAGGGGGCCGCAATAATCTTTTGGTCAGCGCCTTTGTCGGTTTGTTCGGTCTTAATTTTTTCTGCAACAGGGTCGGAAATTTCAGGCAGCGCCTGTGAAAGCACTATTACGAAAGTGGCAGCAATGCCTGCGACAATCATTAAGGACCTGAAAAGTGATCTGTATGGCATAGGGGTTACAAAAGTATGGAATTGAGGCTAATTTGCAATACCACTCAATTTCTGCCGGAGAAAGGCGGCAAGTACCCCAACAGCGACATCAAAATTCCTGTTGTTTGGGATGATCATATCTGATTTTGATTTCAGGGGTTCTATCAATTGATAAAACACGGGACTGGCATGGTGGCGGTATCGATATTTTACATCGCTTTCTTCATAGCCCCGCTCCTCCCTGTCGCGAAGTATCCTACGGCTTAGTTTCAGGTGATCCTCTGCGTCAATAAAAATTTTCAGATCCAACCGGTCAGCGATCTCCTCAAAGTAGTGAACAAAAAGCCCCTCAATGACTAGGATGGGAGCCGGATGGAAGGTGAGCATGACCGGGTTGGCGGCCGGGTTGTTGAACGTATATTCCTGCTTCTTTACGATCTGCCCTTCAATCAATTTAACGACATCTTCTTCAAATTCCTTTCGGTCAACGGATTCAGGCAAATCGAAATTAACGATGCCGTTTTCATCAACAGGTTGCTGCGCTATCGGTTTGTAATAGTGATCCATGAGAATCGCGCAGAATTCACCCGGCTTGAAATGGGTTGACAATAGGTCAATGAAGTGTGTTTTGCCAGAACCACTTCCTCCACTAACACCAATGATGTATGGTTTACTCATTTTTTCAAAAAGGCCACGAGCTTCCTCATGGCAGCACCGCGATGGCTTATTGCATTTTTCTCATCTGCTGTAAGCTCTGCCATGGACTTGGAGGTTCCTTGCGGTAAAAAGACAGGGTCGTAACCAAATCCCCCCGATCCTCTTCTTGTCTTCAGAATCTCACCGTTTGCTATTCCCTCAAATTGATGCATATGACCTGCCTGCACGAGCGTCACCACCGTTCTGAATCTTGCTTTTCGATTGGTTTCGCCCTCAAGCGACTTTAGCAGCAGGTTGATGTTGTCCTCGCTATTCCGCTGACTGCCGGCATATCTCGCGGAATAAACTCCCGGTGCGCCATGAAGGGCCTCCACTTCAAGCCCGGTGTCATCGGCAAAGCAGCTTATTCCATATTTATCAAATACGTACCTGGCTTTTTGTAATGAATTGGCCTCCAGGGTGTCATGATCCTCGCACAATTCTTCATGGCATCCAATTTCTGCCAATCCCAACAGTTGAAATGAGGCTCCCAACAATTGCCTCACCTCATCCAGTTTGTGCTGGTTGTTAGTCGCGAAACAAAGTTTCATGATTTACTACCTTACATTTACAAGCGTAATGTCGAAAATAAGGTTGGCATTGGCCGGAATTCTGCCTGGAATACCCGTGGGACCGTAAGCATACCCTGACGGAATAAAAATTGTCGCACTGGTACCCCTTGTAAAAGAGGGAAACGAAAGCTGCCATCCCAGGATCAAACTATTTAGTGGAAACGCAACTCCAGAAAGACTGGAATCAAAAACACTTCCATTACTTAGTAGTTTTCCCGTATAACTTACAGTCACTGTATTCTCGAGACAGGGTATGACTCCGCTTCCTTCCTTACTAATAATATATTTTATTCCATTGGCCTCCTGGGCAGTACCTAATTGGTTGGCTATGATGTAGTCTGAAATGATTGCCTGATCAATTTTTAGTTGAGCGGCATCCACACCGTCCAATATAGACTGTTGTACGTTCCTTGTGCAATCCGATCCTTTATCACAAGACACCAGCACGATGACGATCACTATCACTCCTAACACTTTTCTCATTCTGCCTTATTTTTAATGTCTACCATCTCCATATCAAACACCAAGATCGAATTCTCTACGATCAGATCGCTTCTGCGTTGGTTGCCATAGGCCAGCGAGGAAGGAATCCACACCCTCATCTTTGAGCCTTTGTTCATCAGCAGAATAGCCTCTTCCCAACCCGGAATTACCTGTCCGCTTCCGGCCTGGAGGGTCAACGGGTCATAAGTGCGGCCGGGGGTGTGTGATCCCGTTGCCTTGGCAACCGATTCCATGCTCGTATCGAACAGTGTTCCGTCCAATAGATATCCTGCGTAGTGAATAGACACTTGATTACCTGGTGCCGCCTTTGCCCCACTACCCTCCCGGGAAAATTTGTAGCGCAATCCGGACGGAGTAGTCTGTGCCTCAATCTTTTCATGAGCGAGGTATTCGTCTATAATCTGTGTATCAACTGCAACTTGCCTGGAATTCATCTTTCCCATGATCTCCTGCTCCAATGCCCTCATTTGCACTTCGGTGAGGATGTCCTTCACGCCCACAAGGAAAGTAAAATTGCTTTCGGGATCCACGTCATCCGGCACACTGCCACCATGCTGCTCAAATAAAGATTTGGCCCCGACATCAAAGGCCACGCTGTCCCCGCTTCTCAGCATGGCAAAGACTTCTTCAAGTGCCCCATCGGATGCAGCGGATTCCCGAACTGGAAACAGTGTTGGAATTTCCTGTCTCCGTGAATCATTCCAGACAGAATCACTGGCATCTTTCAGTACCATGTTGATCATCAAATACTGTCCGGGTTTGACGAGTTCCCCGGCACCCTCCCTGATCATTTTATATTCGTGACCATTGGCGGTCTTGCGCGAATCCGTAGAGCATGCGGCACTCAAAAGGAGCAAGCCGATAAAAAAACTGTGTATTCTCATTATTATTAAGTTTAACTCTTAGTTTTTTGATTAGTCCTCTTCCAGCAGCCTGGACTTATATTCGGGAAGAATGGCAAGGAATTTTTTGAGTGTTTCATCAAGAGAGAGCTTGGAAGACCCCCCTGCAGCATTTTTATGTCCGCCTCCCTCAAAGTATTTTCTCGCGATCTCGTTGGCCGGAAAATTACCAAGGGAACGAAAAGACAGTTTGATTTCTTCTTTTCTGTCGTACATAAAAACTGACAAGCGAATACCTTCAATAGACAAACCGTAGTTAACCAGTCCTTCGGTGTCACCGGTTTTTGTGTCAAATTGTTTTAACTCATCGGTGTCGAGGCATACATAAACAGTCCGGTATTCAGGCAACACGATGAGTTTTTGACTCAACACGAAACCGGTGAGCTTCATCCTGGCTACAGTATTGGTGTCATAAATCATTTTTGATACCCACGAAGGGTTGGCACCGGCCCCGACCAGCTCCGAAGCAATCAAAAATTCTTTTTGCGTTGTATTGGAATGCCTGAATCCGCCCGTATCGGTAAGCAATCCGGCATAAAGGCAGTTGGCGATGTTTTTGTCGATGCTTGCTTTGTCACCCAGCAGATCGATTAAGTCAAAAATCAGACCCGCTGTCGATGCAGCATTCGAATCCCAGTGTTCAAAATCAGCAAAGTGCTCTGGCTCCAGGTGATGATCCACCAAAACCTTTTTTGCACTTGCCTTCCTTACTATTTCACCGAGGGCGTTGATTCTGTTCAGGCTGGAAAAGTCAAGGCAAAAAATAACCTCGGCACTGGAAACAAATTCATGTGCCCGTTTTTCAGTTTCAGGATTGTCCTTCAGCACCGCCAGCACTTCAGGGTTGCCTGGCATCCACGAAAGAAATTTTGGGTAGTCGCTGGGTGTGACCACCTTCACCGAGTGTCCTTTTTTTTTCAAATAGCCGGCCAACCCCAAAGAAGAGCCCAATGCATCCGCATCCGGCTTAAAGTGGGTCACAATCACCACTTTTTTGGGGTTGCTCATTAGGGATTTAAATCCAGCTAAATCTTTCATGGGAGGGCAAAAATGCGGATAAATGACAGGAATACAAACAGCTAATTTTGCCGCGAAGATTCCCGGCATGGCAGAAGCGCGCTCCTGCTTCTTTAGACTGGCCGCGGCAGGCTATTGTTTCTTTGATTTTCGGTACTGGCTTCTCAAAATCTAATCGCTATTTTTGCGCCCTATTCAAAAAAATTATAACCGAGAAAACCAAATACAATGGCAGGCAACAGAACATTCACGATGATTAAACCTGACGCAGTAAGTGCAGGAAATACAGGAGCGATTATTAAAATTATTCAGGAAGCGGGATTCAGGATTGTGGCAATGAAAAAGACGCACCTTACAAAGGACCTGGCTGGGAAGTTTTACGCGATCCACAAAGAGAGACCTTTTTACAAAGATTTATGCGAATACATGTCATCGGGCGCTATTGTACCCATGATCCTGGAAAAAGACAATGCCATAGATGATTTTCGCAAACTGATTGGTGCGACCGATCCCAAAAAAGCAGAGCCAGGAACCATTCGGGCGTTGTTTGCCAAATCTATTGATGCAAATGCCATTCACGGATCAGATTCCGATGCCAACGCTGAAATTGAAGGAAATTTCTTCTTTTCACAATTCGAACGATTCTAAAATATTGCCCTGCAGCACTCCTAAAAAATACAAGACGGCTTATGAATACGCTCCCTCACTACTCAGAAAAATTTGAATCTCGCCATAACGCCCCCGATCAGAAGCAGATCAATGATATGCTCAAAACGGTAAGGGCAAAAACCGTGGACGAATTGATCGACCAGACGATTCCATCCAACATCAGGCTGAAAAAAAAGCTTAACCTGCCTGCCGCGAAATCTGAATTTGAGTTTTTGAAGGAGTTCAAGGCTGTGATGTCAAAAAATAAAGTTTTCAAGTCTTACATCGGTACAGGATACTACAATACCATAACACCAGGCGTGATCCTTCGCAACATTTTGGAAAACCCGGGTTGGTATACGGCCTATACACCTTACCAGGCTGAAATTGCACAAGGTAGGTTAGAGGCGCTCATCAACTTCCAAACCATGGTCATTGACCTTACGGGGATGGAGATCGCGAATGCTTCATTGCTGGACGAGGGCACGGCTGCTGCAGAGGCCATGCACCTGCTTTTCGCTTCTCGCAAAGGTGCCAAGAAAGACGCGACCAAGTTTTTCGTAGACGCTGACACGTTCCCGCAAACCATCGATGTTCTAAAAACAAGATCAGCCCCGCTGGGGATCGAGTTGATCATTGGCGATGTGAGTAAATTTGACATAACCGATTCTTCCTTGTTCGGTGTCTATGTCCAATATCCGAACAACAGCGGTGCGATTGCCGACCACACCGCCTTCATCGCAGCCGCACACGAGAAGGATGTAGCGGTAGTGATGGGAACGGATCTGATGAGTTTGTTGCTGTTGAAATCACCAGGCGAAATGGGGGCCGATATCGTAGTGGGTTCCAGCCAGCGCTTTGGCGTACCCATGGGATTCGGTGGCCCGCATGCCGGATTTTTTGCAACGAAAGGAGATTATAAAAGATTGATTCCTGGCCGCATTATTGGCGCTTCGATTGATGCCGAAGGAAAACCAGGATACCGAATGGCATTGCAAACGCGCGAGCAACACATTCGCAGGGAAAAGGCTACGTCCAATATCTGCACCGCACAAGTGCTGCTGTCTGTGATGGCAGGGATGTACGCAGTATATCATGGCCCTGACGGATTGAAGAAAATTGCGCTGCGCATTCATGGTCTTGCCAAATCATTGGAGACCAACCTGAAGGCATTGGGATTAAAACAGGTGAACCAGCACTACTTCGACACGATAAAGATTGAGGCAGGTGATAAAAAATCGATTGAAGCGGAGGCCATTAAACACGAAATGAACTTCAAATACTTCAGCGACAACCATGTTGGAATTTCAATTGACGAAACAACCTCAGCTGAAGAGATAAAAGAAATCGTAGCCGTTTTCGCCAAAGCTCTAAATAAGAAGGCAACACCTTCAGTCGAAGATTCCGCCATCTCCTGGCCGAACTCGTTGGTGCGCACTTCACAATACCTCACGCATCCTATTTTCAGCTCGCACAGTTCCGAGCACCAGATGCTTCGCTATATCAAAAAACTGGAGAACAAGGATTTGTCAATGGTCCATTCAATGATTTCGCTGGGATCGTGTACCATGAAATTGAATGCCACGGCAGAGATGATTCCTGTCACCTGGCCTGAAGTGGGCAACATTCACCCATTCGCTCCGGCCGACCAAACCACGGGATATCAGTCCATGATCAAAAATCTTGAGAACTGGTTAATGGAAATAACAGGGTTCACCGGTGTGTCCCTGCAGCCAAACAGTGGCGCTCAAGGCGAATACGCGGGACTAATGGTGATTCGGGCTTACCATATCAATAACAATGAAGGCCACAGAAGCATCGCGTTGATTCCCGCATCGGCACATGGAACAAATCCTGCCAGTGCGGTAATGGCTGGTATGGACGTAGTGGTGGTTAAATCCGATGCAGAGGGGAAAATTGATGTTGCCGACCTGAAAGCCAAGGCGGAGCAGCACAAGGACAATCTTTCCTGTCTGATGGTAACGTACCCGTCAACACACGGAGTGTTCGAAGAATCCATCATTGACATCTGTGAAACCATCCACAAGAATGGCGGTATGGTCTATATGGATGGTGCCAACATGAATGCACAGGTTGGACTTACTTCACCAGCCAATATTGGCGCTGATGTGTGCCATCTCAACCTTCACAAAACATTTTGCATCCCTCACGGTGGTGGCGGACCCGGCATGGGACCGATTTGTTGCAACGATAAATTGAAACCGTTCCTGCCTGGTCATTCGATGGTAAAGACAGGTGGTAATCAGGCCATCCACGCGGTGTCATCTGCACCCTGGGGAAGTTCAAGTATACTTACCATTTCGTACGCTTACATTGCCATGATGGGTGGCGAAGGGTTGACCAATGCAACCAAGCTTGCGATCCTCAACGCCAACTACATCAAAGAACGTTTGAGCCAGCACTACAAAATATTGTATACAGGCGCCAACGGACGGTGCGCTCATGAAATGATTGTTGATTGCCGCGACTTCAAGAAAGCAGGCATCGAAGTGGAAGACCTTGCCAAGCGATTAATGGACTATGGTTTTCATGCACCCACCGTTTCTTTCCCGGTAGCGGGCACGTTGATGATCGAACCCACCGAAAGCGAACCGAAAGCAGAGTTGGATCGTTTCGTTGACGCGTTGATTGAAATCCGGAACGAGGTGCGTGAGGTGGAGGAAGGAAGAGCAGATAAAGAAAACAACGTACTGACGCGTGCACCGCATACCGCGGCCGTGATCACTGCGGATAAGTGGGACAGGCCGTACAGTCGTCAGAAAGCAGCTTATCCGCTGCCGTTTGTTCAAGACGCGAAATTCTGGCCGGCCGTTAGCCGCATTGACAATGCGTATGGCGACCGGAATCTTGTGTGTAGCTGTTTGCCCATTGAGGAGTACGCAAGCTGACGCGCAACGCGAATAGAATTCAAATAAAAACCCGGATTAACATCCGGGTTTTTTGTGGCTTAAACCTAGAAAATCCCAGATTACTTTAACCCGTACTGATCAATCAGATAAGTAAGTGCCGCCATGGACGCTGCACCCAATTCCAATTCCCTCTTATCCACCTTGTCAAATGTGTCTTCGCGGGTATGGTGAAAATTGAAGTAACGTTGTGAATCAGGAAGAAAACCAATCAGTGCAACACCTTGTGGCCCCAGCGGTCCAATGTCCGCACCTCCACCCTCCTGGCTAAAGTCGGATAATCCATAGGGCTCCAGCATCGGTTTCCAACTTCTGATTTTAGTCTTGACCGCATCCGTAGCCGACATCGTAAATCCACGGGGTGTAAATCCTCCACGGTCCGACTCGATGGCTGCGATATGTTTTTCGCCATTTGCTTCCGAAAGCTCCGCATACTTCGTTCCCCCGCGCAGTCCATTCTCTTCATTCATAAACATGACCGCCCGAATGGTTCGTTTTGGCTTATAACCCATTGCTTTCAAAATCCTTAATACCTCAATGGCCTGCACACAGCCGGCTCCATCATCGTGTGCACCTTGTGCAAGGTCCCACGAATCGAGATGGCCACCCACCACAATAATTTCATCCGGATGTTGCGAGCCTTTCAATTCACCCACCACATTGAATGAGGGAACATCGTCAAGGGTTTCACAATGGGTCTCAACATACACGCGAAGTTCCTTGTCCTCTTTCAGTAAAGAACTCAGTAAATCACCGTGACCCGTGCTGATGGCAACGGCAGGAATTTTGTTGATCCCATCTACATATCGCATTCCGCCAGTATGCGGATATTCCTCAATGTTAGATCCCATAGAGCGGACAATCGCAGCAACAGCTCCATACTTTGCCGCTTCAGACGCGCCAGAACCTCTTTGATTCACGGCACCACCGTAAGCTGCGAAGGTGTTGATCTGGGTTGGATCCATTGGCCTGCTAAAGAACACAATTTTACCCTGTACATTTTTCGCTCCCAGTTGTTTTAGCTCTTCAAAATCTTTCACCTCCACTACCTGCGCACTTATTCCGGATGCACCGGTGCCTACACTTCCGCCAAGGGCGCAAATGTTGACATCCACCGATCCCATTTTTTTTGAGTTCACTATCCTTCCTACTTCTCCCTTGCCCCGAACCCAGTGAGGCACCATCACAGGTTGCAGCCACACCGAATCAAATCCCAGTGACTTCATGGTCTGCCTGCTCCACTCAACCCCAGCTGCCGCTCCGGGCGATCCGGATAGCCTCGGTCCTATCTGGGTAGCAAGGTATTCCAACATCTCATAAGATTGTCCGCTCCTAAGCGCTGTGTCAAAAATGCCGCGGATGTTTGCTTCGTCTTTGTTCTGGCCTAAAATCGCGGTGGTTAGAAAACAAATAAAGATGAATAGAACCGATTTTTTCATACTGTAAAACTTATCAAGGGTAAAACCAATGTTCCAATATTATTGATTTTTGCGGATACGGCCTTCGTTAGTGGTTTGAACGGAGTAATTAGCCCAGTTTACCAGCTTGAATACCATCATTAAAAACCGCAACTTTGATTATTAATCAAGAGGACCATGGGCTTTTTATTTGATTCGTTTGAGGGGTGGAAGAAATACTGTGAGAAACAAAATATCTCTTTGGTTCAGGCTGTGCTCAATTACGAAAACGAACAAAAGGGAAGATCGGAGGAAAAAATTTGGGAGGGCCTCAGCAGGGCCTGGGAGGTAATGAAAGATGCCGTTAAAACCGGCCTGGAAGAAGACATGACTTCGCGATCGGGCATGATCAATAATGGCGCAAAAAAAGTTTACCATCACAAGCAAACCGTTCTTTCGAAGGAATTCCAAAATTTGATCTCTAGAGCTCTGGCGGCCAAAGAAGTGAATTCATGTATGGGGAGAATTGTGGCTGCCCCTACCGCGGGCGCAAGCGGTATTATGCCTGGTGTTTTGTACACACTTCAGGAAATTCACAACGTCTCTGATAAAAAAATACTGGAAGCCATGTTGCTGGCCGCGGGCATTGCATTGATCATGGAACAGAAAGCATCCATTTCAGGTGCTGTCGGGGGGTGCCAGGCGGAGACGGGAACAGCGGCTGCTATGGGTGCTGGCGCCATTGTCTATTGCCTGAATGGTAATACAGATCAAACATTCAACGCGGTTGCCATTACTGTTCAATGCATGCTGGGATTGGTTTGCGATCCGGTGGCCGGCTTGGTAGAGATTCCTTGCGTGGTGCGCAATGCAAGTGCAGCAGCCATTGCCAATAGTTCAGCACAAATTGCCATTGCCAATGTGAGCAGTGTGATCCCGGTGGACGAAGTCATTGAAGCCATGGGAGAAATCGGAGCCAGCATGGAGACACGTTACAAAGAAACCGCACTTGGAGGACTTGCCGCGACAAAAACCGGTCAAGCGATCGCAAAAAAAGTTTTGATCCGGGATATTGAAATCATGCCGGACGAAACCGCGTCCTAAGGCTTGATAAAATCTGGCAACACCGCTTTGCCA
This sequence comes from uncultured Ohtaekwangia sp., assembly GCA_964655635.1. GTDB lineage: Bacteria > Bacteroidota > Bacteroidia > Cytophagales > Cyclobacteriaceae > ELB16-189. The sequence goes on from CAZZNH010000012.1 coordinate 134,314, forward strand.
AATTCATAAATGGCAAACGTAAATATCACCGCCCACACTGACGCGCTCACAAACATGTAGAAAATGATTTTGTTCCTGGGTGCGCCAAATCCCACTGCCAGGATCGTTCCTCCAATAGGCGTTAACAATAACGGCATAAGCGCGGCCACACCCACGATCCCAAATTTTTTCCAGACAGTAACAAACTTTCGGTTATTGGTAGAAAATTTTTTTCTCCTGCCCCCGAACCGGCTCAATACCTTCGCCCGCAACCAGCCCCCAAAAAAAGTGAATGCAAATACGGACGCCATCGTTCCCAGCACGGTAGCCAGGATGGTGGTGATTGGATTGAGTTGGGCGGCAAACCCACCTATAGGCCCCAAAATAAATTTAAGGCTGCTGGACAACATCACGGGTATTGCTTTCAGGATTTCTTCCCACATAGATTATTATAATTTTTCACCAAAACTCAAATCTCCGGCATCGCCCAAACCCGGAACGATAAACAATTCCTTATTCAATTTCTTATCCACTGCCACGCACCATATCGAGTGCGGTGTTGCCAGGTTTTCTTTAATGTTTTTTAATCCTTCGGGCGCGGCTACCACGCAGGCAATGAAAAGATGACGTGGTGTTCCCTTGCCTCTTATGGCATTCCAAACCGCGATGATGGACGATCCGCTGGCCAGCATGGGATCAATCAGTATAACATCTCTCCCCTGCAGACTGGGAGCCGCGAGATAGTCAAGGTTTATTTTAAGCAAGTCTCCATCCTCTTTTCTCCCTGCTCCGATAAACCCACAATCTGCACGGTCAAAAAAATGCTGAAAACCATTAAGGTAGGGAATGCCCGCCCTGAGAATGGTAAGCAAAACTGGCTGCCGCCCGATGACCTGGCCTTCTGCACGATCAAGTGGCGTTTTGATGGCGCTGATTTCAAACTCCAGTTTTTTTGAGATTTCGTACGCCATAATACTTCCCAATCGTTCCATGTTGGCGCAAAAACGCAACCTGTCTTTTTGAATGTGCTCATCCCTCAGTTCGCTGATAAACTGGCTGGCAATCGAATTTTGATCTGTTAACACAAAAGCCATCAACCTAAAATCTTTTTACTGTTGAAAATTTAGAATAAAGTTGTGGAAAAGAAGTGCTTAATTGTGAAATAAACTTGCTTGTCATTCATTAAAATCAACGTAAATGAATCTGTTGAAGGAACTGTGCCGGATCCATGCGCCATCAGGATTTGAAGCGCCTATGAAAGCATACCTGTTGCATTACGTTAAACAATCGGCAAAGAAATGGAAGACAAAGCCCGAGGTTATCGAGGGTGAACAATTTCAGGATTGTTTTATGCTAAAATTCGGCAAACCGAGGACAGCTATTTTTGCGCACATGGATTCAGTTGGATTTAGCGTGAGGTATTTCAACCAACTGCTACCCATTGGAAGTCCCGATGCAGAAGCGGGAACAAAATTGGTTGGGCAGGACAGCAAAGGTGAAATTGAGTGCACGTTGGAATATGACAAGGACAATCACGCGTTTTATAAATTTGGAAGAGCCATCGACAGAGGCACCAGCCTCACCTACAAAGTCAATTTCAGGAACTCAAAAAATTTCATTCAATCCCCATACCTGGACAACCGGCTTGGTATCTACAACGCGCTTAAAGTTGCTGAGCAGTTGAAAGACGGAGTTATCGTTTTTAGCTGCTGGGAAGAGCATGGTGGAGGCACGGTGGGTTATCTGGCCGATTACATTTACAAAAAATTTGGCGTTCGTCAGGCGCTCATTTCAGATATCACCTGGGCCACGGATGGTGTCGAATTGGGAAAGGGCGTTGCCATCTCCCTGAGGGACAGAAATATTCCGAGAAGAGCATTTGTGAACAGCATCATTGCCATTGCAAAAAACAGCAAAGCGACCTACCAGCTTGAAGTCGAGGGCAGCGGATCAAGTGACGGAGGAGAACTGCAACGATCACCCTTTCCATTTGACTGGTGTTTCGTGGGCGCGCCATCCAGCGATCCGCACACCCCACATGAAAAAGTGCACAAGGAAGATATTGCCTCCATGACGAAGCTGTACAACCGGCTGATGAAAGAACTCTAACATCGTCATCGAGGACACGGTTTAAACCGAAAAAACCTATTTTTGCATAACCATCGAATGTGAAGTTGGATGAAAATCAAGGACATTGAATTCCGAAAGTTTATCAGCGCAGAAAAAATTGCTGAAAGGGTCGAGTTGCTAGGAAAGCAAATTGATATTGACTATAAAGATAAAACACCACTGTTTCTTCCCATTCTCAATGGCTCATTCATATTTGCCGCGGATCTGACGCGCAGCCTTAAAACACCGTGCCGGGTATCCTTTGTGAAACACAGTTCAATGCAGGGCACTACCAGTTCGGGTCAGTTGAAAACGCTAATTGGCTTGCAAGAGAGTTTATTCAATCAGGACCTGATACTGGTGGAAGACGTGATGGACACCGGACTTACCTTAACACGAGTAGTTGAGGAGTTGCAGAGCCTGGGAACAAAATCAGTGGAGATTGTCACGTTGTTTAGAAAAGCCAAGGCGCGAGAGCAAGCCGTCCAGCCACGTTACATCGGATTTGAAATCGAAGACGAGTTTATCCTTGGATATGGCCTCGACTACGAAGGTTGGGGAAGAAGCTTTCGGGACATTTACAAACAGGTTAACCAAAGCCCTGCGCACTAGGATTAGCAATTAGGGTCCTGAATCTTTATCTTGGCACCCCTTAAACTAAGTTGATAAGCAAAGATGATCAATCTTGTACTTTTTGGACCTCCTGGCGCAGGCAAAGGAACCCAGAGCGAACGGTTAATTAAAAAATATGGTTTCGTCCACATCTCTACAGGGGACTTGTTCCGGTGGCACACCAAAAATGATACATCTCTCGGAAAAAAAGTGAAAGAGATTATGAACAGTGGCGAATTGGTGCCCGATGAAATCACGATCGCCATGCTGAAAGAGGAATTGGATCGCAACCCGGATGCCAATGGGTTTTTATTTGACGGATTTCCCAGAACGGTTGCGCAAGCCGAAGCCCTGGATAAATTCATGCATAACAACAATACCGCCATCCACTTTGTGGTCGCCCTGGATGTTGATGAAAAAGAGTTGCGCGAAAGAATCGCGAAACGAAGGTCAGTTGAAAATCGTGCAGATGATGAAGAGGATAAACTCAACAAAAGAATCACCGAGTACTTTAGCAAAACAATTCACGTCTTGCCTTTTTATGAAAAGCAAAACAGACTAAACACGGTGAATGGTCAAGGCAACATTGATGCAATTTTTGGATCGATCTGTGAAATAATCGACCAAGAAAGCAAGTAACACTTCTTAATCATATCATCCGTGGCATCGCCAAATTTTATTGACTACGTTAAATTCAATTCACGGTCCGGCAAAGGCGGTGCGGGTTGTCTTCACTTTCACCGCGATAAGTTAACCAACAAAGGAGGCCCGGACGGAGGCAACGGAGGCCGTGGTGGTCACGTCATTCTGCGTGGCAATTCACAACTTTGGACCCTGCTGCACCTGAAATACCGCAAGCATGTAATCGCGGCAAGCGGCAATTCCGGAGAGGAACAAAACAGAACGGGCGCAGACGGCAAAGATGAAATCCTCGAAGTGCCCCTGGGAACAGTGGCGAAGAGGCCCGACTCAGAAGAATTGATTTGTGAGATACGCGAGGATGGCCAGGAAGTAATCCTTACGCCCGGGGGGCGCGGTGGAAAAGGCAATGCATATTTTACCACCTCCACCAACCAGGCACCCACCCATGTGCAGCCTGGGGAACCAGGGATTGAAGAGTGGATCATTCTTGAACTGAAACTATTAGCGGACGTGGGATTGGTGGGTTTTCCCAATGCAGGCAAGTCAACGCTCTTGTCGGTTGTGTCTGCTGCAAAACCCAAGATCGCTGACTACCCCTTCACCACCCTTACGCCAAACCTGGGTGTCGTTGCCTACCGCGACAATAAATCATTTGTGATGGCCGATATCCCAGGGATCATCGAAGGGGCAGCGTCAGGCAAAGGATTGGGTATTAGATTTTTGAAACACATTGAGCGCAATTCACTGCTTCTTTTTTTGGTTCCCGCTGACTCTCGGGACATCAATAAGGAATACTTCATTTTGCTCGATGAATTAAAAAAATATAACCCCGAACTATTGGACAAAAAAAGACTCCTGGCAATTTCAAAAGCCGACCTGCTGGATGACGAACTAAAAGCCGAGATTCAAAAAGAAATTCCAGCCGAAATTTCTTCGATATTCATTTCTTCTGCCACCAATCAGGGGATTATCGAACTCAAGGACCTCATCTGGAACAACCTTCATTGACATCCGCGGTGAGTGTCATAATGACACAATTCTGATTATTGGCAAAATTGTTGTCTTTTTGGTGGCTTTGACACGACAATGACGGATAAAAACATGCAATCAGACGAACAAACGGATAAAAAGGAAGAAATACTGGAGGAAGGAGCCCCGGAGGCCGGTGCGCAGGACGCCACAGAAAAAAAAGGAGAAGAGGAGATAGATCCTTTTAAAAAGCTTCAGGACGATTTGGCAGAAGCAAAGGACAAATACGTGCGCCTGTACGCGGAATTTGATAACCACCGGAGAAGGACATCCAAGGAAAAACTGGAACTTATATTGAATGCCAATGAACAGCTAATCGTTGCCTTGTTGCCCATCATCGATGATTTTGAAAGAGCTGAGAAATCCAATGGAGAAAATGCAAACAACGGCAGCGAGGGTTTTTTGTTAATCAAGAACAAACTAACCAAAGTGTTGGATCAGTATGGCGTAAAGTCAATGGAGATTGGCGCTGAAACCGATTTCAACCCTGACCTTCACGAGGCCATTACACAAGTTCCCGCACCTGACGAAAAGCTGAAAGGAAAAATTGTAGATGTAATTGAGAAAGGCTATTTACTAAACGACAAAGTAATTCGCTTTGCCAAAGTGGTTATTGGTAGCTAGGCAACACCTTAAAAATTTCAACAAACCCTCATGTCAACAAAGCGCGATTACTACGAAATTCTGGGCGTCAATAAAAATGCTTCCGCGGACGAAATAAAGAAAGCATACAGGAAGGTTGCCATCCAATACCATCCTGATAAAAACCCTGGTGACAAAGCCTCTGAAGAAAAATTTAAGGAGGCGGCAGAAGCCTACGAAGTATTGAGAGATGCGGACAAGCGCACGCAGTACGACCGGTTTGGCCATTCACGTCCTGGCCGGGGCGGATTCCAGGGACATGAGATGAACATGGAAGATATCTTCAGTCAGTTTGGAGATATTTTTGGTGGTGGTGGCGGCAGTCCCTTTGATAACTTCTTTGGCGGTGGTGGTTCAAGATCCCGTCAGCGCAAAGGGTCCAACTTGAGGATCAAGCTCAAGTTAACGTTGGACGAGATTGCCAACGGGGTTGAGAAAAAAATCAAGGTAAACAGGTTGGTGCGGGCCGATGGTGTTACTTTTAAGAATTGCCAAACATGTGGAGGTCAAGGCCAGGTTCGCAAAGTGGTAAATACGATGCTCGGGCAAATGGTTTCCACCTCAACCTGTCCGAGTTGTGGTGGATCGGGCCAGTTGGTGGATAAGAGACCCCCTGGAATTGACAGCTCTGGGCTACAGTCCAAAGAAGAGCTGATCACAATAAAAATACCTGCAGGTGTTAGCGAAGGAATGCAGTTGTCCATGGCCGGCAAAGGCAACGAAGCGCCCGGTGGAGGCGCGGGTGGCGACTTGCTTATTCTAATCGAAGAACAGGAGGACAAGATATTGAAACGCGATGGCAACAATGTAATCTATGACCTGTACCTCAACTTTGTGGATGCCGCGTTGGGCACAACCGTTGAAATCCCGTCCATCGGAGGCAAAGTGCGGATAAAGATTGATCCCGGTACCCAGAGCGGCAAGATGCTGCGCCTGAGAGGCAAAGGCATCAAGGATATCAATGGCTATGGCGCAGGCGACCAGTTGATATATGTCAATGTGTGGGTTCCGAAAAAACTTTCGCCAGACGAGAAGGCCAAGCTGGTAAGTCTTAAAGATTCACCACATTTCCAACCACAACCCGATGGGGAAGAAAAAGGCTTCTTTGAGCGGATGAAAGAGTACTTTTCATAATAATTCTAACCCTGGACCCGGGTTATCCGTATACCCCCTTCTATAGGTTATTTTTTTTCATGTTTTTGCACAAATTTGGGCTGCAACATGATTTGAAGTGATTGCGTAAAATAGGACTATGTGGAAGTATTTTTTAGCAGCCTCTGTATCCAGCACGGTAGCATTAGGTAGTTTTGGGCAGATCAAGAAGCAATTCTCCGTAGAAGACAGGGAGCAGGTGGAGAAAATTGAGCTTCAATTGAGCGCCAAAACAGGCAATTGCTATATCCGCCCAAGTCAGAATTCAGACCTGCTGAACATCTACAGCAACCAGGACACCGAAGACTATGGTCATGCATTTCGAAACGAAATCAATGGAAATATTGCCAAGGTCAGTCTTTCACTTGAGCAGGACAGCAGACGAGGCGTAGGTCAAAAAATTTCATACCAGGTATTCGGTGGAGACGATCGGCCCTCTGACAAGTTCTGGAAGGTATATTTAACAGAAAACAAACCTTACGCGCTCTCATTGGACTACGGTTTGGGTAACGCCAACATTGACCTTTCCGGGTTGTCGATAAAGCGATTGAAAATCAAGACCGGGAACGCTGATGTCAATGTCTTTTACGGTTCCGGAATTGAGAACCAGATCGAAATGGACACCTTTTTTGTAAAGGTTGATATGGGATCTCTCAGTGTGAGCCAACTCAACCTGGCTCGCTCTCGCGTGGTGATGGCGGATGTCGGCTTTGGAAACATCATGCTTGATTTCAGCGAAAAACCCTCCAATGGCAATCACGTAAAAGGTAGCGTGGGAGCGGGTAATCTCGTGATCCTGCTGCCGGCAGCAGAAACCCCGGTGATGGTGAAAATCAACAATTCATGGTTGTGCAGTCTTGATCTTTGCAAAAGCCTGAAAAGGGTAAGTGAAAATACTTTCGTCAATACGGCCTACACCAATGGCGGGAAAAACCCACTGACTTTTGACCTGGATGTGTCCCTGGGCAAAATTGTCTTCAAAGACAAATCGGAATAAGCTCTTTAATCTTTATCATGTTTTTACAGCACATCCTGTAATTCTATCTCTATTTTTGGTACTAATCGTTTGATTAGCGACCAATGGATGCCCTCGTTGTAAATAATCTTTCCAAAAGTTACGCCAACCATGTCGCGTTAAGCGAGGTGACCATCAATGTGCCACAGAAAAGTATATATGGCCTGTTGGGGCCCAACGGTGCAGGAAAAACTACTCTGATCAGAATTATTAATCAAATCATCAACGCAGACAGCGGGGAGATACTCATTGATGGAGAAAGACTAAAGGCGGATCATGTTGGAGTGATCGGCTACCTGCCTGAAGAAAGAGGGCTTTACAAAAAACTGAAGGTTGGTGAGCAACTTATTTACCTCGCCCGGTTGAGAGGACTAAACAAAACCGAAGCACTGGCAAGGATAAAATTCTGGGTCGAAAAATTTGAGATCAAAGACTGGTGGAATAAAAAGATTGAAGATTTGTCAAAGGGGATGGCCCAAAAAATACAGTTCATCAGCACCGTGCTCCATCAACCCAAGTTAATCATACTTGACGAGCCGTTTTCAGGATTTGATCCCGTAAACGCCAACCTGATCAGGGATGAAATTTTGGCGCTTCGCGAAAAAGGGTTCACCATTATTTTCTCTACCCATCGAATGGAAACGGTGGAGGAACTTTGTGATCACATTGCGCTCATCAACAAATCCAAAAAAATTCTTGAGGGACCAAAGAAAGACGTCAAGGCGAAATTCAAAACCAATACGTTCATTGTTGAGCATAAAGGCGACTTCTCCCTCGACCATACCGTTTACGAATCAAGCCCCCATCGCGAGCTCGAGGAAGGATACCAGGAAACGCTGGTGAGGATTAAGGGAACCAAAAGTGCGAATCAACTTATTCAGGACCTGGTAAGTACAACTGAAATTCATGGCTTCAGGGAAAAAATACCCTCTATGAGTGAAATATTCATTCAACTGGTAAACGGTAGCAGCGATGAATAAAATTTTTCTAATCATCCAAAGGGAATTTTTGAACCGTGTTCAAAAAAAATCTTTTTTGATCGCCACCATACTTGTGCCTCTGATTTTCCCCACCATCATTGCCATTTTGGTATACGTAGCCAAAGAGCAGGAAAAATCTGCGCGGGTCGAGGTGATTCACTATGTAGACGAAAGCGGATTATTCAATCCTGATGCTGTTAAAAAATTTCGCCTAAAACGATTTGATGGAACCATCGAGGACGCCAAGGCGGCCTTCAGCCACGGTGGTGATTTTGGTCTGCTGCATATTCCCAACGTCAGCTTATCAAATCCGTCTGGCATTGCCCTTTATACCAAAGTAAATCCCAGCCCGGGAGATATCAGCGTTCTAGAATCGAGTATCGAAGCGCAGATCAGAGAGGCGAAAATGGTTAAATTTAATATTGACCAAAAAATCCTGGACAGCCTGAAAACGAACGTGTCCATACGATCAATCAAGTTAAGTGAGTCCGGCAGAGAAAAGTCGAGCGACACCAAGGTGCTCTTTGGGATTGGAATGGCCGGGGGCATATTGATTTACATTTTCATATTTGTTTACGGGGCACAAATCATGCAGGGCGTAATTGAAGAAAAAACAAGCAAGGTCGTGGAGGTAATTATCTCAGCGGTAAGGCCGTTTCAATTGATGACGGGAAAAATATTGGGTCTGGCGTCAGTGGGGCTCCTGCAATTTCTCATTTGGATCGTATTGATTACAACCATCTCATCATTTGTGCTGGGTTACCTGGGGTTTGAGATGCCTCAACAGGAAGCCATGAATCAAATGTCGGCTGCTGTGAATCAGGAGCGAGGAAGCTCTCAAATTGGAGAGGTGATGCTGACCCTCAATGAACTACCAGTGTTCTACATGTTGTCTAGTTTTATCTTTTATTTTCTTGGTGGATACTTACTCTATGGCGCATTGTTTGCGGCTGTAGGCTCCGCGGTAGATAGTCCCGCAGAGGCGCAGCAATTTATTTTCCCCATCACCATACCCATGCTTATCTCGTATTTTGCGCTGTTCACTTTTATTTTAGATAATCCGCACGGCACCGTCAGCATTTGGCTGTCAATTATTCCATTTACGTCCCCGATCGCGATGATGGGCAGGATTGGCTTCGGAGTCCCTACGTGGCAACTGATCGCTTCTATGATTTCGTTGATCGGTGGATTTGTTTTCACCACATGGGTAGCGGCAAGAATCTACCGCGTTGGCATTTTAATGCACGGTTCAAAAGTGAGTTATAAAGTCCTGACCAAATGGTTTATGATGAAGGGCTGATCACCTGATTTGCGTGAAGTGGTGATTAATTCTTAGCCTGTTGTTTGTCGCTCAGCGTTCGTACGGTTTTTTTTATTTATCTTCATAGGTTATGGCGCGCAAGACCGCATTACCAACCATGGAGTTTTATCAGGACAACACCAAACTGAAGTGGGTAATCCTTGCCGTCTCAATTATCATCAGTATTGGCTCGATCTATTATACCAATGTTTTGGTCAAACAACTCAAAGAAAGGGAAACCAGACAAGTACGGCTATACGCAAGGGCCCTGGAGTATACGCTCAACGACACCGAAAACAACATCCTCTTCATTACCGAAGAAATCATTTATAAAAACAGCAGCATCCCCACCATTCTGGTCAATGAAGATGGTGAGTTTGTGTACTCTGGAAATTTGGACATAGATCCGTCATGGACCCCAAAGCAAAAAAATGACATGCTGATCCGTGAACTGAAGGAGATGAAGGCTACCTACCCTCCCATTGAGATTGTTCTGAAGGATCCCAACACGGGTGAGGTTTTTGGAAGGCAATTTGTTTACTACAAAAATTCCTTTCTTTTAACACAGCTTGTGGCACTTCCCTATCTGCAACTTTCGGTGATCGCGATCTTCGGATTTATTTCATACCTCGCATTCAACTATTCGAAGGCTGCCGAACAAAACCGGGTATGGGTTGGCCTGGCCAAAGAAACCGCCCATCAACTGGGCACCCCTCTCTCATCGCTGATGGCCTGGATCGAGGTACTGAGGGACGATCCCGAAATTAAAAATAAAGGAATCGTAGATGAGCTTGACAAAGACATCCGCAAGCTGACGATGGTCACTGAACGTTTCTCCAGTATCGGATCTACGCCAGCGCTTAAAGATGAGAACATCTACAATCTCATCAGCAACGTAGTGAGTTACCTGGAGCCGAGGGTATCCTCCAAAATCAAGATTGAGTTGTACACGCTTTCCGAAAGTATTGTTGCCAAAGCCCACGCCCCCTTGTTGGAATGGGTAATAGAAAACCTATGCAAGAATGCGGTCGATGCCATTGGAACATCGGGAACGATCGCTATCAAAATCTTGCGCGGCAGCGAGGGCAAAGTTTTCATCGACATCTCTGATACGGGCAAGGGGATTCCAAAAGCCAATATCAGCAGCGTATTCAAAGCTGGATTCACAACCAAAAAGCGGGGCTGGGGTCTTGGCCTCACCCTGGCTCAACGCATCGTGGAATTGTATCATGACGGAAGAATTTTCGTAAAATCCTCTGACGAAAATCAAGGCACCACCTTCAGAATAGAACTTATGAGCGCTTGATTGCAAAAGGTTAAAATCAGCCCAAATAAGCCTATTTTTCGGCCTTGTATTTTTTGCCATTGAAGTTGAAAGCACTACTTTTGCGGTCTGAATTTTAACCCGAATAATTAACTCATATAGATGGCAAATACCGGAAGAATTACACAGGTTATCGGACCAGTAGTAGACGTGGCCTTTGATGCCGCTGGGTCTAAACTCCCCAACATTCTTGATTCATTGGAAGTGGTGAAAACCGATGGCACTAAAATCGTCCTGGAGGTTCAACAGCACCTGGGCGAAGACAGGGTACGAGCCGTAGCCATGGATGGCACAGAAGGGTTGGTTCGGGGATCTGTTGTGACTGATACCGGCTCTCCCATTCAAATGCCCATCGGTGACGACATTAAAGGGAGGCTTTTTAACGTAATTGGAGAGACCATCGATGGTATTCCTCAACCGAAAGGAAACAAATCGCTGCCGATTCACAGGGCTGCCCCACTTTACGAAAACCTATCGACCTCTTCTGAGGTATTATATACCGGAATCAAGGTCATTGATCTGATCGAGCCGTACGTAAAAGGTGGCAAGATTGGATTGTTCGGTGGTGCAGGTGTTGGTAAAACGGTTTTGATCCAAGAGTTAATTAACAATATCGCGAAAGCATACGCTGGCCTTTCGGTATTTGCTGGTGTGGGTGAGCGCACCAGGGAAGGTAACGACCTTTTGCGCGAGATGATTGAGGCGGGTATCATCAACTACGGTGAAGAGTTTGTGAAATCGCTTCATGCAGGCGGTTGGGACCTCTCGAAGGTGGATATCGAAAAATTAAAAGATTCCAAGGCAACATTCGTTTTTGGACAGATGAATGAGCCTCCCGGAGCACGTGCGAGGGTGGCCCTTTCAGGATTGACGGTGGCCGAATATTTCCGCGATGGTGACGGAACGGGCAAAGGAAGAGATATTCTTTTCTTTATCGATAACATCTTCCGTTTCACACAGGCCGGTTCGGAAGTGTCGGCTCTCCTTGGCCGTATGCCGTCTGCGGTTGGTTACCAACCAACATTGGCTACGGAGATGGGCGCTATGCAGGAGCGGATTACTTCAACAAAAAATGGCTCAATCACTTCGGTACAGGCCGTATACGTTCCCGCTGATGACTTGACTGACCCGGCTCCGGCTACCACATTCTCTCACCTGGATGCCACTACTGTGTTGTCTCGTAAGATTGCTGAGCTGGGGATTTATCCAGCGGTTGATCCACTGGATTCTACCTCAAGAATTCTTCGTGCCGACATTGTGGGAGATGATCACTACAATTGCGCCACGCGTGTGAAGGAGACGTTGCAGCGTTATAAAGAACTTCAAGATATCATTGCCATCCTTGGTATGGATGAGCTTTCGGATGAAGATAAGCTTGTTGTACACCGCGCACGTAGGGTACAGCGATTCCTTTCACAACCTTTCCATGTTGCCGAGGCTTTCACAGGCTTGAAGGGCGTACTGGTGGATATCAAAGACACCATCAAAGGATTTAACATGATCATGGATGGCGAATTGGATCAGTATCCCGAAGCGGCCTTTAACCTGGTGGGAAGTATCGAACAAGCCATCGAAAAAGGAGAACGCCTGATGGCAGAAGCTAAAGCATAAAAAAATGCACTTAGAAATTATTACGCCAGAAAAAAAGATATTCGAAGGAGAAGTAAACATTGCCACTTTCCCGGGATCTGACGGATCGTTCCAGGTTTTGAATGGTCACGCACCCCTTGTGGGACTATTAAAAGAGGGTGTGGTCGAGTACAAGTCAAAGGATGCCACCAATACCGTGAAGATAACCGGAGGCGTAGTTGAGGTTCTCAAAAATAAGGTGATTTTATTGGCGGACGGAATTGGCAGTTAATCCCAACCTGAGCAGAAATGATAAAGGCCCGTACGGGCCTTTACTATTTTTAGGGGTTCGTAAACCAATCGCGCCCCGGAAATATATCCTTAATCACATCGGAGGTCTTGCCCAAAAAATAAACGCCATCCTGTAGTGTAGAGGTCAGCACCCACTCGTCTTCATTCTTCTTCCAGGCCTGTGCCGTGGCTATGGGACCTCCGTTGCCATGTATTTGAAGCGTCAACAACGATTTGCCTGGTTGGACAAATCCGTCCTCAAAATCAGAAACGTTTTTGAACCTGATTTTACTGAAGTACTGAGTTACTTTCGATTCGTTCGCCAGGGCGTCACCAGCAAACCAAACCGAATCTCTTTTTTCCAATACAAAACTCGAGTCGGGATAGTTAAACTGAATTTTCGTCACGTCATCCCGCGTAATTTTCAGGAAGGCCTTGTTTCGCCACTCCGTAAATGTCCGGTTAAAATGAGATCCAATAAAACCCTCAGACGAATAGACCTCATCCTCGTTGGTCAATCGCACATACGTATAAGCTCCACTGAGTCCGCCACCCTGGCCTTGATTAAACCCCGTCTTGCCTACCCTAAAGTCTGCTTGTTTGTCTCCACCCGCGAAGACCATGACGCGCGAACTGGCCTCACCTACCTCAAAGGTTTCCCATTTGTCCTTTTTGCGGGTAACCATACGCTGCGCCTCCAGTTTTTTTATTACACCCAGCATGCTCTCGACTGTGCCTGCTTCTGCATCTGCCTCCCTGGCATCACCTATTATCCTCCATTTGTTCCCTTTCTTTATGAGTTTCAATTCCTTAGTGGGTTCCTTGGCCGGCTGAATGCGCACTTCCGTGACTTGGGATGTGTCAACCTGAACCAGGTCTTTTCTCAAATTGCTTTCCAGAGATGGAGAGCGAAAAATTCTCGAAAGGACAAAAATACCGATCAATACGACCAATGTGATGATTAGAATTTTGTTACTAAGCTTCTTCATAGTTTTCACTCATTCTTTTCAATCGTGTCATTCTGTTTCGTTGCATTCGTATTAAGCCATAGCCCATCACCAGGATCAAGGGCATCAGAAAATTAGCATACTTCAAGATGGTTTTAGTTGACTCCTCGAGTTCATCTATCGGCCGGGAAGTGACGCCCTTGGTTCTTAGCGCAATTAACCCAGTGTCATCCGACAGCCAATCGATGGCATTGGAGATCAAGCTAACATTATCAGGCTGGAGTTGGCGAGGCCGCTGACCTCCTCCCGAGACCGCAAAGTCACCATCAGAAATGACGACCAATTTTGACTCGCCATTGCCGGAAATTTTTCCCTCTACGGCCGCTGCCATGATCAAATTTCTAAGCGGAAAATCAGCATCCGTCCATTGCTTTTGTATATCAAAATATTGCGGAGCGGCCAGTGAATTGGCCTTATCGCTGGACATGGCCAGAGGTGTGAATCGTTTGGTGGTATCTCCGGTATACCGGATCGCGCTGGCAAACTCAAACATCACATTTTCCAGTCCCTTCGTGATCGGATGATCCGCAAAGTTGGCAACCCTGGGCAAATAGGGAAATGAAACGTTGGTTTGCATGGTAAAAAATCCCTGTTGCTGCTGCACGGTGACTGATCCACAACTTGCATCAATAATAAAATTATTTTCTACGATGATCCCCTTCTGCTGCAACCAGTTTTCCAATCCCGTGTTAATCGAATATCCGGATGAATTTTGCAAATTTCCGTTTACCCTGTTCATAGCGACTGCCACCCGTCCCCCTCTTGCAAGAAATTTGTCCACGCGATTAAGCACCGCATCCGGGATGCTGTCGCTGGGCCGCATGATGACCAGTGTTTTAATTTGATCGGGAACATCCAAAGAATCCAGGTTAATTTCCTGAGTTTCATAAAGTACTGTCAGTTGATTTTGCAATTGCATGAGCTCACCAATGGACGGTTCGCCATGACCTTGCAGAAATCCAATTTTCGGTTTGTTATCAACGGATATTTTTTTGATGGCTGTTGACAGTTCATACTCCATGGCCGTGCCGGGTTGTATAAAAGGAATGACATCCGACTTGTCTTCCAGTGAAACGGTAGCGCCCAAAAATGCCTTTTGTTGTTTTACCTGATCTTTCTCCCGCACATTGATCAACACCGGCTGTATGCCATGGCTAACCGCATCCTGCTCATTCGCTTCGTTTTCATTCGGATCTATAAATTCATACAGCAACATGCCATCAGAAAGGCTTGCATATTCAATGAGCATCTCCTGGAAATCCTGGCGTGCCTTCACCACGTTGGGAGGAAGGTTTTCAGAAAAGTAGGCCTTGATGGTAATAGGCTCTTCCAGGCTATTCAATATATCTTTTGTTGCCTGGCTTAATGTGTATTGCTTTTCGTCCGTGAAATCAAACCTTATGTGAAATTCATTGGAAAGCAAATTCACTACAAATAAAATAGTAATGATCAAGGCAGTCGTTATGTAAAGCTTTTGCTTCATGATTACTAATCAATATTGCGTTTGGTTAAAGACAATTCAGACAGAAATAATCCGATAAAGATCAATGATCCGAAGTAAATCAAATCCCGTGTGTCTATCACACCGCGGGATATTCCTTCAAAATGATTGGATAAACTAAGGGTCTGAAAAATCTGGCCCGTCATTCCAGAAAAGTTGGCGGCCAACACCTCAAATATCAGATGGAAGAATAGCCCGACAAGCAGGGCCAGCAAAAACGCAACAATCTGATTGCTCGTGATGCTGCTCATATACAAGCCGATGCTGATGTAGGAGGCGCTCATCAGGATTAATCCAAGGTATCCACAAAGAACCTGACCGAGGTCCATATCTCCGATGTTATAAACTGTGATCACATAGGGAATTGTAAATGCCAGCGCGATAACCACCAGAATCAGGGTCGACAGGAATTTTCCCACCACCACTTCGCGATCGGTTACTGCTTTTGTCAACAGCAATTCGATCGTTCCCGACTTATTCTCCTCGGCTAGCAACCGCATGGTGAGTGAGGGAATAAAAAAGAACAGCGTCCAAAACGATACACTAAAGAAAGCCTGAAGACTGGCCTGGCCCACAAAAAATATATCCGATCCGAACAACCAGGTGAAAAACCCGCTAAAGCCAAGGAACAGAATCAATATGATATAAGCGATCAAAGAATCAAAAAATGATTGCAGTTCGCGTTTTGTTATCACCCAAATTGCATGCATACTCAATTCATGGTTAAGTTTCTGAAAATATCTTCCAGCCTCGTTTCAATAGGTGTGAGTTCACTAAGCACCCAGCCCTTTTGTACGCAGAGGTTAAAGATGTCTCGCTTGGAAGATGCCCCGGTCTTGCTCTGAATTTCAAATCGATTCAGGTTTTTATCTACCAACTCCACGCGATCGGTATTGGATATTCTCCTGAGCTCATCAAGAATAATTTCGGACTGCGCGTCTTCGATCCTTACCTTCAGGAGTTCCTGGCCCGTGGCCTGCATGCGTAGGGTTTCTGCCGTGCCATTGGCCACAATCTTGCCTCGATTGATAATGAGGATCCGATCGCAGGTAGCCTCGACCTCCGGAAGAATATGGGTGCTCAGGATCACCGTTTTTTCTTTACCCAGCTCGCGGATGAGCTTTCTGATTTCAACAATCTGGTTGGGGTCCAATCCGGTAGTTGGCTCATCCAAAATTAGAATTTCGGGGTCGTGTATCATGGCTTGCGCCAGTCCAACGCGCTGCCGATATCCCTTAGACAATTCACCGATTTTTTTGTGCTTTTCCGCATTAAGTCCACAAACCTTCACCATTTTTCTTACCCGTTCCTGGATCTTGTTTTTGGCCACGCCTTGCAGAGAAGCGCAAAACTCCAGGTAATCAATGACCGGCATATCCATGTACAGGGGATTATTCTCCGGGAGGTAACCGATGTGCCTTTTGATGAGGTCCCCATACTCGGAAAGGGACTTATCACCAAAATTTACCTTGCCCGCACCAATTCCCAGATACCCTGTGATCATTTTCATGGTGGTACTTTTACCGGCACCATTTGGGCCTAAAAACCCTAGAATCTCTCCCGTTTTCACTTCAAAGGAAAGATCATCTACCGCCTTTTGGGGGCCGTATTGTTTGGATAAGTTTTCAATGGTAATGTTCATCGTTTAGTTGCCAGGTTAAAAATAAAATTGCACTAAACAGTAAGTTGACCAAGGGTCAATTACTTTTTCAGGTTGCAAAAATAAATTTTTCTATAAAAAAGCAAAGGCCTCAAATAAAAAAGAGGCCTTCGTCACAATTCTATTTATATGTTTCCTATTGCCTTACCAACCACTTCACAAAGAAGACCACACCAATAATGAGCGCAATACCTCCAAGAATATAAAAAACATCGCCACTAATAATGAGGGCGACAAGTCCTACAGCTCCAAAAATAGCAGCCAACTTCAGATCGTTGTCCATGGCGTTGGATTTCTTTGAAGCCTGAACGGTTTCTTTTTTGACCTTAATGTATTTTTTAATATCCCTTCTTAACTCCTTCCGTTCAACCCAGGTCATCTGGGCGTAAGTCTTCTTCTCGACTACCGTTGCCGAAGCTGCCCGCAGCTTATTGTCCATCAATGTATTTTCCTTACTTGCAAATAGCGATTCCGCCTCAATGGGGGTTAATTCACTACCCAAGCCTGCAATTTGCTCACCCTTCAACTTCCTTCCGGTATTGTAGTCGTATCGATCAAAATGATAAGCATATTTTGGTGGAGCACACGCGGTTGCAATGATTAAGCCAAGGAGACAAAACAGCGTAGGTTTCATGGTTATACTTTATGAATTTGATTTCTTAAATATAGACATTAGTCGATGAAAGAACCGCTTTTCAAAAGTCCAAAAAAAATGAAATTGACCGAATATCAATCCATAAAAAAGCAGCAGCAGGTTGTAAATAGGTAGAACCAGCAGGTAATAAACCACGGATATCCACAGCGGCATTTCACCCTCTCCAATTATTAATCCAAGGGCGGGCTTCTTCAAAAACAGAACGGTAAACCCGGTGCAGGCAAACACGACCAGGATGATAAACACCTGAAATGCGCTACCCACTTTCCACCGCTCCTGAAGTTTGTTAATCCAGTTCACCCCTTAGTTTTGAGTCGCGCCCAAGATATGGAAAGACTCCAAGGTTTTATAACCAGATGGGGAATGAGACTAACTAAACATTGCCCATGCCCCCAGCAATGGCGGAGCAGCCTCGATGGAAAGCACTTCGCGCGTGACAGGATGAGAAAACTCCAGCCTCCGTGCATGAAGGCAAATACTTGCATCCTCGTTTGGGGCGGATGCTCCGTACTTGATATCTCCGACAATAGGACATCCCATACTTGCCAACTGTACCCTTATCTGGTGAGGCCGACCGGTGATGGGGTTCACCTCAATTAAATGATAGCTCCCATGGGTTTGAATCAGTCTGTAATCCAGATCCGCGCGTTTTCCCCGGTCGTTCTCGTTTGAATACGCGGTGACCTTATTCTTCTTTTCATCCTTGATCAGCCAGTGCACTAATCTGCCGGATTTCGATGGGGTACGACTGGCGGATATCGCCCAATAGGTCTTTTTTGTTTTTTTATCTCTGAACTGCGCATTCATTCTGGCCAGCGATTTGGAAGTTCTGGCGAATACCACCACTCCGCTTACAGGCCTGTCCAGCCGATGGACCACCCCGAGAAAAACAGCACCGGGTTTTTTATACTTCACCTTAATGTATTGCTTAACCGCCTCAACGAGTGGCTCGTCACCTGTGGCGTCACCTTGCACCAGCAGGCCGGCTGGTTTATTAACTATAACTAAGTGGTTGTCCTCATACAATACATCGATATGGTTTGAAAGCTGCATGAGCGCGCCTTTGATCAGGAAACCTCCTTCTCGTTTTCTTTGAATTCTGAGGTAAAATGAAAATCGATTTCGGGAAAATTATCCTGCACCATTTGCAACCACGCTTTGGACTCGGCCATAAAAACGAGTTTGTCGTCCTTGTCGCGGGCGATGTGTCGCTGCTTGGAATCCAAAAATTCCTGAAGCTTTTTTGGGTCCTTACTGCTTATCCAACACGCTTTGTAAATGTTTTGCGAAGCAAATTCAACCGTGGCATTGTATTCATTCTTTAATCTAAACTGGATCACCTCAAACTGAAGCGCACCTACCGTACCCACCACTTTTCTGTTTCCCAATTGATAATGGAACAATTGCGCTACACCCTCCTCCATCAACTGCAACAATCCTTTTTCCAATTGTTTGGTTTTCATGGCGTCCTTGTTGATCACTTCTTTGAAGATCTCCGGTGAAAAACTAGGTATGCCGGTGTACGTGGTCTTTTCGCCCTCTGTGAGCGTATCCCCAATCTTCAAATTGCCCGTGTCGTACAAACCGACAATATCCCCAGGCCACGCCTCGTCCACCGTCTCCCGATCCTGAGCCATAAACGCGGTGGCATTGGAGAAACGAATGTTCTTATCCTGTCTTACATGCAGGTAATTGTTTCCTCTTTCGAATTTTCCGGAGCATACTCTAAGAAAGGCGATCCGGTTGCGATGCTTAGGATCCATATTCGCATGAATTTTGAAGATGAATCCCGTAAATTTCTTTTCAACCGGTTCAATCTCCCTGAGTGTGGTTTCCCTTGGAAGTGGCGTTGGGGCAATTTTTATAAAAGTGTCAAGCAACTCTTTCACCCCAAAGTTATTGACTGCACTTCCAAAGAATACCGGAGCCACTTTACCGGATCTATAATCGCTTACTTGAAAATCGGGATAGACTCCTTCGATCAGCTCAACATCTGCCCGAAGTTGCCGGGCGTTGTTCTCCCCCACATAGCCGTCAATCAGGGGATCATTAATATCCGCGATTTCGATGGCATCTTCTACCTTGGTTTTACTTGGCGTGAAGAGCTTCAGGCTTTTTTCGTATAGTGAGTATACGCCTTTGAAGGTTTTTCCCATGCTGATGGGCCAGCTAAGGGGCCTTACCTTGATATTCAATTTAGTTTCTATTTCATCGAGTAAATCGAAGGGATCTTGACCTTCCCGGTCCAATTTATTGATGAAACAGATTACAGGCGTATTTCGCATCCGGCACACTTCCATCAATTTTTCCGTTTGCATTTCTACGCCCTTCACACAGTCGATCACCATAATCACACTGTCTACAGCAGTTAGCGTCCGATAGGTGTCTTCCGCAAAATCCTGGTGACCTGGGGTGTCCAGCAAATTGATTTTGATGTCTTTGTAGTTAAACCCCATCACTGAGGTGGCTACCGAAATTCCGCGCTGCTTTTCAATTTCCATCCAGTCGCTACGGGCGTGATCCTTTATTTTGCTGGACTTAACCGCACCGGCCTTCTGAATGGCTCCGCCAAAAAGGAGCAATTTCTCCGTCAGTGTGGTTTTTCCGGCATCGGGGTGACTGATGATGCCGAAGGTTCTTCGTTTCGATATTTCTTGCTCCAGGGCCATAGTAAAAATCGTGCAAATCTAACGTTTGATTTCCACAGTGCCGTCCCCAAAGTATTTTTGTTTGAAATAAAAGATAATTCTAAATTTTGCTCAGGAATTGAACAATATTCTCACGCTGGATCACTTGCAGGTTTAGATGAAATCTCTATTGCTCGTTATAGGATTTTTAGTAATCAAGAACTGTTGCATCGGGCAACTATTTTTATCCGAGTTTTATTCCGGTATACAAACTGCGTGGGAATATGACGATGTTGCCATCGTTTGGGATATGCCGGGAGCAGTGCAATTGCCGTTAAACGATGGCTTGACTGCCCTGAAGGAGGGTAAATTAAGGGCCGCAGTCCTTGGATTTAATGAGGCGATTAAAATCGATTCAACACTATGGGTTGCCCACTACTATCTGGGCATCACTCAAAAACTTCAGGGAAATTTTACAGAGGCCAGGGCAAGCCTTCTAACAACGTCAAAAATTAAAAGCACCATTTCTGAACCGCTGGTAGAACTTGGCAAAGTTGCGTTGCTCGAGAACAAAATATACCTGGCAGAAGACTACCTTGAAAAAGCCAGGAAATTGTCCGGCAAACCAAAAATCTCTTTGATGCTTGGGGACCTGCAGGTACAACATGGCAACACAAGCAAAGCGGAAAAATTTTACAAAGAAAGCCTGAAACTTGACTCAAGCTTTCTCACCGCCAAAGTCAGGTTGGGGATTATAAAAATGATCGAGAAGAAAAAACCCGAGGCCGGACTGCCCTACTTCACCGAGGTGATTAAGTCGGATTCAATTAACCGTGATGCATTGTTTTTGCGCGCGCTGATTAATTCGAAAACGGATGAAAGTAAAAGTTTGGCTGACTTAAATATTTTGATTGAGCATAACCCGATAAATTTTATGTTCCGCATTTACCGGGGCACATTACTGGCCAAACAAGGCGATTTTGAAAACTCTTTTGTTGATTTCCGAAGAGTATTAAAAGCGAACCAGGAAGATGAAAGAAATTTTAGAGGTTTTCAAAGTCAACTAGACCGAAAGCTGGATTTGCAATTTGCTTTGAACTACTCGGATCAAAACATGTTCAGCCTTCCCGATGAGGACATTTTTAAAGTTAAAAAAGCAATTTCGCTATTCTTCATTTCAGACTTCGAAGGTGGAATTCAAAGTCTTCTGGATGTTCAAAATCTTGATCAAAATGCTTTAAGCTTGTTTTTGATTGGCATTGGATATGAGCACAGCGGCCAGCATGAAAATGCGTGGCAATACTACAAAGCTGCGACAAAGATCGACTTCGAAATTTTAGATGCGCACAAGAAATCAGGAATATATTATGGAAATAAAAATGATTGGAAGTCAGCCGAAAAAGAATTCAGTTATGCCATCGAAATCAACCCTTTACTGAATGTACTTTATAAGCTAAGGGGAGTCAGCAGATTTCACATTAAGGACTACAAAGGTGCCGTGGCTGATTTTACCAATTTCTTAGAGACAGACAGCACTGACAATGAAGCGTTAGCAAGTCGGGCTTTCAGCTATGAAAGACTTGGAGAGGACAGCAAGGCGGCAGATGATCGGGTGCGCATGACCAATTTTACGACTATAAGTTATTTTCAAATACACGATGCAATTGTTAGGCTATTGGAGAAAGGTGACACATTAAATGCACTCAAATATCTTGATCGATTTACTGAAAATACCAAAAGCACAGCGGCATATGTGGCCAAACTGGATATCCTGATCAAGCAACAAAATTGGGACAGGGTCTCCCATGAATTGGAGGTGATTCTAAGTCACATCGAAACCCAAAATTATTATTTGCCTGACAAACAGCTTTCGTTCATGTTTTGGGTCAAAGGTCTTGTATTTGAACAAGACGGAAACCTCCAATTAGCGCTGGAATATCATACCAAAGCCATAGAAACTGACAAAGGCAATTCATGGGCTTATCTGGCCAGAGGGCGCCTTTTTTCACAAACAGGCAAAGTACAGCAGGCCAGAAAAGACCTGATCAAGGCTTCTAAACTTGGTCAAAAGGACGCAGAGCAACTCTTAAAGGTGCTTGAGAAGTTATAAAAACAAAGAGATTCGGCCTCGAGACGTCCAAATATGTCAATGTGTCACTCTCCCCTTCAAAAAGCTCCCTTGGCACAACCATTGATCATCGATTGCTACTTATTAATAATAGATTAGAAAACTGATTTTATCATGGGAAAAATAATAGGAATAGATCTGGGTACAACCAACTCCTGTGTGTCGGTAATGGAGGGTAACGAACCGGTGGTAATCGCCAACAGCGAAGGCCGGAGAACGACTCCATCCATTGTTGGCTTTTTGGACAATGGAAAAGGCGAGCGCAAGGTTGGAGACCCCGCAAAAAGACAAGCCATCACCAACCCCAACAATACGGTAACTTCGATCAAACGCTTCATGGGGAAAAAATTTGATGAGGTGTCTGGCGAAAAGAAAATGGTTTCGTACGCTGTCGAAAAAGGCAACAACGATACCATCAGGGTACGAATTGGCGATCGCCTGTATACTCCCCAGGAAATCTCAGCAATGATTCTTCAAAAAATGAAGACAACCGCTGAAGATTATCTGGGCACAACCGTTACTGAAGCGGTGATCACGGTGCCCGCCTACTTCAACGATGCTGAACGCCAGGCCACTAAAGAAGCCGGACAGATCGCGGGACTTGACGTGAAACGCATCATCAACGAGCCCACAGCTGCCGCCTTGGCTTACGGCATGGATAAGAAAAACAAAGACATGAAAATAGCGGTGTACGACCTGGGCGGTGGTACATTCGATGTTTCCATTCTTGAGTTGGGTGACGGTGTATTTGAAGTAAAATCTACCAACGGTGACGTTCACCTGGGCGGTGATGACTTCGATCAGAAAATCATCAACTGGCTGGCTGACGAATTTAAGGCCGATGAGAACATTGATCTTAGAAAAGATCCAATGGCATTGCAGCGCTTAAAGGAGGCAGCTGAAAAGGCAAAAATTGAATTGTCCAGCTCACAGGAAAGTGAAATAAACCTGCCTTACGTTACCTCCGTTGACGGGGTACCCAAGCACTTGGTGAAAAAATTGACCCGTGCAAAATTTGAGCAATTGGTGGACGACCTGGTGCGCAGAACGCTGGAGCCCTGTAAAAAGGCCATGGAAGATGCCGGATTGAGCACTTCTGATATCAACGAGGTTATCCTGGTCGGAGGATCGACCCGCATTCCCCGCATTCAGGAGGAGGTCGAAAAATTCTTTGGAAAAAAACCTTCCAAGGGCGTGAACCCCGATGAGGTTGTGGCCATTGGAGCAGCCATCCAGGGGGGTGTGTTGACAGGCGAAGTTAAAGATGTGCTTCTGCTGGATGTAACGCCTCTCTCTTTGGGTATTGAAACGATGGGTGGCGTGATGACCAAACTCATTGAATCCAATACAACCATACCATCCAAAAAATCCGAGGTGTTTTCAACTGCCTCAGACAGTCAACCTTCTGTGGAGATTCATGTACTGCAGGGTGAACGCCCGATGGCGAAAGACAACCGCACGATCGGCAGATTCCACCTGGATGGCATTCCTCCGGCTCCACGCGGGGTGCCTCAAATTGAAGTGACGTTCGATATTGACGCGAATGGTATACTTCACGTTTCGGCCAAAGACAAAGGCACCGGAAAAGAGCAAAAAATCAGGATCGAAGCCTCGTCCGGCCTGACTGATGAAGAAATTAAGAAGATGAAAGAAGAGGCGCAGGCCAATGCCGAAACAGATAAAGCAGAAAAAGAACGCATTGAAAAAATAAATCAGGCTGATTCACTGATCTTCCAAACTGAAAAGCAGTTGAAGGAGTTTGGGGACAAACTTTCGGACGGAAACAAATCCGCAATTAACGGTGCGCTTGAAAAACTTAAAGCGGCCCACCAGGCCAAGGATATTGCCGCCATCGATGGCGCAATGACCGCGCTTAATGCGGCTTGGCAGGCGGCATCGCAGGAGATGTACGCAGCAGGCGCAGCCGGTGGTGCACAGCCCGGGCCAGATGCTGGTCAGGCATCAGCTACCGAAGACGGTACGGATAACGTGTCCGATGTCGAGTATGAAGAAGTAAATGACAAGGATAAAAAATAAGTTTTCCAGTATTGACCAATAAGACAAAACCCCCATTTTCCGGGGGTTTTGTCGTTTTAAAGCCATTTCCTACCACTTGGCGATAACTTGCTCATAATCAGGTTACCTGCGCCTAATTTGGGTAATAGAATGACGATGAAAAGCTCGGTTAAATCAATGCGATATTACTTTGTTCTCATTGCACTCATTCTTTTCGGATGTGGCGAGGAGGGCGGCTTGAAGGGAACGCTTAGAATCTCCATTACAGACGCTCCCATTGATGCTACGGATGTCAAGGCAGTCAATGTGGTAATCACCAATGTGGAGGGTTACCAAAATGGAAAATGGAAATCATTCAAGAATTTTGAACAGCCGGTTGGAGTAAATCTCCTCGCGTATTCGGAAGGGAAATCAATCCTTCTAATTGATCAATACATAAGCCCCGGAGAGTTTACAGCAGTTCGGCTGAGTTTTAATGTTGCCAATCGCAATAGCAGTTTGATTGTCAATCCCCAGTCCAACATTACATTCAAAAACGGTACCTCGGCCCCGCTATACATGGCACAAGGGTTGGCCTCCGAAGTCATACTGGACACACCGCTGGGTATCTCGTCACGAGGATTTACTGATATTACATTTGATTTTGATCTACGCAAATCGATCAAGATCAACGAAAGGGGTGAGTATGTCATTGATCCTTTTGTTAGGGTCATACATACGAACAAATCGGGCCACGTTAGAGCAACCATCGTAAGCAGTAACGCCCCGAAGCAGGTTGTAGTTTACGCCTATCAGAAGGGTTCTTTTAAAACTGAAGAGAAAATTGAGGTCGCGGACCGCGTGGCATTCTACCAATCAGTAACGTCCACTTCGATAAAATCAACTTCGTTTACTCTCGGCTTCTTAGAACCTGGCGATTATGACTTGGTTTTTGCCAAACACAGCGATTCAGGAAATGTGGTTGAAATTCTCGGAATGCAGACCGGTATACCGGTGAGGGCTGGTGAGCAAACTCAAATAGAAATCGACATCGAGAATTTAAATCCATCCTAGGTTCAGTCGGCCACTGAGGCTACCATTTTTGTCCTCAAATCATCCACACGAACCCCGAACACGTCCGCATAAATACGAAGGCGTTCATCAGGAATTTCTTCTGTGTCACCTATTCCGATGAATCTATCGCGATGAAATACTTGCACATCGATCTGATGCAATACCTCAATGCTGGCCGTAATGGTCTCCGGATAAATGCCGGTCGGCAGGAGGCTTAACAGGTGATTGAGTTGGTATTTGTAGCGCATAAATCAATTTGGACTTGATGAAAACATCGAAGCCCGATTTTGAATCAAAAATTCGCATATAGCGACAATTTGATGCGTAAATGTGCTTATTTTCTACTATTAACGCAACAATAATACATTATTTTTTGCCCTTCTACTGAACAAACTGTTCTATAATTGAGAGATGGAAATACATATTGGCAGAGAAATTGAACGCGTTTACCAGCAATCAGGAATGAAACTGTCAGAATTTGCCAAAAGAATCAATACCAGCTCGCGAAATATCTACTCCATATTTGCCCGTAAGGAAATAAAGACGGACCAACTTCAAAAAATAGGTGAAGTCCTCAATTACAACTTCTTTTCACTTTTTAAAACCCCCGATCAGGGAATGGCAAGGGAGCCGGAGATCAACTATCAACGGCCTGGCAACAAGATTACCGTCTCCGTTGAATTGGATGGCGGGGCCGCAACACTGAATCATCAAATCAAAAAACTCACCGCGATCAACGGGCTGCTGGAGAAATTGTGACCGGCCTCCCCAATTTAGATTCATCCATAGCTACATTTGTCGCCTGTTACTAGATCGACCCTAACGATGCTTATTCTAAAATTTGGTGGTACGTCCGTAGGCAAACCGGAACGTCTCAAAAAAGTAGCTGACCTTGTGATATCTACACCTGGCAGAAAAATTGTTGTGCTTTCAGCGTTCTCAGGCACAACCAATACGCTTGTGGAAATTGCTGACGCGCTGCTTGTCGATGATGCAAAGGAAGCCACTCAAAAAATTGATTCACTCGAGCAATTCTATCACCACTTTTCAAAATCACTTTTCAGCACTCCTACGTATCAGACCATT
The DNA here is from genome assembly GCA_964655635.1 of uncultured Ohtaekwangia sp. Taxonomy (GTDB): domain Bacteria; phylum Bacteroidota; class Bacteroidia; order Cytophagales; family Cyclobacteriaceae; genus ELB16-189. Next base: position 160,691 of record CAZZNH010000012.1, read on the forward strand.
GGTGAGGAGATTATTAGCCGCCATTTTAGTCTAATTAAACTATTGGCTGCCGGAAAGTTTGACGATCGAAGCAAACGGGAATTGCTCGCGCAAGGTGAATTATTGTCGACAGAATTTTTTCATGCTCACCTCAATGAACGGGAAGTTAAGTCGCGAATGCTCCCGGCCCTTCATTTTATGACGATAGATGAAGACAATGAGCCTGAGTTGGCAAAGATTGAGGATCGTTTGCGCCCATTGATTAGCTCGTTGGAAAAATATGAAATACTGATTACGCAAGGTTATATATGCCGCAACCACAAAAATGAAATCGATAACCTAAGGCGAGGGGGAAGTGACTATACGGCTTCCCTGATCGGTGCGGCCGTAAGGGCAAAAGAAATTCAGATATGGACGGACATTGACGGGATGCATAACAACGATCCTCGCATCGTTAAAAAAACTTTCCCGATAGCTGCGCTTACCTTTGATGAGGCATCGGAGCTGGCCTATTTTGGAGCCAAGATTCTGCATCCCTCTACCATCGTGCCGGCTCAGAAGTATAACATTCCGGTCCGGCTAAAAAATACGATGGACGAAAAGGCCACTGGGACCATCATCAGCGATAGCAGTGAGTCCGGTAAGGTCAAGGCCATTGCAGCAAAAGATCAGATTACCGCCATCAAAATCAAATCTTCGCGCATGCTACTCGCCTATGGCTTTCTAAGAAAAGTATTTGAGGTATTTGAAAATCATCAAACCTCGATCGATATGATCTCGACCTCAGAAGTTGCCGTGTCGGTAACCATAGATGACAAAAAAGCCATTAAAGAGATCGGCCAGGAGCTTAATAAGTTTGGGTCAATCGAAATCGATGAAAACCAAACCATTATTTGCATTGTGGGCAACAAGCTGTCGGAAAAAGTAGATGTTCTTAAAATGATTTTCAGGTCGCTGGACGAAATACCCATTCGCATGGTGTCTTTTGGAGGCAGCAGAAACAATATATCCCTGTTGGTTGACTCCACCTATAAAGAAAAGGCACTTAATCTGTTGAATGACGGATTGTTTGAGAAGCAATGAGGTCCACGTTAGGCCAACATCCAGTCACGCAAGAGAATAAACGCGACACCACCAGCCACAAATCCAATCAATGCAAGAATTCCTATTTTTTTAAGGTACCAGAAGAAATTAATTTTTTCCATTCCCATCGCCACCACACCAGCGGCTGAACCAATAATAAGAATACTTCCACCCGTACCGGCTGAATAGGCAATAAAATGCCAAAGCGGGTGATCGAGTGGCTCTGAGAACATGCCAATGCTTGCCGCAACCAGGGGCACATTGTCAATCACCGCAGATCCCAAACCCAATATCCCAACCACAATATCCCTGTTGGGTACGGCTTTGTCCAGGTCAATGGCAAAATTAAATAACATACCCAACGATTCGAGTGCTGCCACGGCCATCAAAATTCCAAGAAAGAATAAAATGCTTGGCATTTCCACCTTCCCCAAAGACTTGTGTACCGGACTGTGATGCGCTGCAGCATCACTGGCATCCTGGTCTTCACCAATGCTGGACATGCTAAATAAACGGTTGCTGTAAATTTCAGCAAAGGCAGCCACCACCGCCAATGACAACATCATCCCGATGTAGGGCGGCAGGTGAGTAACCGTTTTAAAAATAGGAACGAAGACGATCGCACTCAGGCCAAGGTACAACATGGTGGCCCCATATTTGGAAACGGCAGGCTCCTTGTTGATATCAAGGTCAATTTCTCCCGAGAATACTTTATATCTCGAAGCAATGAACACAGGAACAACCATGCAAAGTATCGAGGGGATAAGGGTATGCAGAATGAGTTGTGAAGTCGTCACCCGGTTGGCGATCCACAACATGGTGGTCGTTACGTCCCCAATAGGCGACCATGCACCACCGGCATTGGCCGCAATAATAATAAGGCCCGCATACCAAAGTCGTGTATCACGATCATTAATTACCTTTTGCAGAATGGTTATTAAAACGATGGTTGCTGTCAGGTTGTCGATGATAGCCGACAGAATGAACCCGAGGATGCTAAAAATCCAAAGCAGGCTCACTTTACTTTTCGTCCGGATGAAACCCTTGATGGTTGCAAACCCATCAAAATAGTCTATGATTTCAACGATGGTCATGGCACCAATCAGGAAGACCAAAATTTCAGCAGTTTTTCCAAGGTGGTGCAATAGAATCTCCTCAAGATGAGTTGGTTCAAGTTCCTTCAGCTCGGCATTTACATTGAAAACATCCAGATGGCCGAGGGCAATTATGGCCCAAAGCAAAGCCATCATCGCCAGGGCGGGAATCAGTTTATCAATTTTCAAGGTGTGCTCCAACGTGATGGCCAAATAGCCTCCGATGAACAGGATGAGTATGATTGCTTGAATATCCATATAAGTGCAGCTCGTTTTTTCTATATACTAGTTAAGTATATTAGTCGTCTTTATCCACTTAAAAGTAACTAATGCTGCCATTATTTAGAGGAACTTTTTGGCAACTTTCCCGGGAACGGTCGGCTGAAGTTAAAAATGGTATCGACAGAAATAACTTAAACACTTTACTATTGGGAGATGGTTGGTCAAAATCAATTTTATATATATTTACTACCGACCTAATGCAGGCATATGGAAATCATAATCATCACCCTCTTTGTTATTGGGTACATCGCGATCGCGCTTGAGCATCCCATCAAAATAAATAAGACAGCATCGGCACTGCTGACTGGCGTACTCTGCTGGACATTGTACGCGGTATCTTCTCCCGAGGATATTCATCACATTGGTGAGCAACTTGGAGAGCACCTGAGTGAGATCTCGGCCATATTATTTTTCCTAATGGGCGCAATGACCATAGTAGAATTGATTGATGCTTACCAGGGATTCAGAATTGTCACGGACAGGATCACGACCAAGAATCCGAAAAAACTACTATGGGTTATATGTACCGTCACGTTCTTTTTATCGGCCATTCTTGACAACCTCACTACCTCGATCGTGATGGTCTCACTCATAAGGAAGTTGGTCCCCAACAAGCAGATGAGATTATTTTTTGCCGGAATGATTGTCGTGGCAGCCAATGCAGGTGGCGCGTGGTCACCTATTGGGGATGTTACCACCACGATGCTATGGATAGGTGGTCAGATTACCGCAGGCAATATCGTATTGACTCTGATTATTCCGAGTTTGATCTGCATGATTATCCCGTTGATATACCTTCAGTTCACACTGACTGGAGATCTTGGAGAAGCTAGCGGAAGTGATTCAACCGGTGAACGTTCACATGGCCATGGTCACCACGGATCCGGTGAACCGATTCGTGGATCGAAGACGATGCTCTTCGTTGGCGTGGGAGGATTAATCTCTGTTCCAATCTTTAAAACAGTCACGCATCTGCCGCCCTATTTGGGAATGTTGCTTGCGCTCGGTGTGCTATGGGTTGTTTCAGAATTGATTAACCCAGATATGGACGAAGCAGATAAGCGGCCCTATACAGCAGCCGGAGCACTCACAAGGATTGATGTCCCGAGTGTATTGTTCTTTTTAGGGATTCTGTTGGCGGTTGGATCACTCCAGTCAATGGGCACGTTAGCAAATTTTGCTGCCTACCTGGACGAGTCAATCGGAGATAATCGCATCATTATTACGCTGATTGGAATACTCTCCTCCATTGTCGACAACGTTCCTCTTGTGGCCGCCAGTATGGGGATGTATAGTATGGAAATATTTCCAGCTGATCATATGATCTGGGAGTATCTGGCTTATTGTGCTGGTACCGGAGGCAGCGTTCTAATCATAGGATCTGCTGCTGGCGTGGCGGTCATGGGCATGGAGAAAATCGACTTTATCTGGTACCTGAAGAAGATAGCCCTATTGGCCTTGCTGGGTTACTTTGCCGGTGCGGCAGCCTATCTGGTCATCTACCCATTTTTTGCTGTGCATTAGCAGGAAATCATGAGTTGGTACCCTACTTCCATTGGCACCGAGGTGGCGTATATACAGGCAAAAATAATTCTAAGACGTTTCTAATTCCGTGTCTCAAAAATGGTGAACTTTCCACAATACGTCTTCTATTATGGAAGCAATCATCATCACCTGCTTTGTCATTGGGTATATCTGCATCGCCCTTGAGCATCCCATCAAAATCAACAAGACCGCGTCTGCCCTGCTTACGGGTGTCATCTGTTGGACGCTGTTCGTTTTATCTCCCCCGTCCAAAGCGGTAACTGACAGCGAAACTTTTCAAAAGTATTTCGCCCATATTAACGTTGACCAGAGCGCTGAAAAAATTTCCCAAATTTCCAAGGAGGAAATCTACCGGGGTTTCGTCACTTCGCAACTTGGCGAGCACCTGAATTCAATTGCCCAAATTCTCTTTTTCCTTATGGGTGCCATGACCATTGTCGAATTGGTCGATTCACATCATGGATTCAGATTTATCACGGACCGCATCACCACGCGAAATCCCAAAACACTTTTATGGATAGTAGGCTGGGTGTCTTTTTTTCTATCCGCTGTCTTAGATAATCTCACCACGACCATTGTGATGATATCCCTTATCCGCAAACTCATTCCCAATAAAGACATGCGACTATTTTTTGCCGGGATAATCGTGATTGCGGCAAACGCAGGTGGCGCATGGACCCCGATAGGTGACGTTACAACTACCATGTTATGGATTGGCGGTCAAATCTCTACCGGCAATATCATGGTCACTCTCTTTCTTCCCAGTGTATGCTGCCTTCTCATTCCGCTGCTGTACCTGAGTTTTGCGCTCAAAGGATCGCTTGGCGAGTTTAGCGACCAGGTGGCGAAGCAGGAAGGAATGGTTGTTGGTTCGGGGAGGTTGATGTTATTTCTAGGTGTTGGTGCGTTGATCTTCGTGCCAATATTTAAGACAGTTACCCATTTACCCCCTTTTGTCGGAATGCTGCTCGGGCTTGGCGTGCTGTGGGTGGTTTCGGAGTTGATCAACCCCGACCTTGACGAAATTGAAAAAAAGAATTACACGGCTGCCGGTGCGTTGTCAAGAATTGATGTGCCCAGCGTCCTTTTCTTTCTCGGGATTTTAATGGCGGTCAGTGCGCTGGAGTCAATGCAGGTATTGCATCACCTTGCCTCCTGGCTCGACTCCACCATTGGCGACCAACGAATTATTATAACGCTGATCGGAATCTTGTCGGCCATAGTAGACAATGTCCCCCTGGTGGCAGCCAGCATGGGTATGTATAGTATGGACGTCTTTTACCGCGATCACATGATTTGGGAGTACCTCGCTTATTGTGCAGGCACGGGCGGAAGCATTCTTATCATCGGGTCGGCTGCCGGGGTGGCCGCCATGGGGTTGGAAAAAATAGACTTCATTTGGTATCTAAAAAGAATCTCCCTGCTTGCCCTGCTTGGATACGTTGCTGGTGCAATAGTCTATCTCATGATCAGTCCTTTTCTGGCGGTTCATCCCCCAATGCAAGACTAGCCATTTTCCATGCCGATGAGATAAATGGTGTAGGTCAAATATCCGCCCAACAATATGATTGCCTCCAGGCGATCAAGCCTCCTTCGACCCAGGGTAAACATAAAAATCATCAGCACGATGGTCGAGACGACCAGCACGTAGATGTCAAAATTCAATACCTGGTTAAAACTGATGGGTTGGATTAGCCCGGTCATACCGAGTATGAAAAAAATATTGAATATGTTTGATCCAATCACGTTGCCAATGGCGATATCGGTATTCTTCCGATACGCGGCAACCGCAGATGTCGCCAGTTCCGGCAAAGATGTCCCTGCTGCCAGGATGGTTAGTCCAATCAGTCGCTCACTCAATCCCGCGCGTTGCGCGATCGCAATGGCATTGTCTACCACAAGTTTGCCTCCGCCCACCAACATCAACAGGCCAAGCAGCACCAGTCCGATAGACACCCATGTACTATATATTTTTATTTTGTCGCCCTCATCAACGTCCGTTGTCTTGGTCATACTTCGGAAAACATAAACGAGGAAAAATCCAAAACAGACAAGCAACAGCAAGCTGTCCAGTCTTGACAACACGTTTTGCCCGCCACCAAATAACTGGTTGTCGTTCACCAGGACAAACATTGATGCGGCAGCTAAAAGAGATATGGGCACCTCGAACTTAACCGTGTTGCGCTGAACGACCAGGGGGTAAATCAGGCCTGATACGCCAAGTATAAAAAGCAGGTTGAAATTGTTGCTGCCAATGATATTTCCAAATGACGCATCATTCTTTCCGTTGATCGCGGAAATCAGACTGACAATCAGTTCGGGCGTAGAAGTGCCCAAAGCAACCACCGTGAGTCCAATGGCCAGGTTAGAAACATTAAATTTTTTGGCAATTGATGAAGAACCGTTTACCAGAAAATCCGCCCCCTTGATAAGTACCACAAATCCAGCGAGCAAGAGTATAATTTGAAGAAGCATAACTGATTTGAAATTTGACGATGAAACCCGAACTGATTTTTTTAACGGGTCATTTTAAATCCTGAAATTATGCGTAGAAACTATCAGGTCAACATGGAAACCTGGAGTGAAGGGAGAACAATGCGAAACATAAGGAACACCTGATAACACATCCACCCTTGAGCGGACAGGAACAGTGGATAAGAAGGCAAGGTTCGAAAATTGACTTATGGTCTCGCCATGTCTCGGAGTACAAAATTCGACCTGGTCACTAATAAACTCAGAATAATGCTCTGCGAGCTGAATTCCGGAATACACCCCACATAGGATGATGGCGCCCAATACGAAGCCCGAAATAGAACGAACCAAGTTTGCCCAATTCATGATAAACCAAATATAATCAGATTGCCAATATCCCAATCTGAATTACGGAAGTTATTCTAAATCAACTGTTTAAGGGCTATTTCAAATGATGCCTGCGCCAGGCCGGTTTTTGCGGGATTGACGGCTTTTGTTTTTTGCAGTGCCTTCAATATCGTATCCGAAATATCATTGAAGATATGTTCATCCAACATGCTCACTTCATTTTCCATAAAGTAGGCGAACACCCGGGCCATTCCACAGTTGGCAATAAAATCCGGCAACACCGAAAATTTTTGGTCGGCATACAGGCCGGTGGGGCCGAAAAAAATCTCCGGATCAGCAAACGGGACATTGGCCCCGCATGAGAATAATTCCAATTTGGAAGCAATCATCCGATCGACCTGGTCCCTGGTGACAAGTCGTGAAGCAGCGGCAGGAATGAACACTTCAAATTCCAGGTCCCATATTTTTTGATTGGCAATTTCAAAAGGTAGTAAATCGGGAGAAACAAGTTTGTTACCCACCCTATTGAGAACAAGTTGTTTGACCTCATCCAGTGTAAATCCTGCCTGATTGATCAGTCCACCTTCTCGGCTTATAATACCAACCACTTTCACGCCCATCTGGGACAGATAAAAACCTGCCGCAGCCCCTACGTTTCCCCAACCCTGCAACACTACTCTCTTCCCCTTGACCTTATCATGCCACAGCTCATAATAATGTCTGACAGCCTGGGCGACTCCGTACCCCGTGCACATGTCAGCGATGGTGTACTTTTTGCTCAATGATGGCGTGAACCTTTCGTCCTCGATGACTTTGACAACACCCTGACGTAGCTGACCGATTCGATTTACCTTTTGGGGCTCAGTTGGTTTATAGTGACCGGTGAATACGCCCTCCTGAGGATGCCAGATTCCGACATCTTCTGTGATCGGAATCACTTCATGAATTTCATCCACATTAAGATCCCCGCCAGTGCCATAATAGTTTTTTAACAGGGGCATCACTGCCGCGTACCACCGATGCAGCACACCAGCCTTGCGTGGGTCGTTGGGATCAAAATTAATCCCGGACTTGGCACCACCAATCGGTGGCCCTGAGACAGTAAACTTCACCTCCATGGTTTTGGCAAGCGACTCCACTTCCCGCTTGTCGAGCCCTGGGCGCATTCTCGTACCTCCACCAGCAGCGCCACCACGCAGCGAATTGATCACCACCCAGCCCTCTGCCTCGGTTTCAGAATCTTTCCATTCAAAAACTATTTCTGGTCTTTTATTCTCAAACTTTGACAGGAGTTCTTTCATGGGCATAAATCAGTGGGCGACAAATTTAAAAGTTATTTCTAAAGGCTTCCTAAAATCCCAACAATGTTCCGGCACATGAATCGCTGGCGGCACCTGTTACACTTTTTAAAACGTTGGTCTCATTGCGTACACGAAGTACACCCAGAAATGCAAAGACAATGGCCTCTTTATATTTAACGATTACATCTTCAGGAACAATAATGTTGACCCTGCTCCCGAATTTATTCCGAAGCGCTGTTATCAGAAATGTGTTGAGTGCCCCACCGCCCGTAGCCAAAAGATTATACTTTTTATTATTTAAGGGCACGCTCTTTTCTATCTCCACGCAAATAGATTCACAAAATGTGCGGAGTCTGTCCTCGACTGACAATGAGTTATCTCCGAGAATGGGCATCAAAAAATTTTCAAACCCTTCACGACCCAGCGATGGCCGTGCATTTCTCCACCTCCCATACACCCCATTCAATTTACGCAGCATCTTTTCGTTGATCTTCCCTCTTGACGCACCCTTGCCACCTTTGTCAAATTTTTTTCCTAGTCTGTTTGCCAGGTGGTTCAAACCCATGTTTGCAAAACAAATATCATGGGCTATCCGCTTACCACCTCTGATCATCGAAAGGTTCGCAATCCCTCCAAGATTCAGACAGATGTCAAATCGCGGGAAAAGCAGATGATCTCCAATGGGGACCAATGGTGCACCCTGCCCTCCTTTAAAAACATCGAGTGAACGGAAGTCATTGATCACAGGTAGACCAGCACCGTGTGCAATAGCCAACCCATTTCCAATTTGATAAGTTAATTTTTTATCAGGCTGATGAAAAACTGTATGACCGTGCGAGGCAATAAAGTCAGTTTTTTGAATTCCATTTTTTTTAATGAACTGGTGGCACGCAGCACCAATAAAGTGACCGTATTCTGAATCCAACAGCTGCAACTCGAGGCCTGTCATCAGGTGTGCCGTTGACAACCTTTTGTGCCAACTGGCAGGATAGGGCCTGGTTTCGCAAGCGCTTACTTCAAAATTCCAATTTTTTTGGTTCCGGGTGAACTTGCAGTACACAAGGTCGAGCCCATCAAGTGATGTGCCTGACATCAACCCAATCACATTATATCTGGTCTGCTTGCCCATGGCTTAACTCAATTGGTCATTTGAAAAATCATAAAAATGCCATTCATCTTTTACAGGCCCATTTCATACTTTTGAACTTCCGAAAGCTAAAGTAACCATTCAAAAATACTTTATGAATCTTGTCGTTGATTACGGCAACTCCAGAATTAAGGCTGGTTTATTTTCAGACGATCAATTAATACAGCATGACTCATTTGCCGAGTCCCTTGCCTTTGTTGAATGGTTGAAAGGGAAATCATTCGATCACGCCATTGTCAGCTCGGTGTCACACCAGGTGGAAGAGATATGGAGGCAGGTCAACGCGACTGGATTGAGGCTCATCCTCAGCCATACGATACCCTTACCTGTCACCATCGATTACGAAACCCCGCATACTTTAGGCGTTGATCGCATCGCTGCCGCATGCGGTGCCGTTTACGTTGTGCCCAACCGCGATCGACTTGTAATCGACATGGGTACTTGTATCAATTACGAGTTTATTGATAGCAAATCCATTTATCATGGTGGAGCCATTTCACCCGGAGTGAGTATGCGATTTGAGGCCATGCATACTTTTACCGCGAGGCTTCCGTTTGTTAAACCGAGGAACAACCCACCATTGACCGGTGACAGTACGGAAGCGTGTATGCAAAGCGGAGTAGTGAATGGGATTGTCGCAGAGATGAATGGTATCGTCAACAGCTACGTGGAAATATACCCCCAACTAGGCGTGATTTTGTGCGGAGGCGATGCCAACCTTTTTGAAAACAAGTTGAAACACCCCATATTTGTGGCCCCGAATCTCGTTTTGAGCGGATTGAACAGGATTTTGCTGCATAATGTCAACACCTAAATGCATTCTATATAGTTTATTACTGATTTTTCTTTTTCAGTCGGAATCATTCAGTCAGGCAGCGCGCACTCCATTTTCATCCTTTGGTCTGGGTGAGAGTTTTGGCAACGGGCTGACTCAAAATCAAGGCATGGCGGGTGTTGGCGTCAGTAATCCTGAATACTGGCATTTGAACAATATCAACCCTGCGCTGCTGGTGTTCAACAACATCACCGTGTTTGAAGCGGGATTTATTGGAGAACAAAAAACGATAAAAGGTGAAACCGGATCTGAAAAGGCAGGCAGTGGCAACCTCAACTACCTGACCATGGGTTTCCCTGTGAAAAGGACGAAATGGGCCATGGGTTTGGGTTTGATGCCATACACTACGGTCAATTATAAATACAATTACATTTCAGGGATTGAAGGAAGCACCAACACGGTTAACGTAAAAGAGACTGGAAGCGGTGGAATCAATCAACTCTATTGGTCAAATGGTGTTGCGCTGCATCCGAATTTGTCGCTAGGACTAAAATCGACCTACTACTTCAGCGCCACTATCAATGAGTTTGAAACCAAATTAACACAAACCGATCAGTTGGTGGAGTATTCAACCAATATATACGACCGTCAATCATTCAATGGGTTCGGATTTTCTACCGGGGTATCCTATCACCGGGATTCATTGTTTGGCAAGAAAAATTATCAACTCAATTTTGGGCTGGTTTATGATTTCAAAACGGATATCGGCACAAAATTCTATGAGCGTTTTGAAAGGCGAAATGCAGCCGGGATAACGGATTCGGTAACATTGGTTAACAACATACCTGGCCATACCACAATCCCCCAATCCCTTGCCGTTGGTGCATCAGTGGGCAAAGGATACCAATGGATGATTGGCGCAGATTTCACCTTCCTCGACTATTCACAATTCAGAGATTTCAACGGATTATCCGCTGGCGCAAAATCGGGGTGGCAGTTTGCACTCGGAGGTAAGATAACCCCAGATGTGGGATCGGTAACGAATTATTTAAAAAGGGTCACCTACCGAACAGGTGTAAGCCTCAGTGAAGCACCTTATTTGGTTAATGGCAATACTTTGAGGGATTTTGGCATTAATTTTGGGTTATCTCTGCCGGTGAGCAGGATTTCAAGTCTGGACCTCGCTGTTAAATTTGGCAAGAGGGGTGATTTACAAACAAACACTATTGAAGAAAATTACTTTAAGTTATATTTTGGCGTTACTTTCAACGACCAGTGGTTTATTAAACGAAGATTTGACTAGAAACTATTAAAATGAAAACGATACTGACTGGAGTTTTGATGTTGGCTTTTTTGACATCAAACATTGATTTGAATGCACAATGCCGTGAGTTTAAGTGGCCCGAAGATAAGGGCACGGCTGAAGAGAAAGTGGCCCTTTACGGTGATGCCATGAAGCAGGGTCAATACAGGGCCGCTGCTGCTCCGTTTATGTGGATGCTCAAGAACGCACCGGACTGGCATGTGAAACTTTACATTGATGGGGCCGACCTGTATGATAACCTGGCTGAAAAAGAAAAAGATCCGGCAAAAAAACAGCAATTGGTTGACTCCATGCTGATGATGTATGACATGCGGGTTAAGAATTGTGGTGACGAGGTGAATGTTTTAAATCGCAAAGCATTCTACGCTTACAAATACAATGTAACAAACAAAGATAAGTCGGTAGAATTGCTCAAACTCTTTGATCGTGTGGCGGAAATCAGCGGCACCAATATGAGTGACGGAAATCTTGTTGCCTACATGACCACGGTTCAGGCCAATCAGGTACTGCTCAAAAACCTCAGCGATGAGCAGATTCTTGAGCGATATGACCGGATCATTAAAATTGCCGATGATAAATTGAAAAAATATGAAGCGGCAGGTAAAACCAAAGACGCTTCCAAGATAAAAGAGTACAAGGGGGTAATTGATGACTTGCTGATCGGCTTGGTGAAGGTGGACTGCGAGTTCGTCAAGACCAACCTCGAACCTAAATTCAAAACCAATCCAAATGATATTGCCCTGGCAAAAAAGATTTTTGGGTTTATGCTTCAGGGCAAATGTACCGATGATCCTTTATGGCTGCAGGCTGGCGAGGTAATTCACAAAGAGGAGAAAGACTTTGGTTTGGCGAAAAACCTTGCGCTCAAATACATGGGCAATGAGGATTTGGACAAGGCAGAATCTCTCTTTAAGGAGGCCCTTGCACTGGCATCCAGTGCCAGTGACAAAGGAGATGTCCTGATTTACCTTGGAAGCATCCAGGCCAAGCGCAATAATAAGAATGCCGCCCGCGACTACTACCGCCAAGCCACGGAGGCTGGCAACAAGGATGGCTTTGAAAAAATTGGCGATTTGTACTATAGCAGCTTCAACGATTGCAAGAAAAGTGTGAACATGGCTGAAGACAGGCTGGTATACATTGCTGCATACAACATGTATTCACGAGCTGGTGCGAGCCAAAAGATGTCACAGGCCAAATCTCAATTCCCTTCAAAAGAAGAGATCTTCTTGTTCAACTGGAAAGTGGGCGACACCATGAGGGTGAGTTGCTGGATCGGTGAAACCGTTTCTATTGACACTCGGGATTAGGAGTTTTGAAAAATATAACAAAAGGCTGGCTATTTAGCCGGCCTTTTGTGTTTTATAAACGTTTATCAATTATTCGTCAACTCATCAAAGTGTTTAATAAAAAAACATTCGCGGTCATCGTGAGCGCCTTGTTAATTTGGTCATGCTCTCCCACGGAAACGGCCCAGCCGATGGAATACCATGGTCCGCTCAAAGAAGCTGAGAACGTAGAGATGTACTACGCGGAAAAAGACATTGTCAAGGTTAAAATGATTGCCCAAAAGGTTTTTGAATTCGAGAATGGTGATCGTGAGTTTCCGGAAGGAATTTATCTTGAATTTTTTGATGAGAACGGCTCGATCACGTCAACATTGCGGGCGAACAGCGCCTATTTTTTTAGTGAAGAAAATAAATGGCGTGGAAGAGGCAAGGTAGAGATTGTCAACATCCAAAAAAGGGAGCAGCTGAATACGGAAGAATTATTTTGGAAGCAGGACACTAAAAGAATTTTTACCGAGAAATTTGTGACCATCAAATTGGAAAATGAGGTGATTTTTGGAACCGGCCTGGAGGCTGCCCAGGACTTGTCTGACTATACCATCAAAAACCCTGAAGGCGAATTTGATGTCGTTGAGTAGTTGATCCTCAATCAATCATTATCGCTATCTTTGCAAATCCATGAAATTGGTAGACATTCTGTTGCTATCCCTTGCGGTAGTTTTTATAGTGATTGGAGCATACGAAGTGATGGCTGTCGGTATTGGGCATGCCTATTGGTCAATCATGATCTCCCTCATCTTGTTTTTTAGCTATAAGATAAGAAAACAGGCATCATAGATGGATACCCAGCTGGTCACCCCTGTTATTATTTCACTGGCCTTCTCCTTTTTCTTTTCAGGAATTGAGATTGCTTTTTTCTCAGCCAACAAACTTCAAATCGAATTGCAGGGCAAGCAGGGAGTACTGTGGGGCCGGATCATGTCCCAATTTGTAAAAAAGCCCTCCTGGTTTATCGGCACCACACTCATCGGAAATACACTTGCCCTGGTGCTGTTTGGCATCCTCATTACCCAAATGATTGAGCCTACACTCGTAACCATTCTCCCTGATGGTTTCAAAAATGACGTGTATGTGCTGCTGTTGCAAACTGTGATCTCGACATTGATCATTCTTTTTACTGCAGAATTTTTACCAAAGAGTCTTTTTTTGATTAATCCTAATCTGATGCTGGCGGCCCTTGCCGTGCCGTTTCGCATCATGTTCTACATACTCTCTCCCATCACTTTCACCATTGTTTACTTGTCCAAAGTGGTAATCGTTCATGTTCTTCGATTGGAGTACTCAGAAGAAAAGCCAGCCTTTGGCTTGACCGACATGAACCATTACCTGAAAAACATGCAAAACCTGAAGCATGAGAATGAGGAAATCGAACTGGATAAAAAAATATTTCACAATGCACTTGAGTTTAAAACCGTCAAGGTTCGGGAGTGCATGATACCTCGCACAGAAATTATTGCCATCGCCTCTGATGAAGGTATCGATAAGTTAAGGGAAGCATTTATTGAAAGTGGACATTCCAAGATCGTTGTTTATAAGGAAACCATCGATGACATCATCGGATACTGTCACTCATCAGCCCTGTTCACGAAACCAAAATCCGTGGCGGAAATTCTTACACCAATTAACATCGTTCCCGAAGCCATGATGGTGAATGAGTTAATGATCCAGTTTATCAAGGATCGAAAAAGCCTTGCGGTGGTGGTGGATGAATTTGGGGGAACTTCTGGTATTGTGAGTATGGAAGATATCATTGAAGAAATCTTTGGAGAGATCGAAGACGAACACGATGAAGACGACTTGATCGAGCAAAAATTAGATGATCACACCTTTCTGCTCAGCGCACGTCATGAAATTGACTACCTCAACGATGCCTACAACTGGGCGCTCCCGGAGGGTGACTATGAGACGCTGGGCGGAATGATCCTGTCATTCACCGAAGACTTCCCGGAAGAGGGCGCAGCCATTACTATTCCACCCTATACACTCATCATCCAAAGCACCGAGGACAACCGCATCGACACCGTAAAAATCATCATAGAAAAGCGGGAGTCGGCAGACCAATAAATCCCCCATTTGGGAGCCATAATTGCCTGATAATCAGCAAAATTAATTAGCTAATTATCCAATCCGCCCTTTGCTGAATTGAGAATAGACCTTAAATTTGCGGCTCTTTAAAATTGAACAAACCTTAAATCATATATCCGGATGGCTCTTATCGGTACTTTGAGAAACAAAATGACCAAGGTGGTTGTTGGATTTATTACCGTGGCAATCGCTGCGTTCGTGCTGAACGATTTATTCGGTAGCGGCCCCACCTCTGTTTTTTCCGGAAATGATAACATAGTAGGAGAGATTGCCGGCAAATCCATTTCTCTTGAAGAATTTCAGGCTGCGGTACAGGCAAGGGAAAACAATTACATCCTGAACTTTGGCCGCCAACCCGGTGAGCGCGAAAGGCCTTCATTGCGCCAGCAGGCCTGGGATTTGATTGTCGCCAGGTATGCGATCATCCCCCAATATGAAAATGTGGGCATCAAGGTTACCAGCGATGAAGAATGGGATATCATTCAGGGGAAAAACGTAGATGAAAACATCAAACAATCATTTATTGATTCAGCGGGAAATTTTGATCGCAACAGCTTGATTTCCTATTTACAATCACTGGACAACCAGCCCGTGAATTCAGAACCACGCATTCGCTGGAACATCTTCAGGGCCGACATCGCTCCCTCTCGCGAAAGAATCAAGTTTGAAAACCTAATCTTGAAAACAAACTACGTGACCGTAGCAGAATCAGAGCGCGAATACCATTTGCAGAATGATGTTTGCGAAGTAAAATACCTTTATGTTCCCTACTACGCGATGAGCGACTCATTGGTGGCTCCAACAGAATCAGCTCTCAAGGCGTATTACAACAAAAACAAAGAAAAATACAAGGCTGAGAAAACACGAAACCTAAGTTATGTTTCATTCCCATTGATACCGTCTGCGGCAGATTCCCTGGCAATCCGTGAGGAGTTGGAACAAATTGCTCGAGATTTCAAAACAGCTGCGGAAGATTCCATTTTTGCCTCCATCAATTCAGATAATTCCGAGGCCTACAGCAAGTATACTCCGGACAAGCTTCCGGCATTCTTGAGTGACCGCATTGGTTCAATGAGCCCAGGTACTGTCATTGGCCCGGTGTTGGACGGAAACCGCTACAAACTGGCAAAACTGGTTTCTGTAAATAGAGACACCACCTACAATGCCCGGGCAAGTCATATTTTAATTCGTTGGGATGATTCGTCAGACGCTTCAAAAAAAGCCGCCCGCGAAAAGGCCCAGGGAATCCTAAATGATATCAAGGCCGGGGCAAACTTTGCTGCCAAAGCCAGCGAATTCGGGTCGGACGGAACATCTTCCAGGGGTGGCGACCTCGGCTTCTTCACCTCAGGCCAAATGGTGAAGCCTTTCGAAAATGCAGTCTTCAATGCGAAAAAAACCGGATTGATCAATAACCTGGTGGAGACTGAGTTCGGATATCATATTATTGACGTGACAAGCCTTAAGGACAACACATCCTATACAGTAGCGATCATCGAGAGGGATATTACCCCCAGTGATGAAACACAAAATGAGGCCTATCGCAAGGCTGATTTGTTTGCCAGTAGCGTTTCCGGACTTGATGATTTTAAAAAAAGAGCTGCGGAGGAAAAATTAACGGTCTACGATGCGGAGAATGTTGGCACCAATGACAGCCGGGTAAATACGTTGGATGATGCGAGACAGATGGTTTTGTGGTTGTTTCGGGATGCAAAAAAGGGCAAAGTGTCTGATGTATTTGATGTACAAAGCAGTTATGCGATTGCCGTAATGACTGATGAAACTGAGGATGGTTTTCTGGCTTTTGAGGATGTGAAAGAGCAGATCGTGCCGATGGTAAATAACGAGCAAAAGGGCGTTAAAATCATTGAGAAACTTAAGTCCCTAAGTGGTACGCTTGAGGAAATTGCGGCAGCTTATGGGCCTGATGCGACTGTTAATTCTTCCAGCGATCTGAAATTAAATTCAAATTCTTTGCCTGGTGTGGGCATTGATCCTGTCGCGATCGGAAAGGCGTTTGCGCTGGAGAGTGGAAAAAGGTCAGTGCCTTTTGCAGGTGAAAATGGGGTATTGATAATTGAGAATGGCAACAAGACCGTTGCGCCTGAAATAGGAGACTACTCCATTTTCAAAAATCAGCGATTACAATCCATCAACAACCAGTCTGGGTTTAACATCGCTGAGGCCTTGAAAAAAGGGGCAGATATTAAGGATAGAAGATATCTTTTCTTTTAATTAAGAATTCAATATGGAGGACTCTGCCTGTCTCGGGTGGAGTCCTTTATTTTTTTATGATCGATAAGAATTGGCTGACGGCATTCAGGGAGAAATTGGATGGCCATTATGCATGGCCCTCCCTCTACACGTTTAAGTTTATCGTTCCAAAGGGTAAAGAAGCGCAGGTGCGTCAGTTGTTCCCCATGCACAATCCCAGTGAGCGGAGCTCAAAAAACGGCAATTACACGAGCTTTACCGTTCAAATGATGATGCCATCTGCCGAGGCAGTCATTGAAATATATCAGAATGCCTCCGCAGTAGACGGTATTATTGCTTTATAGCGGCCACGTATTGCTGCCGAAATGATAACTTTATAGGCAAATCAAATCTGCACGGCCTATGTGGATAGAGGAAAACCATAAACTCAAAAAGAATTTTCAGTTCAAAAATTTTATTGACGCCTTTTCTTTCATGACCAGGGTGGCTATTCTGGCTGAGAAAATGAATCACCATCCAAACTGGTCCAATGTTTATAACCGGGTTACGATTGAGTTGTCCACCCATGATGCCGGGAATATCGTGACGGAGAAAGATCGCAAACTTGCTGAGGCCATTGATGCAGTGATCAAGTGAGCACATCCCCGACTTCACTCTACCTCGTTCCAACGCCAATTGGAAACCTTGGGGATATCACCATAAGGTCGCTTGAAATTCTCAAGCAGGTAGATACCATCCTGGCCGAAGATACCCGTAAGTCAGGGATACTTGTTAAGCATTATGACATTCAAAAGCCCCTTGTTAGCTTTCATATTTTCAATGAACATAAAAAATTGGCCGGCCTGATCGAACGGCTCAAATCCGGGGAGACCATGGCACTGGTAAGCGATGCAGGGACTCCGGGTATTTCTGATCCGGGTTTCTTATTGGTGAGAGCTTGTCTGGGCGAAGGAATTAAGTTGGAATGCTTACCGGGCTCGACTGCATTTGTTCCGGCTCTTGTTAAATCCGGCTTCCCGACCGATCGATTTGTTTTTGAGGGATTTTTGCCCCATAAAAAAGGCAAGCAAACACTTCTTGAAAAACTTTCACAGGAAGACAGAACGATAGTTTTGTACGAGTCGCCTCATCGGCTCGAAAAGACGCTGATTCAAATGATCCCATTTTTCGGGGAAGATCGCAGGGTCTCTGTTTCCAGAGAACTAACCAAAATTCATGAGGAAACTTTTACAGCGTCACTGAAGGATGCAATCGCACACTTCAGTTCCCAGAAGGTCAAGGGTGAAATAGTCATAGTGATCGATGGCAAAAAGGGATAGGATCAGCACGGGTTATTTATTTTTTGGAGGCGTCATTTTATTTAGTTTAGGGTGGCTAATGCCTTCTTTCCCATTGCTTGCATTTGCGGGTTTATCCCCTTTCATTGCCATTGCAGCTAATAACCGGGCCGAAAAATCCTTATGGACGTCACTGGAACTGGTTTTGCTGGGGCTTTCGTTTGCGTTCTTTGCAAGTACAGTCTTTACCTTGGATCAACTGAGCCACTCGATCGCTCAGGCAATCCTATTTACGCTTCCTTTCTTGGGTTATACTTTCGTTCGCAAAACTTTGGGCCATAAAGTGAGCATCATAACCATACCGATATTCTGGCTTGCGCTGGAGTATGTATTTCTTAAATGGTATCCGTTCCCTTCAATTTTCCTGGCCGATATTCTGGCCGCAAAAAGTGGATGGACACTGTGGAATGCCGAAACAGGTTACCTGGGTTCCTCACTCTGGATATTAATCTGCAATACACTTCTTTTTCAAGCAATTTTAACTGAGAAAAAAGTAAATTGGTTTCTCATTGCCCTTTTTGTTATGTCGGTGATAGGCCCTATTCTTTATGCATATTCCGTTCATTCAATTCCGATCACCCGGGATGAAATGCTTCAACTCTATTCTGGCGGACATGCATCCAATACCAATTATGCAACAAAAGGTGAATTCATCCCAAGAACTGCTGCATGGATTTCGGTGTTAATTCTATTGTTTGCCGCTGTAAAAAATAAAACTTCAAGACGATGATTGAGTTGGCACAATTGGAGGAAGATGTGATTGAAGTGAGCAACGAAGTGGCAGACTTTATCAGCCGGGAAGCAAAGGGTTTTGATCGATCCAGGGTTGAGCATAAGGACACCGCCAACAATCTGGTATCTTACGTAGACAAGGAAGCTGAAAAAAGAATTGTAAAGGCCCTGACAAAAATTCTTCCTGGCGCGGGATTCCTTGCAGAAGAAGGTTCAACAACCGAAGGGTCTAATGAGTACACATGGATTATTGATCCGCTGGACGGCACTACCAATTTTACGCATGGCCTGCCTCCCTACGCGGTCAGCATCGGCCTGGCAAAAGGTAATCGCGTGGTATTGGGCGTGGTGTATGAAATAAGCAGGATGGAATGTTTCAGTGCATTTGAGCATGGACCGGCCACTTGCAATGGAGACACAATTCAGGTATCAAAAACCGCTTCCTTGAGTGAGGGCTTGCTGGCAACCGGCTTCCCTTACTATCATTTTGATAAAAGAGAGGAGTATCTTTCAATCATAAAAACTTTCCTTGAAGTCACACATGGCGTTCGCAGGCTGGGCAGCGCGGCCACGGACCTGGCGTATGTGGCTTGCGGCCGAATGGATGGTTTTTTTGAATATAATCTTAATCCGTGGGACGTGGCTGCCGGAAGCCTGATTGTGGCCAGGGCAGGGGGCATAGTTACCGATTTTAAAGGAGAAGGTAACTTCCTGTACGGGGGTGAAATTTGTGCTGCAGGCGCCATTCAACCTGAAATGGTGCAAATAATAAAGGAGCACTGGGGCTACCATTAAATTTATCGAAATCCGATTTGCTGCTGGAGTCCGCTAAAGATTTTAGAGCGAAATAGTTAATTTTGCACATGTTTCAATCTATTCTTATTGGAATACTGCTGTTGATAGCGGCCGGTTATCTGGGGCGTCTTGCGTATCGCTCATTCACCACTTCATCTTGCGAATCTGGCTGCGGTAAGTGTGGCGCGATTGATGCCACGTCAATCCTCAAATCGGTAAACGAAAAAAAGTCCGCCTAAGCCCAGACTTTTGTTCCCTCGGTGCAGTTCTTGCAAATCTCTATTTCACTCCTTGACCTGAGGAGTGACTGTCTGAAATTTTTGTAGTCGGCACTCTGCCAAATCTCCTTAAATGGCTTCTCCCTAAGATCTCCCAGTACAAAATGTGCATCCTTATCGAAACAACAGGGAACAACCTTTCCATCCCAGGTGATCACACAACTGTGCCACATTTTCCAACAATGGTTTAAGAGGTCATTCTTAATGGAATAGATGCCGTTTGCGTTCATCTTGTACCTTGAATATTTGGCACTTTTTGGCATTAGATCGGATCCATTCTTGTAATCATAAATTTGAGCAGTCTTCAATGCCACTTCATTCACCTCAAGATCATGGGCCAGTCTATAA
This sequence comes from uncultured Ohtaekwangia sp., assembly GCA_964655635.1. Taxonomy (GTDB): domain Bacteria; phylum Bacteroidota; class Bacteroidia; order Cytophagales; family Cyclobacteriaceae; genus ELB16-189. Next base: position 181,179 of record CAZZNH010000012.1, read on the forward strand.
ACGTCTGCTATTTGCGATTCGTTTTGCCGAACGACCAGGAACTGAAAAATGACATGAGGTGTCGCTGATTTCAATTCACGTTTCCACCTGACAATATTTCTAGTGCCATCGATTACCTTCGACAATTTCCCGCCAATGCGATACGCCTGATACGTCTCCTGATCAGTGCCATCGATGGAAATGATCAGCCTGTCCAATCCCGACTCTACTGTTTTTCTCGCTGCTTCATCATTCAGATAATGGGCGTTGGTTGACGTGGCGGTATAAATATTCTTTCGTGATGCGTAGTTTACCATTTCCAAAAGCTGCGGGTGAAGGTATGGTTCACCCTGAAAATAAAAAATCAGGTAAGACAGGGTGGGCGCCAGTTCATCAATCACTTTTTGAAAAAGTTCTTTTTCCAACATGCCTGTGGGGCGGGTAAAGGATCGCAATCCGCTGGGGCACTCCGGGCATCTCAGGTTGCACGAAGTAGTGGGCTCAATCGAAATGCTGATCGGAAGTCCCGGCATCGAAACGTTGCCAGAAATCCTTGAGCGGAAATAACTCGACAAAATCCGGCTGGAATTCCAAATACGAGGCACCGTAAGTTTGGAAGCAAAGTTTAGTCCATCGGTAAGGTTACGATTCATCTTCAAAACCAAAATTACCTTTTACAACTCTATTCCTTTATCTTTCGATCCATTATTTGAACATCATGAAGTACATTTTACTACTGCTCACGGTTCTCATTTATGTTGATTCGAACGGGCAGAAAACCCAGCTGTCAGAGAATTCACAAATCAGTGTCATTACCTGTGCGCCTTTTCAGGGGGAATTGTACTCAGCATTCGGTCATAGCGCCATTCGTGTTTACGACCCAACGTTGAATATCGATTATGCCTATAACTATGGTGTTTTCGATTTTAATCAACCCAATTTTTACCTCAACTTTACCCGAGGGCATCTATTGTATAAACTTGCCGTCCAATCGTACCCTCGATTCAGAGACACTTATTTATACTACAACCGTTGGATTCACGAACAAGTGATAAATCTTGATCTGTCGCAAAAGCAAAAGATGTTTGACTATTTGCAATGGAACAGCCAACCCGAGAATCAAGATTATCTATACGACTATTTTTATAATAACTGCGCAACTAAAATCAGAGACGTATTTACAGAGGTACACGTTGATAGCATAAGGTTCGACTTGTCCTATATCACTACCAACTACACAATAAGGGACCTTACTGATTTATACCTGAAGGATCAACCCTGGGGCGATTTGGGAATTGACATCTGTCTCGGGCTCCCCATGGACAAAAAAGCTGAGCCATTCGATTATATGTTTCTGCCAGACTACATCGAGTCATCATTCAATCACGCCCATATTATTTCAGAAAGCGGGATAAGGCCGCTGGTGAAGGAGACGCTCATCTCCGATCCGGGTACACCCATGCAATTTGAAAGTTTACCCCATCCGTGGGTCGTTTTTGGATCTTTACTGGCGATTGTCCTGGTGCTGTCAGTTGTGGATGTCCGCAAGAAAAGATTGTCCGTCTGGTTGGACGCTGTCTTTTTATTTGTCACTGGATTAGTTGGATGCCTGCTTTTAATATTGTGGGTAGCCACTGACCACAAAGCGGCTGCCTATAATTTCAATTTACTTTGGGCTTTGCCAACAAATTTGATTGCTGCCTTCTTAATCTTTGGTAGACGTCAGGAAATTATAAGGAGGTACTTTGCTGTTGGGACTCTTGTAACCCTTGCACTGCTATTATCCTGGCCATTTCTTCCCCAACAACTCAATGTATTTCTAATACCGCTGGTTGCAGCATTGGCAATAAGGTATGCCCTCAACTATTACCTCAGAAAAGGAAACTACATATGAATTGGCCTGTTTGCGGTAGCAGCGAGACAGGCCTCTTTTACGGCCTCCATATACGTTGGATGCGCATGCGACATCCTCGACACGTCTTCAGCTGAAGCCCTGAATTCCATGGCCGTAACGCCTGCTGCAATCATATCCGCTGCTCGCGCGCCAATGATGTGAACGCCAAGTATTTCGTCCGTCTGCTTATCGGCCAAAATTTTCACAAGGCCATCTAAATCCATGCTGGCTCTCGCCCGACCTAAGGCTTTATAAGGGAACGATCCTGTTTTATATGCCCTGCCACTTTCTTTTAGCTGCTCCTCAGTAAAGCCAACACTGGCCACCTCTGGCCACGTATAAACGACTCCTGGAATTAAAAGGTAGTTGATGTGTGGCTTTTGTCCTGCCATTTGTTCCGCAACCATCACACCTTCTTCTTCCGCTTTATGTGCAAGCATGGCGCCTCTTACCACATCACCTATGGCATAAATGTTATCAACTTTGGTTTTCAGGTGATCATCGACCGGGATTCTCCCCTTGTCCAGTTCTATTCCAACTTTATCAAGGGCTAATCCGTCTGTGTAGGGTCGCCTTCCAATGCTGACCAGGCAATAGTCTCCCTTTAACTCAATTCCCTTTCCCGATTTATCTTCTGCTTTAAGTACCACTTCTTTTCCTTTGTTTTCCATTGAAGTGACTTTGTGGCCCAGATAAAATTGCATTCCCAATTTTTTCGTCACTTTCAACAGTTCCTTTCCCATGGTACCGTCCATGGTAGGGATTAAACTATCCAAAAACTCTACCACCGTAACTTTAGAACCCAGGCGGGCATATACCGACCCCAACTCCATTCCGATAACACCGCCACCAACAACGATGAGGTGCTTAGGAACTTCAGTCAACTCCAACGCTTCCGTACTGGATATAATTCTTTTTTTGTCGAAAGGCGCAAATGGCAATGGAGTGGGTTTGGATCCAGTGGCTATGATTACTTTTTCCGTGGTGATAGTCGACTCTTTGCCATCCCTGGTAACCTTAATTGTGTTTTTATCAACAAAAGATCCAATTCCCGTGTGCACATCAATCTTATTCTTCTTCATCAAGTAAGCAATACCGTCAACATTTTGTTTAACCACATCACTTTTGCGTGCGATCATTTGTTTGATATTGACTTTTGGGGCTGGGATGTCGATGCCATGCTCTTTAAAATGATCCCTGGCATTGATGAAATGCTCGGAAGAGTCAAGCAGCGCCTTTGATGGGATGCACCCCACGTTCAGACAGGTGCCTCCCAATGTATTGTACTTTTCAATAATAGCCGTTTTAAAACCCAATTGGGCACAACGGATTGCCGCGACATATCCACCGGGTCCAGATCCGATCACAGTAACATTGTATTGCATGTCTATTTTTGTAAAATAAAATTCTTTATCTCTTTAATTAACTTTTCACTTGCCAAAAGAAGGTCGAACACCTCCTTTAGAGAACTCAATTTCTGATAATTTCTTTTGAAGGCCAATTCTTCATGCAAGGTTTTAGGCTTATTTGAAAGCCTGTAACTAATCAGGTCTACTCCATTGTCATTTGCCAATCTAATAATAAAATCTTCAAGCTTCGGCCTGATAATAATCAACTTGTTTTTACTTGACTTCTCATAGCAAAATATCACTCTATCGTTTTCAAAAATTTTAGAGTTAAGCATGAGTTTCTCATATGAAGGTTTCCCACTAAACGGGTCTTCATCAACTATTCCAATTGACTTCGTGCTTTTCCGCAACAGGTTACAGACCTCTCCCTTGCTAAAAGCATGTTTTACATTCCTTGAAGTTACACCGAATGCCTTGACCATTGCCTCATCAGCATAACATTCTAAAAAAATCATTCCAAAAATCTTTCAAGGTTTAAAAAAACGTTCGAGTCTAAATCAATTAATTCTTCAATCTCCTTTCTCTCAACAACTGGTCTTATTTGTGTTGTATATTTTGGCATATTTACAATCACAACCTGCAAATCGTCAAGAGGTGTTTTCTGCATTATCGACTGCAAAAAATATGGATTATGCGTGGTTAAAAAGAACTGTTTGTCGGTATCATAGGCAATTTTCTCAGCCAAGTATTTAGCATAGTAGGGGAATACATTTGACTCCGGTTCCTCAAAAATTAAAGATGTGCCTTTCTTATTAGTTTCGATAGCTGACAGAAAAAAAATAATTCTTTGCAGCGTATCAGAAATGACTGAATGCGGATAGGACACCAAAATGCTGTCCTCTTCTTTAGAAATTTCTATCTCATATTTCTCCTGACGGAGTAGCAATTTAAATCCTCTTTCTTGAATTAAGTCACTGATGAGAAGCCTGAGATTTTTTTTTGTTTGAAGCATTGAAAATAAATTGTCGCCATTTGGAACGGCTAAGAAGTCATAGCTTAAAGCTGGAAAATTTGGCAGCGTTTTAAAAAAATATGGATGTACTCCGCTGTCCCAGGTGGCTCCACCAAATTTACTATCTGAAAAAGCACCTTGGAAATGACGAATCTCCTTTGAATTTTCACTAAAGTGAAAATTCACAATGCCATTTTGGTACTTCACTGCTCCCAAAAAATTATCAGCAGATAACATGATGTCATTTGAAACATCATTTTCAAAAAATAAACTACTTAAGTTTTGACTTCTGATAAGTCCGTCCAAACTCATTGTAAGAGGCAAGGCCAGTAATGACAGACCTTCAAGAATATTCGATTTTCCAGAGTTTGGCTCACCTATGAACAGATTAACTCGCTTACAATTCAATTGTAAGTTTTTAATCGACTTGAAATTTTTTATTTCAATTTCCTTAATCATTATATTGGCGCATCAAACACCCAATATGAGCCGCCCTGGATCTTCCAGTAGTTCTTTTACTTTCACAAGAAAGCTGACGGATTCTCTTCCGTCCACAATCCGGTGATCGTAGGAAAGCGCTAAATACATAATTGGCCTGATCACGACCTGACCGTCTATCGCAACGGGTCGCTGCACAATGTTGTGCATCCCCAAGATTGCTGACTGCGGAGGGTTTAAAATTGGGGTTGAGAGCATGGAACCAAACACACCCCCGTTGGTGATGGAGAATGTTCCTCCGGTCATTTCTTCAATAGACAATTTACCATCGCGCCCGCGAGTCGCCAGTCGAACCACTTCTTTTTCTATTTCTGCCATACTCAAGGACTCTGCATTTCTTATTACCGGCACCACCAGTCCCCGAGGTGTTGACACGGCTATTGAGACGTCACAATAGTTATGATATACAGCCTCGTTGCCATCGATGTAGGCGTTCACAGCGGGAAATTCTTGTAACGCTACGCACACCGCCTTGGTGAAGAAGCTCATAAAGCCAAGTCCCACGCCATACTTTTCTTTAAATTTCTCCTTGTATCGCGACCTCAAATCCATCACAGGTTTCATATCCACCTCATTAAAGGTGGTGAGCATCGCTGTTTCATTTTTTACGGCCACCAATCGCTTCGCGATGGTCCTCCGCATTGACGACATCTTTTCACGTGTCTCCTGGCGTGAACCGCCTGGTGGTGACGTGGCAGACGAAGATGGCGCACTGGAACTCGCCTGAGTAGCACTGGCGTTGACGGCATCCTCTTTGGTAATGCGTCCTCCAACACCTGTTCCCGATACCTGACTCGTTGGTATACCTTTCTCGTCCAATATCTTTCCGGCTGCTGGAGAGGGATGGCCCGCTGCATACGACTTGTCACCCGGTGATGCCGTGGCCGGAGTTGCTGCGGCCGCCTTTGGCGAAGTGATTTCGGGAGCACCTTCGGAAACTTCAATTTTACAAATCAGTCCACCGATTGGTAAGGTTGTCCCTTCCTTCGCAACAATCTTCAAAATTCCATTGGCCTCGGCAGGTAATTCAAATGTTGCCTTGTCAGATTCCACCTCAGCAATAACTTCATCTAGTTTTACGAAGTCGCCATCCTTCTTCATCCACGTAGATATGGTCACCTCAGTAATGGATTCCCCGACAGCCGGAACTTTCATTTCCTTTACTTCACCAGTGGCCTTTGGACCGGCTGACTTTGACGGTGTCGCAACCGGTGCAGAAGCTGCGGCTTTGGAATCCTCTTTAGCAGCGGCAGGTTTTGAAGAGTCCTTGGCATCCGTATCAATCTCACAAATTGTTTCTCCAATGGGTACGGTATCCCCTTCCTGCTTTACAATTTTTAATACCCCAGCTTTTGGTGCTGGAAGCTCAAAGGTGGCTTTATCCGATTCCAATTCAGCAATCACCTCGTCCATCGCCACATGATCTCCATCTTTTTTCAACCAGGTGGCTATGGTTACTTCAGTAATAGACTCGCCAACGGTGGGTACTTTAACTTTTTCAGACATGTTGTATTGAATTTTTTTACGCTTTCAAATCCAGTGCTTGATTGATTATTTTTTCCTGCTCGGCCTTATGTACTTTGGCATATCCGGTGGCAGGCGATGCACTTGCCTTCCGTGAAACAAATTCCATTTTTTGATCGGGCATCATCCTGATGATAAAACTTTGATAACCCATATTGGAAGGCTCCTCTTGCGCCCAAACAACGCTGGCCCCCTTATATTTCTTCAGAATACTATTTATCTGTTTTTCGGGGAAGGGATAAAGCTGTTCTATACGCACTATGGCAATGTCTTTTATCTTTTTCTTTTGCCTCGCTTCGGTGAGATCATAATAAATTTTGCCACAGCAAAGGATGAGCTTCTTGGCTGACTTAGGCAAGGTGGGGTCATCGATTACTTCGTTGAACCCTCCCTTCGTAAATTCGCCCACGGGCGAGACGACCGCTGGGTGCCGAAGTAGCGACTTAGGTGAGAACACAATACAAGGCTTTCTAAACTCCCAGGCAACCTGCCTTCTTAATAGATGAAAAATATTGGCCGGAGTGGTCGGGTTGGCCACAATCATATTGTATTCGGCTGCGAGTTGAAGGAATCGCTCAGGCTTGGCGCTCGAATGCTCAGGACCCTGGCCCTCGTAGCCATGGGGCAATAGCATGACAAGTCCATTCATCCGTTGCCATTTAGATTCGGCACTCGCAATAAATTGATCAATCATCACCTGGGCACCATTGACAAAATCACCAAACTGCGCTTCCCACAAAACCAGTGCATTTGGCGAAGCCAGCGCATAACCATATTCAAAGCCCAACACACCAAATTCTGATAACAGCGAATTAAAAATTTGAAACTTACGCTGTCCAGTTTCTATGTTATCCAGGTTGCAATAGTTTTCGTTGGCATTGGTATCCATGATGTAGGCATGCCGATGAGAGAAGGTGCCTCGTTTTACATCCTGCCCCGACATTCTTACAAACCTGTTTTCAATCAGCAGTGAACCATAAGCCAGCAGTTCCGCGTCTGCCCAACCCAATTCCTTAGTCTCAAAAAATGCGGCTTTTCTATCTTTCAGTAATTTCTCAATCTGCTTGATTGGCTTGAAACCCTCAGGAATGGTTATCAGCGCTTTTCCAACTTTATCAATAACCGATTGTTTGATGGCCGTATCGGGCGATGAGTCGAAATCTTCCGGTACGGATTTTCGCAGCTTATGCCATTCCTCTTCTATTTTCTGAACCTTATACGGAAGTTTTTTCTGTTTCACGTCATTGAGCCTGTCCTGCAACTGATTTCTGAATTCCTTGTCCATCTCAGTGGCCAGATCAGCATCGACATCGCCCCTTTCAACCAACTTTTTCGAGAATATTTCTCTCGGGTTTGGGTGCTTCGCAATGATGTTGTACAATTTTGGTTGCGTAAACTTCGGTTCGTCACTTTCATTGTGCCCATGTCTGCGATAGCAAACCATATCAATGAAGATATCTTTCCCGTATCGCTGGCGATACTCTACGGCAAGTTTGCAGCAAAAAGTTACCGCCTCGGCATCATCCCCGTTTACGTGCAACACAGGCGCGTCCACAATCTTGGCTAAGTCGGTACAATAAATTGACGTGCGTGCATCGTCATAGTCCGTGGTGAAACCAACCTGGTTGTTGATCACAAAGTGGATGGTGCCCCCGGTATTGTATCCAGGCAAACCTGACATTTGCACGATCTCGTAAAGAATTCCCTGACCTGCAACTGCCGCATCTCCATGAATGAGGATCGCCATGGCTTTCTTCAGGTCCCCGGCATACTCATCGTCAATCTGCCCTCGCACATAGCCCAATACCAAGGGATCTACAGCCTCAAGGTGAGATGGATTTGGTGTTAGCTTCACGTAAATCTTGTTCTTTGACGGGGTATCTATATGACCAGCATAACCCTGGTGATACTTTACATCACCGTCACCCATCGTCCCATCGGTGCCTGCATTCCCTTCAAACTCATTGAAGATTTGAGCGTACGTCTTTCCCAAAATGTTGGACAGAACATTCAATCTTCCGCGATGTGCCATTCCAATCGCAACCTCCTCTACCCCCATCTCTGCTGACTTGTTGATAATGGTTTGGAGTGCGGGAATGGTATTTTCCCCGCCTTCCAGAGAGAATCGCTTCTGGCCGAGGAATTTTGTGTGGAGAAAATTTTCAAAAACTACGGCTTCATTGAGTTTGTAGAGGATGGCCCTTTTCTCCTCAGTACTGGGGTCGTAGCTGTAATATTCGGTTTCACATTTGGCAATGAACCAATCAAAAATTTCCTGATTTCTGATGTAACTGTACTCAAATCCAATTGGACCGACATATACCTTTTCTAATTTTTCTATAATTTTTTTAAGTGTAGCCCTCCCCAAACCGATTTCCACCCCAACGTCAAACTCGGCATCAAGGTCGGCATCCGTCAACCCGTAGTATTTGTGATCCAGCGGCACCTTGTGGTCCCTTCGCGCCCGCACCGGGTTGGTATTGGCCTTTAGATGGGCCCTTGACCGGTAGGTATGTATCAGGGTGCGGACCTGCGTCTCTTTAATGGTTAAAGCATCCGTTGGAACTTCGGTCGAGCCGCCATTTTCGCCATAACGTTGGGTTGAAAAATCATACCCCTCGAAGAACTTCTGCCATGTCAGGTCAACTGAAGAGGGGTCCTTTTTATAAGTCTGATAGAGCTGGTCGATATAACCAACATCTGCGTTGGAGATGTACGAATATTTGTCCATTATTTTACGGGTGTTAACAAATGTATATAACGTCCTTATTTATTAAAAATCTAATAACCGCTTTAACGGGTATTGTTAAAATCATTAGATCAAAACTGGGTTTAATCTTCTGATTGTCAATCCAAAAAAATAAACTACATTTGCAGTCCAAAAAAAATGGACGAGATCCAGACTAAAAACCAAGTAAATGGCTGTAAAAATTAGATTGGCCCGAAGAGGCCGCAAGAAACTGGCAATGTTTGACGTGGTCATAGCAGATGCCAGAGCACCACGTGATGGTCGCTTTATTGAAAAAATTGGAACTTATAACCCCCTGACTAATCCGGCAAGTATCGATTTGAAAGAGGACAGGGCATTTCACTGGCTGATGAATGGCGCACAACCATCAGATACGGTGAAGGCTATGCTTTCCTATCGTGGCGTTATGCTAAAGAAACACCTGCAGATTGGTGTCATAAAAGGCGCCATTACCCAGGAGCAGGCTGATGCCAAGTTAGCAGAATGGATGAAAGCAAAAGAGGCCAAAATCCAGGGCAAGCGCGATAACGTGGCGAAGTCAAAAGAGGAGGAAGCAAAGGCACGCAAAGCGGCCGAAACCAAGGTGAGGGAAGCACGGGCGGAGGCGCAAAGGAAGAGAAAAGAGGTGAAAGAACAGGCCGCGGTTGAGCCCAATGCTGACGAGGCCCAGGTAGAATCCCCGGCAGCCGAAACTCCTGAAAGCGAGGAGCCAAAAGCTTAAATAGATAATGGACTTTGACTCATGTTACCGGATCGGGTACGTGATCAAAAGGCATGGTCTTAAAGGCGATGTTAAGGTTCATTTAGAATCAGATATACCAAAAAAAGTGGAATCAATCTTTGTCGAAATCGACAATAGGTTGGTTCCATTTTTTGTTGAACAAATTTCTATCCATCAGGATCAGGCGATTGTCAAATTGGAAGAGGTTGACAATCCGGAACAAGCCGATGACCTCGCCCGGCTCAGCCTGTACCTGCCCAAGGCTTCGAAGCCCAAATCGAAAAGTAACGCTGCAGAATTCGATGAATTGTTGGGTTGTAACGTTTATACCAAGGCTCAACTGCTTGGGAAGATTGTTGGAATAAACAATCATGCCCTCAACCCTTTGCTGGTCGTGGCCGGACGCGAAAAGGAAATATTGATTCCCATAAGCGACTACTTTATTAAAAGTATCGTTAAAAAAACCAAACGGGTTGAAGTGGAACTGCCAGATGGTTTTATTGAAATTTGAATTGCTTCACAATTAGCTGCCACTTCAATGCACATCGACATTATTACCTGCCTGCCCAAGCTGCTGGAAGGGCCGTTCTCAGATTCAATCCTCAAGCGGGCACAACAAAAAAAATTGGCCAGTGTACAAGTCCATGATCTCCGCGATTATGCCACTGCTAAACATAAGGCAGTTGATGATTACGCTTTTGGTGGCGGAGCCGGGATGGTGATGATGATTGAGCCGATCGATCGGTGTATCACCCACCTAAAGGCAAAACGGAAGTATGACGAGGTAATCTACATGAGCCCCGATGGCGAACTACTAACTCAGCAGCTTGCCAACAAAATGAGTCTCCTCAAAAACCTGATCATACTTTGCGGCCACTACAAAGGAGTTGACGAGCGGGTGAGAGAGCATCTTGTAACGGCTGAAATAAGTATAGGAGATTATGTCCTTTCAGGAGGCGAGCTTCCCGCGGCCGTCCTTGCTGATAGCATCATAAGGCTAATCCCCGGGGTGTTGTCTGACGAAAGCTCTGCAATGACCGACTCCTACCAGGATGGGCTGGTGGCACCACCTGTCTACACCAGGCCGGCAGACTATAAGGGATGGACGGTACCAGAAATCCTGCTTTCCGGCCATGAAGCACGAATCGAAGAATGGAGGCACCAAAAGGCCATTGAGAAAACAAAAAAGAGCCGACCAGGGCTTTTAAAAGGTGATTTTGGCCAATAAAAAATCAGGGGTTTATCAAGTTTTTGTAATCGCTAAGTCATATATTTGCAGTCCATTTTAAAAAAGCATCCGTCATGGCTGATTTGATGAGCATTGTTGAGCAAGAGTTGGCTTCAAAAAGGGCCAATATTGTTGATTTTAAGGCAGGGGATACGATTAACGTCCATGTCAAGATCAAAGAGGGGGCAAAGGAAAGAATTCAGCAATTTCAGGGGGTGGTGCTCTATCGCAGAGGAAAAAATACTAATGGGGAATCATTTTCAGTTAGAAAGATTTCAAATGGAGTCGGTGTTGAGCGTATTTTCCCATTGTTGAGCCCAAGTATTGACAAAATAGAGCTGATCAAGGCCGGTAGCGTTCGCAGGGCCAAACTATACTATATGAAAGGCCGACAAGGTAAGTCCGCCAGAATCAGAGAGAAATTATCCTCAAATCAGGAACAGCCAGCATAACATAGAGAACCCGCCTCCGAAGAGTCGGGTTCTTTTTTGCATTCATTTTTTCAATTGGACGACTAGCCGACCTGGGCTATATTTGAACCTCAAAAATTTATAGAATTATGGCGAAAACCAGCGTATCCAAAATATTAGGTAAAGACGCAAAGTACTATTTAGAACATAAGAGCAAGACGATTTCCAGGGATATGCTAAGCCTGCCAGGACCCAACTTTGTCGATGACATTTTTGTGCCATCCAACAGGTCTCCCCAGGTGCTCAAAAGTTTGTATTCTCTCTTCAATCACGGAAGGCTGGGCGGAACCGGATACCTTTCTATACTCCCTATTGATCAGGGAATAGAGCACAGTGCCGGGGCTTCGTTTGCCAAGAATCCAATCTATTTCGACCCCAAGAATATCGTTGAACTGGCTATCGAAGGTGGCTGTAACGCGGTGGCTACTACGTTTGGCAACCTGGCGATGGTTTCGAGGAAATACGCGCACAAGATTCCGTTTATTGTCAAAGTAAATCACAACGAAATATTAACCTACCCCAATAGTTACGACCAGATTATGTACGGATCGGTGGAAGAAGCCTGGAACCTGGGCGCTTCAGCTATCGGTGCTACGATATACTTTGGGTCCGATAATTCGACACGTCAGATTCAAGAAGTTGCAGCAGCATTTGAAAGGGCGCACGAACTTGGAATGGGCACGATACTTTGGTGCTACCTCAGAAACAATGCGTTCAAAAAAGATGGCAAAGACTATCACGTTGCCGCAGACCTGACGGGTCAGGCCAATCACCTGGGTGTCACCATACAGGCTGATATCATCAAACAAAAATTGCCGGAAAACAATGGGGGTTACAAAGCGCTCAACACAGGTGGCTCCAGCTATGGAAAACTTGACGAAAAAATGTATTCTCAGTTGAGCAGCGACCATCCCATCGACCTGTGTCGATATCAGGTGGCAAATTGTTACATGGGTCGGGCCGGACTCATTAATTCTGGCGGTGAATCTAAAGGCGCAAGTGACCTGGCAGATGCCGTTCGAACGGCCGTTATCAATAAAAGAGCGGGCGGAATGGGCCTGATTTCCGGCAGAAAAGCGTTTCAACGTCCGATGAAAGATGGTGTTGGGATTCTCAATGCCATTCAGGATGTTTATCTGGACAAAGGCATAACAATCGCCTAAATTGTTGATTAATGTCCTCAAAAATGAGGCGGCTTAACTTAAAAGTATATTATGTCTTGGTTTAAACGTACCGACAAAGGAATATTAACACCAACTGAAGCTAAGCGTGAAGTGCCGGACGGATTGTGGTTTAAGTCTCCGGAAGGCAAAATTGTTCATACCCGTGAGTTAAAAAACAACGCCTACGTAGTTCCTGAAGAAGACTATCATGTTAGAATTGGGTCTAAGGAATACTTCGAAATACTGTTTGATAATAACGAGTTTACGGAGCTTGACGCAAACATGGAGTCGGCAGATCCACTAAATTTTGTCGATTCGAAACCATATCCTAAGCGCATCAGGGAATCCCAGGCAAAGGTTAGTCTGAAAGATGCCGTGCGAAGTGCTTATGGTAAAATGAATGGAATCGACATCGTTATTGGCGCCATGGACTTTAGTTTTATCGGGGGGTCAATGGGCTCAGTTGTAGGCGAAAAAATAGCGCGCGCCATCGATCACTCTCTCAAGACAAAAACACCATTTTTGATGATCTCGCGATCCGGAGGAGCGCGTATGATGGAAGCGGGATTTTCACTGATGCAGATGGCTAAAACATCGGCCAAGCTGGCATTGCTTGATCAAGCCAAAATTCCGTTCATCTCCTTACTCACAGATCCGACCACAGGTGGCGTCACCGCATCATTTGCCATGCTTGGAGACTTCAATATTGCAGAACCGGAATCGCTTATTGGATTCGCTGGTCCGAGGGTGATCAGGGAAACGATTGGAAAAGATTTGCCCAAAGGTTTTCAAAGTGCCGAATTCGTATTGGAGCATGGATTCCTGGATTTTATCATTGATCGCAGAAACCTCAAAAACCGACTTTCGACTTTGTTGAAAATGCTGCAGTAGTATTAACTCGAAAATATCTGGTATTTCTAAAATTTCAGTGCCAGAAAATTAAAGACAGTAAAAAAATAGAAAAGGGGCCAGGGCCCCTTTTCTATTTTTAAATTGATTCAGATCTTCTCTTACTCCATGATGATGTTCTCCAAACCTGGAATCGGTGCCGCAGTGATCGCGCTCACATTGCCTGTGCTGCTCACAAATACAGCGTAAATAGACATACCCAGCGTCTCATCATCCAACG
>CAZZNH010000013.1:0-184570 GCA_964655635.1 uncultured Ohtaekwangia sp.
ATCAGGTTATCCTCGCTTTCGTAAAAACTTTCCATCCTTTGTGCTGGGAAAAAGTATTCGTAAGGCTTGTCAAAGGCCATCGATTGCCACGTGGTTGCAATGAGTCCAAGAGTAGCCAGTCTTGCCTTTGGTTCCAGCTTCACCGATACAAACCGGTAATTCCGGGCGCTATCACCACCAAAGTAGTGGACAACGGGAGAAATTGGCTGCTTGAGTGAAGTAAAATTAAAATCTTCAACTACACCTATCACTTCCAGGGGCCGCCTTGACCGCGGATATATTAATTTTTTACCGATAGGATCTTCCCATCCAATGTCTCTGACAGCCGCTTCGTTGAGAATGACTGAATTATCCCTGTCGTGTGCCGAGTTGGGAATAAAATTCCGACCCGAGATGAGTTTGATATTGTAACTGCTAAAGAAGTCTTCCTCAACTTCAGCAACCTGGTAGTCGAGTGGATTAATTTGATCTCTGTCCTGAGGGAGGAACAGAGAAAAATTTCCCGGGTAATTTCCGGGAATGGCATCCGAAGCGGTTACGGACTCCACGCCTGGAAGTAATTTCAGTTGTTCCTTAAAGGAGACAATTCTGGAAATAGCCGTCTGTCTGTCCTCAAAATCTCGAATTCCAATGGGAATCGCCACAACATTGTCTCTGTCGAATCTTACATCATAGGTTCGCATGAAGCGCACCTGGTTGGAGATGATGGCCACCGCGCTCAGCAAAATGATTGCGAGGGAAAATTGCAGAATGACGAGGCCGTTTCGTATTGGCATGCTCCCGCCTTTTGATTGAGACCCTTTGAGTACTTCGCTCGGCTTGAAGCTGGAGATATACAGGGAGGGGTAAGAGCCGCTTAGAATTCCGACTACCAATCCGAGGCCGGCAATTATTGCAATGGTGTTCGGTGTGTTGATAAAATTAAAGGGGATGTCCAATCCGATTAAATCGCTGAAGAATGGAAGAAGGAGTTCTGCCAACAGGCCGCCCAGCGTCAGTGCGAGAAAGGTAAGGATAAGGGATTCACTTAAAAATTGGTAGACTAATCCCTTCTTCGTTGCGCCCATCGCTTTTCTTACACCTACTTCAGTAGTGCGCATCAGGGACTGCGCAGTGGCAAGGTTTGTAAAATTGATGGATGCGATGAATAGAATCCCCAAGGCAACAATCAACAATGTATAGGCGTACTTGCGTTGGTCGGTAAATTCATCATTGTAATCCTTCAGCGGCAGAAAAAGAACATTGCCGCGTTCAGGTTCGCTGACGTATTTGTTCATGATCAGTTGAGCCTGCGATCGGAGCGCGGTGATGTCTGCCGAAGGGAGGAGCTTGATAAACGACCCGCAAAAAGAACCATCCCAGAGATTTTCACCGAGAAACTGATGCGCGACCTGTTTATTAACCGGAAAGACAACTTCGAACGTAAAAGATGAATTGCCGGGAATTTTTCCGATTACTCCTGTGACTGTTCGGTTGCTAACGAGCCCAAAATTGAGCACTTTACCCAGCGGTTCTTCTTCGCCAAAAAACTTTTTGGCCACCTCCTCTGATATCACCACGCTATTGGGATCGTTCAGCAAGGAATTCCTGTCCCCTGCCACCAACGGAAAGGAGAAGAATGAAAAGAAAGAGGAGTCCGCATAAGACAGCTGCTGCTCGAATCGCTTGTCTCCATAACGGACCACTGTTTGACCTGCCGGAAAAACGCGGGTGGCACTTTCAATGGAGGCAAATTCCTCCCGGGCCGCATCAATCATCGGATACCACGTGTCGTACACCGGAATCCTGCCTGTTTCTGTCGCCCGGTCGCGATACATAAAATAGATTCGCTCTGATCCTTCATGAAATTGGTCATAAGAAAGAACGCTGACGGCATAAAATGTAATTAAAATGGTTATTGCCGCACTCCCCGCCAGCCCAATGATGTTGATGGCAGCGTACGACCTGTACTTGAGAATATTTCTTATAGCGACTTTGAGATAGTTGAAAAGCATAACGGGCGGTTTATTCTTGTTTGATTAGACGCGTTGGATTTTGTATTGAAGCCTTGAATGTTTGCACGCATATTGTGAACATGGCGATCAGAAGGATGATACCACTTCCCAGAATGAAGGGAAACGGATTTATTTCTATTCTAAATGCAAAGCCATGAAGCCATTGATTGGATATATAGTAGGCGATGGGTGTGGAGATAATCAGCGCACTCAACAGCAAACCCAGGTACGTCCTTGAGATTAATATCCAAATCGATGAATTTGAGGCGCCCATGACTTTGCGAATGCCAATCTCTCTGGATCTTTGACTTGTTGTCAATGAGACAATGCCCATTAAGCCCATACAGGCTATGCAAATGGCAAGAATGGTAAAGAATGAAATGGCGTCCGCCAATTTCTCTTCTCTCGCGTATAATTGGGAGAAATCTTCATCCAGGAACTTATATTCAAAGGGCCACTCTGGAAACGCTGTTCTCCATTCTTTTTCGATTTGTGGTATCAATGCAGCCCACGATTTTGGATCAGATTTTAAGGCGATGCCTCCCCAAACTTCATTGATAAAGATTTGAGGGCCAACCCCATTGTGCAATGATTCGAAGTTCGCATCGTTAATAACTCCTATTATTTCAAGCTTATATTCTGTTCGGTTATCGCTGCCTCCTACATAGTGAATTCTTTTTCCGATTGCATCTTCATTTTTCCATTGAAAGGTATTGACCGCAGCTTCGTTGATAAATGCATGGTGGGTGGTATCACTATAGTCACTCTTGAAATCTCTGCCAGCCAGGAGCCTCAATCCGAACATCTCAATAAAATTGTTATCCACATACCGAAGGCCCAAGCTGACTGAACCAGGTCGGCCTTCCACATCAAAAGAGTTAGTCCAGCCACGTACGCCCGGAATATAACCTCGATACATTTCCTTCACTTCTCGGTGGGCAAGTACCTTTTGTTTAAAGACATCATATCCTTTGGTAATACGATTGCCATTTGTCAGCACCAGGATTTGATCCTTTTCAAAGCCTAATTTTTTTTCGCTTATGAACCGCAGTTGACTCTTTACTATAATTACGGACGTAATCAGAAAAGTGGAAATTGAGAACTGAACGATTACCAACATTCTTCTTAATAGAATATTTCCTCCCGTGGGTTTTTCAATCAAACCCTTTAGTGTCTTAGCCGGCTGAAACCTCGATAAAACGAATGCTGGGTACAGTCCGGCTGTTGTGCCAACAATTAATACCCCCAGCGATACATACAGGAGGAAATCGAAACTGGTGTAATAAATATCAATTTGAACACCCAGTAGCCGACTACACCATGGAAGAAACAGTTCCGTCATTAGCCCGGCTATGATCACCGCAAAAAGGGTAATGACTATAGCCTCGCCAACAAATTGCAGGATCAGTTGTGTCCTTAACGCACCCATGACCTTACGAATGCCAACTTCTTTTGCTCGTTCAGCTGCGCGAGCCGTTGAAAGGTTGATGAAATTGAAAATAGCGATTAGTAGTATCAATGCAGCTATGCCCACAAAGCCCAATACCTGGGTCAAACTTCCATTGGTCTCAAGTTCCGAAACAAGATCCGAATGAAGGTGAATATCCGTTAGTCGTTGAATGTCAAAAGTGACTTTACGCTGGCTATCGGGCATCATGAAAGTAGCAGCAATCTTTTGAATTTTTTTTTCGAAAGCCCTGGTATCATGATTTTCATGGAATAGCACGTACAACCATGCCCCGGACCATTTCCAATCCTCTTCAAAATCATAATGGTTGTTAACTGGGCTTTTCCATAATATGCGTTGAAGTTCCACAGGCGCCAAAAAATTGAATTTGATGTGTGAATTACCAGGCACATCCATTACGACTCCAGTAATTTGCAAGTCCGTTTCGTTCTGGTAGTTAATCACTTTCCCAATTGGGTCACCATCACCAAAGTACTTGTTTGCTATGCGTTCTGAGATAACAACACTTTTTGGATTAGAAAAAACAGTTTCAGGATTTCCTTTTATAAGGCGAAAGTCAAAAACTGAAAAAATTTCAGGGTCGGCAAAAAGAAACCCTTCTTCGCTAAATATATCACCTCCGGACTTTATGAGTGTCTCAGCGCCAAGCCAGGCGCTATTGTAAAATCTGACCACTTTATCGACCTCTGGGTATTCATCGAGCAGTACGAACTTAAGGGGAAATGGAACTTTAGCAATACCTTTTGATTCGGATTCTGACTCAACCTTATAGGTAATCCTCCCTATTATTTGATGCTTGGTATGGAACCGATCGTAACTAAATTCCTGCTTTACATAGTACAACATGATCAGGCTTGCCGCAAGTCCTATCGCCAATCCAACAATATTGATGAGCCCATATGACCATCTTGTCAATAGACTTCGGAGCGCCATTAGTAGATAGTTATGTATCATCCTATTCTTCCTTTAAGGTGTCAACGGGGTTTAAGGAGGCCGTGCGAACGGTGAGATATCCAATCGTGAGCCAGGCAATAAGAAGTGTAGCCAGTCCGGTTGCCAGAAATGGCCAGATGCTCAGATCAATTTTGAAGACGAAGTTGTTGAGCCAGTCGCGCATTACCCACCATGCTAATGGAACGGCAAGAACCGTGGACGCAAGAATAAGTTTGGAATAGTCCTTCACCAGATTTAACATAAGTAAACCCAATGGCGCACCCAAGACTTTTCTGATTCCAACTTCTTTTTTGCGTTGCGCGAAGTTGAGTGAAGCCAGCCCAAAGAGGCCCATACAGGAAATAATTATGGAGATGCCAGCAAATAAGCCGAAAACAAGGCCCATTTTATTCTCTGCCGAGTACTGTGACGTAATCGTGTCATCGAGAAACGAATACTCAAAACCAAAACCATCGTCAAACTTCTCCCAGGTGTTCTCGATGGAGGCAAGTGTTTCGTTTATGTCTTGCGTGTTCAGCCGTACAAGGACAGTGTTGTAATAAGGTAATCGCTGCATGATAACGGGTCGGACCGGTTGGTGAAGCGATTGATAATGAAAATCCTTGATCAAGCCTGCCACCGTGCCGCGATATTGATTTTCGTCCATTTCAAGAACGATTTCTTTTCCAACCGGATCAGCAAGGCGCAGCGATTTGGCCGCAGACTCATTGATAATATATGTATTCGCAGTGTCACCCGGGACAGCCCGGTCAAATCCCCGACCAGCAACAATTTCCAGTTTGAGCGTCTTTATCAAATCAAAGTCGACATACATTTGAGACGCATCAACCCGATGTTCCGGATTATCAAGAGCAAAAATGGGATTTTGATTAAACTGGGTGCCGGGAACATTTGAAGTAGCTCCTACACTCTCCACACCCTTGATCTTTGTCAACTCATGCTGAAGGGTTTCAAAGTTCCTTCTCATCTCCCATTGACGAATTGGGATGAGCAGGGTGGCATCTTTGGCAAAGCCAAGATTTTTGTTTTGAATAAAATTCAATTGCTTCAGGATGACTGCCGTGCCAGAAATTAACACAATGGCCATTGTAAACTGGAACATAACCAGGGCCTTTGAAAGGCGATTGCCTGATTTGCTCGTAACGAATTTTCCTTTTAGAACTTGTACAGCATTAATCGAAGATAAAACTGCGGAGGGATAGAGGCCAGATAATAATCCTGTTGATAATCCGACTCCAAGAATTACTAAAAATACAATTGGATTGTTGACCAGGTCGACATCAAGCGACTTCCCGCTTAGTTGATTGAAGTATGGCAGCAACATTTCAGTAGCAAGGCCGGCTAAAATCATAGAAAACAATGCGACCAGCATAGACTCCCCAATAAATTGAAAAGACAATTGTTTTTTGGCTGCGCCAAGTGACCTGCGTACCCCAATTTCTTTTGCTCGGTCAGCAGATTTGGCGGTGGTGAGATTCATGAAGTTAATTGCGGCAATTGTCAGAATTAGAAATGCAGCGGCCACCATGATGTAGACGTACTCGATGTTGCCATTGGCCTCCAACTCCCACATGAGATGAGATCTAAGGTGAATGTCTCTTATATTTTGTAATCGAAACCCTTCTTTGTTCAGCATTATGCGTCTGATGTCCTCACTGCTTGCATTGATATATTTTCCGGCCCACTCAAGCAGTTGTGCTTCCAATTTTTTTGGATCAGCATCGGGGTGAAGTTTAATGTAATTGAAATGCCCGAAATCAGCCCAGGTGTAGTAGGCACTTTCGGGATCCTCGTCAGCTTTCATGTGGACATAACTGACGAGCGCTGAGGCATGAAAGTGAGCCTGTCTGGGAATATCTTCATAAACTCCTTCAATTTCGATTAGGTTGCTGTCATCGTTCACTGCAAGAAATTTCCCGATGGGATCCTCATCGCCAAAATATTTATGTGCTGACGATACAGAAAGAAGCAGTTTGCCCGGTGTCCTTAGGACTTTGCTCCTGTTTCCTTTTATGATGTTGATTGGGAAGACATCAAAAAAAGTGCTGTCTACAGAAAGTATGTCCTTTTCGTTGTAACGTATATCTTTTTCGATATTCCTGACGGAGAAACTTTGTTTGGTTAAACCGGGACCCCATATGGGCGAAAGGGTAACAGCACTTTCCACTTCCGGGAAATCGCTGACCAGGGCCTGCGCCATGGGGTGGGGCGTGCGTGTCTGGGGATTTCCCGATTGCCAATAGATGCGATATATGTGGGCCGTTTCAGGGTCGTACCTGTCGTAGCCAATCTCGTCCTGAACATAAAGCATGATCATCATGACAGATGAGATGCCGACCGTCAAACCAATAATATTGATTAGGGTATAGGCTCTGTTTTTTAACAGGTTTCTAATGGTGATGGTGAAGTAGCTTTGCAGCATCGCTTTTTTTGGTACTGGTGAGCCACTAAAGTGCCACAAGCATTAATTAGCTGTAAATCAACATTATAGGCAACCATTGGGGTTAAATAATGCACCATTTCGGTACACAATTGGTGTTTCATTATGAAACATTGTTTAGTTTTAGTTGTGACCTCTAAAATTCCCGCTTGCATCTTGATTGTTGACGATGACGCTGACATTGTTCAAAGCGCCCGCATCGTATTGCGTCAACACTTCAAAGAAGTAATCACAGAGTCCAATCCCCGTCAGTTGCCTTTTCTGATCAATCAAAGATCGCCTGACGTGGTGTTGTTAGATATGAATTTTACAGCTGACGTTACCCGGGGAACTGAGGGACTGTATTGGCTTAAAAACATTCTGGAAATCAACCCTCACCTAAGTGTGATTATGGTCACGGCATTTGGTGATGTGAAACTGGCGGTCGAGGCCATGAAAATTGGGGCTGTCGATTTTGTGGTGAAGCCTTGGGAAAATGAAAAATTGATTGCGACCGTAAGTGCCGCATGGCAGCTTTCAACTTCAAGAAAGGAAGTGGTTAGGCTCAAGGTGCATCAGCAACGCATGGGGGAAGTGTACAACCGGTCGGACGAGACGATTGTTGGAAAGTCAAAGGAAATCCAAAATATCTTTTCCATCGTTGATCGGGTGTCGGCAACAGATGCGAATGTGTTGATTCTTGGGGAAAACGGAACGGGAAAAGAATTGGTGGCGAAAGCGCTGCATCATCGGTCGCTGAGAAAAGAGGGGCCCTTTGTTAAAGTGGACATCGGCACCATTCCCGAAACCTTATTCGAATCAGAGTTGTTCGGGCATATTAAGGGCGCGTTTACCGATGCCCGGCAGGATAGGGTAGGGCGATTCGAACTGGCAACCGGAGGCACATTATTTCTGGATGAAATCGGAAATTTGCCACTATCTCTTCAAAGCAAACTTTTGACTGTTTTACAAAGTCGCGTGGTCACCCCCGTGGGCACCAACAAACAAATTCCGGTTGACATCAGATTGATCTGCGCGACCAATGGGTCAATACATCAAATGATTCAGAACGGGATTTTTCGGGAAGATCTGATGTACCGGATCAACACGGTGGAAATTAATTTGCCACCCCTGCGAGATCGGAGGGGAGATATTGAACTTCTACTCAATCATTTCCTGAGCGTTTATAATAGGAAGTACCATAAAAGTCTTGTGGCCGGCAAGGAACTGGCGGCCGCACTGAGCGCGTATCCCTGGCCGGGAAACATTCGGGAACTTCAGCATGCCGCGGAGCGGGCCGTGATTTTATGTGAGGAAAATACACTTGGTATCAAGGATTTTCAATTGCCTGGGCACGTTCCAAAACCATCTGAAGGCGCGACCAATTTACATGATGTCGAAAAGAATGTCATCGCGGAAGCGATCCGGAAGCATGACGGCAATTTAAGTAAGGCCGCAAAAGCACTGGGGTTAGGACGCACTACGCTTTACCGGAAAATAGAAAAGTATGGGTTGTAAAAATCTTAATAAGGGCCTTTGATCATTAAAGGATTCAGGTGGAATATTATTTTACGTGTGCTGCTAATCGCAGCACTTACCTTGCTGCTTTCCTATGTCCTGACTAACCGAAATTGGTTTTTTACACCCCTTGTCATCATTCTTATTCTCATTGTCGCTACATGGAGTTTGATACACTACATAGAGAAGACCAACAAAGACCTGACTCACTTTATCCTATCTATCAAGCAGCGTGGATTTACAACCACTTTTCCACCCGGCAAGAGGGGCAAGACGTTTACTAAATTATCAGAGGCTTTCAATGATGTCATTGAAGAATTCCGAAAAATAAATTTGCAACGGGAAACCCATTACCAGTACCTGCAGGCAATGACCGAGAATATTCAGGTGGGTATACTGAGTTTTGATCGTGATGGAAAAATTGAGTTGGCCAATCCGGCAGCGTTGCAACTGCTGGGCGTAATGCGAATAAGTAATATCATTGAGTTAAGCAGGATTAATCCAAAAATTTCCAGGACAATCAATGAATTAAAATCAGGGGAGCGACACCTGATGAGGGCCGTTATCGGCCAAAAGGAACTTCACCTTTCCATTCAGCTGAAGGAGCTGACCATGAACGATTTGCCATTCAAAATTGTGCTGATTCAGGACCTCAACAGGGAGCTTGAAGCGCAAGAAGTGGATGCATGGCAAAAGCTGATTCGTGTACTTACCCATGAGATCATGAATTCGGTAACCCCCATCGTTTCGCTGACGGAGGCGGTCAACTCTATGCTTGCCGGACGAGATGGGAGCCGGAGGGACTTTGCCAGCCTCGATCGGGACGACAAAGAAGATCTTTATGGTAGCCTTCAAACCATTGAAAAGAGATCGAAGGGCCTGCTTCGGTTTGTCAATGCCTACAAAGACTTTACCAAGGTTCCTGAGCTGATCTTTGGTGAGGTGGATGTCCTGGCGCTTGTCAAGCGTGTGGTCAATTTGTTCAAGGCGGAATTGAAAGGCCATGAAATCATCATAGAAAAGATTGGAAACGAAAACACCGTTTTGGCTACGGCAGATGCTGAGTGGCTTGAACAAGTATTGATCAACGTGGTAAAAAATTCGATTGAGGCGCTTGAGGGGAAGACCAATCCTCAAATTTCAATTGCTGTGGGTAAAGACGGGCATCAAACATTCATCCGCGTGCATGATAATGGACCAGGCATGGACAAGGAGACGCTCGATCAGGTATTTGTTCCATTTTTTACCACCAAAAAACGGGGAACAGGAATTGGATTGAGTCTTTCGCGGCAAATTATGAGACTACACAAAGGAACGCTCCACATCTCCAGCGAAGCGGGCAAAGGAACTGAAGTTGCATTGAGTTGGTGAACTGATTTGTATCGTGCCTCAACAGGGTGGCATTTGGTTAGTCTTGATTACTTTTGTTTTTCAAAACTGACAGACAGTTATTACTGACATCTTTAATCTTAGGCGTTATCAAAAAATTTGACATACCGGTTTATTACAGGTCTCCAATAACTGGCAGAATCAAAGAGGCCAGGCGACAAGGAGATTTGCGTAAGCAGGATTTTAGCCCTGCCACGCTGGACTTTGGCCCCGTAGTGTTTTTTATCGCCAGGCATTTTGGCTTTTGCTACGGTGTTGAAAATGCCATTGAGATCAGCTACAAGGCCATCGAACAAAATTCTGGCAAGCGAATATTTTTGTTAAGCCAGATGATTCACAATCAGGAGGTGAACAATGACCTGGTGAGCAGGGGCATCCAATTTATCATGGACACGGATGGCACTCAACTAATTCCCTGGTCTGACCTGAGAAAAGATGATGTCGTGATTATCCCCGCATTTGGAACTACCCTGGAAATCGAAAACCTGTTGCTGAATATGGGCATTGAGGTTCAGCAGTACAACACCACGTGCCCTTTCGTTGAAAAAGTTTGGAACCGGGCCGATAAATTGGGTAGAGATGAATATACCGTTATCATTCATGGAAAGCCCAGGCATGAGGAAACGCGTGCCACGTTTTCCCATAGCGCCAGTAGCGGGCCATCGGTCATTGTCAAGGACATGGCAGAAGCAATTCTTCTTGGTGAATTTATAATTGGAGACCGATCACCTGACCAATTTTCTGAGCTGTTTGCAGGAAGGTATTCTGCAGGATTCAATCCGGTCAAGCATCTGAAAAAAGTAGGCGTAGTGAATCAGACCACCATGCTGGCCACAGAGACCCAGGCGATAGCAGATTACTTTAAGGAATTGATGATAAAAAAGTACGGGCAGGCCGAAATCAAAAATCATTTTGCAGACACGCGCGATACACTGTGTTACGCAACCAACGATAACCAGGACGCGACCTATGAGTTGTTAAAAACGGATGCCCATTTAGCGGTGGTGGTGGGAGGTTACAATAGCTCCAACACGTCTCACATTGTTGAATTGTGTGAAAGGAAATTCCCCACTTATTTTATCAACTCGGATTCAGAGCTCCTGTCAAAATCTAAGATTCAGCATTTTGACTTTCACCGGAAGGAAATCCAGGTTACAGAAAATTTCGTTCCCGACCAGCAACCGGTAAAAATCGTACTCACCAGTGGGGCAAGTTGCCCCGACACGATGGTCGACCGGGTGATGTTGAGATTACTGGAATTTTTCCCGAACTCAAGAAATATTGACGAGGTCATGAGGGATTACTCCTAAACCGGAGTTCGATATTTGATAAATTCACTTGTTGCCCTCCGCGCTCAGGCAACCCATGTCGACCTTCGAAGCGGGATTTAACAAAAATTGTGTCCTGATTTTCGATATGCAATCTCCCCCCGCACCATGTCCAAACCGATTGAGACGCAACACCTGCTCGTTGAGCAGCGCATCCTCAAACAGTTTGGTGTTGTGTGGAGGAGTCACAGGATCGAAGTCGTTGGTGATGATCAACGTAGGCACAGGAATATTTTCCAATTTGTTTTCCTCCTGCGACACACGGCCATCATGCCACTGCATCAATGCCGGAATAAACGCCTGAAACCAGGCCAATCCTTCTGCCAGTTCCGGATTGGATTTCATAAAAGCCTGCACATTGGCCGGTGTATTTTCTGAATATTCCTCGTAGGCGTTGAAGCTAAAAAAGGCGGATGTATTGGCTCCTTTAAGCATTTTTGCCGGAAAAGCACCAAGTTCTTGTATGACCTCCACGTTTCGTTCGTTGATGGCCTTGATAAAGCGGGGAGCTGTTTCAAAGGCATCGGCCTTGTAGAACAGATAGCGGATAAAAAAAACCGCATCCTGGGGATTCAAAGTAAAATCACGGTCCAATAATCTTATCGTTATCGGATTTTCCTTCAAAGATTGAATGGCCTGGATGGTCTCCGCTTGTAAATTGGGATGTGCGGCAAGGCATATTGAATCCTGCGCGCACGCTGCGTACAGCTTATTGAATGCCCTGATCAAATCCGGAAACCGGGATTCAAGGGCCGTATTATTAAGAATGGCGGGACCATCCAGAATACAGGCGTGAATTTTAGACGAAAAATATTTCATGGTCATGATGCCCAGCTTGGTGCCATAGGAATTTCCATATAGATTGTATTCACGATAGCCAAGGGCATCCATGAGCGCCCCGATGTCTTTGGCATTCTGGGTTGAATTGTATTTGGAGAGATCGATGCCCATGGCCTTAATCTCGGCCACCTTATCCTTCATGGCCTTCAGTGTAATTTCTTTTTCAACCTCAGAAGAGGCATCCGCAGCCATAATGTCTATAAAAGTTTCGCTGATATCGGGTAGTGGGCTGGAGAGACCAATTCCGCGCTGCTCAACCACAATCAGGTCTCCAACGGCTCTTGATTCATGATTAGTCCATCGGGCCGGATGAGCCAGCGATCGGCCACCCGGACCACCGGTAAGAATGATTACAGGAGTGCTATTCTCCGCCTTGGTCTTCGACTTAAAGATGGCAAAGGCAATCTTGATGGATTTGCCCATTGGTTTATTGTGATCTTCCGGGACTGTGAGAAATCCGCATTGAATATCATCTTCATTTTTCCAGCTTTCCCATGAAGCGCACTCGCAGTATTCAACGTTGTCCGCTTTCTTATTGCAGGCGGATAGAACGGAAACAACAAATACAAAGAGGGCCGCTTTGATGATCGGATTCATTGGGCTGAAATTTGTTATGGTCAAGCTAAGCTAAAAAGTGAGTGATGGAAACAAGAATGATTTAAGCGGAAGGGCCTCCTACTCCTATTGGCGGTAGCTAAAACATCATCGAAGTGCGAGAATTAAAGAAATGTTGGCTAACGGGTATTTTTTTTACGGGAGGATGTCTTTTTTCCGGGGATTGTCGCCTCTATTTTTTGGACACTCTTTTTTACCGACCGCGTGTTTTGTTTTTGAGGCAAGGTTTCAACAAACTCCACGCCCATGGCAATCCAATAGGCGAGATCCTTCTGCTTTTTGAAGCCATCAGGCGCAACGAACACGAACCCTTTTAAAGGCTTCCCGGTGAAATCCATCTCTCTCCCGTAAGGATGCGATAAGGCTTCCTCATAGCGGCTTTCAATCACCCGTACCATCAAATCATCTTTGACAATTCCACAGCACATTTTTCCTTTAAACATGAAACACAACCCACCCATCATTTTCTTTTCTTCTACTTTTTTCAGGTGCTGAAGTTGCTCTCTTATTCTATCAGCGAGGTGTTCATTGTATGCCATGACCTTGATGGATTTATCGGCTTAATCAATTTTGGTTTTATCCAATTTCAAAATTGTTTGCAGCAATACACTGGCCCCGTTGGCCATGTCCTGTGGTGAAGTATACTCATGTGGCGAATGACTGATGCCTCCTTTGCTGGGCACGAACACCATACCCGTGGGTGCGATCCGGGCCATGTCCTGCGTGTCGTGGCCGGCACCACTGGGCATGTACTTGCTGGAGAGTCCCAGTTCCTTGGCCGATGCAGCAATAAGGGTTTGAATTCTCTTGTCAGTAACCGCAGGAATGTCTTCGTTAAGCGGACTGTAGCTGATGGAGACACCGGTTTCTTTCTCGATTGCTATCGCTGCGGTTTTTATTTTTTCAAAAACAGAAAGCATCTTTTCGAAATCCAAATCCCTTATTTCCAAGGTCATCTCCACCTTTCCAGGAATTACATTAGGGGCTCCAGGTTCAGCTTTGATTTTTCCATTGGTTGCAACCTGCCTGCCCGGTGTCGACAAGGCGATTCGATTGGTCTCAATAACAAACTTTGCGGCAGCAAGCATCGCATCCTGGCGGTTATTCATGGGTGTTGTTCCCGCATGATTGGCTTTACCCTGAAAGGTGACCATCCATTGTTTGATGCCCACGATTCCCTCGACCACGCCTATGTTAATTCCCTCCTGGTCTAAGAATCCGCCCTGCTCGATATGCAACTCCAAAAATGCTTTAAAGTCACCTTTCTTTCTTGCCGCCTCGTGAAATCGGGTAGGATCTCCTCCGATATCAATCATGCCTTGTCTCAGTGTTTTGCCACTGCTGCTTACGTGATTGAGTTCATCATCAGTGAGTATTCCGCTGATGGCCTCGCTTCCCACCAGGCCTCCTTCTTCATTCTGAAAAATGAAAACCTCCAAGGGATGATCTGTAACAATGTTATTTTCCTTCATGAGTTCAACGCATTCGATCGCTCCGATGGAGCCAACATCACCATCATAATTTCCTCCACCCGGAACGCTGTCAATGTGAGAACCGAAAGCAATAGAAGGGAGATTGGCATTTTTTCCTTTCCGTTTTCCAATAATATTTCCTGCGGCATCAATCTTTACTTCGAGCCCAGCGCCTCTCATCAGGTCCATCACATACTTTCTGCCCTCAATGTCGGCTTCGCTGTAGGCCACACGACTTACACCACCTTCAGGGTTTTTGCCAAATTGCGACAAGGCATCGATGCGCTCCTGCATTCGTTGTGGATTTGCCTGCAGCAGTTTTTGGGCAAAAAGTTGAGATTGTACTGCGAGGAGGATACCAACTACAACATATTTCATATCTATCTGGATTTCTCTTTAATTTTCTTTTCTAGTCGCTGCGCATCGATATTCCCGGGATCCAATTTCAATGCCATCTCGATGGCGTGTCGCGCTTTTTCGAAGTTACCCATTTTATAATAAATATCTCCGTAGACTACGTGTGGCTTGGGTGATCGTTTGTCGTTGATTTTCTTGTCCAGTGACCTGGCCTTCGCCAAAGCATTTTTATAGTTGCCAGCCTCGGCCTCCATATTGGCGGCATAGCCCAACAAGAACGGCTCGTTTTGCTGCGTGGTGTTTGCTATTTTATATAAAGTATCCAATGCAGGCTGGGCTCCGTGGTTGCGATGCAACACTTCGATATACTCTGCCTTGTAATAAATCTCATCCGGGTAGCGATGAACAATAACGCGAAGATTCGCCTCATTGGATTTAAACGCCTTTTTCAGTTGCTCCTTTGCAGCCAGGGTATCCGTCTCCCGCAGGTTGGTAAGTTTCACCAGTTCAATGTAATTGTCCAGGAGCAGTCGCTCATCATCTGTTACCTCTTGTTTTCGTTGCACGAGAATGCGTTCAATCCGCTGCCTTTCACCCAAATCCCGGGTAATCCTTCCCAATAAACTCAATCCAACAAGAAAGCCAGTGTCATAAGACATCATTTTTCTATAGGCAGTTTCTGAGGCGGTATAGTTGCCCTCATCCATCACCTGGCGCCACCCCTCATAGTAATAATGGACGGCAGAATCGGAAGGCGTAGATAGGTGAAGCCGCTGCGAAAATCCAGTTTGAGCCACTGCGCTCATAAGCGCCAGCGAGAAAAACATACTTGTGCACGGACTCATTTCGGTAGCAATGGACGTTACTTGATCAAATTACATTTTGGGGCCTAGTTTAACATAGGACGAAATAATTGAACTGAACCTGGCGCTCAACTCTTCGTATCGGTCGTAGGCATCCTTTCCCGGGCGCTGGTCGGCCTGATTGAGCATACTTCTCAGGTAGCGCACCTGATCAAGCAACATGGGCGTCATGTAAATGCCATCGGGAGTTACGAGTTGATCTTCAATTAGCGCCAATCGTTTATCCTCCTGGACATACAGTTTCGTTTTCTTACCCGCCTTAATCAATGATGCAAGTTCTTTTCTTCTCACTTTCAGTGATTCGGCCACTCGCTTTGCCGAATCTTCCAGGGCGACCACGCGAAGAGATAGATTTTCCTGAGCAACGAGGTCAGCCAGGGTAGTTTTTGCCAGGTCGAGTTTTGGGTCAACTTTAACCTCGAAGGACTGCACTTGTGTCTCACCGTCAACCGTCAGTTTCACCTGATACACACCGGGTCTGACGGTCGGTCCGCCACGCAAACTTTTTGCGGGATCGGCATCCCAGGGCCCTGCGTGGGACAGGTCCCACCTGAACCTGTGCGCTCCGGGATCTTTGCCCAAATCGGATTTGATTTTCTTCGTAGTAAATCCGGTAGCCATATCCGTTCCCACTTTGGTGGTATCCAGTGGTGGCGCTTTGCTGGTGAACGTCCTGATTACCTGTTGATCCGGATTGAAGATTTCCATTTGGATGTCTGTTGATGGAGTAGATTTCAAATAGTAGTCAATAATGACACCCGGCCCAGGGTAGTGGGGCACAGCAGTTTTGCCGTTGCCGTTGTGACGAAATCGCAACGCATCCTCAGGCTTGAAAAGAAAAGCATTTTTAGATTGCTTCGCCCTCGTCAGTTGATGCAGCGAAGAAATGTTATCAAGAACCCAAAATGATCTGCCCATGGTCGACAAGATCAAATCGTTTCTGAACACTTTAATGTCAGTTATCGGGGTGATGGGAAGATTTTGTTGAAAGGGCTGCCAGTTGGTGCCATCATTGAAGGAGATAAATAGCCCATATTCTGTGCCCGCGTAAAGTAATCCTTCCTGAACAGGGTCTTCTCGCACCGTCCTGATCGGGAAATTGGCTGGGATTCCATTGGTGCCGGTGGTGATCAGGTTCCAACTTTTTCCGTAGTCCGTTGTCTTATAGATATAGGGGTGCCAGTCTCCAAGCTGATAGCGCAGGATGGCCGCATAGGCTTTTCCTTCTTTGTGGGGCGATGGTTCGATGCAGTCTACCCGCCCGTCTTTGAGTATTTCTTTTGGTGTTACATTCTCCCAATTTTTTCCTCCGTCTTTGGTGACGTGAATTGGCCCATCGTTAGCGCCAACCCAAATCAGCCCTTCTTTCAAACGCGATTCATTGATTTCATAGATTGTGCTGTGATATTCCTCGCCTGTTATATCTCGCGTGATTGGTGACCCCGATATCACTTGCTTGCCGGGCTCATTGGCTGTTAAGTCTCCGGATATCGTTTCCCATGTCACGCCATCGTTGGTGGTCTTGTGCAGATATTGCGACCCGTGGTACACCACATTGGGATTGTGCGAAGACACATAAATGGGGGACACCCGTTGAAACCTGTATTTAAGGTCTTTTGGATTGTGCCCGTAAATGTTGGTTGCACCCACATAATACTGGCGCTCCTGCCCGGACCGCTTGTCGTAAACGCCAAACCTTCCCTTACAGTTGGAATAGATGATGTTTGGGTTACCAGGCTTTGGGACGGCAGGGCCCGTTTCGCAGCCACCTACTGCCATCCAAAATGCACGGGCTCCGCCCGGAGCATCATACGGAGGCAATGAGGGGACGGCAATGGTTGTATTATCCTGTTGGCCTGCATACAGCCAATACGGATATTGATCATCTACCTCCACCTGGTAAAGCTCTGCCGTAGGTTGGTTTTCCTGTGTGCTCCATGATTTTCCGCCATTGGTGGTTATGTTGGCTCCTCCATCGTTGGACTGAATAAATTCGAGCGTGTCGCCAGGATTAATCCACATATCATGGTTATCTCCGTGCGGGGGATCGATTTCCTTCCATGTTTTTCCCGCGTTGGTTGACTTATAAAAATTGGTTGCCATCACAAAGACCACATCTGCATTAAGTGGGTTCGCGTCCACATTGCAGTAGTAGAATGGCCTGTCGGTCAGATCCTTTTTTGTGCTTATAAGTTGAAATGATTCTCCCTGGTCGTCCGACCGGTACAAACCCCGTTCTTCTTTAGGTGCTTCAATCAATGCATAGAGCCTGTTGGGATCGGCAGGAGAAACAGCAAAGTCTATTTTCCCTATCAATCCCTGCGGAAGACCATTTGTTATTTTTTTCCAAGTGTCTCCGCCATCACTTGATTTGTAAACGCCTCCGATTTTATTGGCACCACTTATGATTGTCCATGGCTTGCGTTCATTGCGCCACATGGCTGCATAGACAACATTCGGGTTGTTCGGTGCAAATTCGATATCTACCGCGCCAACGCTATCGGAAACGTAAAGTATCCTCTTCCAATTTTTCCCTCCATCCGATGTCCTGTACACGCCCCGTTCCTCATTGGCGTTGAATGGCTGACCTTGTGCAGCCACGTACACCAAATCGGGATTGGTTGGGTGAATTTCAACAGCACCTATCTGCCCCGCCTTGTCCAGTCCGATGTGTGTCCATGTTTTACCCCCGTTGTCTGATTTGTACATGCCGTTGCCGACAATAACATTCGAGCGAATTCCGTCAGAGCCCGTGCCTACATAAACAATTTTTGGATCGTCTTGAAAAACTTTAATCGCTCCTATCGAGGGAGATTTGAAGTAGCCATCTGAAATGTTGGACCAATTGATACCATAATCTTCGGTTTTCCAGACACCCCCGCCCGTGGTGCCCATGTAGAATGTTCCCCGTTTTTTTGCTACACCCTGCACGGTCGTTGCACGACCACCACGGGTTGGGCCCACGTTTCTGAAAGAAAGGTGTTTGAAGAAAGAGGAGTCGGGTATTTCCTGCGCAGCTACGTGTAACGAGAAAAGGCAAAAGCAGCAAAGGATCTTGAGTTTACAGGTTGGCATAAGATTAGATTAGGTTCAAACAGGTATTTATTTGGGAAACCAATTCCTTAAAAATGCCCCATTTGGACAAAGGCTACAATAAAGTTATGCTAAGCGCGCTGAAAGCGTTTTGACAGGCGAAAAGGAGAAATGAGTCGCCCGCTACGACAACAAAAAAAGAAAAATCAGTGGGAAAATTATCCCGAGCAACGCCAGCTTGAATCCACGGCTGCGAAAACTATTCTTTCCCTTCTCAATAAACATTCCTGTAAAAGCGATCACCAACATGGCCGCGCCAAAAAAATCAGAATAGTAAATCCACCAATTGCTGGTGTCCTGGTGGAGGATGGTCATCTGCCCCAGCAGCGGAATGGTGCGATAGGTGATGACCGTTCCTTTTCCGGTGGCCAGGTCAATTTTCACATCGTTTGTTGCGTAGGAGATGGTCAGCTCATCTTCATTCGCCTGGAATCGTCTCAGTTCGTCATCAATATGTAGCTCGTCAGTAAGCTGCTGAATAAAAGCATTATCTACTTTCTCTCTGCTGATCGGTGTTGTCTGAATCTCCCGGACGTTGTATGTATATTTTCGTGGGTTGAGTGTTCTCCTGTGATTTAGAAAAATCCCTGAAAATGCAAAGGCAATGATGAGCCCAACGTAAAAGTAAGCGATGTCCCTGTGGGTGTTGCGTGCAGTCAATTTCATACGTTCGATTAATTCAACGGGTTAGAGGCGAAGATAAACACAAATTTTTTCGCGGCTATACCTTGCGCAGTAGAATTAATCCCTTCGCGCCAAGGGCGGTATCACCATTCTGTTTTACGATCCTTCCTCTCAGGTCAACGAGGTGCCCGCCAAGCTTTGCATGGGTGGTTACGTTCACGACCAACACTTCAATTTTTATTTCTTCATCTGCCTGTATGGCTTTTCTGAAACGAAATGAAAACTCCAAACCCACCAT
Source organism: uncultured Ohtaekwangia sp. (assembly GCA_964655635.1). GTDB lineage: Bacteria > Bacteroidota > Bacteroidia > Cytophagales > Cyclobacteriaceae > ELB16-189. The sequence goes on from CAZZNH010000013.1 coordinate 19,233, forward strand.
TGTACCCAACTCACTGAATTTGGTTGCGGTGACACCCATAAGCAGGGATGTGGTCTGCGGCCCACTGGCTATCAGGCCGTTGTAAACAGACCGGTTGGCAAATTCAGCGTCATGATGCAACGGATTCAGATCGCCCGCTTCGCTGGCAAACCTTGCAACCATGGCGGGGTTAAGTTTCCTATATTGGTGAAAACGTAAACCTGGCTGCACCATTGGCTATTTGATGATAAACCAAACCTTGTCGATCAGTCCATCGGCAACATGGTAAATAACCGTGGCTTCAACTATTTCCTCTCGTATACCCCTTACGCGCTCCTGATCAATGACATAGTCACCCATCAAACTTCGATTCACTATCTCCGCGTAGAGGTTTGGGCTTTCAAAGCGGGTCGCGTATCGCGCTCTCATTTGATCTTTACCTTCCAAAATGATGTCATTTGGGAAGTTATACAGTTTCACATCTTCACTATAGACCGCCAGAAATCCCTCAAGATTTTTGGCGTTGTAGGCAACGAGCTGGCGCTGTGCCAGCTCCTCGGGTGTCGGCTGATTAAGTTCCCCTTTCCTGAATAAGTTGCCGTCTTTGATCACAGCGTAAATTGAACTATAGTTTTTGGCGTCCTGATTCGGGTCGCGATGTAAAATCACCAGGTCGGCATATTTTCCTGGCGCGATAGAACCCAATTCTTTTTCTCTGCCCATGAGTTTAGCTCCATTCAAAGTCGAGTTAACCAGAATTTCACTAGGGGTTAGTCCAGCCATCTGCATGATGACCAATTCCTGATGCATGGAGGAGGCGTGAAGGGTCCCGATGTTGCCGGCATCCGTCCCGGTGGCTATGGTAACACCTGCATCCTGTAATTTTTTAAGATTTTTCATGGCGATGTTTACGCGCTCCCCCGCAGCCTTCAGGTATGAATCCGGATTTTCCATCATGGCCTGAATGCGGGCTGGCAGTTTTTCTGCCGGCATTTTTTTAAGATCAAAAAGCGACCCCATAAAATAGGGATCCGCGATTTCAAAATCGGCAGGCAAAAAATCAAATTGCTGGGTGAAGGCGCGGTTGTATCCATCAAGCACACTGATGCTGGAGGTATAAATGGTTTTGTGCTGCTTCATCAGTTGAATAAACTCATTGTCAACTTCCTGATCATCTACGCTGTGCACAAGGATGTCGGCTCCAGCTTTGACAGACTCTTTTGCGGTGGCCAGTTGCGTGGCATGTACCGCCACCCGGATTCCTCTCGCGTGACTCTGACTGATGGTGCGTTGAATTAGCTGAAGGTTGTCTTCAAAATTCAAATCAGGAGAAACGATGAACCATATCTTTATGAGGTCAGCTTTTTTTTCTGCCAATTGATTCACCAGTTTATCCACCTCTTCATTTGATGAAACTTTTACAATGGGGGGATCGCCTGCATCCAGTTTTGGATTGGCGACTGTGGATATTAATGGCCCCGCAACAATCACACGAGGGGCCGCCTTGGTTGCTGCCGCTTGCGCCCTTATATCAAAATTCAGCATAGGGCCACCCACATCGGCTACGGACGTAACGCCTGCACTTAGGTAGCTGGCAAATGTTCGTGGAAGCCTTGCACTGATCTGATTCAGTTCGTCTTCGTAGGTCATGACTTCGCGCAGGTCGATCGCATCGGGGCGGGTGTATATTCCTCCGGATTGAAAAAAATGAACGTGTGAATCAATTAATCCGGGAATGATGAACTTGCCTTTCGTATCAACAACTTCAGATCCCTCCGGGATTTTTATTTTGCCCAGCTTACCGATTTTATCAATCATATTATTTTTTAGTATGACAACTGCGTCAACGATTGGACGATCTCCGTTGCTGTTTACCAGCGTGCCTCCTACGAGAGCCGTATACTGGGCCTCGCTCGTGAGGGCACTCAATAGCACAATTACGAATAGAACTTTTTTCATTGAGTGATAATAGATCGGTTGTTGCGAAGATAGCTAATTTTGATTCTACCAGATCGGTCCGATTGTGTATGATTCCAACGGAAGTACAAGAGGCAATTACCAGGCGATTGAATGTTGAAATTCTGTCATTCACCGCGTTACCTGGCGGATGCATTAATCAAGCTGGACTACTTGTGACGACCAGGAGTGACCTTTTTTTGAAGTGGAATTTTGCCGACCGTTTTCCCAAAATGCTGGAGGCTGAGGAGAGGGGACTTGCCCTGTTGCGGGCAACCGGGACGATGAGATTGCCGGCAGTTGTTTTATCCGGAACAGCAAATAGGTGGCAATACCTTGCGATGGAATTCATTGAAGGCGTAGGGCGTGCCGGTTCGTGGCGCGATCTTGGTCGTGAGTTGGCATGCCTTCACAAAATCACCAAGGACTTCCATGGCCTGGATCATGATAACTACATAGGATCCTTACCACAGGTAAACTCGATGTGCGATAGATGGTTGGATTTCTTTACGCAAAACCGTCTTGCATTTCAATTGCGATTGCTCCGGGATGCCCAAAGAATAGATCACACATTAACCAAATTATTCGAGGCATTATACCCCAGGCTAGGTGAATTAATGCCGGATGAGAAGCCATCTCTGCTGCATGGGGATCTATGGAGCGGTAACGTCCTCGCAGGACCCGAGGGTCGTTTGTATGTTATCGACCCGGCTGTCTACTATGGGCATCGGGAGGCTGAAATAGCCTTTACAAAACTTTTTGGAGGATTTGATCAATCGTTTTACGAGGCTTATCAGGAGCATTTTCCGTTGGCTGCTGGCTTCGGAGAGCGATACGAGTTATACAATCTCTATCCGTTGCTTGTGCACGCCAATTTATTCGGCAACAGTTACCTTGCGCAGGTAAAGCGTATTATTAAGCACTTCTCCTAATCGTAAAGTTTCGTAACTTTAAACTTCAATAAAAACGCAATGTTATGGAAAATCGTTTTTTGACTTCAAAATTGGCTGCACTGGCGATGGTCATTTTGCTGGCTTCGTGCAATTTGTTCGACAAAGTGGACGATGTATCTTTCACCACCGAGTTTGAAGACTCATTCGTGGTGAATAATGCTCCGGCCGGGACCTACTCAGATGTAATCACGCTGGATGCTACTTCGGATCCTGAGGTGAGCAAATACAAAGAAAAGATCAAGGGCATAACACTCAATAAAATAACGTACAGGGTCACCAACTTTGATGGGCCGACAGGCACCACTTTTTCGGGCAATGCGCTTTTTGGCACCAATGGGGCGCTGGGAATCGTTGAAATTTCGAATCTAAACCTGGCGAGCACGGAGGAATTGGAGCTCAACCTAACCCAGGATACAGTTGATAAAGTAGCCAACCAACTGAAAGACGATAAGAAGGTCACGGTTACCTTTGCAGGAACATTTTCAAGTGGCCCCGTTAGTTGTGTTATTGAACTAAAAGTTAACGCCAAAGTAACTGCGGACGCATTATAAGGTAAATCCTATTAATCGACTAAGAGCCCTGCCTAGCGCAGGGCTTTTTGTTTGATGGCCTCTATGATCAAGTCAGCATGGACACGGGAATTCTCAATAAACCATTTGTTGGTTTTTAGTCCACCACACACCACCCCGGCCAGATAAAGATTAGCCACTGAACTCTCCATCGTGTCTTCATTATACACGGGCGTATGGAATTCATCCTGCTTGAAATCTATCCCCAGCGATTCCATGAATTCAAAGGGAGGTTGGTAACCCGTCATGGCAAGTACATAATCATTTTCCAGGTTTATGATCTTATCTGGAGTTCTTATTTCTACGTGGTCGTTCTCAATTTTTAGAATTTCAGAATTGAAATATGCAGTTATACTTCCTTCTTTAATTCTGTTCTCGATATCCGGCCTCACCCAATACTTTACGCTTTCCCGAATCGCGGACTCCCGAATCACCATGGTCACTTCGGCCCCCTTGCGCCATGTTTCAAGGGCAACATCTACAGCAGAGTTAGCCGCGCCCACCACAATTATCTTTTGATTGAAGTACGGATGTGGTTCATCATAGTAGTGCTTTACCTTGGAGAGCTCTTCACCAGGTACATTGAGTAGATAGGGGAGGTCATAAAATCCCAAAGCCAAAACCAGCGCCCTCGATTCATAGTTTCCTTTTGTTGTCCTGATCTTAAAGGAATGACCAAGCCGGTTAACGGACTCCACTTTTTCGTAAAGTTTTACGTTGAGTTCCCAACTCGAGCAAACCCTGCGATAGTATTCCAATGCCTCGGCACGATTTGGTTTTGGGCCGTGAGAGATGAAAGGCACTCCCCCTATTTCCAGCCGCTCCGAGGTAGAAAAAAAAGTCATGTTGAGCGGATAGTGGTAGATTGAGTTTACGAGGCAGCCTTTTTCTACTATCAGGTATTTCAATCCGGCTTTTTTTGCTTCGATGCCACACGCCAGACCAATTGGACCTGCTCCGATAATTAATAAGTCCAGCGTTGCGTTCATGGGTCCATTGAGTCAAACTAATGAAAATCAAATTAGCAATAAAGATAGAAGTACCTTAAATATGTGTTCAAAATATCCCGACATGAGAATCTTGTTTGTTGTTAAATTGATGGTATGCGTGATATGCGCTTCGGCCCAAATCGGTTCAGAAATATACCTGTTTGATGTCAAGATGACACCGAACGGCATTGCCGTGAGCAATCCCGTTAACATAACCAATCATCCCGGCTACGACAACCAGCCCTCGTTTCATACGTCAAGTCCCCTGCTGTATTATTCCTCATTCAACGATGATGGCAGATCTGATATTAAGGTTTACAATTACCAAACGGGGAAGACAAATCAATTGACAACAACGCAGGAAAGAGAATACAGCCCCACCCTAACGCCAGATGGTAAATTTATTTCATGCATCATCCAACGGGATAATGGAGCGCAGGATCTGGGAAAGTATCCCGCAGCCGGTGGCGAAGCTTTTGCGCTTATCGACAATCTCATCGTAGGCTATCACGCCTGGGTAGATGCGGACAATTTGATTCTGTTTGTTTTAGGCGAGCCGCAGACCCTTCAGTGGTACGACCTTGCAAAAAATCAGAACAGCATATTGTCTGAAAATATTGGCAGGGCCTTGCATAAAATTCCTGGAAGTGACGCCATGAGCTTTGTTCAAAAGAAATCTGAGAACGAGTGGATCATCAACAAGTTGGACATTGCAACCAAAAATATTTCAGCTATAACCGCCACACTGCCGGGCCGGGAAGATTTAACATGGACGAAGGACGGCAGAATCATCATGAGCGATGGGGAGAAGTTATTTTTTTACAATCCAAAAAACAACCGCGGCTGGACTGAAATAACAACGTCTGGAGGGAGTTCCGTCATCAGCGGGATCACCCGATTGGCCATCAGCCGGGATGGAAAAAAATTAGCGGTGGTGGCCAGCGAGCAAGACCAGTAGTTAGTCAACCTCGCAAAAACTTCCTTTGGCCACCCAGATCTTTTTTATTTCGATGGTGAAAACCGCATCGGCCATGGATGGATCACCTTCAATGAGCGCCTCGTCCACTTCACCCTTCATCACCATGATCCCGCCATCTCTGTTTGGAAAGATACCCTCCGTTATGACATTGCCGGTCCTGATAATCTGCTTGAGATAATCATCGTGCTTTTTAAATGTTTCGCCTGCTTTTTGAACATTGAATTTGGTGATGGTAGGGATGTAACGAATGAATGTATAGGTTACCATTTGGGCATCACTTCCTTGCGGGCAGAGTGAACCCACTCTCGGCTGGTACGGGAACATTTCTACGCGCCAGCGGCCGGCCCGAATGCCCGGGTCGGTGCTGAGCCATTGCCGCACCGTGTCCGATGAGGGGCTATCAAAGACAAATATGCCTCCGCCACCATCGAATGGACCAGCAACGAGAAGCTTCCCTTCCTGTGCCAACCTTTGGATGTTGGCCAGATGGCCGGCCATCAATTTATCCAACTCCTCCCTGGGAAGTTCCGGTTTGTCCTTTCTGCTGTTTAGGAATACGAATGTGTAGTTTGCTTCCTGTGCGGATGCAGCAGTCAGAATCGCTGATAGAAGTAGAATAAGAATACCTTTCATATGTATACCTGGACTTGAATTAATAAATAATTGTTGAAACCCGACACAAAATGGTGAAGTGTTTGACTCAAACAGCAGCGAACAATGCCAAAAAAGCCACAATCAGGTCCTGAAGTAGCTACTTAAGTTAAATAATTTGCCAGGAAAAGTTTTGTTGGATTTCCACCCGATCAGGATCACCCCTGATAATATCAACACCGTGCCTGCAATTTGTAGTGCGAAGATAGGCTCATCTAAAAAGATATTGGCTTGAATGATGGTGGACGCGGGACCGATGCTGGTGACGATAGATGCATTCTCAGGGCCGATTCGCTTGATGCCTTCGGATCGTAAATACGATGGGATGACAGTCGAAATGATCGCCATCAAGAAACTAAAGATGTATACTTTGTTATCCAGGTGAAGGAGTGACTTATCGCTCGTAAAAAAAAAGTGCAGCAACACACCCACGGCTGCAAAGCTCATCGCGTAGCTGTTGAACTTGACCGGCCCTACCAGCGGTATGAGTTTGCCGCTACCTACAATGTAAGTTGCGAACGTTACGGCACATCCGAAAACAAGGAAGCAACCGAGATAGAAATTGGGATCCGAAGATGAACCCAGGGACACTTCACCCGCGAAAGCAACCAACAATCCCGCGTAGGTAAGGAGTAAGGCGATCCATTGTTTTGGCTTGATTTTCTCCTTGAAAGCGATCGCTGACATCAGTACGACAAGTGTGGGATACATAAAGAGAATGAGGCGCTCCATTCCTGCAGAAATGTACAACAAGCCCAGGAAGTCCAATAAGCTACTGACATAATAGCCGAGGCATCCAATCAGCGCGATGTAAATCCATTGCCTTAGCGTGAACCTGACATTATCCTTTTGTGATGATGTAATCAATGCTGATCCAAGGAAAAAGGGAACGGCAAAAATCATTCGCAAGGCCAGTAGGGAAACCGCATCTACCGAGGTTTCTACATAGGCCAGTTTTACAAAAATGGCTTTTGCTGAAAAACAAATGGAACCAACGATGGTTATGATTACTCCTCCGATGAGATAGCCCGAAGATTTGTCAGCCATCAGTCTAGGCAAGTAACGCTTTCGCGAGGTTCATCAAGTCTTTTTCCTGGTTGTAAACGTTCGGAGAAACCCTAATCGCATCGCCCCGGAACGAAACTGAGATCTTTTTCTTTTTGAGATTCGCTGCCACCGACTTGATGTCCGTGCCTGCTGGCACCCTGATGCCAAAAAGATGTGCCGATCTAAATGCTTCGTCTTCTATCCAAAAATCGTTTTCCCTCAGCAAGTCAACTGCCTTTTTGGATATCCTGGCACAATAGCCTTGGATATTTTTAGGGTTCCAGGAATTAATTTGCCTCAGGGCTTGCAGCATCATAGGGGCGAGGATAAAGTTGCTGTGCTCACCCACATCATAGCGCATGGCACCAGCCTGATAGGCATCCTGATAGTTGACGAGGCCGGCAAAATCTTCACTATCCAGTCTGTTGAGCCAACTTTCTTCGATAGGATTGCCACCGTCAAAATGTGGGCCGTAGTAAGCGAGGCCAATGGAATAGGGACCGAGCAGCCATTTGTAGCCGGCACAGACCAATGCATCGGGTTGGATCGCCTCCATGCTAAAAGGAAGCGCCCCGACCGACTGTGTGCCATCAACGACAAGTAGGGCGCCTACCTCTGACGTTCTTTTTCTGATTTCCAATAAGTTAAATAAGGTACCATCGGTCCAGTGCACGTTGCCCAGCGCAACGATTCGTGTGCGGGCATCGATCGCCTCAAGTATTCTTTGGTTCCAAATCTTGCCTCGTTGGGATTTTGTGTCGGGGGCTGAGATCACCTGAAGCTTGGCGCCTTGATCTGCGCAAATCCGTTGCCAGGGATAATAATTACTGGGAAATTGCTCACCTGTAACGATGATTTTCTCCGCAGGGCGCAGACGGACGTTATGAGCGACATTGGCCATTCCATAGGACACTGAAGGGATGATTGCGATTCGGTGTGGTTCTTTGCATCCGACAAGTTTTGAAAACTCCTTGCGCAACAATTTGCCTGTCGTAAAAAAATCTTCGGAAGAAATTTTGGCAGGATTGCGTTTGTTACGCATTGCGTCAATTCCTATTTTTTCCACGCTTTTTAGGAGAGGAGACATGTAGCCACAGTTCAAATACGTTGACCCGGATGGCAGTGAGAACTTCTTGCGTTGGTGTATAAGCATGGTTAGTAGTTAGCGGGGGAAAGGCCCAATGAATCTCGAAGTGGGCTGTGCTCATTTTTGTTTTTGCGCCAATAGTCCGTGAAAAGGGTTTTATCGAGCGTTGCTTTCGTGACCATTTTCTGATCACCATCCATAAACTCCTCTTCCCATTCGAGAATTTGATGAGGGAAAGACTTGTCAGCGTGTATCTTGACAAGTCGTTGCGAAAATTGAAGGGTATACGTTGTTGATGACTCGCCTTCGGATTTGGTCAACAACGCATCCAACGGTTTTAGGTTTTCATGCTTGAGCCGTGTAAAGAACAGTCCAGGCAGTATTTTTATGTTGCCGGCAGGAATATGATCAGGGTCCAACCTGATTAAACTGAATAATTCGTCTTCCAGTAGAATTTTATCTACATCAAACCGTGCGTCACCTTCGTGTTCGAAGTAAGAATAACTGGCTACCTCGTACTTGTTTTTTTTCAGGTTCATTTGAGAAAACACATGCCCACACCATTCCTGAGACGTCATGGTTACCTTCAGGGTATTTGGGAATTGATTCCTGCTGATTGGAGTGAACACTGACAGCATCATCGAGTAGGGATAAATTCCGGTGACAAAATTTTTAGTGTAGTTCAGTTTCATCACCGCAAGCTTATCGTCACCGGTATTTTCAGGATCATCCAATTTCACTTGCTTTGATTTGGAGAATCCTTCGGTTACAAAAATGAGCATGGCCTTACCCGGCCTACTCTCCCCATACCTCGACTGCGTCAGGTTGTACGAATTCACCTCGGCCTTTCCGGCATACCAGTAATCTTTGAACTGCTGTGAATCATAAAGAGCCTGCGTGTTAGGCCGGGACATCGCGGCCTGGTCACATGCATTCAGTGAGATGAGCACAAGCGCAATAGCCGAATTGATTTTGAAGACTTGCATAGGGTTGAAACCGGATTTAAATAATATTAATTCCACGCCATGTTAAACCTTGGGTTACCTATCCATATCCAATGGTAATAAAGTTGTACATTGCAAACGCTATGAAAGTGCAGGCAGAGAATTACAAAGGAATTGACTTCGTGCGGATTTCCAAACTACCCGAGGATCAAAAAACCGCGATAGCCCAGACGATTGCATCAGATAAAATAATCAAAATATTAAGGGAAAATGAGCTTTTAGTGGATTGTATTCAATTCAAACACTATGAGCTCTGGTACGAGACAGCATTTAGTAACGTATCAGCTGCTGGTAAAAAACAAAGCGAGGCAAAGAAGGCCGAGTCCTTTAAGCTTGCTTTGGACTAATCCCACACTCCTTCAGGCACAATTTCCAGTACATTTCCATCGGGATCCTCAAAATAACTGGATTTTAGCCCGTTTTTCCAGGTCAGTTCATCTGTAATTTTCACGCCCCTGGAAATCAGCTCCTGAACCTGCTGCTCATATTCGCTCACGGGAACCTCAAAAGCAAAATGATATTTCCCTTCGGCAAAATGTGCCGGAGGACTGACTTTGGTACGGGAATCGTCCGGATTGAAACAAAGTAAAACGGATTCACCCGCACGAAAGAAAATATGTTTATCGGGGATATGCCCGATTACCGGCAGACCAAGTAAACCGTTGTAGAATTCTTTTGCTCGATTCAGGTTCCTGCTGTAAATGCAGGTCTCTTTTATTTTTTTAAACTTCATTACTGCTCAGTTCTTTTTTCAGAAGGCAATATTCGTCCCAGATTTCCTTTACGATGTCCGCGGCCGGTTTAATGTCTTTGATGGCAGCACTTACCTGACCTATTTCCAGCTCTCCTTCCTCCAGGTCGCCTTCGAAAATTCCTTTTTTCGATCGTGATTTACCAAGGATTTGAATGAGTTCTTCCTTTGAAGCTCCGTGTTGCTCCGCCTGGAGTACGCGCTGATAAAATTTGTTCTTTATTAAGCGGACCGGTGTCAATTGTTTAAGTGTCAAAATGGTGTCGCCTTCCTCGCTGTGTGTTATCCGATGCTTAAAATGATCATGAGCGGATGACTCCACGCTTGCCGCGAATCTCGTTCCAATCTGGACACCGTCTGCTCCCAGTACCCGAGCGGCCAGCATGGATCGTCCTGAACCAATACCGCCAGCAGCGATCAGGGGTATGTCAATGGCATCTCTGACCATGGGGACCAGGCAAAAAGTGGTTGTTTCTTCACGACCGTTATGGCCTCCTGCCTCAAAGCCTTCTGCAACCACCGCGTCAACCCCGGCCTGCTGGCTTTTTTTGGCAAATTTAACGCTTGATACTACGTGGACAACGGTAATCCCGCGGTCCTTGAGATGGCCCGTCCAGGTGGCCGGGTTGCCTGCTGACGAAAAAACAATCGGGACTTTTTCATCCACAACAATTTTGATGAGCTTTTCTATTTCGGGATAGAGCAACGGGATGTTGACTCCAAAAGGCAGTGACGTTGCGGCCCTGCATTTTCGGATGTGCTCCTCAAGCATGGGCGGATGCATGGAGCCGGCCCCGATCAGTCCGAGTCCTCCCGCATCGCTGACTGCAGAGGCCAAACGCCACCCGCTACACCAAACCATGCCGGCCTGAACGATCGGCAGTTGAGTCTTAAAGAGGGCGGTAATTCGATTGGAGTTGCTCATTAGGTACAGGTGGGTCTGCATTTAGAAGCTATAAGTCTGAAAATCTGGACTTTAGAATTAAAGGTGAATTTTTGGGTAAAGTGGGCGCTCGATTTAGTTGTCCACAAAGAACTGATTGACTCACGGTCATATAAATCATTGGTTAATAGATAGTTAAGCAATAACATGTGGGTAATGTTGATAAGTCGTCAATTTTGTGGAAAACTAGTTTGCCTTGTTTTTGGTAATTATAAGTGCCTGAATTTTAGCACTTTTTGCTATTTTCTCTCGCCAAACTTACATCCTTATTTCCGCAGGTGTAATTTCGATGAAGCCAGGCGAACTTAACCTAAAACTCTTCGTTTTGGAACTATTAGGAATAAGGGGGACGTGTAAAATTTTATCATTTGTAATGAAATTTCTTTTATCGCTATCTGTACTTGTGCTTTCAGCAATATCCGGGCTTGCCCAAAAGGCAGAACTGGTCAAGATACATGATCTTCAAAACCGGATAGAGGCGCCATCGGATAAAGTTCAGGTTATAAATTTTTGGGCTACCTGGTGCGCTCCATGCATCAAAGAGTTGCCGCTATTTGAGCAAATGGCAGCCAGCCGGGATGATATTGAAATAAGCCTGGTGAGCATTGACTTGGATCTTGATCCCAATCCTGAAAAAGTTCATCGCTTCGTTGCCCGCAAAAAATTGCAGTCCAATGTGCTGATCCTGGATGCCACAGACCCCAATACGTGGATTGACAAAATCGATAAAAGTTGGTCGGGGGCCATTCCTGCTACCCTGGTGATCAATACGACAACAGGGAAAAGAAAATTTGTGGAAAAAGAATTGAAAGAAGGAGACCTGGAAGATTTAATAAGCAGTGTAAAGTAAATTGAAACAATTTAAAATTTCTAAACCAAGATGAATGCATTAAAAACAATTTTCGCAATTGCTTTTTTGGCAGTGATGACTGCCGGTGTGCCCGTGAAATTGGGCTACGAGATTGGGGACTCAGCTACCGATTTTAAACTGAAAAATGTAGATGGGAGGATGGTATCCTTGAGCGACTATAAAGATGCCAGGGGATATATAGTTATTTTCGATTGCAACACCTGTCCCTACTCTAAAGCTTACAACGATCGCATCATTGCCTTGAATAGGAAATATGCTTCCAGGGGATTCCCTGTGCTGGCCATCAATGCCAATGACCCATCGATCTCTCCGGGTGATTCGTTTGACGAAATGAAAAGCCAGGCCAAGCGGAAGAATTATGATTTTCCTTACTTAATGGATGAATCACAGGATGTGGCAAGAACCTACGGAGCCACCAATACCCCGCATGTTTTTGTCTTGGATAAGGCGAATTCGGGTGGATTGAAAGTAGCCTATATCGGTGCCATCGATGACAATTCGCGTGATGCGTCTGCTGTCAAAAAGAAATATGTGGAGGATGCGGTTGATGCCCTGCTGCAGGCAAAAGAGGTGCCCACCACCAAAACCAAAGCAATCGGCTGTACAATTAAGTGGAAAAATTCATAAATAATAGAAGCTGGCATTAAAGTCAGCTATAGATCATAGGGTGAGGGGTTGCAGTCCTCAACACTATTTGCACAAAAAGGCTGGCTGAAAATGGTGCGCTTTGAGCCAGCCTTTTTATTTTATCATTTCGAGGATGTCGTCAATGTATTCCCGACTATTGCTCAGTCTGGGTACTTTATTTTGCCCGCCAAGTTTACCGCGCTTTTTCATCCATTTATAAAACGTACCTTCCTCAACACTGTGAACTTTTGGCATCATCAACGCCAGGTCGAACGCCCGCTTTGCGTCATAGTCTGAATTAACTTTGCGAAGTGCAGCATCCAGCAGCGAAGTGAATTTGTTAAGGTCGTTGGGCTTTACTTTAAATTCAACGATCCACTCGTGACCCCCGCGATGTGTTTTTTCAAGGAAAATCGGCCCCACCGTAAAATTGTCGATCACCGCACCGGTTTGTTCACAGGCATCCGTAATGGCCGTTTCTGCATTTTCAATGATCACCTCTTCACCAAATACATTGATGAAATGTTTGGTGCGTCCTGATATCTTGATTCGATAGGGCGCCACGCAAGTAAACTTAATGGTATCCCCAATATTATAGCGCCACAATCCTGCGTTGGTTGTGATCACCATTGCATAGTTTTTTCCTATTTCAACGTCCTCCAGCCCAATGGTGTCCGGAAATTCTTTGTTGGCTTCTTCGGCTGGAATGAACTCGTAAAACACACCGTAATCAAGCATGAGCAGCAGTTCGTCAGAATCTTTCTGGTCCTGGATTCCAAAAAATCCTTCGCTCGCATTGTAGGTGTCCCAATACCGCATTTTTTCAGATGGGATCAGCGATTTAAAAAGGTTCTTGTAGGGTTGGAACGCCACTGCTCCGTGGAAAAAAACCTCCAGGTTGGGCCAAATATCCAATATGTTCGACTTTTTTTCTAACTCAAGAATTCGTTGAATGAGCAACACCGTCCAGGTTGGAACCCCGGCAATATTGGTCACGTTCACCTTGGCAGTTTCAGAGGCGAGCAGCGTGATTTTTTCCTCCCAATTATCCATCAGCGCCACGTCCAGACTCGGAGTGCGGATGAACTGGGCCCACGGTGGAAGGTTTTGCATAATGACTGCTGACACGTCTCCATAATAAGAGCTTGAAGTCGGATCAAACTCGTTTATTTTATGACTGCCACCCACCGCGACTCCCTTTCCAGAGAAAATTTGGGTGTCCGGATAGTTATTGACATAGATGGACAACATGTCTTTGCCCCCTTTAAAGTGACAATCTTCAAGGGCTTCGGGAGAGACAGGAATGAATTTACTTCGTGCGTTGGTGGTGCCGGACGACTTGGCAAACCATTTGATCTCCGTGGGCCATAACACGTTTTGTTCGCCACGCATGGCCCTATCGATATACGGAAATATTTGCTCGTAGGTAAAGACAGGCACGCGTTGTTTAAAGTCTTGATAATGGAGCAGTTCATCGAAAGCATACTTCCTACCGAATTCTGTTCCCCGCGCCATGTACATGTTTTTCTTGAGCACCTCATCCTGCACATCGTGCGGATACTTCATGAAGAGCTCCATTTGATGCATGCGCTTCTTCATGACCCACGTAAGAATGGAATTTAGGATTTGCATATTTTGTACAATCCCAAATTAAAGCCGAACCGACCTATTAACCAAACCCATGCGGGAAGCACTAAAAAAAATGAAATTGAAAAATTTCTATTGCTCGGCCTGAACTTTGGCTCGTCTTAGTTGGAAATTTTGACCGAGATATACCTTTCTTACCATAGGGTCATTGGCAAGGTCCTCAGCAGAACCTGCGCGGAATAATTTTCCTTCAACCATCAGGTAAGCACGATCGGTGATAGATAAAGTCTCGTCTACGTTGTGATCGGTGATGAGGATGCCAATGTTTTTCTTCTTCAACCGGGAAACGATGGATTGAATTTCCTCAACGGCAATCGGGTCAACTCCGGCAAAGGGTTCATCGAGCAACACAAAGTGCGGATCAACCGCAAGGGCCCTCGCGATCTCAGTCCGTCTTCGCTCCCCTCCGGACAATACCATGCCAAGATTTTTTCTCACATGGGTCAGGCTGAATTCTTCAAGCAGACTTTCGACTTTTTCTTTCCTGTCTTTTTTGCTCATCTCACGCATTTCCAGTGGCGCCATCAGGTTTTCCTCCACGGTTAATTTTCGGAAGACAGATGCTTCCTGCGCAAGATACCCGATGCCCAGTTTCGCCCTTTTGTACATGGGAAGTTCTGTGATATCTTCCTTGTCAAGGAATATTTCTCCCCCGTTGGGTTTAATCAGCCCAACAATCATGTAGAAACTCGTTGTCTTGCCGGCACCATTGGGGCCCAGTAGTCCCACGATTTCTCCTTGCTCCACCTGAACAGAAACATTGTTAACTACCGTGCGCTTCTTATACTTCTTAATCAGGTTTTGTGCCTTTAATATCATGCTCATCAAATTTGATGTCTTTCAATCGCAATTGCAAAGACGTTGTGCCATTATACGTGTTCTCCTCAATGGTGTAGGTAATCTTAAAACTTGCCCCTTCGGCAATGCGGGAGTAGTGCTCTATCATGTCAAATCCAACAATGTTCACCACCGTGTCGCTTCCTTTCTGGCCTCCAAGAAACCGAATGTGCTTATCCTTGAAACTGGTGAGCGAGTTCACAACAAAAACCTCGCCTGATTCAAACACCGGTTTGTGGTTTTCCGGTCCAAAGGGTGCCATTTGCTTGAGAATCGATCTGAACTTGGGAGTTATGGCATGGAAAGGTAAAGACATGTCGATTTCGATGGCCGGGACCGTCATTTCCTCAGTGATGGTCGAGGCCACTACCTCTTCAAACCTTTGCCGAAAGGCGGCTAGGTTTTGTTTGGGAAGCGTGAGGCCAGCGGCATATTTATGCCCTCCGTATTTCTCGAGCAAGTCGCCACAGCTTGAGATGGCCCGGTGCAAATCAAAATCTTTGACACTGCGGGCTGATCCGGTTATCACTCCGTTCGACTCGGTTAAGATTATGGTTGGCCGGTAATATTTTTCAACACAACGCGCGGCCACAATCCCGATCACACCTTTGTGCCAGCTCTCCTTAAAGAGCACGGTCGACTTTGCCCTGGTAAAATGCTCATCGGATTCGATCATCGCGATCGCTTCATCGGTTATTGACAAGTCAAACTCTCGCCTCAGGTCATTTTTGATGTTGATCTTTTCTGCGAGGGCGTTTGCCTCGGTCTCTGTTGCAGCGATTAGCAACTCCACTGCGAAGCGTGCATGACTTACCCTGCCGGCAGCATTGATGCGAGGCCCCAGGGTGAAGACCACACCAGAAATGTCAAGCTCATTTTTTGATCCTGACAAATCAATCAACGCCTTTAAGCCCGGCAAAGGATTTTCATTTAATTTTTTTAATCCAAAATAGGCCAGGATTCGATTCTCGCCATTTACGGGCACGATGTCAGAGGCGATGCTTACTGCGACAAGGTCGATGTAGTGGTTTAGTTCAGCCTCGTTTCTGTACTTTCGGGCGTACGCCTGAAGTAACTTGAAACCAAGTCCGCAACCGCTGAGCTCCTGAAAAGGATACAGGCAATCTTCCTGTTTTGGATCCAAAACGGCTACGGCCTGCGGAATTTGTTTGTCGGGCAGGTGATGGTCGCAAATAATAAAATCAATTCCCTTGTGATCTGCCAGAAGGACCATGTCTGCGGACTTGATGCCCAGGTCAAGGGCGATGATTAGGGAAAAACCATTTTTCTCAGCCCATAGAATCCCCTCTTGAGAAACTCCGTATCCCTCGGTGGTCCTGTCTGGAATGTAGAATTCACAGTTTGGGTAGAATGACATGATGTAACTGTACACCAATGCCACCGAGGTGGTTCCGTCTACATCGTAGTCTCCATAGATGAGAATTTTTTCCTGCCGGGTAAGCGCATGATGAAGGCGTTCGACAGCCCGGCCCATATCTTTCATTAAAAAAGGATCATGAAGGTGATCCATAGACGGCCTGAAGAAGTGTTTGGCTTCGTCAAAAGTTTTTATACCCCGCTGTACCAGGATCGAGGCCAGGTAAGGATTCACGTTAATGCTTTTGGCCAGCGTTTCAACCTCCGCTGACGGAGGAGCGGGTTTCCTAATCCAACGTTTCAGCATTATTTGTTTTGCTCAAAATTAATAGCGCCATTCCTTCCCGCCTGACCGTTTCTCCCGGTTTTTCCCTTGGGGCCCTGATCTCCGTCCAGTGACGTGTTCCCCGTGCTTACCAGCCCGGCCAGACCACCGAATCCACCTTCCCCGCCAATTCCTCCATTGCCGCCATAACTCCTTACGGCAATTTTATCGCCCAGCCATGAACGCATATCGGGACAGCCATTGCACACCAGCGTGAGACTGCCACCATCTCCGCCATCCCCACCCTGGGCTCCATTTCCTCCGGCACCGCCATCCCCACCCTGGCACAGGCGGGTGCCAGGACTTCCTCCACCGCCTACGCCACCCTTTCCTCCATCTCCGCCATCACCACCGCTTAATTCAATTAATAACCGGTCTGCAATAATCAACTGATTGAAGTACAGGAAAAGATTTACTCCGGATGTGGCTGATGTGCCGGGCGTTCCGCTCCTTCCTGAGATTCCGTCCTTGCACGGTCCATCTGCTGTATAACCCGCCATCCCGTTGTCTCCAAATTTTCCCATCTCACCATTACCAACGATTTCACATCCGACCCCCACCCTTATCACTTTAGCATGGATAAAATTATCCGCTTTTGACCGGTTGAGGATAATTTTAGAATGATCGAGCATAACGAGCGTATCAACGACCATGATGTCAGTGCCGGATATTACGAAACTATCTTTTGGCTGGATAACCAGTTTGTCCATTCGGATTTGCGACCAACCGATCGAACTGATAATAAGAAAAAGGAGGAGCGTTAAAAATCGCATGCGTAAAAATAGGCGTTCTGTCAGACTCAATAAAAACAAAGAGCAGTGTCTCAAACACTGCTCCTTATACTTATCAGTAAAGAATTTATATTATTCGGATGCTTTCTTAACAGGGGGTTTTCCATCAACGACCCCTTCAAGCACATCTTTGATTTCCACACGTTGGCCATCTCTATAAGGAACTATCCAGGCATCACTGACGCCCATTTCCCTCATATATTTTTTGAAAGTATCAGCTTCCCAATAGTCGCGGAAAATACCAATCGTTAATTTCTGCTCGCCACCATCAGCCGCTTCTCCACCAAAATTGGGATTGTTTTCAAAGTACTTGGAAAGGTCCTTGTTCTTGAAGGCACCAATTTGCACTTTGAATACTACGCCCTTGGAAAAATCCATGGAGTTTTTTGGCGGGCTCTCCTTGAGTTTGGCCAGTTCTGCCCGCGCTGAAGTGAGATCACCTCTCATTCTGGAAATCTGATCTTCAAGCTCCGCGATCTTGGCATCTTTGTCACTCACGGACGATTTCAATTTGTTTACTTCAGTACCCAGTGTACTGACCTGACTTTCGGCTGTTTGTTTGGCTTCAACAAACGTCTTGAAGTTTGCCGGATTTTTGGAATACTCCTTGGCCTTCTTTTTCCACTCTTTCTTTTCCTTTTTAGAAAGCTGCGCGAAAACTTGCGTGCCGGAAAAAATCAAAGCCAGGCAGAGAATAAATACCCTAGTTTTCATAAAATGTTTATTTTTTTGTTTGAGTTTTTTAAAAGTTGCCGCTTTCCTGATCATGGTAATGACGTGAGAGCAAGGCTCAATACAGTTTAATTTTGGATCATTAATAGAATAAAAGTAATAAAAAAACTTGATTTGGGGCCTTTTGACCCCCGCGCTCACCTAATTTATCGTTAAATCAGGGACAGAAATCCGCCAATCAGACACCAGATCCTACCATCTTTTCGGGCCTTACCCACTCGTCAAATTGTGCTGAAGTAAGTAATCCCAATTCAACAGCTGCTTCCCGCAACGTTTTATTTTCCTTGTGGGCTTTCTTGGCAATTTTTGCCGCATTCTCGTAGCCGATATGGGTATTGAGGGCTGTCACCAGCATCAGTGAATTTTCCAAATGCTGTTTCAGAATGGGCAAGTTGGGCTCAATACCTACCGCGCATTTTTCGGTAAAGGAAACGCACGCATCTCCAATAAGAAGTGCCGACTGCAACACGTTGGCTGCAATCACAGGCTTGAAGACGTTGAGTTCAAAATGGCCGGTCGACCCAGCAACAGACACGGCCATGTCATTGCCGATGACCTGAGCGCAAACCATGGTCAGCGCCTCAGGTTGCGTAGGGTTTACCTTCCCGGGCATTATGGATGATCCGGGTTCGTTATCTGGAATGATAATTTCGCCAATTCCGCAACGAGGACCAGAGCTAAGCATCCTTATGTCATTGGCGATTTTCATCAGCGAAACTGCTGATCGTTTAAGCGCTCCGGACAATTCGACCATGGCATCATGGGCCGCCAGGGCTTCAAATTTATTGGGCGCAGTCACAAAAGGATATTGGGTTAACGCAGCGATCTTTTTCGCCACGAGTATGTCGTACCCCTTGGGCGTATTCAATCCTGTACCCACTGCAGTGCCTCCCAATGCAAGTTCCAGCACCATTTCCAGGGCATTTTTGATGGCCCTCATGCTGTTGTCAAGCTGTTGCACGTACCCGGAAAACTCCTGACCAAGTGTCAGGGGCGTGGCATCCATAAAGTGAGTTCGTCCTGTCTTGACAATACTTTTGAACTCGACACTTTTTTTGGCAAGCGTATCCCGCAGGACCTGAATGCCAGAGAGCGTTACCTCAGTGACCAATTTGTAAGCGGCAATGTGCATTGCCGTTGGAAAAGTATCGTTGGATGATTGTGACTTGTTCACGTCATCATTGGGATGCAACACCTTCTTTTCGTCCGTGAGCTTACCCCCATTCAGGACATGCGCACGGTAGGCGATTACCTCGTTGGCGTTCATATTGCTTTGCGTGCCAGAACCTGTTTGCCAAATGACAAGTGGAAACTGATCATCCAATTTTCCGCTCAGGATTTCATCGCACACTTTACCGATAAGATCAGATTTTTCCTTAGGTAGGACACCCAATTCATGATTGGCCTGGGCCGCAGCTTTTTTCAAGTAGGCAAAAGCGTATATGATCTCTTTGGGCATGGAAGATTCGGGGCCAATTTTGAAATTGTTGCGAGAGCGCTCAGTTTGGGCACCCCAGTATTTATCGGCTGGTACCTTCACCTCACCCATGGTGTCTTTTTCGATGCGATAATCCATAGTAAATTGAATTTGGTCTGTAAAAATAGAAAAGCAAATCGATTTCCTGGCAAATACGTATGGTGAAAGGAAACTTCTGCAATTATGAGCAAAGGGCTACTCATTCTCATTTTTCTCACTCACATCTCCTTGGTGCAGGCACAGCAGGCAAAAGTTGCCTTTACCATCAAAGAAAATGACTTGATCCCGGAAGGCATCGCCTTCGATCAAACAGACAACGTATTTTTTGTAGGAAGTATCCACAAAAGGAAAATCTTGAGGATAGATGAACGCGGTGAGGCTACCGATTATATCACATCCCAACAGGACGGATTGGGCGAGGCGCTCGGCTTATTGTTCTGAAGGTAAGGCTAAACTGATTGTATGTCTTCTACCGGCAGGAAGTCCTGGGCCTTCGTTCCCCTTGGCTTATATAGCGATTAAAACTAATTTGCGACACAACATTCGATCATGGTAAAAGAATACATTGCCGAAAATAAGGAACGGTTTCTTTCAGAGCTCTTTGAACTGTTGAGAATTCCGTCAGTGAGCGCGGACAGCAGACACAAAAATGACGTAAGAAAGGCCGCGGAGTTTATCGTTGGAAAATTAAAAGAGTCGGGCGCGGACAAGGCCGAGATTCACCCAACGAATGGACATCCAATTGTTTATGGAGAAAAAATAGTTGGTGCTCATTTACCCACGGTTCTGGTGTATGGCCACTATGATGTGCAACCCCCCGACCCGCTCGACCTCTGGGAATCACCTCCCTTCGAGCCCGTCATAAAGAACGACAAAATCTACGCAAGGGGATCTTGCGATGACAAAGGCCAGGTCTATATGCACATTAAGGCGCTGGAGATTATGGTGAAGAGAAATGAGCTTCCCTGCAACATTAAATTTATGATCGAAGGCGAAGAGGAGGTCGGCTCAGATAATCTTGGAAAGTTTGTTACTGCCAATAAGGAATTGCTGAAGGCAGATGTGATCCTGATATCGGATACAGCGATCATTTCTCTCAATCATCCATCGATTACTGTGGGACTGCGAGGGTTAAGCTATATGGAAGTGGAAGTTACCGGGCCTAACCGGGATTTACATTCGGGCGTATATGGTGGAGCAGTGGCCAACCCGATCAATGTCTTGTGCGATATGATTCATTCATTGATTGATGAAAAAGGTCATATCACTATTCCAGGTTTTTATGATCAAGTGGCCGAGCTGTCTCCTTCAGAGAGAGAGGCATTGAACAAGGCGCCCTTCTCTTTGGATGAATACAAAAAAGATTTAGGCATCAATGAAATAAAAGGAGAGAAAGGATACACTACGCTGGAACGCACCGGAGTACGTCCCACACTGGATGTAAACGGAATTTGGGGTGGCTACACCGGTGAAGGGGCGAAGACCGTTTTGCCGTCAAAGGCGCATGCGAAAATTTCTATGCGCTTGGTGCCAAATCAATCAAGCCGGGAGATCACGCAACTTTTCACCAATCATATACAGTCCATCGCACCTCCTTATGTAAAAGTTAAAGTGACTGCCCACCACGGAGGCGAGCCTGCGGTGACACCGACTGATTCAAAGGCGTACATGGCAGCAAGCAGTGCTTTTAAAGAAGTATGGGGGAAGACACCGATTCCTTCAAGGGATGGGGGCAGTATCCCGATCGTAGCGCTTTTCAAAAAGGAACTTGGGCTCGACACCGTATTGATGGGGTTTGGGCTTGATAGCGATGCAATACATTCTCCGAATGAACATTACGGCATCAAAAATTTTCTCTTGGGAATTGAGACCATTGTGTCTTTCTACAAGCATTTCGGGAAAAAATAAATTGCTCCATCGGCTGAACAATAGTGAATCTTCTCAAGGACAGATTTGTTGGTCTTGGTAATTGTTAAACAATTGCTAACACGGGCACGCTGATAAACTATATACAGCCACAACCGTTATCTTAGCACCCTGATTTTTGACTTAAGCATGAAACGAGTTCTCCTAATTATTTTTTTAGGTTGTTTATTTCTGGGCCTGCGCGGGCAAATACTTCAGCCTGCAAAATGGTCACCATCCCTTTCAGCTACTACCGCGAATGCTGGCGATGAAATTGAAATTTTGTTTAATGTCAAAATCGACAACGACTGGTATTTGTATTCCAGTGAATTCCCTTGTGAAGATGGCCCCATTAAAACCACGGTGACCTTTGAGCCCAATGAGGGCTACGAGTTGGTTGGCGGACTGGTGGCCGTCAATCCCATGGATAAATACGATGAGATATTCGAGTGTGATGTAAAGGTTTTTAAGAAGACGGCACTTTTCAAGCAGAAAGTCAGGTTGCTGGGAACTGGTGTGGTAATCAAGGGAGAGTATGAATACCAGGTTTGTACAGAGGTGGATGGTCGCTGTGTGCCCGGAGATGGGGAATTTTTATTTGATAAAATCCAGGTGAAGGGTGGTGCCGTTGTGCCTATGCATCCAGAAGACACGGTAACTTCCACTTTAGTGCCCGCAACGTCAGGTAAAGAAAACTATGACGAGAACAAAGGGCCTTATATTGACGAATCAATACTCGAAGGAGAAAACAGTCTCAACAGCGAATCGTTTCTTGGTTACCTGATTTTTGCTTTTGTACTTGGCCTGACCTCGTTGATCACCCCGTGCGTATTTCCAATGATACCAATGACGGTCACTTTCTTTCTCAAGGAAGGCCAGTCTCGCAGCAAAGGAATTCGTTACGCATTGATTTTTGGATTCTCCATCATCATCATTTATACGCTGGCAGGAACCATTTTTGCTTTTGCGCTGGGCGCTGAGGGACTAAATGCCCTGGCCACGCACTGGGCACCCAACCTTTTTGTTTTTGCCATTTTCATTGTCTTCGCACTTTCCTTTCTGGGCCTTTTTGAAATCAACGCCCCCTACCAATTGGTAAACAAAGTAGACCAGCAGGCGGAAAAAGGAGGATTGTTGGGCGTGTTCTTTATGGCTGCAACGTTGGTGCTGGTCTCTTTTTCGTGCACGATTCCCATTGTTGGTAATGTGGTGGTGCTGGCAGCAGGCGGCAATGTGTTGAAGCCGGTGCTCGCCATGTTCTTCTATGCCCTGGCGTTCGCGATACCCTTCACGTTGTTTGCAGTTTTTCCCGAATGGATCAAAAGTTTGCCGAAGTCAGGCGGTTGGCTTAATTCGGTTAAAGTTACGCTCGGATTTCTCGAGTTGGCGTTGTGCTTGAAATTTTTCAGCATTGCCGACCAGGCGTATCACTGGGGACTGCTGGATCGGGATACCAATATCACGATTTGGATCGTAATTTTTGTTTTGCTAGGGTTTTACTTCCTTGGCAAGATCAGGTTACCACATGACAACCCAGTTGAAAAAGTGTCTGTTTCACGGCTCTTCCTGGCCATCGTCACATTTTCATTTGTTGTTTACCTGATTCCCGGTTTGTGGGGTGCACCACTCAAGGCATTGGCTGGATATATTCCGCCAAAGTACACCCTGGACTTTGATTTGGTAAGCGACAAGAATTCCGGGGGCGGAAATGAATTTTGTGAAGCCCCAAAGTATGCCGACTTCCTTCATCTTCCCCATGGACTCAAAGGATACTATGACTATGATCAGGCGATCGCATGTTCCAGAAAACTGAATAAACCATTGTTTATTGATTTTACAGGACATGGATGCACCAATTGCAGGGAAATGGAAGCGGTCGTATGGTCTGATCCCAAGGTGCTTCAAAAGTTGAAAAATGATTTTGTTGTGGTGGCTCTCTATGTTGACGACAAAACACTCTTGCCGGAGTCGGAATGGTTTACCTCAGCGTACGATGGAAAAGTGAAGAAGACGTTGGGCAAGCAAAATGCCGATCTACAAATTGCCAATCTTGAGAATAACGCACAGCCCTTTTATGTACTGGTCGGCAAGGACGAAAGGGTGCTGGCGTGGCCATACGGGTACGACAAAAACCCTGAAAAGTTTGCCGAGTTTCTTGATAGAGGGACGAAGAAATACCGGGAATTGTATGCGAAATAGCTAAAACACGGGTTTTTGGTGATTTAATCCTTATATTTCGAAAAGCATTACTGGCATCTAAGGCCCCATTTTTTGAACTTTGCGCGCTTAATTGCGAAATTTTTTAGCGAATGCAGTTTTTAAAGTCCTATAAAGGGATCGCTTTCACCATTTTTTTTACCGTCCTGATAGTGGGTGCGATCTACGGTTTATTTTATTTCAACACCATTACTCATGGTGCCGACTATGAAGAGCAAGTGAATGTGCTACCTGTTGAATCAGAAATCATTGAGCCTACTATTTTATATGGGATGGTAGTAGACAGCCTTCACATGACGGAAGACGTGGTAAAACGCAACCAGCGGTTTACAGACTTGCTTGGCAACAATTTTGTCTCACCGGCCATTTATCAGCAGCTTCATTTGGTCCCAAGGAAAATTTTTGACTTCAGGAAGATAGCGGTTAACAAAAAATACACGCTGCTCGCGCATCGTGATTCGTTGAAAACAGCAAAGGCCATCATCTATGAGCCCAACGCCATCGATTATGTCATCTTTCACCTTGAGGACACGCTTCTCATTGAGGTGTGTCAGAGAGAAGTGATTACCGAAGAAAAAACAATCACTGGGATAATTCAATCCAGCCTTTCAGAAACCATCGAAAGCATGGGTATTACCCATGAGCTGACCAACCGCTTTGTCGACATATTTGCCTGGCAAATTGATTTTCAACGGTTGCAAAAAGGAGACAAGTTCAAATTGATTTACGAGGAAAATCTGGTGGATGGAAGGGCAATCGGAATAGGGAAAATCAATGGCGTTTACTTTGAGCATTTCAACAACAGCTACTATGCATTTCCTTTTGATCAGGGGGATGGACTCGATTATTTTGATGAGCAAGGCAACAGCCTACGCAAGGCCCTGTTGAAATACCCTATAGAATTTACGCGAATAAGCTCCCGCTACTCGCGGAATCGATTTCACCCGGTGGCCAAAGTGTTCAGGGCTCACCTTGGAACCGATTTTGCGGCAAGCACAGGGACACCCATTCGTACCGTTGGCGATGGCATCGTGCTAGAAGCACAATACGGGTCGGCCAATGGAAATTATGTCAAGATCCGACACAACAGCACGTATACCACGCAGTACCTGCACATGTCTAAAATAGCCTCCGGGATCAGACCGGGAAGCAGGGTGCGCCAGGGGCAAACCATCGGCTACGTGGGCAGCACCGGGCTGGCAAACGGATCGCATTTGTGTTATCGTTTTTGGAGAAACGGAGTTCAGGTTGACGCGCTGCGGGTTGATCTGCCCCCCTCTCAACCCATTAAAGATGAAAGTAAAGCTGCCTTTATGCAGGTGGCGCAAGGGATCGCTGAGCGATTGGATTCAATTTCTTTTCCTGCCTTGGATGAGGAGGTGATAGCCTCTACGGGACGGTAGCTTTTCTTTCTCTAACGAAAAACGTAATTTTTAATTTCGTTTGTAGTTACATGTAACAAGCGATGTCGGTGGCGAATGGCTAGATTTATTACCCTCATTCTCAGTCTTTCAGTTTTTTGTGCGCATGCACAGCGCGTGGGCGTTGTACTCAGTGGAGGAGGAGCCAAGGGCCTGGCCCACATCGGTGTGCTCAAAGCGCTTGAAGAAAATGAGATTCCAATCGATTACATTGTGGGTACATCCATGGGTGGCATCATTGCTGGTGCATATGCTGCCGGAATGAGCCCTTATCAGCTTGAGGAGATTGTGTTGTCCCGGGAGTTTATGGGATGGATCACCGGGCAACTCGAGGAGGGTTATAATTACCAATACAGCAAGAAGGAAGATTATCCCTCCTTTGTTCGTTTTAATGCTTCGCTGGATTCCGCCTACGGATTTTTGCTTAACAGCAGCATAGCCAGCGATTTGTCTTTGAATTTTGCGCTGGCGGAAAAATTCGCGCAAGCTGCGGCCATATCGAAAAATAATTTTGACAGTTTGTTTATCCCCCTCAGGGTAGTGGCAGCCGACATTTTTACACAAACAGATGTAGTGCTGAGGAAAGGTGTCCTGAGTGACGCGCTCCGTGCTACTCAAACTGTCCCCTTTTTCTACCACCCCATTAAGGTTGATGAAAAATATTTATTTGACGGTGGAGTTTATAATAACTTTCCCGTTGATGTCATGCAAAAGGACTTTGATCCTGAAGTCATCATCGGGGCAAACGTTTCCACCAAAGTGTTTGAGGAATATCCATACGGTGAGGATGACAAGTTGATTTCAAAATCTCTTTTGTATATGCTGCTCGACAAATCTGATCCCGCCAAGGTTCCGGAAAGCGGAGTGTACATACAGCCGGACCTAAAAAGCTATACGGCCTTTGATTTTAAGTACGCAAAGAACATGATCGACAGCGGTTATAAGCAGACCCTGAGGCAAATTGAAACCATCAAGAACAAAGTTGAAACAAGACGCTCCTGCGAATGGGTGGCAATCAAGAGAAATGTCTTCAATAGCCACGCAAAACCTTTATTGATTGATGACGTGAAGTATCATCATTACAATTCAAAACAGAGAAAATATTTTCATCGGTTTTTTCTGAATGGAAAGAGACCCCTTCACTTTAGCGATGTGAAAAAAGGATATTTTAAATTGGTGTCCGAAGATTATTTCAAAAACATATACCCGAGTATTATTTATGACACGGCAACAGAAGCATTTAATTTTAAGCTGACGAAACGTCCACAGAATAACTTTCAAATCGATTTTGGAGGGGTTATCGCTACCAGGAGTTTCAGCACGATATTTCTGGGACTCAACCACTATTATTTCAATAGGGCACTTATTCACTCCAGTTTGAATTTTTATGCGGGAAATTTTTCAAAATCCGTTGAGTTAAAGTACCGAATGGACTTGCCCAACTTTGGTCAATTCTACATTGAGCCACAGGTAGGTTACAACAGTTGGGATTACCTTGAAGGAAAGGACATTATCGCTGATCGGTTTTCGCCAACGGTGCTTGACAGAATTGATCGCAGAGCAGGGGTGGGTATTGGTCTGCCGGTTGGAAGGCATTACAAGGCGTCCGTTCACAGCTATTACGTTAACAACACGGATCGTTATATCAATACCAACGTGCTGACCTCAACGGATACATTAGACAAGATAAGTTTAAGAGGATTCAGAACGGGAGTGAGTTTCTCCACTGGAAATATGAACAGGAAACAATATCCCTCCAGCGGAAAGTCGTTTGTTTTTTCTGCCGACTGGTTTTCGATGACTGAAAATTTTGTTCCGGGTTCAACCTCGGTGGTCACGCAGCCTCAATCCGAAAGTCGCTCATGGGTAAGGGCCAGAATCACTTTGCAGCAATATTTCAGGTCTGGATTTTACAGCTCGGGCTACTATTTGGACGGTGTATTTTCCAATCAGCCCCTTTTCACCAACTTTCAGGGATCGCTGGTAAATGCTCCGGCCTTCAATCCCCTGCAAGACAGTAAAACAATTTTTCTGCAAAATTTCAGGGCGTTCAACTTTGTGGCGGGTGGATGGAGAAATGTGTTTGCGCTTCGCTCCAAACTCGACCTCAGACTGGAAGCATATCTTTTCAAACCTTTGGAGGCAATAGTGCTCGGCCAGAACCAGGATGGCGTACTGGATGATTCACTGGAGAAAATTTTTCTGGCTGGGACTGCCGGATTGGTCTACCACAGCACGGTCGGACCAGTCAGCTTAAGTTTTAACTACTATGATGATCCGGAGAACCAATTCGGTGTGTTGCTTCATGTAGGTTTTCTTCTGTTCAATAAGACTTCCATGGAATAAAGACCATTTAAAGTCTCTTTTTGTTCCGATTTCGAGACATATCCTCATATGGCCTGGTGTATTATTTTTTCCCGTTTTTAAATTTTTAAGTATGTTTAATCCTTAAATCGGGATAGTCCGAGCATATACATGAATAGAATATTACTGATTGCTACTTTAACCCTTGTAGCGCACGGAGTAGCCCAAAGTCAAATGGTTCAATGGGGGTCAAAAGTCGTTGATTTCTCCTCTGAACTCACACCAATTCAATATGCAGCCAAGCAGATACTCGGAAAGCCAAATGTACTCCCGGCAGGCGGACAAAACCCTAACGCATGGACGCCAGATAAACCGAAAAGAAAGGAGTTTATCAAGGTAGGCTATGACAATCCTATTCAGATTCAACAAATAGCCATTGCGGAGTCGTATAATCCCAGTGGATTGTTTAACGTCTACTTGTACGATGTGGCGGATCGCGAGTATCTCGTGCATTCGTTCAATCCGCAGTCCATCCCTCTCCAGGGGCGAATGTTAAATGTTTTTGTGGAGAAGACTCCCTACAAAGTGGCGGCCGTGAAGTTGGAGTTCGATGGCGCAGCGCTACCAGATTATTTCTCAATCGATGCAGTGGCCATTTCGGATTCGCACTACCCCATCATCGCGGACATCTCCATCCCCGAGTTGTTGAGCAAGGGGTTGATCGTAGAGCGACTTGATGAGAATGTCAATAGTGATTACAGCGAACTCAATCCATTGCTCTCGCCCGATGGCAAAACGCTTTACTTTAGCAGAAGAAACCATCCTGAAAACATGGGTGGCGTAACCGACAAGGAAGATATATGGTATTCGGAGCTGGGCGCTGATGGAAAGTGGTCGCTTGCGAAAAATATGGGACCCAAGTTCAACAATGAAAATCCAAATTTTATCAATGCAGTTTCTGCCACCCCTGACGGGAAGTCTGTAATTATTCTCCTTGGGAACAAATATCTCGAGAAGGGGAAAATGGTCGCTGGCGTCTCGGTGAGTGATAACCTGAACGGCACGTGGTCACCCCCCAAACCCATTAACATTGAGAACGACTATAATTTCAACGAGAAGGCCAATTATTTTATGGCCAACACGCGCACTACCCTCCTCATGTCGGTTGAGCGGGAAGACTCCAGAGGCGACAGGGATTTGTACGTGAGTTTTCAGGAGAATGACAGCATGTGGACCGCGCCATTAAACCTTGGCGATATGTTGAACACTGCCGGTGAGGAATCCGCGCCCTTTCTCGCATCCGACAACAAGACACTGTATTTTTCTTCCAATGGTTTCAGCGGCTTTGGAGGAAGTGACGTGTACATGACCAAGCGCCTTGACGACACATGGACAAATTGGTCAGAACCCGAGAACATGGGCCCGGACATCAATACCAAGTTGAATGATCTGTTCTTCAACATACCTTCCACCAGTGAGTATGCATACTATTCCCGGGAGGTAGCTATAGACAATGCAGACGTCTACAGGGTTAAGCTTCCCGTCTTTATGAGCCCAGAGCCAATTGTGATTGTTCGTGGCAAGCTCATTGATGCCAAAACAGGAGAGCCCATCTCTGCAAAAATTATTTATGAACAACTACCCAGCGGCAAACAGGTGGGCATTGCCCAGTCTAACCCAGAGACTGGCGAATATGAAATTCATTTGCCCGGTGGATACCTTTATGGCGTCCGTGCGGAAGCAGGCGGGCACATCTCGGAAAACCAGAGCCTGGATTTGAGGAATGTTACCAAAGATGGCGCAACCATGAACCAGGATATTCGTCTTGAGCCTATTGTGGTGGCGAAAGTGGAGCCGGATGCGAAGATCAATTTGAATAATATTTTCTTCGATTTTGATATGGCCACGCTCAAGCCGGAGTCCTTCCCCGAGTTGAACAGGATCATCCAGCTGATGAATGACAACCCAACCCTGGAGGTCGAAATTTCTGGCCATACCGATTCTACCGGACCAGAAGTTTATAATATGGGCCTGTCAGAGAGGAGAGCAAAATCAGTGGTACGTTATTTGACGGATAAGGGAGTTGCTCAGCCGAGAATTAAAGTGAGTTTCTTTGGCGAGACCAAGCCCGTTGAATCCAATGAAACAAAAGAGGGCCGGAGAAAAAACAGAAGGGTAGAGTTCAAGATTCTAAAACTGTAAACGAAATTACTGTACGATCTCATGAAAAAGATTTTTCTATTTTTTTGGATGATTACAGGATTAACCCGGTACAGTTACGCGCAACCGGCTGATACGTTGATTTACGCGACTGGAAAAATAACCAGTTCCGAAACCAAAGAGCCGGTAACGGCCAGAATTTCCTATCAAAGCCTTCCTTACGGAAGCGTGGTGGGGACACTAAGCGGGAGCAGCTACCGCTTTCCCCTGTTTGACAAGGAGCGCTATTCAATTACCGTTGAAGCTGCCGGATATGCCCCCGCCAAATATATGCTGGATCCATCGGAAGCAAACGAAGAGCGACTTGTTTTAAAGGACATCGAGCTTGGGCTCCCGAACAGTGCCGCAGACGTGGCCCACGAGACCCACACTGAAGGAAAGGTTCTTGTATTGAAGGAGCTGATCTTCCAGCAAGGCCGGGCAAAGATTAGTGAAAAATCCTTTACAGAGCTTGACAAGGTGGTGTTGATGATCAATCAGAATCCCAACATGATCATTCAGTTAGAAGGACATACCGATACGCGGGGAGACCCCAAGGCCAACCTAAAGTTGTCCGAGTCGAGGGTAGAAGCGGTTAAAGATTATTTGGTTTCAAAAAATATTCCAAAGAATAAAGTGAAGACCAAAGCCTTCGGAGGCACCATGCCCATTTCCAAAGAGGACACCGAGGAGGCACATCGCCTCAATCGAAGGGTTGAACTTAGAATTCTGAAGAATTAACGTTGCTGGTCTCTCTGCGCCACGGAGTTATTGAGAGCGCGCTCTTCAAAATTTGACCTTTGCAATTCGCTGGCAATACTGCGATAAAGCACCTCCTCCATTTCGCTTATCCGGGGAGAATAATAGAATCTTTTTGCAAGAGAAAGTAAACGATTAGCTTTTTCCCACTGATAATTATTGAGGGCTTTGACACTTTGGTTATAGTAAAGCAATCCTGTCAGTTGCTCCGGACTTACTTCACCGAATACGTGGGGCCTGTCCGGGTTTTGATTTCCCTGGTTCTGGCTTGAGGAGTATGAGTTCATCCGGAGTTTGATGCGCTCAGCCTGGTATTCAAATCCTTCGACAGGGTCTGTTGATTCCATCAGAATTTGACCATCGACAGTCTCGACCAGTAAAAATATATGGTAGTTGGTTTCCACCACGGTGTGTTTGTAGCCGAATCGGGTCAGGATCAGGCTATAAAGTGCGGTTGCCGTAAGGCAATCGTATTGGCCGCGGTCAAAAATCTCTCCGAATCCAGCATATTGCCTGTAATCTTTTAACAGTTGGCGATGAGTGGTGGTAAATACATTGCGTAGAAACTGACGGTCATTCTTCGAACCCTTTGCTTCGAGCTTTGCGATAAGGGATTCTATTTTTTCACCGGCCGATTCATTTTGGTCGGACCCATCCGTTTCCAGATAGCGAACCAAAAGGTCTGAATCCTGTCCCAGCGAAGCACTGACGGTAAGGGTAAAAACCACTATGGGGAGCCAAAATCGCATCGATTGGTGTTCGTGTTAAGATTGCGTAACATAAAGGTAACATTTTGGTAACATGCTGTCAATGCCGGTAAAGATCAGCTGGCACTGGAACACGGTTTGAAAATTGGATATTTTTAAGCATGGAAGTTAAAACGCTCACGAGGGAGAAGAACAGCAAAAGTGTAGAAGACCTGTTGGCTGAACTCAGGCAAAAAAGTGCCGTCATCAAGCTTGAATCTTTGGACAAGCGGAAAGCCCGGTTGAAAAAGCTGCTGGATTGGGTAATGGAAAACCGCGACCGAGTAAAGAGGGCCGTTCACGAGGACTTCCAAAAGCCAGCGGTTGAGGCCGATATTTCAGAAGCCTACCCGGTGATAGGGGAAATTAAACATGCTATTGCAAACCTTGATCAATGGGCCCGGCCAACCAAGGTTGATGCCACCATCAATTACCTGGGGACCTGGTCGGAAGTTCGTTATGAGCCGAAGGGCGTTTGTCTGATTCTGTCCCCGTGGAATTTTCCTTTCAATCTGTCCGTGTGTCCGCTGGTGTCGTGCCTGGCCGCAGGCAATGTCGCCATGCTGAAACCCTCTGAACTCACACCAAATACCGCGACCCTGATAGATGAGATGGTCAATGAGGTATTCGATGGAGAGGTGGCGGTAATACAGGGCGATAAGGAGATGGCGGCTTCGTTGTTGCGTCTGCGATTTGATCACATCTTTTTTACCGGTAGCTCCGCGGTGGGCAAGCTTGTAATGAAAGCGGCCGCGGATCATCTCGCCTCGGTGACTTTGGAGCTTGGAGGGAAATCCCCAACGGTTGTGGATAAATCTGCCAGAATTAAGGAGGCGGCAAAAAGAATCGCTTTTGGTAAGTTTTTAAACAACGGGCAGACCTGTATAGCGCCTGACTACATCCTGGTTCACCATGCCGTTAAACAAAAATTGATTAACGAGCTGATTATTCAAATAAAGACATTGTTTGGCGATGGCCGTATTTTGAATCAGCAGTCAAACGCCTATGGCCGTGTTATTAATCAGAACCACTTCAGCCGGTTGCAATCGCTGATGAACGATGCCATTGAAAGGGGCGCCACCCTGGATATGACCGGAGAGATGAATGGGGAAAGCAAATTTTTTCATCCCACCATTTTATCTAATGTCGCGCAAGATTCAAGAATAATGTCGGAGGAAATTTTTGGCCCTATCCTTCCGGTTGTAACCTATGAGGATCTTAACGAGGTAATCGAACTGATCAACGGTAAACCCAAACCATTGGCACTTTATATTTTTGGTACCGACAGAAAATTCAGGGAAGCGGTTCTGTCCCAAACATCGGCCGGGTCGGTCTGTATCAATGATTGCGTGTTGCAGTTTACGCACCCCAATCTTCCGTTTGGTGGGGTCAATAACAGTGGCATTGGAAAATCTCACGGGCGATACGGTTTCCTCGCGTTTTCAAATGAAAAGCCTGTTTTAAGGCAAAAACGGGGGTTCGCACTGTCTTATCTGTTTCATCCTCCTTATTCGAAAAAAATGAAAATGTTGCTTGAACCCATCTTGAGGTGGTTTTGAGCACCAATTGATTTTTATTTTCGTTAAAACATAACTGCACGCTTTTTGTAGTAACAGGGTTCCGCATCAGATTTACTAATTTTGCATGCTGGAATTTTTAGAAGTCCAGGTGGGTGCGCAGGTCAACAAAAAATTATCAACGCGATGAAAATCATAAAAAGAGTACTGATCGGTTTTGGGATTTTGATAATCCTTTTATTAGGCACGGCTATTATTATTCCAATTCTCTTTAAGGATGATATCAAGGCTGCCATTGACAAGGAAATTGCCAAGTCAGTCAACGCGGACGTAATTTTTGATGTGGACAATTTTGATCTGACCCTTTTCAAAAATTTTCCCAATGCCACAGCAGTCGTCAGTGATCTGGGGGTATTTAACAGGGCGCCTTTCGAAGGCGTTCCTCTGTTTGTCATAGAGCGTTTGGAGATCGAGGTAAATCTTAAGGAGCTCATTTATGGCGAGGAGTTGAGATTAAAGGGAATTACCCTCGTCCGGCCACAGGTCAATGTAAAGGTGATGGAGGATGGAAGAGCAAATTGGGACATTACCTACCCGTCCACCGATACAACCACCGTTGACGAAGAAGAAGGTGGCTCATTTTCGTTTGGCATTGATCACTGGGAGATCGTGGATGGTGATGTTACTTATGACGACAAATCTATTCCTTTTGCAATGGCATTGAAAGGCCTCAATCATACGGGCAGAGGTGATTTCAACGAAATTGAGTTTGACCTGCGTATGCGAACCACTTCGGATACGCTCTCGGTAGTTTTTGATGGCGTGGAATACATCAGCAACAAGCGCCTTGAGGCCGATATGATCCTTGGCATCAGCGAGGCATATTCCAAATTTACTTTTAAAGAAAACGTGGCAAAACTCAACGACTTTGGCCTCGCATTCGATGGTTGGTTCAAGATGAATGATGCGGGCTACGAAATGGACATTAACTATCAAACAGACAAAAGTACATTCAAGAGTTTGTTATCTCTTGTTCCGGGTATGTATACCCGGGATTTTGGTAGCATAGAGACTGATGGGAATATTTCTTTCGGTGGACTCGTCAAAGGAATTTTCAGTGATAGCCAGATGCCTGCATTTAATCTCGCGGTCAAAGTTGACAACGCCATGTTTAAATACCCCGACTTGCCTTCGGCCATCAAAAATATTAACGTGGATTTACTGATCGACAACAAAGATGGCGTTATCGATAATACGGTGGTGAACATGAAGAAACTCCATCTGGAGTTTGGCTCAAACCCTGTGGATGCGCGCTTGCTGGTCGAGAATCTGAAAAATTATAAAATGGACGGCAGCGTTCAGGCGAAACTTAACCTGGCAGAGTTGAACAAGATGTTTCCCATGGAAGGCATAGAGATGAAGGGTTTGTTCTCGGTCGATGCAAAAGCCAAAGGTGTCTATGATAGCATCAGGAAAATAATACCTGTATTGGATGTGGCGATGTCATTAAAGGATGGGTTTGTTAAATCGGCAGAATTCCCGTTGCCGATTGAAGATCTGCATTTTTCTTCAACAGTTAAAAATACCTCGGGAAAAATGGCTGAGACGACCGTTCAAGTCAACGACCTGGCGCTGTTGATGGATGGTGAAAAGTTTGTTGCCAACATGACGATCGAAAACCTGGACAACTACACATGGGATGTGAAGGCAAATGGAGGAATTGACCTGGAGAAGATGACCAAGATATTTCCTATTGAAGGGATGACCCTGGCCGGAAAAGTAAAAGCGGATATTCAAACCAAGGGAAAGATGTCAGACCTGGAGGCAGAGCGCTATGACCGCCTGCCCACCAGCGGCACGGCTTCGCTGGCAAACTTTAAATTTTCATCCAAAGACCTGCCTTACAGTGTTACTATCAGCCAGGCAGAGGCTGTCTTTGATCCAAAGAAAATTGAATTGAAGAATACGTCAGGCACAATCGGTAAAAGCGACTTCGCAGTAGAGGGGGCCGTGAGCAATTATATCGCTTATATTTTCAGCGAGAAGGAGACGATTAAAGGCAACGTGGTGTTTAGATCAAATCTTCTGGATTTGAATGAGTTCATGACGGAGACAGAAGAAACGGCCACTACCACAGAGGAAGAGACCTACGGTGTGGTGCCGGTGCCGGATAACATTGACTTCATCTTACACTCTTCCATCAAATCTGTAAAAATGATGGATTACAATATTACAAATGCCTCCGGTGACATCGTTGTGAAAGATGGCATCGCGAATCTGAATGGGCTGAAATTTAACATGCTGGGCGGGTCATTTCAGATGACGGGCAGCTACAATGCCAAGGACATCAACCACCCCAAGTACGACATGAATCTTAAAATTGAGGGATTGGCTATTCAGCAGGCCGCCAGCTCATTCTCCGTGGTGAAAACATACGCACCGATTGCAGGACTTGTCAATGGTAATTTTGGAACAGATTTTAAAATCAGTGGGGAGTTACTCCCGACCATGATGCCAAATCTGGCGACCGTTAATGGGGGAGGGCTTATCAAGGTGGCCCAGGCCGCACTTTCAGGCTCCGGGTCCAAGCTGATTTCAGGGATCACCTCCCTTACCAAGCTTGAAGGAAGTGACAATGTAACATTGAAAGATGTTTTGATGTCGGCTTCGATCAGCAACGGAAGATTGAGCGTTCAGCCTTTTGATGTCAACCTCGGGAACTACAAGACCACGGTTGCCGGTAGCACCGGACTGGATGGGGGTATTGATTACTCCTTGAAAATGAATGTACCGGCCGGGCAATTAGGCGGACAGTTACAAGGATTTTTAAATCAGTACTCAGGAAGTAATAATTCCACCACCATGATCCCGGTCACCATTGGCGTTGGAGGCACATACAATGATCCAAAAACGAAATTGATGATGACTGAGCAGAAGCAGCAAGTGAAAGAGGCAGTTACGGCAGTGGCTCAGGAAAAAGGCAAGGAAGCTGTACAGGAAGTCCTCAAAGGAACCGAGCCAAAGGACGTTGTAAGTAATCTATTGAAGGGAAATAAGCCCGACTCAACGGCACAAACCCAAACCAATCAACCTAAGGATACTACCAAAGCTGCTCCGGTGGAGCAACTGTTGCAGAATAAGCTGAATAGTTTGCTCAAAAAGAAAAAGAATAATTGATGGTAGATCTTATCGATTCAATAATTCAAGGTTGGAATAACGCGGATAACCTTGAATTATGAATTTTAATCTTTGAATGAATTATTGTTTGTATTCAAGCCATCGACTTAGAAACAGATCGTATACCTGATAGTAGTTGCCGGTTGCATTACTCTCTCTGAAAATCATTTCTTTATCCAGTAGGGATTCCAGTGAGCGTTTTACAGTGGCGGGCGTTCCGAGTGAATGTTTTTGTATGAAGTCACCGGCCGTTGGGGCGAATACCTGGCCCTCTTTTGCAATGGCCTTTAGCAATGCCCATTGCGGCCCTGTCAACAGTTCACGGAAGGTGAAATAGACGGCTTCATTTTCGGCCATTATTTTTTCTATTATAAATTGAATCGAATCTTTGTTGATGGTTTTTTCGCCAGCAGCATGAAGGCGATTGCATAGAGTTTGCACATAAAAGGTATGCAATCGACACCAATCAAGCAGGTAGATAATGGTATCATTGCTGATGGTTTGGCCGGCTGCCTTAAAGTGACGCGAAATGAAGGCGGAATAATGTTCCTGGGCAATAGGACCTATTGGAAGCATTTGCGTGCTTGAATAAAATGGTCTTTTTGCGGAATTAAACATTTCCAGCAACAGGTGTTTTTGGCTTCCGCAAAAAATGAAATTCGTATTTTTTAATTGTTGGAGTTCCGAACGCAGCCAGGCCTCTGTTTCAATTTCCGGGTAGCGCATGATCTGTTGAAACTCGTCAATTGCAATTAATGTTTGCTTTCCACTTGCATCAACGAATTGGAGCATGTTTTTTATCGTTGTTTGCTGTTCATTCAGTTGCCCGATTTCAAACGAAAGTTGAGGTAAGCCACTATATGGATCAAATGAAACCTGTGGTCTTAGCCCCTTTATCCAGGTCCATAGCTTTTTTCCAAACGAGGTATTTTCAGGATAGGCTTGGGCTATTGACGTAGCCAGTTGATTGGTAAACCCTTTAAGGTTTGAGGTCGGCATTATATCCACATAGAAGGCCAGTTTGTTCTTGTCTTTTGAAAACTGATGAAACAAATGTTTGATCAGCGAGGTTTTCCCCATTCGTCTGATAGAGAACAGGGTGACATTCCTGTTACCTTTTGCTGCATCCATCAATGCCTTGGTCTCTACCTCGCGGTTGCAGAAATATTCGGGACCGCGGTAGCCTGAAACAGGGAAAGGAGTGGTATTTCGGCTGATCATAGCCCAAATATACAAAATGTATTATACAAAATGTATTATACAAAATGTTTAATAATGTTATTTTATTTTGCTAAGCTCAGGCCCGGTGAAGAATCCTGCGTTGATTAGCTCGATGAGTTGAGCGGGAGTTGGATTGATCTGGTAGAAAGTGTCTTCACCGCGATGGACTTCTTTGATGGTGATTTTTTTAGAAATTTTTCGCAACATTTCCTTCCGCTTTGCATCATCCTGAATATCGATGGACAGAAATTCTATTCCACCATATGATTTTTGACGGATCAATCGCAGGATCCATTGGTCACCTGATTTAAAATTGACGAAATAGTATCCTTGATATGATTTTACCACCAGGGAGTCGCTCAGGTGCCCGCGACCCAGCCAATCGTTATCTTCCTTGTCTTTAAAATGATAGCCCCAAGACTCAATGATGAGCGTGTCTGATTCTTCACCCGTTCTATCATCGTAGGAAAGGTACTGTCCTATGAGTGAAGCAGGTATTTGATTCAACGGTTTGATGCCGGATGGCTGGGGCTCCATGAATGAAACTTCCTTGCAGGCGACCACAAGCAAGGCGCAAGCACCGATTAACAAAGCAGTCCTCATGGGGTATCGGATTTAAGGAAAGTTAATGGTTTAACGTTGATTTTTCGCGAATGTATGCGAGAATCGCTGCCACTCTTAAAAAACTAATCGCCTGGTCTTAAGGATTATCTCTAAATTGAAAATTAATTCACCTGAAATTAACCACCCATGAGAAGTTTCATCATCGCCCTGATTGTTGTGTCCGCTGTCACAGGCTATTCGCAAAAGCAAAATGTGAAAGTCGATCATACGAAGGAATTAGAAAAACTGGCCGGACAAAAATCAATAACGGAAGCTTTTAAGGCGATCGATGCGCTTGAGCCACAGACGATGAAAGACCTAATTCTATTGACGGAGATTCCAGCGCCCCCATTCATGGAGACTGCCCGTGGACTGCAGTTTAAAAAAATGCTGGAGGAAGCCGGAGCCGATAAGGTGTGGGTGGATGAAGTGGGCAACGTAATTGCATTGAGAAAAGGGAAAACCGGGGGCCGCGTAGTCGCGTTGGACGCGCATCTTGATACGGTCTTTCCCGAAGGAACCGATGTAACTGTAAAAATGAGTGGAGATACCCTGAAAGCACCCGGCATTGGCGATGATACGCGGGGTCTGGCCGTGGTCATCGCTGTGCTTCGCGCGATGGAAAAAGCCAACGTGGAGACAGCCGCAGATGTTTTAATGATCGGATCGGTTGGCGAAGAGGGGCTGGGAGATTTGCGGGGTGTAAAACACCTCTTTGAAAAAGGCAACCTGAAAATAGATTCGTGGATATCTATCGATGGAGGCGAGATCGGGAGAATGGTCACAGGAGGATTGGGATCTCTCCGATACAAGGTTACTTTCAACGGCCCGGGTGGCCATTCGTGGGGAGCTTTTGGCCTGGCCAATCCACATCACGCACTGGGAAAGGCCATCGACATATTTGCTGAGGAAGCATCAAAATTTACGGCCACCGGTTCCAAAGTCAGTTTCAATGTGGGTCGGATAGGTGGCGGGACATCTGTGAATTCGATTCCATTCGAATCGTGGATGGAGGTCGATATGCGTTCCATCGAACCGGATCGTTTAAAGAAAATCGATGAAATATTTAATGCCTCGATGAAAAAGGGGCTGGATGACTACAACCGGGGACTTAAAGATGGCCCAAAATTGACCTTGGATGTCGAGCTGATTGGATTAAGACCATCTGGCGTTCAATCGAGTGAATTGCCAATCATCCAGCGATCGATGGCGGCCGCCAAATACCTGGGAGCCGATCCGTCCATATCTCCCAGCTCTACCAATTCCAACATTCCCATCTCATTGGGAATTCCCTCTATAACGATCGGCCGCGGGGGTGTGGGAGATGGTGCACATTCGTTGGGCGAATGGTGGATAAATCGAAACGGTGCCGAGGCAATAAAATTTGCATTGCTATTGACCGTGGCTGAGGCCGGGCTGGCCAGGTATGACAAAAATTAATTTGCTGAGTGGCTGGAAAAAAGCTTGGGTGCCGCGAGTAGCAGGGGGAGACCGTAGAAGAGAATCATCGCATACGCCATAAACGAATATCCTTTTGCAATAAGGTCAATGATGCCGACTCGCGAGAGCAGCATCGCAGCCACCAGGGCAAACAGAGAAATCAACGCCTTACTTCTGCCGGTGAGCGGTTCTCGCGTGCGGCTGAAAAATTCAACATCCACGCGGCAAATAAAGGCGTGAATAATTCCGGTGGCGGTTTCTACCAACGTCCAGCCCACCACGATGCCAAAGACTACGATAAAATAAGGGCTGAAAGCCTCGAGCATTTTGAGCCATGGCACTGAGGCGCTGATGACAGCCCTGTCCGGATAGTATGCCATGAGGGCGGCATAGGTGAGGAACCAGGGAACGGTCATGAGCAATCCGGAAGCGATACCCGCCCAGATACTCTCCTGCTTCGATCGAATATTTCTGATGGTAAAAAACGCTGCCGGATATACGCCCAGATTATAACCGACATAGGTTATGCCCATCCAAAAAAGATAGAAGACGTTATGAGGCCCTCCGGCAAAACTGGTGTCCCAGGTTTGAAATACCTGTATAATGTGATCACCGCGGGAATAGAAAACCGAGGCCCCAAAAACCGCGTAGGCACCAAATAGCGCTATGGTACCCATTGTTTTCATCCCCGCAATAAAATTCTCCCCCATGTAATTGAGAAACCCGACCAGCAGAATAATTGAAACAATCCCTACCCAGAGATTAAATCCCAGCGTACTGTTGAGGATTTCTCCTGCCGCTGATGCCATCACCGCTATAATAATTATCCCCAATAACAAATAAGAAACTTCATATGCGACCCACCACTTTCCGATGAGTTTGACCAACAAAGATTTATAGTCATATACGCGCCATTGCCGGCACGCCTCGAAAGTTAGAATGGCCAGCGCGGAGAATCCTATAAAGATAGCCACGCCACAAATCCAGCCGCTTGCGCCAAATTGTCCTCCATACTCCACGATTTCGCGACCCGTAGCAAACCCACCACCAATTAATACCGACTGAAGAATGATGGCCGGCAGGAGGATCCTACTCAAGCGGCCAGGGGATTTCGATATATTCAACCTGTTTGAAATTTAAGAACCTATTGTTCGATCATTTTTTCCAACGCTTCGGGCGTGCGGGGTAGGGCTTTCGTCAGCACCTCAACGCCCGTTGTAGTTACCAATACCTCATCTTCGGTAAACACCGCTATGTTTTTGTCGTGGTTGTAATACCATGGTTCAACCGTAAAGACCATTCCTGGAGCAAGCCTGGCGTGTGCATCATTGGGATCTCCGGTGCTGAGTCCCAGATGATGGCCGAAGAAGAGCCCAACCTGCATGTATTTTTTTTCAGCCCCTGGAATGCTGGCGTCTGCGATCATTTTCAGGTCTGCGAACGTTACCCCAGGTTTTATGGCGG
Source organism: uncultured Ohtaekwangia sp. (assembly GCA_964655635.1). Lineage (GTDB taxonomy): Bacteria > Bacteroidota > Bacteroidia > Cytophagales > Cyclobacteriaceae > ELB16-189. The sequence goes on from CAZZNH010000013.1 coordinate 59,798, forward strand.
CTATGATCGCATCTGAAACAGCGGTCTCCATTTTCAATATCTTTTTCTGCTCCTCGGTAAATTTTCCGGATACGGGAAAAGTGCGACCCATGTCGCTCACATAATGTTTGTACTCACAGCCTACGTCAAAAATGACGAGCTCACCTGCATTCATTTTCCGGTTCCTTCGTTCATAATGCGCAGCCAAAATTCGCCATGGCCAAAGCGAGTTCGGACCAGATTTAATAATTGAAGCAAAAGGAACTCTTGGTGATCCCTGTCGCTTAAATTCTGCTTCCATTTCTCCTTCCAAAGTACGTTCGTCTACTCCTGGCTTGATATGACGGACAGCCACTTTTATTCCTTTCACCGTTATGTCAACTGCCCTCCGAAGCGCCTCAATTTCAAGGTCCGATTTGATGATGCGGAGATGTCCCACTTCGCGATACGCATTTCGGATTTTAATGCCAGGAAAGGATTGCTGTAAATGATAAATCAATGATTGTTCGCAGGACCACGTTGTGATATAGGAAGTCTCGAGCGGGAGAATGTCGGCCGGGCTCCCACTGTTGATATAGAATGATTTCCCCCTGCCAATTTTTTCTTTCAAATAGCCGTCAAGCCCATCAAATGACCTGATGTTTTCAATTCCGGATCCTTTTTTTAATTCAGGATCGTCCGCCAACGGCCTGCCCGGAAAATCATTCATTCGTGAAGCAGCCTCGAAACGAAAATCCCTATCTGGAGCGAAAAGTGTGACCTCTCCGTCACTATCGATGGCCAACATCGACTGGGGGAACTCAAGACCCGTGAAATAATTGAAATCATCCAGTTGCCGGAACGTTTCTCCATTGGACAACCCATCGCGTGATGGACACAGGAATATTCCTCCTCCCGCAGCCTTAAGTTCTTCCACCATACGGGTTCGTCTTTGTTGATATTCTGTTTTTGGAAAAGGAAGTTCGGCCCATCCAAAGTATCGTTGTTCTTCCGTCTGCTGCGCCAGCCCAATATTTTCAGCGAACAGTACAAATGCGCTCGCGGCTAATATTTTATAAATCGGGTTCATGTCCGTTCATTTTAATTCAATAAGGTAAGTAACAAAATAGACCAATTTGTGGCCGCACGTGTAATTGTCTGACTTGAATGGTTTACCAATAACTTACTTTTAATGTATAACCCCGAAAACCCTCCAACCATGAAGATTACCTGTACCGCTTTTTTTTGTGTGGCCCTTACAATGGGATTTGCTCAAAAACCGAAATGGTCACCAAAACAAATCACCGCTGTAAAAACAGAAGCGGCTAATAAAATTCAAGACCGTGCCAAGATGGCGCAAGTGATGGTAGATAAAGTATTCAGTTTTTCTGAATTGGGATTTCAGGAATTCGAAACCTCAAAATACATCACCGGAATTCTCCAGGAAAATGGATTCAAGATTGAGATGGGCATTGCCGGAATACCTACGGCATGGATGGCGACATGGGGCAACGGCAAGCCGGTAATTGCGTTGGGCAGCGATGTTGACTGCATTCCCAAGGCATCACAGAAGCCAGGCGTGGCATATCACGACCCCATCGTTGAAGGAGCGCCCGGCCATGGAGAAGGACACAACTCAGGCGTACCGATGAACGTGCTGGCGGCCATCACGGTGAAAGAAATAATGGAAAGGGACAAGTTACCTGGAACGCTGGTGATTTGGCCGGGTATCGCTGAGGAACAATTGGCTACCAAGGCCTACTTTACGCGCGATGGTTATTTTGATAATGTGGACATCTGCCTATTTGCCCACGTTGGGTCAAACCTCAATGTGTCTTGGGGCCAATCGTGGGGAACAGGACTGATTTCTGTGGAGTATACTTTCACCGGTGAATCCGCTCACTCTGCCGGAGCACCGTGGAGGGGCCGTAGCGCAGCAGATGCCGCGGAACTGATGAGTATAGGATGGCAATATCAACGTGAACACCTTGATCCATTGCAACGATCGCATCATATTATCTCCAATGGCGGTGACCAGCCCAATGTTGTTCCGTCCAAAGCCTCCATCTGGTTTTACTTCCGTCAAATCACTTATCCGGAAATAATGGAATTGTACGCCAAAGGAAATAAAATGGCAGAAGGCGCAGCCATGATGACCAATACCAAGGTTGATCAAAGAATACTTGGATCTGCGTGGCCGATGCATTTTAATAAGACGGTGGCTGAAACCATGTATGAGAATATAAAGTCGGTAGGATTGCCTCAATGGAGCAAAGAAGATCAGCAATTGGCCATGGCCGTACAGCGCGAGGTGAATGCCAAAAAAGATACCACCGGGATGCCTGATAAAATTGAGGAGATGAGAGGTCCGGTAGTGACTCCGCAAAGTGGAGGATCGGATGATATTGGTGACATATCATGGAAGGTACCCACCGTGACACTTAGTTACCCATCTAACATTCCCGGTTTGCAAGGACACCATTGGTCCAACGCCATCGCCATGGCCACGCCCATTGCGCATAAGGGCGTAGTAGCGGGCGCAAAAGTGCAGGCTATGACTATACTTGATTTGCTGACCAGGCCCGAACTGGTGGAGAACGCCTGGACTTATTTTAAAAATGAACAGTCCAGTAAAATCAAATACCAGCCCATGATTGGAAAGGAGGATAAACCGGCCATTCATCTCAATGAGGGAATCATGAAGGAATTCAAGCCCGAATTGCAAAAGTATTATTATGACGAAACAAAATACGGGAGCTACCTCGAGCAGTTGGGAATTACCTATCCAACGCTGAGAAAGTAGGATGTAAGATGGGGGTCCGGCTACATAACCAGCGTGTACCTGGCACGCTGAACAGGAGGGCACTTACTCCCGGTAAAAATCAATCAGGTTTCCCATGTAAACGTCATTCCACCCCTGCACGATGTCGTCAAAATCTTCGTCAGGGATGTTGGTGTGGCGTAGTTCCAGCGAAGTACCCTGCTGGTGTTGGTGCAACACCATGGTTACTTTGGATTCTTCCGGCTGATCGCCAAAATACCATTGCTGCATGATCTTTTTTCCCTCGATGAATTCAATATTTTTTCCGGAAATGCTGCCTTCCCACAATGAAAATTCTGAACCAGGTTCCGTTGACATGACAGCTTCCTCGCCTGACCACAAATGAATGGTGGCCGGGTTGGTTAAGGCGAGGTATACCTCTTCCGGTGGCGCTGGTATGACAAAGTATTTTTTATAATCTTTCATTGATAGCGATTCATACCGGGTTTGCGTCCAAATTAAAGAAGATTGGCCCAACAATTGCGCTTAAAGCGAGGTCTAAATTTTATTAACTTTGAAATACAAAAAAACCAACCACACGGAATCTCATGATATCTATTAAGCACAGTTTTATGGCCTTCCTGGTCCTATCGCTTGGACTGGCACCGGCTTCGGGGCAACTATTGAATAAAATAAAAGAAAAGGCAGCTCAGAAAGCGGAGAACGCCCTGGACAAGAAAATAGGAGTTGGCGATGACAAAAACCAAAAAGGAAACGACAACCAGAGCGGGGCGGGCGGACCGGGTTCGCCAGGCAACAGTGGGAGCAACCGCGGCAATACCTCGGGGGGAGGGCTCATCACCGCACCACCGAATGTTCAGGAAAATATAGCCGATGCGCAGACGTCCTATAAATCGGGTAGCTATGGGGAGGCGCGATATGCTGTTCAGCAGGCCATGTTAGGTGTCGAGATGGAGATTGGAAATAAAGTGTTGCAATCGCTGCCCGAATCCATCAGCGGGATGAATAAGAATGCCGCAGCCGATCAGGTGACCAGCACCGGCTATGGTTGGGCAGGCCTGACTATCAAAAGAGAATACAACGACAACGAAGACAAACAATTTGATGTGACGGTCGCCAACAATGCCGCGTGGATGTCGGCATTGAATATGTATATGTCTGGGGGAGGTTACTCTCAAACCACAGGAGGTGAACAAAATTGGAAACAAACCAAACTCAAAGGGCACCGGGCGGTGATAGAGTATAGTGAGGGAAGCGGTTATAAACTTAGTGTGCCGCTCGGCCAGTCTTCTTTGGTTGTCTTTGAGGGAATCAACATTGCCAGCGAACCGGATATGATGAAGGCTGCTGAGGCCGTGGACATCGATGGTATCAAAAAAATGTTGGGTGAACAATAATATAATAAGAATGCACATGAAAAATATTTCAATCATTATACTCCTGGCCTTTTCCGCTTCAGCGTACGCACAGGACTTTGATAAAAACCTGGCATCGGCAAAGTCCGCCTATGCAACGGGTGATCTTGAAAATACAAGATTTGCACTGGAGCAGGCGCTTCATGAATTGGATGTGGTTATCGGGAAAGAAATCCTGAAACAGTTGCCGACCAAACTGGGCACCGTTGCCTTCAACGAAAAAGAGGATAATGTTACCGGTGGATCGGGAATGGGGACCGGTCTCTTCGTTCATCGTACCTATGGGGAGTATCCCAAATCTTCGAAGATTGATGTCATTAATAATTCCCCATTGATCACTTCGCTCAATGCCATGCTGGCCATGCCTTTTATAGGAAATTCAGCCGATGGAACCCAAAAAGTGGTGAAGGTACAGGGCTATAAGTCTGTACTCAATAAAAACGTAAACGAAGAAACCGGAAAAACGGGTTACACCCTTCAGATTCCGATGAACAATACCTTGTTTACGCTGGAGATGGATGACACGAATGAAGGTGAAATCCAGTCGTTAGCCAATACCATTCCGTTAAGCAAGATCGCGCAAATGGCGCAGTAATTAATTCAATATCTAAAATTCAAGGTTCCGGTGGCAATGTACTTGGTCGCCCGGAATCTTGAATTTTAAATATGGAACTTTAAATTTCAATCAGATCTTCTCTTCCAGTTCCGCAATCTTCGGTTTGGCTTCTTCCTTACCGTAGAACGATGCTAATCGATAAAGCTGCAATGCCTCTTCCCTGGTTTCCCGTTTTTTACGCGGTGCAAACTTGGTACGGTTGGCAGCCATTTCTACCGCCTGCGCGCGGAGAAAGTATGCTTCGGCTTCGTCAATCTTACTTTGTATCAGCATATCGTTAACCTGAAGCTCGAGGTTGGCAACCTCATCTTGTTTTAACTTGAGATCGGTCATACGTTCCGCGATTTCAGTTTTCTGCAACTCAACGGTGTGCACCAGGTTTTCATTTTCATTGCGATACTTGTCGACCTGCGTTTGCAGCACGGCCATTTCTTCATTTCTCGAGTGCAGCTCAGCCTTAAGCTTTTTGAGTGACGCGGAGAAACTGTTAGCCGCAGACTTGGAAGACTTAAGCGCGGTTTCCAATTCGGAAATTTTCGCCTGTGTCTTTTTTATATGCGAATTGATGTCTTCCATCCGCCTGACGTACTCATCGTACGAAGTGCCTTCCAGCATACTGGTACGTAAAATCATTCGGTTCGCATCGATGGAATCAATCAATACACCGACTTCCTCGAGTGTATTGGCCATCTCCTGGCTAGTGGATAACTCGGAACGCAGCGAATCCAGCTGACTTCTTAATTGATCTTTTTCCCGGGCGTTAAAATCACACGCTCCGAGAAGGCCAGCCACCGACAAAACGAAAAATAATCTCTTTATCATAGTCATGGGTTTTAGATGTTTGCCAGAGAAACACAATTCTCCTTCCACTTTTCCAGGTACCGCCCGAAATGATCCAATAATTGCCAGCAGATTGGTTTTGAGTGGCGGGATGAAGTGCCCGATGGAGCTACAACCCATTTTATTATGAATTAAATTACACACAAATACACAGCTTATGAGAAACGTTTTCCCCATCCTGCTTTTACTCTCATTTAATATTTGGGCTCAGCATCCTCAAAATATTGTGCGTGAGGAGGTAAAAATTCCCATGCGGGATGGCATTCGTTTGGGGGCCATCGCTTATCGCCCTGATATGCAGGGGCGCTTCCCTGCTATCGTATACCGAACACCCTATTCAGCGAAAGATTACGACAGCTATGCAAGGTTTCCGATCATGGCGGCAAAACAAGGCTATGTTGTTTTTTTGGTTGATGTAAGAGGGAGGTATAGCAGCGAGGGTGAGTTCGTGGCTTACAAACACGAGAAGCAAGACGGTTATGACCTGATTGAGTGGGTGGGTACATCTCGCTATTGCAATGGAAAGGTCGGCACGTACGGAGGATCCTACCCTGGAATCGTGCAATGGTTGGCGATGTCACAAACGCCTCCGCACCTTTACGCTGCGGCACCTGAAATGACTCCCATCAGCAGCCACCACTTTTTTTATTATGGAGGGGCATTTTCAATGCCATGGCTCGACTGGTTTATGCCTTACATATTTGCTGATAAACGCAAAAGAGCCAATGACACATCTGCACCCTGGGATGACGAAACCGCAGAGGCCGAATGGACTGCAAGTGACAGGAGAAAATGGTATGCCTACCGTCCGCTAATTGATCTGCCAATATTAAAGAAATATGGACCTGAATATTACGATTGGTTGAAGCATCCGGAGCAAACGGAATATTGGGATTTTGTGAATGTAGAAAACGACTTCAGCAAATTTAAGATTCCGGTATTTCTTCTCAGCGGATGGTATGATGCAGGCTATGGCCCTGAGGGAGCCACCCGGGGTTACAAAAAAATGCAAACGGAATCCGCCAGTGATGCAGCAAAGAAAAATTCAAAACTCGTTCTCGGGCCGTGGAACCATACGTCATTGAATCCGAAGAAAACGCACTTTGGGCAAATGGAATTTTATCAATCTGCCGGATTCGACTATGACGCAGAACTGCTGCTGTGGTTTGATGAACAGTTAAAGGGTTTGCCAAACAGAAGCCAACTGCCCCCCGTAAGTATTTTCGTCATGGGGGCGAATAAATGGAAAGCCGCTAACGAATGGCCCCTAAAAACCGCGGTGAATACAGATTTTTATCTGCACAGCACGGGGAATGCCGTAATGAATAAGGCAGACGGACGAATAGACCGGGAACAACCGGGCAATGAAAAGAGTGACACTTATGTGTTTGATCCCAACGACCCGCTTTGGGACATATCTTATGAAAAATCCTATCCTTACGACCAAAGGGATGTTGAAGCGAGGAAGGATGTAATTATCTATACATCAGCTCCACTGGAATCCAATATGGAGGTGGTTGGTGAAATTGCCGTGGAGCTCTACGTCAGTTCCTCTGCAAGGGATACGGATTTCTCCATCACGTTGACTGACGTGTACCCTGATGGCAGGTCAATCAACCTATCGGGCATGGATGCGGGATACCTTAGGATGCGTTACCGCAATGGCTTTGAAAAGCAGGAACTGGTGAATCCCGGTGAAGTGTATAAAATCAGGATTGGTCAATTGTATACCGCCAATCTTTTCAAAAGAGGGCATCGAATACGACTTCAGGTTACCAGCAGTAAAGCACCCCATTATGATCCCAATCCGAATACCGGGAATGAAATAGCATCAGAAAAGAACCTGATGCCGGCAACCAACACCATTCATCACTCGAAAAAATATCCATCCAAACTTATATTGCCGCTTATCCCGGGGGAGTAGGCGATGCCATAGCGGCTGTTGCCGGTAAAGATATTTTTCAAACAAAAACTGGTTGCACCCGTTAGGGCGTTTTAGGCCCCGTGACCAATGCGCATTAAATTTCGTACCTTCGCAAACCATGATTAAGACTGTCCACAAAGTATTAAGGGTGTCGATGTCGATTTACATCTTGTCACTCGTTTGCGGTACAGGATTGCTGTTTAAATACAACAACGGGCCCTCGGGCAACAAGCAAGACATCATTGCCTTACTCACCGATGGCGAAGATGCCAATGAAGGTGAAGAGTCATCAAAAGGGCAAAAGAGGTTTAACTCGCGTCCGATGATGGAGGATGATGATGACAGCGCAAGGGATTTATTTACTGAAATAGAATTCGGAACAATAACATATCACGCCACCAACGAATGGGTCTGGTCATTCTACCTGGCTCATCAACTTGATACTGCAACTCCACCCCCCTGGTGTTGAGCTCGTATTTTTTTTTAAGTTGATATTTCTTTTCTAACACTTTTCCCTTGATAAACAGTACCGGCAACGTACTGCAAGAATAATTACAGCATTATGAGATTACTGGATACAAGCAACCTGAAAGGGGATTTGTTCGGTGGGGTAACGGCCGGCATCGTGGCTCTTCCGTTGGCCATGGCATTTGGCGTCCAATCGGGGCTGGGTGCGGAAGCAGGACTGTACGGTGCTATCGCGGTGGGTATCCTGGCTGCCATTTTCGGTGGTACAAAGACGCAGATAAGCGGACCTACCGGGCCAATGACCGTGGTCTCATCACTGATAGCCGCAACGATCATCCAACAGACCGGAAGTTTGGAAACGGCATTCGGCATCATTATGCTGACCTTCTTTGCAGCAGGACTTTTTCAAATCGTATTTGGTCTCTCGCAGGTGGGCAAGTTGATTCAATTTATTCCCTATCCAGTTGTGTCAGGGTTCATGAGTGGCATTGGACTCATTATCATTATCCTCCAGGCGTTCCCTTTGATGGGGCATGCCTCTCCTACAAAAATTACGAACGTATTTGCCGAAATATCGGGCCCCGTGCAGAGCATGAATTTATCGGCTGTCCTGCTGGGCCTGATCACGATAGCAATGATCTACCTGTTTCCAAAAGTCACCAAGGCCGTGCCCAGTACGCTGGTGGCTTTAATTGTGGTTTCAATGATCCCTCAATTTGTCGCGATGACCGTTCCCAAGATAGGGGATATACCGGAGGGAATTCCTCATGTGAATTTGGCCATGTTCAACACCCTGGATTTAGACATGATCGCCCTCATACTTGCCCCCGCCATTACCCTGGCTGCGTTGGGTTCGATTGACTCATTGCTAACTTCAGTGGTGGCCGACAACATCACCAAGACGCGACACGACAGCAACCGGGAATTGATCGGGCAGGGACTCGGCAACATGATGGGTTCATTGATCGGTGGAATACCAGGCGCAGGCGCCACCATGAGAACGGTGGTGAACGTCAGGTCGGGTGGAAGAACAAGGCTGTCTGGTGTGATACATGGCGTTTTCCTATTAATTGTCTTGCTTGGCTTGGGCAAATACGCTGCTGAAATTCCTTTGGCGGTGTTGGCGGGAATTTTAATTACGGTAGGCATTGGTATCATTGATTACAAGGGATTGGGAGACCTGGCGAAGGTGCCAAGGGCTGACGCAATCGTGAAGATAGTGGTAGTGCTCATGACGGTTTTCGTTGACCTGTTGTGGGCGGTGGGTGTGGGCTTGATGTTGTCCGCTTTGTTTTTTGTTAAGCGATCAGCGGACCAGGGACACGAGGCCAGTACCATTGACCCCATTAAGGATCATCCAGACAATGAGAATGAATTGGCGCACCTCAGCGACTCGGGTGGCAACACACAGGTTTTTATTCAGGAATTTCACGGGCCATTGTTTTTCGGCTTCTCATCAAAATTTCAGGAGCAGTTTAACAAGACCTCGAATATGCAGGCAGTAGTTTTTAAATTTAAACATTTATCGTTCACCGATCAGTCGGGGTTGTATGCCCTGATGGATGTGATCAATGATTTGAATGGCCGAAATACCTGGGTGATCTTCAGCGGACTTCGTGAAAATGTGAAAGAGCAATTTGAGAAAATCGGAATCATCCCCGACCTGGTGCCCGAGTCACATTGCTTTCTTACTTTTGAAGATGCAACTGCCTGGCTTGCCAAAAATTTAAGGAAGAAATCACTGCCAAATACGCCTGAAGAAAGCGGATTGCAGCCATTAAAAAATTTCGAAAAAAATAAGACAAATTAAATGGAACTATATAAACAATTATTGGCAAACAATCGCGCCTGGGTAGACAGGATGCTTGCGCAGGACCCGAAGTATTTCAGCCGATTGGCTGAGGGACAAAAACCTCCTGTGCTGTGGATAGGTTGCGCGGACAGCCGTGTGCCTGCAAACGAAATTATTGGAGCGCTTCCCGGTGAGGTGTTTGTCCATCGCAACATCGCCAACATGGTGGTGCACACCGATATGAACATGCTTAGTGTGTTGGACTATGCGGTTAACGTGCTTAAGGTTCAGCACGTGATTGTATGCGGTCATTACGGCTGTGGTGGCGTAAAAGCCGCCATGGGCAATCAGCAGTTCGGCTTGATTGACAACTGGATACGCCATATCAAAGATGTATACCGGCTTCACCATGAAGAACTGGAGGCCATCAAAGACATGAAGGCAAGGGAAAACCGGTTCATTGAATTAAATGTAATCGAGCAAGTTTATGACCTCAGCAAAACTTCTATCATTCAGAATTCATGGAGCAAATCGAAGAGCCCCTACATTCATGGCTGGGTCTATGATATCGGCAACGGCATCATCAAAGACCTGAAGGTATCGATCAACGAAAACGATGACTTGCCAAAGGTTTATCAGTTTGAGAAGGTGATGCCCTGATACCTTTGCCTCATAAAATGAATTATAAAAGGCACGGATTAAATGCTGTGCCTTTTTTTTATTTTGATGGGCGCGATCGGACCATTCCTTTTGAATCTTCAAATCCCAATTCTCATAGGGGTACTATCTTTTTGAGTTGTCTTATCTCAAATGGCCTAAAACTGTAAATTGCGCTGAAAACTAACCTGTATCGGTGGAATTGGCGGAAATCGACCATTTTAAAGCGCTTAAAGAAGGAGACGAAACCGCTTTCGGTATGATTTTCAAGTCACACTACAATGGGTTGTGCAACTATGCCTTCTCTTTCTTGCTGGACCGCGATGAAGCTGAGGAGATTGTACAGGCAGCATTTATTAACATTTGGGAGAAGAAGGAAAACATCAACATCGAGAGCTCCCTTAAGTCTTATCTGTACCGGGCTGTTCGCAACAGTTGCCTCAATGCCCTGAAGCACGCCCGAATAAAAAAGAAACATGCGGATGAAACGGCCTTTACTGCCGACCGCACCCATGAGTCTGTATCCCAGGCGGTCATATCGGAAGAACTGGATCAAAAAATCGGGGATGCCATGATGGCTTTGCCGGAGCAATGCAGGTTAATTTTCAAGATGAGTCGCTTTGAAGAGCTCAAGTATGCGGAGATCGCAGACCAACTTAACATTTCGGTGAAAACAGTAGAAAATCAAATCGGTAAGGCGCTGAAAATAATGAGGGAACATTTGAAGGAATACCTGCCGGTTTTGATAATCGTGATGAACGGATTTATTAATTGATTTGATTGAAGGAAGGTTTTGACCATATCGATGACCTGATTGGAAAATACCTCGCAGGTGAGGCAACTGACCGGGAGCGTGCGCGGGTGGATGAATGGATATTGGCGGACAAGGCCAACGCATCTTATTTTGCTCACGTCCAGCTGATTTTGGACCGGGCAAGAAAAGTCCGTGCCAATCAACAATTTGACAGTGACAAAGCCTGGAGCAAGGTTAAAGCGAAGATCGGGAGAGGGAAAACAATAGCCATGTTCCCCTACCGGATGGCCTGGAGAATCGCTGCCATACTGGCTGTGGCATTAGGCGTGGGATACTTTACATACAACTGGCCCAACAAGCCTGACCAGGTACTGGTGCTGACAGCTGATAACCTAATCGTGAGGGATACGTTACCTGATGGAAGTTTTGCCGTGTTAAATAAGCGCAGTTCCATCCAGTACGCCTTTAATCCCAACAACAGCAGGCGTAAAGTCGTGCTCGAAGGGGAGGCATTCTTTGACGTGAATCATCAGCAGGACAAGCCATTTATTATTGAGACAGGCGAAGTGATTATTGAAGATATTGGCACGTCATTCAATGTCAATGCTTTTCCGGAAAGCCCTACCATTGAGGTATATGTAGAGTCCGGGGAGGTTGCGTTTTACACACTCACCAATACAGGTTTAAATCTGGTGGCGGGAGAGACCGGCATCTACCACAAGCAAAGTCAGTCCTTCGCACGATTGTTGAAAGTGGATACCAACAGGCTGGCCTACAAGACAGGAATTTTCAATTTCAGAAATGCAGACCTGGGATCCATACTGGAAGACCTCAATGCCGTTTATGATGCGAAAATTCAGTTGGCCAATCCTGCCCTGTCAAACTGCAGGCTGAACGTCACCTTCCGAAATGAACGCATAGATGACGTGGTGGAGATCATTGCAGAAACGCTCAAGCTCACCATTACCAGAAGTGGTGACGACTTCATATTGAATGGTACAAGTTGCGGGGACTAGGGTCATGAAGAGACTTGTATCGATTATCTTTTTTCTGCTCGCCATAGTTTCAAAGGGGCATGCGCAAAGTGCTCCTCCCCTGGAGCGAACCCTTTCCATCGTATTGCAAGGTGTGCAAATTGACGTTGCGCTTAGCCGCATTTCCCAACAGGGAAAGTTTACCTTCTCCTACAATCCTGCCATACTCAATTCAAACCAGGTGGTCAGCATCGAGTACACTAATAAAACGGTACGCGAGATTCTGAATAATTTGCTGGGCGAATCGATTACGGCCAAGGGAAAAGGCAACTATATTATACTAACAAAAACGGCAACACCCACAAAAAAGGAGATCGTAAATAATACCGTGTCCATCAGCGGATATGTATTGGACGCGGATACGGGTGAGAAAATTGCCGAGGTCAGCGTTTATGAAAAGAAATCGCTCACTGCCGTCATTACGGATGAGTTTGGTTTTTTCAAAATCACCCTTAATAATCCGAACGAGGAAGCCGTGCTATCGTTTAGCAAGAGATCATTCATTGATACGTTGGTGGTGATCAGCCCGGGATCAAATCAGTTTTTCAATATGGCCATGAGGCCGGAGCCAAAGGTGATCGTATCCGTTCCAATTATTGACACAATCAGGATTGTAGCCGCGCAACCTCCGCCTGATGATGTTGTTTCGGATCCTCCTATTGCACAAAGAATGACCCTGAGGGATTTTCTCAATGAAAAAGTTTTTTCAAAAAATATATTCTCCAGAAAAAAAGGGGCGGTGAATGTGAGCAATATCAAAGAACCGCTGTACCGTGAGTTTCAGCTTTCTTTTGTTCCCTTTGTAGGCACCAATCACAAGCTCAGTGGTAATGTGGTCAATGGCTACTCCCTGAATGTGCTCGGTGGCTATTCGCTGGGAACAAGAAATCTTGAGTTTGGAGGTTTGTTTAATATCGATCGCGGTGATGTCAGTTATGGGCAATTTGCAGGATTATTCAATGTGGTAGGAGGAGAAACGAATGGTGTACAAATGGCCGGATTGGGCAACGTCACCCGAAGAAAAGTCAATGCCTTTCAATTTGCGGGACTATTCAACGCCAACATCGATTCGGCCTACGGGGGTCAGTTTGCGGGATTGTTTAACGTGAACGGTCGCGCTTCACAGGGCGGACAGTTTGCAGGTCTGTTTAATGTGCAGCCGGCCAATTACAACGGATCGCAGATTGCTGGTCTGTTTAACGTTGCTACCCACCAGCTGAATGGTTCGCAAACTGCAGGGATACTAAACTTTGCCCACAACGTCAATGGCGCTCAACTTGGACTGATAAATTATGCAGACAGCGTGCGTGGTGTACCCATTGGATTGGTGAGCTTTGTGAGCAGGGGCTACCATAAACTTGAATTTTCGGCTGATGAAATATTTTACATCAATGCTGCTTTCAGAACGGGTGTAAGACAATTCTATAACATTCTTCAGGCAGGTTTGAAACCGGAAAGTTTGGGTGGACCTACCGACCCAACGGTTCCAATATCCGATCAGCAGAATGTGTGGTCATTCGGTTATGGCATCGGAACTGCCCCGAGAATCGCCAAAAAGTTATTCCTGAATTTTGATCTCACTGCCAATCATATCAACAAAGGAAGTTTTACAAATTCAGTGAGCCTCCTCAGCAAGGCATTTGTGGGAGTGGATTTTCAAGTGGCCAGGCGATTCTCCATTGCCGCAGGAGCTACGTTTAATGCCTACCTGTCCGACCCTGCCTTCGCTGGAAACCCGGAGGTTTTTACCGATTTCAAACCTTCAATTGTAAACACCCACACCTTTTCGAACGGCAACGAAATGAAGATGTGGTGGGGAGGTAAGATAGGCGTCCGGTTCTTCTGATGCATCGCCTATTTGATGAGACTAAAACGCAGGTCTTTCTTCGGCTTTCCATTGACAATGACCTCCAGCCGATGTAGCCCGGGGAAATGTTTTCGCGTGGTGAAATCAGTGAACCGTTGTTTCCGTTTGAAATTTATTTTTTCACCGGCCATAAACTCCCTCTCCGCTACTTTAAAAACTTTTCTGGACGACTTTCCTGTGGAGGTTCTATAGGTAATCGCATATTCCACCCGCACATTGGCCTTCTTGTTTTCTTGGTTGGTGACCGCGAAATGGAATGCGCCAGAATCGCCAATTTTAATTTTCTTACCCCTAAGACTCAATCCAGCAACCTGTGTTTTCAGATTCGGATTAAAACCATGAAACCCGAGGGCATCGTTGTGGCCTTGTTTCAGGAGGGTGCGGCTGCCGTGTTTAAGGATCCAATCCGTCTCCGGGCTGATGCCTTTCCATTTTTTGGCAATCTGGAGTATTAATTGGGGATGATCTTTGGCAATGTCATTCAGGTTGTTGGCGACACTCCTTCTCACATATTCCGATTTGTCACGCTTTAGGTTTTCCAAAATGGGCAAGATGGGGGACGGATCCTTTTTGAATTCGGGCAAGCCCATCGCCCAGGGAAGCCTTGGCCTGCAACCCTCGCTGGCCAGCCTGCGTACATGCTCGTTTTTGTGCTTTGACCATCTCAGCATTTGTTTCATGGTTTGGTTGGGATATTTCACAATAAAGGGGCGAACGGCAAACTCGGCACTAATCAGCTGGGTAACTTCTTCAATGGCCACCATCGACTCATCAAAATGATCCAGTCCGTACAGTTCCACGTAGTCGGGCAAAAAGATCAACGGATAAATGGGCTTGCTGTAATTTTCGCGCAGGTATTCTTTGGCGGTGGCAATGATATAACCAATGGCCGTAGGATAATTTTTTGATAGGATTTTGTTAAGGCAAAGCGTCACTTTACGGGTTCGTTGTTTGAGTTCCAGGTCCGGCCATTCCGTATCGAAAACCGAATGGATAAATTTAACTTCATTAAAATCCGGGATTGTCTTTTTTAAAACGCCACAGAGATGTTCAAAAAATTCAGGATTGTACCAATATTTTAACGGTTCAGCCATATTTCACTTTTTTATTTTGGTTTTGCCAAACGGCAGTTCATCAACCAGGATTGCCTCCTGCAATATTTCATTAAGCACACCCTCGTCAATCTCTGCCAGGGCGGAGTATTTAACGATATAGACCTGCGTGCGACCCTCGGCTTTTAATATTCCTTGTTCATTGGATAACATGTTGCCGTAGCAAAATCCGAAAGACGCGAGCGCATCTTTCGGCCCGTAAGGAGCCGATTGCGGCCAAATAAAACAAATCCTTCTTTTCCGAAAGAAGCAAGGGACTCCATACGAAAATTGTTCCCGCATTCTTGGATCGGCATTAAGAACGATTTCACGCAGTCTTCTAACTATGACCTGCTCGGGTCTGGGAAGGGCGCTGATATAATCGTCCATGTCGGTCATTCTAAATGATTTCATTCAAAAATCGGGAACAACCCTGACAACCTTATGTCAGCAAGTTTATCCGGATCACTATTTTCTTTCAAAATTTTAGGTCCCTCAAGGAGCGAAAGTTGTATTTTAGTAGACAACGGTCAAATGATGGAGTCATTTTTAGGTTTTTTTGAAGCCATGCCCAGTTGGCAAAAATTGGCTTGGGTAATCACCTGTCTGGTAGTCAGTTGGATATTGGAGGGTAACTATCCGCTCGTGAGGCACAGTTATTCCAAGTGGAAACACGATGGCGTAAACCTCGTCTTTTTGGGATTCACGTTTATTATCAACTTGCTTTTTGGAATTCTGACAGTTGGCGTGTTCGAGTGGATTGGTGCGAGTGAAATAGGTTTGCTCCATTATGTGCGCTTGCCAATCTGGCTGGAGTTGCTCATCGCGGTCATGTTTCTTGATTTTGTGGCCCAATACGTGGTTCACTATTTATTGCATCGCGTAAAGTGGATGTGGAAATTCCATATGATCCATCACAGTGACACAAAAGTAGATGCCACTACCGGTACGCGGCACCATCCCGGAGACTATTTTTTGCGTGAGACTTTTGCCTTGATTGCCATTGTAATCATTGGCGCCCCGGTTTCATTTTATCTGTTCTACCGGTTCTGTACAATATTCTTCACTTATGTCACGCACGCCAATATCAATATGCCGCGATGGATCGACAAACCGCTGAGTCTTGTCTTCATTACACCCAATATGCATAAATTTCATCATCATTTTGAGCGGCCGTGGACGGACACAAATTTTGGAAACATATTTTCGTTATGGGATCGCCTGTTTGGCACGCTGGTTTACGATGATCCGAAGAAAATCAAATACGGCCTGGATGTGCTGGACGGAAAGAAGGACGAAGACATCAGGTATCAGCTTCAAATCCCGCTGGATAAGACCATTAAAACCGACTATTGAATTGTCTTTCGGGCTGCAAATAGGGGTATTTTACTTATCGATCGGGAACGATGTGACGTACGAGGGGGTTGATAAACGTACATTGAAGGGTCTAAAAAGAAATTAAGTATGAAAGCAATCTGGAACGGGCAGGTGTTGGCTGAAAGCGATGATACAGTGGTTATTGAAGGCAACCATTATTTTCCGGTCGATTCACTTAAGAAGGAATTTCTGATGGATTCGAAAACCCAGACCGTATGCCACTGGAAAGGGACAGCCTCCTACTTTAGTTTGAAGGTGGATGGAAAGGAAAACGCGGACGCTGTTTGGTATTATGCCCAGCCAAAAGAGGCTGCCAAAGTAATTAAGGACAGGGTTGCGTTTTGGAAGGGTGTTGAGGTGACTCCATAATTTCTTCATTTCCGTTATATTTAAGATATGAAGGTGAGAAAATCCAATCCGGACGGGGAGTGGCAAAGCAGAAGCGAGGCTTTCCGTAAAATGACACCTGCAGAAAGGTTGAATTGGCTTCAAACAATCCAATCACGGATGCGAAATGGAAACCAGAGCACCAAAATTTAAAAGTTCAGAAGAGAATACCTTGACACTTTTTAGTCCATTCCAGACCTAAATGCTGCTCGCATTCGATACCGGAAACAGTGACATCACCATCGGGCTTTGGAATGGCTCCCGGTGGGTTCACGTGTGGAGGATCCCTTCGAAGCCTGATCAGCCGGAATTATTTTACGCGGTCAAGCTTCGCGATTATTTGTTTGAGGCCAGCGTACAAGTTTCGCAAATTGATCAGGTGGTTCTCAGCAGTGTTGTGCCAAGCCTCACAGACAAAATGGTTGCGATCTGTGAAAAACTTTTTGCGAAGCGACCCATTCAATTGGGTCCAGAGGTTTACAAAAGGTTGCCAATAGAAGTATTGAACCCTTATGAAATAGGATCGGACCTGGTGTGCAATGCCCTGGCCGCCTATGACCATTACAAAAACACTTGTATCGTTGTCGATTTTGGAACCGCACTCACCTTCACCACCTTATCGGCAAAAGGAAAAATACTTGGTGTTTCCATTGCTCCGGGACTAAAGACTGCAATTAAATCCCTCACCCAAAACACAGCAAAGCTATTTGACGTACCCTTGCAGATGCCGTCATCTGCCCTGGGCACAACTACTGTTACCGCTATTCAATCCGGTATCCTGATTGGCTATAAAGGATTGGTGCAGTCCATGATCAATGAAATTCGAACAGAGATAAAAGAAGATTGCCCCGCAGTTGCGACAGGAGGACTTTCTTCCGCCATAACACCATTGCATAATTTTTTCGATCGGATTGAACCCAACCTTACGTTGGATGGTTTACGAATCGTAGGAGAAACCCTGGCGCGGTGACTGAAAAAGCGATTTATCTGGAGAAGGTTTCCCATAGATTTGGATCACGAACCATTTTTGAAAACCTTTCGCTGGAGATCGAAGCGAAAAAAATCACGGCCATCCTTGGCAAAAGCGGGAGTGGCAAGTCCACTTTACTTCAAATTATCAATGGATTGATAAGACCTTTTGAAGGAACGGTTTATTTGTTTGGTCAGCCCCTTGATTATCAAAAAATTCACGAGATCAGAATGGGAATTGGTTACGCAGTCCAACTGGTAGGTTTATTTCCACATCTCACTGTATTGGAAAATATTACCTTGCCAGGAAAATTGGCGGGCTGGTCAGATGAACAAAAATTAAGGCGCGCTGAAGAGGTAATCGAGCTGGTTAACCTTTGGCCGGAGCACAAGCCCAAATACCCTTACCAGTTATCGGGAGGGGAGCAGCAGCGCGTGGGGCTGTGTCGTGCTATTTTACTTAACCCACCGCTGATGCTGCTGGATGAACCCTTTTCTTCTTTGGATCCAGACACCAAAGCCGACATTCACGAAGAAGTACTGAAGATGCAAAGAACAGAACCCCGATGTATAGTAATGGTAACGCACGACCCGGATGAAGCGCGCAAAATTGGGGACTACCAATTAAAATTTGAGGACGGAAAGTTGTCGCCATTGGCATGAGGATCCTTGCAACCATATCGATCGTCTTTTTGATGTGTTCTGATTCTTTAGGCCAAACCTATCGGGTAGGAGCAAAACACTTCAATGAGAGCTATATTCTTGGAGAAATGTTAGCGCAGTTGATCGAAGAGGAGGGTTATTCGGTCGTTCGAAAATTTAATCTGGGTGGAACTGCCGTGTGTTATGAAGCACTGAAGGCCCATGCGATAGATTTGTATCCCGAATACACAGGATCGTTGGCGGAGGAAATTCTAAAAAGTGAGAGAAAGCTTGGCCATGATGAACTTAACGCGCAATTAAGAGATCAACTTGAACTGGAGATATCCCCCTCATTTGGCTTCAATAACACCTATGCATTGGCAACCACGCGAGCGATTGCAGACAAGAAAAAATACACATCAATTTCTGATCTAAAGAACAGCCTGGGAGTAGTAGCTGCCCTGAGTTATGAATTTTTAAAAAGAAAAGATGGGTGGGAGAACCTTAAATCAGCTTATGGTTTGAATTTGAATCCGGTTGGGATCGAACATGGATTGGCCTATCAGGCGATGCTAAATGGGAAAATCGAATTGACCGATGCCTACTCCACTGATGGTGAAATTGAAAAATACGATTTAGTCATACTTAAGGACGACCTCAGTTTCTTTCCGAACTACAATGCTGTTGCGGTATACAATGAAGGGGCCGACCCGAAGTTAAAACAGATTGCTGCCAGGCTGGAAGGCCTGATTTCGGAAGAGGAGATGCAAGCCATGAACGCATCTGTTCTATTTGAAAAAAAGACGTTTTATGAGGTAGCCCGGTCGTTCCTGCAAACGAACAACCTCGTTGGGAACGAGAAAAAATCACTGGAGAGTTCGATGTGGCGAGAAATCGGAAATAAAACCATTGAACATTTGGGCATTGCAGCCATTTCGTTGGGATTAGCAGTTTTGCTGGCTGTGCCGCTTGGGGTTTTGTTATATGTGTTCGCTGGTGTCAGCAGACCTGTTTTGTACTTTGTTGGATTGTTGCAGACAATCCCATCCATTGCATTGTTGGCTTTGATGATTCCGTTGTTGGGAATTGGTAAGGTGCCTGCCGTTACCGCGCTTTTTTTGTACGCACTACTTCCTATTCTCAGAAACACGACCACGGGCCTTACCTCTGTTGATCCCATTTTAAGAAAAGTAGCAACAGGCATGGGCATGACCACTATTCAAAGGCTTCGCCTGGTCGAGTTGCCTTTGGCTATACCCTCCGTGCTGGCGGGTATCCGAACGGCCGCGGTGATCACCATTGGCACGGCTACTTTGGCCGCGTTTATCGGTGCGGGGGGCCTGGGAGAGTTTATAGTCACTGGCCTCGCGTTGAACAATACCCAGTTGATTTTACAGGGAGCAATTCCTGCGGCCGTCCTGGCAATCGTGGTAGAGTTCTTTTTTGAAATGGTTGAAAGAATGGTGATACCAAAGCACCTGAGAACATAGTTTAATCAACAGTTATTACAAAGGCCACTCTTTTATTATTGGTCCGAAATTTTTTAAATTAGCATCAAACGGGATCATGAGAACATTGATAATTTTCATCGGACTTTTGTCATTTCAAATCGCGAATTGTCAAACGGGTGAAACCTTGTTTTTTCAAAAAATAGGTTATGCTGACACTCAACTTATTTTGAGTAAAATGCCAGAATACAACCGTATTCAAAATGATCTGCAGTTGGATATCATGCAATACGAAAACCAATTTAGGGCTAAAGTTGAAGAGTTTGAGGCCAAATTAGACGTATATCGACAGGGCTCAAATACAATGCTTGAAATTGTCCGAATTGACAAAGAGAATGAACTTAAGCGAATACAAGAATCAATTATTAAATTTAGACAAGAGGTCCAAGTTTCGCTGCGTAAAAAAGAAAATGATCTACTGTCACCGATATTGAATGAAGTTGGTAGAGCTGTTGACGAGGTCGCAATTGAAAATGGATTTGCATTTATCCTTAATTCGCGCGGACCAAGTGAGATATTTCAATACGCAGATTTGAAGTTTGATATTTCATATTTGGTGCTTAAAAAACTTGGAATAGACTCCGAGTCACGGGAATGATTTTACCTTGAGTAAGGAATTTAAGAATCGACAGACTTCTCCATCACCAGATAAATCATCCGATTGATGGTCTCCTCATGAATCACCGATAGCCCCACGGTATGAGTAAAAGATTTTAGCATGGCAGCAGTCAGGATAAGCTTGGGATACGAACTGACACTTTGCTTCCAACCGCCATCTGTTTTTTCATGGAGCAAGTCATATACCTGTACATGGTCGGCAAAATATTCTAAAAAGCAAGTGTGAATCCTGGAGTCATCCGATCTGACGGGCAAGAAGCGCTGCTCATGCTCCAGCGGAGTAGACAAATCCCTAAACGAACAAACGAATTTACCGCCTGCCACAAGCTGCTTGCTGATTTTGGAAATCAATCCAGCAACCTCTTCCTGGGAATTCAAATGGGTTAATGTATCTCCCATGCAAACAACAAGTTCCGCCTTGCGTTCAACAAGATGGTCAAATTGGAGAAGGTCTCCGGCCAGGGTGTTTACGCCCGGAACGGCCCGTTCATTCAGTTCGTTCAGTAATATGTTGTTGAAGTCGATGGCGGCAACCTTGAATCCCAGTTTAGCCAAAGCAACTGACTGAAGGCCATGACCACATCCCAGATCAATAGCCAGGCCATCTAGCCGTGGTGAAATGCCGCATTGGGAGAAGAATTTTTTTTGTTCGTCACACTTTGTAATGAAATCCCCAACCATCCACGAATAGAAATAACCCAGGTGATTGTCATAATGAGATTTGACCTGATTCATAAAGAGAATAATTATTATTCTGTTTGAAGCAGATTATACGGAGATATGAAGGCTTAAGTTGGACTAGTAATTTCGGGTGCGAAGGCTCCCTCCCAAATGCAGTTGGATCCCGATGGCAGCCTGAACGGGCACGTGATCAAAGAACGCGTCATTGGGCATGGCCAGGTTAAGCCCAAGCTGAAACATTCCATAAATATTTGATCCCATCCTGAACCGGGCAGTCCCTGCAGGCTCGATAAATAAATGCCCTTTTTCATCAGGTTTTTCAATAATCGGCCCGGATTGAAATTCATGAAAGTTGACATAAGAAATTCTGGGCGTAAATGCCAGGTTGAAACCGCGGTTGTTGGTTCCGATGGAAGGTTGGATAAATAATCGATTGTACTTCCCTGTAACGATAACTTCTTGCTGGCCCAATCCAAGAAAACTATACTGCCCTGTCGTGGTGCCTTTGCCACTCCCGTAGCCCACGTATACTTCAATCCTTCTGTTTCTGGTAGCCTTGTAATAGCCCAATCCTCCTTCGAAGTATTGATTCTTGCGTTTGAATTTTTGACTGGGATCAACGGGATCGTTGCGGTTCTCCGACAGGAATGAATAGCTCCCGAGCACACCAATATTGTCGGTGAGAGACAGGGCTCCCTGCAAATCTACTCCAGTTCCCAGAAAAACCCCACCCTTAAATTCACCCTGCCCGTTGAATAATGGCGTGTTTCTCATACTGGGCACGTACATGGGGGCGCAGGATGTGGCCAGCACCGCTGCCAGGATAATTAGACTAAAGCGCATCAGACACAGTTTTAAGGATTGAATATACTATTTCAATCTGTTGTATTTCTTCATTGTGGCAATTAATCGATCATGCGGTATAGCATAGACTTTGTTTCCATTGATCCCTTCCATCGTTTCAGCCGCAATCATGGCATTTACAATGGATTCCTCGGTGGCCTGCGCTACCGCCTCGAAAAAGGGATTGATCATTTCATTAGGGAACATTTTCAGGTTGGCAAGTTTATCCATGGCGCCTACCTCCGGATTGGCAGTCGAGAACGCAATAAAAATATCGCCAGATGAATTACCGCCCCGGCCACCTACGGTACCGATTCCCAGGGCAACTCTTTTCACCAGGCGGTTGAGTTGATGAGGCAGAAAAGGAGCATCGGTTGCCGCAACTACGATGATCGATCCCTGGTCTTCATCGGGTTTGCCCGAAGTGGGTTTTAAATCGGTGATCTCCTTTCCAACCGGAACACCGGCAATGGTTAGCTGATCGCGTGATCCGTAGTTCGCCTGCACGAGCACGCCCACCGTATAGTTTCCGATTTTTGTTTCAACCACCCGCGATGAAGTGCCAATGCCTCCCTTGAAGCTGTGGACAATCATGCCCGTGCCACCGCCCACATTCCCTTCCGCAACGGCACCGGTCTTTGCTTGCTCCATCGCCTCGAAGACGTCTTTTTGTTTTACATGGAAGCCGTTGATATCATTAAGAAAGCCGTCCCATGTCTCGGCAACCACGGGCAAACTAAAATCTCCAGAGTAACCGCCATCTCCAACTTTCTTGTCGACATACCATTGAATCACCGCATCTCTCACGGTGCCTACGCTGTGGGTGTTGGTGATCAGAATAGGAGAGCCAAGGCAGCCCGACTCATCAATCCAGGTGGTGCCCGTCATTTCACCATTGCCGTTTAAAGTAAACCAGGAGGCAAACACCCGTTCCATAGACATTTTCCCCAGGGGAAAAATGGCCGTGACACCGGTTCGGGCAGGCCCTTTACCCACCTCCAATTTCCCGCTCCCTTTGATAATCGTTTTGTGACCAACTTCAATACCTGGAACGTCAGTTATGGCATTGAACTTACCAGGCGTGCCCTCAAAGGGAATTCTTAAATCTCTGGCACGGGGCTTTTTATCTTGTGCGCTGACCGTAATTACCACCAGGAGGAACAGTGTCGAAAGCAATGGATTGAATTTCATAATTGAACTTTTGGATAGGTTATAGTTATGTAAATTACCTCTAAATGTGAAAGAATGGAATTCAATATTGAAGAAGTAAATCAATTAATCCGCCAGCGCAGATCTGTTTTTCCGAAGGACTATGATCAGGGAGCTGTTGTGAGCGATGTCATCGTGAATCAAATGTTGGAAAATGCCAACTGGGCCCCTTCGCATAAATTGACGGAGCCGTGGCGATTTGTCGTTTTTTCGGGGCCTGGACTGAAGAAGCTGGCTGACTTCCAGGCTGCATGTTATCGGGAGGTGACGGAGAGAGACGGAAGCTTTAGAGTGGAACGTTATCAAAATCTTTTGGCCAAGCCCCTGCAATCATCTCACATTATTGCCGTGGGGATGAAAAGAGACAAAGAAAGGCGCATCAGGGAGGTAGAAGAAATTGGGGCCGTGTTTTGTGCCATACAAAATATTTATTTAACAGCCACCGCTTACGGTGTGGGTTGTTATCTTAGCACCGGGGGAGTGACCTATTTTGAGGAGGCGAAGGAATTTTTTGGATGGGATAAAGAAGATAGGTTAATTGGATTTTTGAATATCGGTGTGATCCGGACGAAACCAACTCAAGGCAGGCGCAGGCCGATTGCAGAAAAAGTAAATTGGATCAGTTAATATTATTTTTAAAATATGAATCAGGTACCCACGAAAGACGACTTGCTGCAAGCGCATGAAAGAATAAAGTCGTACGTCCATCAAACTTCGGTTATGACCTCAGGGAGTATTGATGTCATTGCAGGGTGCCAGATATTTTTTAAGTGTGAGAATTTTCAAAAGATAGGTGCCTTTAAGGCAAGAGGTGCCATGAATGCGGTCCTCACCCTTTCGCAGGAAACCAGGGCCAAGGGCGTGGCAACGCATTCATCAGGAAACCATGCGCAAGCATTGGCGCGGGCTGCCAAGATCATGGGAATAAAATCCTACATCGTGATGCCGTCCACAGCACCTGAGATCAAAAAGAAAGGAGTAAGGGCATTTGGCGGTGAGATTACAGAATGCGAACCTACGCAGAAAGCACGCGAGGCAACGTTGGTCGATGTGATTGCCAAAACCGGAGCAACGGAGATACATCCTTTTAACAACTATGATGTGATTGCCGGTCAGGCCACGGCCGCCATTGAGTTGTTTGATTCTGCAGGAGAACTTGATTGCGTGCTCACGCCTGTGGGTGGTGGTGGATTGCTAAGCGGTACGCTGCTGGCAGCGAAATATTTTTCTCCAAAAACCAAAGTGATAGCCGGGGAGCCGGCCGGGGCAGATGACGCCTATCGCGCCTTGCAAAGTGGAAAGATTGAAATATCCCAGGCCAAATCGGTGGCAGATGGCTTGCTGACATCCCTTGGCGACAAGACTTTTCCGTTGATTAAAGAGATGGTTTCCGAGGTGATCACCGTGACCGATGAAGAAATAATCAACGCCATGCGCCTAATCTGGGAGCGGGTTAAAATTATTGTGGAGCCCTCCTGTGCCGTGCCGTTTGCAGCAGTGCTGAAACAAAAAGAAAAATTTTCCGGCAAGAAAGTGGGGATCATTCTAAGTGGCGGGAATGTCGATCTGGAAAGGGCGTTTAAGCTTTTTGAGTCGGTTGAAAAGTAGTTAGCTTTTTGAGCGTTTTTTTCCCAGCCAATGGTCAACGCTGGCGTTGCCTCCGCCAACGGCAAATAAGAATATGGAAACGCTGAGCAGGTGAATAGCTGGTGCCATGCCAAGGTAAGTATCACCGGCCGCGATGTGGAATCCAAAAAGGGCCACCAAAAAATTTATTATCATCAACAGGCTGCTGATCTTTACTTTGTAGCCAGCCATCCAACTCAGAGACGAAAGAAACTGAACGTAGACCGACACCACGGCACTCACCAGCGGGAAAGGAAACCCGTTCGAATTTAAAAATTGTTCGAACTCCAGCATTCTGTCCCAACTGACCACATTATCAATCACTCCGTAGAAAATCCTGAATCCGAACACCCATCTCAGCAGAAGAAGCATCCAATCCAGTGTGCCCAAAGACCTCATCAATTCGAATTAATTTTTCTTCTTAAATTCCTCAAACTTCGAAACAGCCTCCTTTTTGGGAAAAATGTTGTTATCCACGTTGACATCGGCAGTTTCTTTATTGGGGTCGATAACCAAATTGGTTACCTCCTTTTCTTTTACGAATACTTTGGTCACCTCCTTTTCGTTCAGTCTCCAGACTTCAGCAGGAATCCTTTCAATTTCTTTTGATCCGTCTTTATAAGTCCATTCTATGATAACTGGACCAACAAGTCCTCCTTTGTTTTTGAGTTTCACCTCGTAAAGGTTTTTTCCCTCCATCTTTTTCCTCACATCCGATTCGTTGATGCGGCTTAAAAACTCACCGTAAGACTGGCCATCCGTTGGCGTCATCGTAATTTCCTGAGGACCGTTGGTGAAATCGTTCTGCTGGCCTTTGCCGCCTGCTTTCGTCAAATCGCCTTGTTGCGAGCTGGAAAGTTTTTTTTCGGGGTCGGCTACCTCAGCTTTCACCCTGAACCATTTCACTTCCGCCAGTTCTACATCGACTTTGTCTGTCGTAAAGAACCAACCACGCCAAAACCAGTCCAGATCGACAGCGGAGGCATCTTCGAGGGTACGGAAAAGATCTGCCGGATTGGGATGTTTGTATTGCCAGCGGGTCGCGTACTCTTTAAATGCGGCATCGAAAAGTTCTGGTCCCATTACTGTTTCGCGAAGGATGGTAAGTGCCACGGTTGGTTTGTTGTAGTAGTTGTTTCCAAATTGACTTAATAAGTCATTGTCCGAAGTAGTCATGATGGGCCGCATGATACTTTGATCGCCCTGCATGAAGGGAACGATAGACTCAGGTGTGGTGTGTGGATATTGCGGATAGCGCCTTGCCATCGTTCTGGTGTGAAGAAAAGTATTTAAACCTTCGTCCATCCACATCCATTGACGCTCGTCTGAGCTGATCATCATGGGAAACCAGTTGTGTCCAACCTCATGGACAATGGTGGTGATCATCCCATTCATGGCTGCCATACTCATTTTGCCATCTTTTGACGGGCGCCCCCCGTTGAAACTGATCATGGGAAACTCCATCCCAATGTTGGAGGTGTTGACGGAGATGGCCACCGGATAGGGATAATCAAATGTGGCCTCTGAATAGATCTCTAGGGCATTTTTTACAGCCTTGGTTGACTCCTCACTCCAAACCGGTAGTCCCTCCTTCGGGTAGAATGACATGGCCATCACTGTGTTGGTCGGAAGTTTGACGGCTTGCGCGTCCCAGATAAATTTGCGCGAGCTGGCAAAGGCAAAATCACGAACATTCGTGGCTGAAAACCTCCAGGTCTTTTTCGCGGTGGATTTTGTTTTCTCTTTTTGGATGGCTTCTTCGGGCGTGATGATCATGACCGGTTTGTCAAGCGAGGCGCGTGCCGTCTCCAACCGTTGTAATTCCCTGGCGGCCAGCACCTCCTTCGCATTTTGTAATGCACCGGTAGCCGCCACCGTATGATCTGCTGGCACCGTTATCGATACATTATAGTCGCCAAACTCCAGCGCAAATTCTCCCAGCCGCTGAAACTGTTTATTTTGCCATCCTTCTGTATCATTATACACGCACATGCGCGGAAACCAGTGCGCGATCAGGTAGACGTTGTTGTTGTCTCCGGGGAAATGCTCGTAACCTTCGCGCGACAGTACAAATAGACTTCGGTCGGTAATTGGATAAGACCACTCGACTTTCAAAATGAATTTTTCTCCTGGTTTGATGGCGGTTGGCAAATCAATCCGCATCATGGTGTTGTTGATGGTAGCTGGTAAAGTTTTTCCTGCATTATCGGTTACCGATTTAATGGTGTAACCGGCCGGGAAGTCCAGAGGCCTCACCAAATACTGCATCGACAGGGTATTGATAGAATCCTGAAGGTTAGTGACCGCGCTGCCAAAGTCTTCATTTTCTTTTTTGTTCACGTTCTGATCCAATTGCATCCAAACGTACTTTAACACATCGGGTGAGTTGTTGTGATAGGTAATCGTTTCTTTGCCGTGAAGGGTATTATTTGGTTCGTCAATTTCAGCCTGAATGGAGTAGTCAGCGCGTTGCTGCCAATATGCGGACCCCGGGGCTCCGGAGCCGGTACGATAGGCATTGGGCGTGGGGAGCAATTGCCCCAGTTGTTCAAACTTGCCCTGCCAGTTGGGTTGCTGGGCAAGCGATAATGTTGAGAGTAAGGTTAGTGTGACGAATAACAGGAAATATTTCATAGGGGCAAATTAGTGGGCTAAGATAAGAAAGGTAGCCTAATTCGCCTTAACGAAATTGAATGCAAGGGAGCGAAGAAGCAGCGGTCACTTCATGGTTTTGGTTGTCTGTCTTTCTGCCAATGAAATCAGTTCCCTTTTTTAAACTGATCGAATTTCGAGTCAATTCTTTTTGGAAAAACATTATCGGCTGTGTTTACATCGGCTGTTTCCTGATTGGGGTCGATAACCACGTTAACCACCTCTTTATCTTTTAGAAACACCTTCGTTACCTCTTTTTCATTCAGCCTCCAGATCTCGGCCGGAATTCGTTCGATTTCTTTGGAGCCATCTTTGTAAGTCCATTCAATAATAACCGGACTGACAAGCCCGCCTGAGTTTTGCAGTTTGATCTCGTAAAGATTTTTGCCAAGAAGATTCTTACGCACCTCCTTGTCGTTGATGGTGCTCCTGAAATCCCGATAGGTTTCCTGACTGGTGTTTTCCACTGTAAGTGGTTGAGGTCCTGCGCTGAAATCGTTGGCTCCGGACGTGTTGGCGCTGGTCAGGTCGCCTTTCTTTACCGTGACGTTTTTCTTTTCAGGATCAAGCAACTCCTCTTTCACCTGAAACCACTTAACATCGGCCAGCGTCAGGTCTACATTGTCCGTGGTATAAAACCAACCTCTCCAGAACCAATCCAGGTCAGTGCCGGATGCATCTTCCATGCTTCGGAAAAAATCAGCAGGACCTGGATGCTTGAATGCCCACCTTTCGGCATATTCCTTGAATGCTTGGTCAAATATTTCTGGTCCGATGATTGTCTCGCGTAGCAATACCAGCGCGGCTGATGGCTTGGTATATCCATTTGGGCCAAAGCTTGAAGCCTGGTTATCAGATTGGGCCATGATCGGTCGCATAATGGTTTTGTCACCCCTCATGAAGGGCACGATACCCCGTGGAGTTCCACTTGTTGCGTCAAATCCCTCGTACCGTGTGCGCACGGTTTCGTGTTCCAGAAAGGTGTTCAACCCTTCGTCCATCCAGGTCCATTGCCTTTCATCTGAATTGACAATCATAGGGAAAAAATTATGACCCACTTCGTGAACGATAACGCCAACCATTCCTTCAAGCACCCGCTGAGAATAGTTTCCTTTGCTATCCGGTCTTCCATAGTTGAAACAAATCATGGGATACTCCATGCCTTGGTCAGCCGTATGTACTGAATAGGCCGTGGGATAAGGATAGTCAAACGTTCTGGATGAGTATACTTCCAGCGTGTTCTTTATGGCTTTGGTCGATTCCTTTTCCCAAAGTGGATTTCCTTCTTTCGGGTACAGCGATTGAGCCAAAGGTGTTTTGTCTCCCACCTTCACGGCCATCGCATCCCAGATGAATTTACGGGAAGCGGCAAAAGCAGCATCACGCACATTGTCTGCCTGGAAAACCCAGGTGCTCTTTTTCTTTGACCGCGACTTTTCACTTCTTCGGGCTTCGGATTCCGTAACGATTAACACGGGTTTGTCGAATGTCTTTTGCGCTCTGTTGAATCTTTCCAGCTGGTCTTTGCTCAACACCTCCTGCGGATTTTGCAACCACCCGGTAGCGCCTACAATAAAGTCGCTGGGGACGGTAATCTTCAATTTGTAATTGCCAAAGGTCAATGCATACTCACCCCGGCCAAGAAACTGTTTGTTTTGCCAGCCTTCATAATCATCAAACACACACATGCGTGGGAACCACTGGGCGCAGGTGTAAACGCGGTTATCGTCATCGGGAAAATACTCGTAACCACCGCGCTCATCGAACTTCATTCGATCATATTCGCGATACGCCCACTCGACTGAAAATTTATAGCTTTCTCCTGATCGGATGGGCGCTGGAATGTCTACGCGCATCATGGTAAAGTTGATGGTAAATGGAATGTCTTTTCCAGAGGCAACATCTTTCACGGATTTGATTTTATAACCTCCCTCGTAGTCATAGCCGTATCCGCCCAGCGCTTCGGCCAGAAATTTAGCCGGTACCGAATCGCGAATGATGTTGTTGCTGGTTTTGTCTGTCATGTTATCCGGTGACAGTTTGTTTTGATCCAACTGCATCCAGAGGTAACGCAAAGTTTCTGGCGAATTATTGTAATAGGTGATCGTCTCTTTCCCATTGATCATTTGCGTTTCGTCATTCAGATCCACATCAATGTCATAATCGGCTCGTTGCTGCCAATAATTAGGTCCCGGAGCACCTGAGCTGCTGCGATAGCTATTGGGCGTGGGTAGTTCGGAGCCGAGTTGTTCAAATTTGCCCTGCCAGTTTTGCTGTGCAGCAACCGGGAGTGACAAAAGAAAAAGTATGAAAGGATAGAATGAGCGCATATTTTTAGTTAAATCATTTTGCAAACAAAAGAAGTCATTTCGTTTAACGAAATGACTTCACAATGGGTAAGTAAAAGTAATATTATTTACCTTTTTTCTTCAACTCTTCAAACTTTGATGCTGGATTTACTTTAGGAAACACGTTGTCCGCGGTATTTACATCAGCGGTTTCTTTGAGCGGATCAATCACGATATTGACCACCTCTTTTGATTTTACAAATACCTTGGTGATTTTGTTTTCATTTAGCCTCCAAATCTCTGCCGGGATTCGGTCAATTTCTTTCGTCCCATCCTTATAAGTCCACTCAATGATCACCGGCATGATCAATCCGCCTTTGTTGCTCAGCGTAACTTCATATAAATTTTTGTCCTGAAGTTTATTGACGATGGCTTTGTCATCAATTCTATTTTGAAACTCGCCATAAAAGGAAGCATCTGCCGGAATTAAGTTGAATGGCTGAGGGCCATCGTTGAAGTTATCGGCATTCTTTCCTCCCGCATTGCCTGCCGTAGCAAGATCACCTTTCTTCACATTTTTGCCCCTATTTTCAAGATTGGTTTCTTCTTTCTTTACCTGATACCATTTTACCGCATCAACGGAGATGTCGGTGTTATCAGTAGAATAAAACCATCCGCGCCAGAACCAATCCAGGTCAACCGCAGAAGCATCCTCCATCGTGCGGAAAAAATCTGCCGGCTTGGGATGTTTGAATGCCCACCGTTGTGAATACTCTTTAAAAGACTTGTCAAATAATTCCGGACCCATCACCGTCTCACGGAGGATATTCAAGGCAGTGGCTGTTTTGGCGTATTGTTCAGCCCCGTATTGAATAATATTCTCAGCACTGGTCATCAAGGGGCGTTGCGTTTCCTTGTCACCCATCATGTAAGGCACGATCATGTCGGCAGGCCCCCTCCGTTGCGGCATGTCGGGATAATGTTCCACCTGGGTGAGGTACTGGACAAATGTGTTAAAACCCTCGTCCATCCAGCCCCATTGACGCTCGTCCGAGTTGACAATCATGGGAAAGAAATTGTGGCCTACTTCATGTACAATCACACCGATCATGGCCCACTTGGTGCGATCGGGTATGGTGCCGTCCGGCTGGGGGCGGCCACCATTAAAACAAATCATGGGATACTCCATACCAATGTTAGCCATGTGCACGGAGATGGCCACTGGATAGGGATAATCAATTGAATATTTTGAATAGGTAGTGATGGTGTTCTTTACGGCCCTGGTAGATTCCTTTTCCCACAACGGGTTTCCTTCCTTGGGATAGTAAGACATGGCAAGGGAAGTTTTATCACCAATTTTTACGGCCTGCGCATCCCAGATAAATTTGCGGGAACTGGTAAATGCGAAGTCACGCACGTTATCTGCCTGGAACTCCCACGTTTTCTTTTGTTTCGATCTTGATTTTTCTTTTTGGATGGCTTCGGCTTGTGTAGTAATAATTACAGGCTTGTCGAAAGATTTTTTTGCCAGTTCAAATCGCTCTAGCTCTGTTTTGGAAAGCACATCCTGCGGATTGAGCAAAGTGCCCGTAGCCCCGACCATATGATCGGCCGGCACGGTGATTTTCACGTTATAATTCCCAAACGAGAGTGTGAACTCGCCCTGACCAAGAAACTGTTTGTTTTGCCAGCCCTCGTAGTCATCGTAAACACACATGCGGGGAAACCAGTGCGTGATGCCGTAGACGTAGTTGTCATCAGTCGGAAAGTATTCCATGCCACCTCTTCGGCCAGCTTCCCTCTCATTAAGCCTGTCACTCACCGGGTACGACCACTCTACATTGAATGAATATTTCTCTCCGGTTTTTAAAGGTTTGGGCAGGTCCAAGCGCATCATGGTACCATTGATAAGATTGGGCAGGTCCTTTCCGGCTTTGTCTTTTACTGACTTGATGGTATATCCTCCTTTGTAGTCTCCATACAAGTCAAGGTCGCGCTGTAGTTGATCCACGGATACCGTTTCTCCGATCGTGTTCGTTTTGATCTTGTCGGTATCGTTTCCTTCAGCTAATATGTTTTGGTCAAGTTGCAGCCACAGGTACTTCAGTTGGTCGGGGGAATTGTTGGTGTAGGTAATTGTTTCCTTGCCATTGATCATATGGGTTTCGTCATTGAGTTCCACCTCAATGTTATAATCTGCCTGCTGTTGCCAGTATTTGTAGCCGGGCGCCCCGGACGCAGAGCGATATTGATTGGGGGTG
This sequence comes from uncultured Ohtaekwangia sp., assembly GCA_964655635.1. Classification (GTDB taxonomy): domain Bacteria; phylum Bacteroidota; class Bacteroidia; order Cytophagales; family Cyclobacteriaceae; genus ELB16-189. The sequence continues at coordinate 92,057 of CAZZNH010000013.1, forward strand.
GGGAGTTGTTGGCCCAGTTGTTCAAATTTTCCCTGCCATCCCTCTTGCGCCATGGATGGCATGGTAAGAATTACTAAAATTAAACCGAGGAGGTTTTTCATATCACTATTATTTTAAAGATAATTAATTGCCTTTTTTTCTTAGCTCGTCAAATTTGGAAGGCCGAACAACCTTGGGGAACATGTTGTCTGCCGTGTTAATGTCGGCCGTTTCATTCATGGGGTCAACCACCACATTGGTCACCTCTTTGTCCTTGACAAATACTTTCGTGATTTTCTGCTCGTTGGTTCTCCAGATTTCTGCAGGAAGCCTTTCAATTTCTTTGGAACCGTCTTTATAGGTCCACTCCACAATTACGGGCATCACCAATCCACCTTTATTGCTTAGGGTAACTTCATAAAAATTTTTTCCCTTCATTTTTTCGATAACCGTCTTGTCATCGATGCGGTTGAGGAATTCTCCATAAAGCCTTCCATCGGTTTCAATCAAACTAAAAGGTTCTGGGCCATTATTAAAACCACTGGCTCCATTCGTTCCGTTACTGCCAGAAGTGAGATCTCCTGTTTTTACATTTTTCGACTTGTTTTCCATTTTCTGATTCTCCTCTCTCATTTTCAGCCAGCGGACCTGGTCTACTGAAAAATCGACATGATCGGTCGAGTAAAACCATCCTCTCCAAAACCAATCCAGGTCAACGGCTGAGGCATCTTCCATTGTTCTGAAAAAATCGGCAGGTTTGGGGTGTTTAAATGCCCAGCGTTGCGCGTATTCTTTAAAGGCGTGGTCGAACAGTTCTGGTCCCATGACTGTTTCCCTAAGAATATTCAGCGCTGTAGCAGCTTTGCCGTATTGTTCGTTTCCAATCTGCACGACATTTTCTCCGCTGGTCATGAGCGGACGCATGGTAGATTTGTTTCCTTTCATATAAGGCACAATCAAATTAGCCGGCCCTCTCGTGAAAGGCTTGTCAGGATAATTTTCGACCTGGGTTAAGTGCTGAACAAATGAATTTATGCCTTCATCCATCCATGTGGCTTCACGCTCATCGTTGTTGATGATCATAGGGAAAAAATTATGACCAACTTCATGAACTATTACACCAATCATTCTCCATTTGGTATAATCGCTATAGGAACCGTCTTTATTGGGTCTGCCAAAATTGAAGCATATCATAGGATATTCCATACCGATGTCCGCAGTATGAACGGAAATGGCGACCGGATAAGGATAGTCTATCGTATACTTGGAATAGGTGGTGATGGTGTTTTTCACGGCCTTGGTAGACTCACGCTCCCAAAGCGGATTTCCTTCTTTCGGGTAAAACGACATGGCAAGTGGTGTGTTGTTGCCAACCTTAACGGCCTGCGCATCCCAGATAAATTTGCGTGACGTGGCAAAAGCGAAGTCGCGCACGTTCTCTGCGTGAAACTCCCATGTTTTCTTTTCTTTCGACCTTGTTTTTTCCCGTTGCACCGCCTCCTGTTGTGTGGCTATGATTACCGGTGCATCAAAAGATGTTTTGGCCTTTTCAAAACGAGCCAATTGATCTGCACTCAAAACGTCTTTTGGATTTTGCAGCACACCTGTTGCCGCCATGACGTGATCGGCCGGAGTGGTGATTCTTACTTTGTAGTTTCCAAAAACAGTGGCAAACTCGCTCCGTCCAAGGAATTGTTTGTTTTGCCAGCCCACATAGTCGTCATACACACACATGCGTGGAAACCACTGTGCAATGGTATATACGTAGTTTTTGTCCTCAGGAAAATATTCGAGTCCACTTCTTCCGCCTACCGTCATCCGGTCACCAATATTGTAAGACCACTCAATCTTGAAAGAATATTTCTCACCCCGTTTCAGTGGTTTTGGCATCTCTACCCGCATCATCGTGGCGTTGACGAAGTGTTTCAGGTCTTTGCCATCGACATCTTTAACGGATTTAATTTTATAGCCGCCATCAAAATCGTAGAGGTCGAGGCTGCCGGCCATCTCTATGGTGGTGATGCTATCCCGAATTGAGCTGTTCCTCGTCTTGCCCGTGTTACTTTCTTTATCAAAAAGATTTTGATCCAATTGCAACCATAAATAGGTGAGCACGTCCGGGGAATTGTTGGTGTAGGTAATGGTTTCCGATCCCGTGATGCTTTGATTTTCATCGTTTAATTCTGCGGTGATCACATAGTCGGCCTGCTGCTGCCAGTATTCGGGTCCGGGTGATCCAGATCCTGTACGATACTCGTTTGGAGTGGGAAGAATTTGTCCCAGCTGTTCAAATTTTCCCTGCCATGGTGTGGTTTGCGCATTTGCTGTCAGGCCTACTCCGAGCAAAAGCATGGTAATGTATTTAATCATGTGTTGTAATTTTTCTGTTTTAATTATTTCTCTAACGTTGTTCACCAAAAAACGGTGTCTTTCATTAAAATCAATGCTATTCCGGCAATGCCCGATGATATCACCATTTTCCAGTCCCTGCGTGAGATGTTGATCAGATCCACCAGCACAAAGCTGACGGCCATAAAGATGCCAACAATTATTATTTGACCAAATTCCAAACCGAGATTAAAAGCCAACAGTTGTGTGGCGATAGAATGATCCTTTCCCAAAATGGCTTTCAGGTAGTTGGAAAATCCCATCCCGTGGATCAAACCAAATGATAGCGCCAACAGGTAATTGGTCTGAACGGGTTTCGAAGAATAATTCTCTTCGTCTCGAAATAAATTGCCAAAAGCGGTGATGAAGATGGTGAGAGGGATCAGGAATTCAATTAGCTCAGCATTTACTGTTATTATTTCCAATGTGGCCAGGGCCAGGGTGATCGAGTGCCCTATGGTAAAAGCAGTCACCAGGATGAGTATTTTTTTCCAATCCCTGGTCAGGTAGATCGCGCATAATGCCACAACAAAAAGGATGTGATCATATCCGTTGAAGTAGTCCAGAATATGGTCTTTACCCAATATGAAGTAAAGTTGAAACTCACTCATTGACGCATTTTTTGGGGTGACAAGTATAGGGCTTAAATATCAATTTGAGTAACGCATTTATACCAATGGATTAAGGAATCACCGTCACTTGTTTTGGGTTAGGGATGGCCTTATTTTTGATCCATCTTTGCCTATGCTGACTTTCATCTATACCCTTGCGCTGTTTTTTCATCCACTTCATATCTCAGTTACGGAGATAGAATACAATGAAAAGGCCAGGGCCTTGCAAATAATCTCGCGCATATTTATTGACGACCTTGAAGCATCGATTCGTTCAAGGAAGAACATGCCCGAGTTGGACATATTGAATCCACCCAATGGGATTACGACCAAAGACCTGGCGACTGAATACCTGAAAGATCACCTGAAGGTTACGCTTGACGGTCAATTGCAGAAATTGAATTTCCTTGGATACGAGGAGGAAAATTTCGCGATGGTCTGTTATATCGAGATTGAAAACATCAAGGACTTCAAGGTGATTGAGGTTGAGAATACCGTAATCACCGAAACCTATGATGACCAGTCCAACCTGGTACACGTCACCTATAAGGGCCCGATAAAAAGTACCCGATTGAAACGGGATAAACCCTCGGATAAATTCACTTTTTAAACAGTTAAATTCTTAATCTTTTACCATGCGTCAAAAAATAGTTGCCGGGAATTGGAAAATGAATACCACCATTGAGGAGGCGCAGAAGCTAGCCTCCGAAGTAGCCGGAATGATTGGCGATGAGGCGAGATCAGATGTAAAGGTCATTTTATGTCCTCCCTTTCCCTTTCTGTCCACCATCAAATCTCAATTGGGTTCGTCCCCGATAGAACTGGGCGCTCAAAATTGCAGTGAGCATGCGTCAGGAGCTTACACGGGCGAAGTTTCTGCATTGATGCTTAAATCTATGGGAATTCCCTATGTGATACTCGGCCACAGCGAGCGCAGACAATATTTTCATGAAGACGATAAATTATTGGCGCAAAAGATTGACGGGGCGCTGGCCAATGGCCTGAAACCGATCTTTTGTTGCGGAGAGCCACTGGATGTGCGCGAGTCGGGAGGCCACGTGGTGCTGGTAAAAAAGCAAATTGAAGGAGCGTTGTTTCGCCTGAATGCAGAGGCGATGAAAAAGATCGTCATCGCCTACGAGCCTGTGTGGGCCATCGGCACGGGCAAGACCGCCACTACTGGTCAGGCGCAGGAAATGCACGCGGTGATTCGAAAGCACTTGTCCGACAAATTTGGTCCTGAGACGGCCTCCATTATTCCCATTCTCTACGGAGGCAGCGTGAAACCAGACAATGCGAAAGAACTTTTTGCCTGTGAGGATGTGGATGGAGGCCTGGTGGGCGGGGCTTCACTAAAATCACGGGATTTTGTGGAAATCGTTAAGTCTGCATAAGTCACTTTGGTGCCTTGGTGACTCCGTGGCCAAAATTCCTCTTTCTTTAATGCCATTGAGGGCGCCAAGAGGCCTCTATCTGCGTAGCGTAGTTGGATAAGATTACAACCATTGAAAAATGTACCATACCCGTCTCAGCGTAACCTGCGATCCCCAATTTTCTGAAATCCTGATAGCTGAGATAGCCAATGCCGGATTTGATACCTTTCTTGAAAATGAAAATGGTTTTGAAGCCTATGCCGAAGTGGATCGGTTCGATCAGAACCGCGTAGACGAAATAAAGAAAAAGTACCATCAGGTCAAGCCCCTGGAATTTCTTTGGGACAAAATCGAGAAGAGAAACTGGAACGCGGAGTGGGAGAAAAGTTATGAGCCGATAATCGTAGATAACCGCTGCGTGATCAAGGCCGAATTTCATCAATTGGAAAAAACCTATCCATACGAGATCACCATCACCCCCAAAATGTCATTTGGCACGGGGCATCACCAGACCACCTACCTGATGATCAAAGCGCAAATGGACCTGGATCATAACGGCAAACGGGTAATGGATGCGGGATGCGGAACTGCAATACTTTCGATCATGGCTTCCAAACTGGGAGCTAGCCGGATTGAGGCGTTTGATACTGACGAGTGGAGCGTAGTCAACGGAAATGAAAATGCGCAGGTTAACCAATGTGAAAATATTTTCATCCGGCAGGGGAAAATAAGTGACCTGACTTTCGATGATAATTTTGATATCGTGCTCGCCAACATTAACAAAAATATTTTGTTGCACGAACTGCCTCAGTACGTTTCGTACCTGAATCCCGATGGGTGTATTTTATTGAGCGGATTTTATGAGCGAGACATTCCCGATCTTTTGGCGCGCGCGCACCAGTATAAGCTTAAGCATATCCGTAGTGAGGTCAGGGAAAATTGGTCCTCGCTGCTCCTGCAGCTAACGAAATAAATCAGCGTTTTTCGTGGTTTCTAAACTATCCATTGCCTGCATGTCGTTTAACACCAAAGGCCTGTGGAGGTTGGCGTTTTAGCTTATTTGGCCATTATTTACGAATTTCACCCTTTAGGCTATTGTGAAGCGGGTTTCAATATACATATGGTTATTTCTAGCTGGCTGCACAAGCCTGATGGCTCAAAAGCCTAATCAGTCTGCTGTTAATTTAAGCTTCCAGGACAGTATCCGTGTGGTTTTAGAGAACACCCGCAATACGGATGCGATCGCAGTGGGTGCCGGATTTGCGACCGTTTGGGGTAAGCTCGGTCCGGACATTCAACAATCCATCCGGCAGCAGGCCAAAGCCATGAAAAAAAAGGGCCATAAGCTTCGTCCCAATTTTGTCAACTATTATGGCGCCATTTCCAACGCCATTGACCGCGAACATGCGGATGCCGCAACCATCTCAGGGTACCTGAATGTAGCGGGCCAGGTGATCGATAACCTGGACAACACCAAAGCCGGTGTATTCTTTAAAAAAGCAAGGCAATTTTTTGAATACCATGCGCTTCACTATGATCGCTCTTTCAGATTAAATGTCCGCGATTACCAGTATCATTTTGACTTTGTGATGGTGGAGGTAATGCCATCGTTGCTAAGTGACTTCAACGATCAGGACAGTAGCGATGATCAAAATCAATTTGATCAGTGGGACACCCAGGCTACGCAGGATGATTTCAGTTGGGATGATCCGGTTGATACGGTGATGCCACCGGCTATGCCTATCTGGATGCAGCCGGCACCACAACCTGAGCTCGCCGGACCACTTATCCGATTCGATAAAGTGACATTTAATTTTTCCACATCGTATGATTCCGCTTTCTTATATGACACCAAGGGCGCTGTTTCGTTACTGGACAACACCTTTGTTGGTGAAGGAGGGAGATTTGACTGGAGCCCGGCCGGACTTGGCAAAGATTCGGTCTATTTTGATTTCACAGCTTTCAATTTTAATGTCTCGAAGCCCGGGCTGAAGGCCGAGCAGGGCAAGCTCACCTACCTTGGACGCGCCTCAGGCAGGATCGATGGGATTTTTGAATTTAAAAGCGTCAGCCACAAAACACCTGAATCGGCTACCTACCCGCGATTCATGTCCTTTAACAGCAACATCGAAATGTTGGGTCTTGGTGATGAAAGGATGAAGTACACCGGTGGCTTTGCACTTAATGGAAGAAAAATATACAGTTCGTCCGTCAATGGCGATCCGGCAAGGTTGGAAGTATTTGGCGAAGTCGACCGCAAGTTTGAAGCGCGTTCCCGGTTATTCGAATTTCAGGATTCAGTAATTTCCTCGAGGCGAGCCATGGTTAAGATCTACCAGGTAAACGATTCGATTTACCATCCAGCCACTCAGTTCTACTACAACTTTGGAAAAAATGAATTGGTGTTGCAGAAGGAGAATGGTTATTTAAAAAATGCTCCCTACTCAGCGTCATACTTCAATGTGGATTTTGGTGCCGACAAAATCAGGTGGGATCTGAATTCGGACAGCCTGAACATATACAGTTTTGGGGGTAGAAGCCAATCTCCTATGGTCCTTGAGTCGGTGGATTACTATGATCCCGAGGACTTCAGGATATTAGCCGGTCACGGCTTCCAGTTTCACCCGCTGGCATTGGTGGCCAGCTATTCCATTCGAAATGGCGTGCGGGAGTTTTATGTGGACGACCTGGCCACGGCAACGGGGCACCGGTCCGATGGCATGCGCATGGCAATGACTTTTCTCGCCCAGAAAGGAATGATTGATTACAATTCCAGTATGGGTCTTGTCCGTGTTAAAGACAAAGCCATTCACTATTATGATGCCGTAAAAGGAGATGCCGATTATGACAATTTGAAAATTCACTCCATCGTAGACGGGCCAGCAAATGCGACACTCAATTTTGCAGAAGGCAGAATGAATGTTCGGGGCGTGGAGGAATTTAACGTGAGTGATTCGTTGAATGTGGTGATCAAACCGGACAGCAGTTTGATCACGCTGCTGCAAAACCGGGACATCAAGTTTGACGGGAAAATAACGGCCGGAAATTTCGAGATCAACGGAAAAGATTTCATGCTCAAGTATGACAGTTTCTTTATCAATTTAAATCATATCGACTCGATCCGGTTTTATATCACAGAAACAAACGCAAGGGGGCAAAGCATCAGGCGCAGGGTGAACAACGCCATGGTGGGTGCCGACTCAACGGCTGCTGCCGCTGCCGGCATGAGCAACACCTCGAAGAGTTCGGGTACGCTTTTTATCAGCCGCCCGGACAATAAATCAGGGAAGGAAAATATTCCCAATTACCCAAGGCTGGACGCCACGGCCGGAGGGGTTATTTATTTTAACAGGCGCGAGGTCTTGAACGGTGCTTATGACCGGTCAGTATTTTTCGTGGTGCCTCCCTTTAAGCTGGACAGTTTGAACGATGCAGATCCGGGCTCAATCAATTTTGATGGGACTTTCGTATCCAGCGGCATGTTCCCCAACTTTAAAGAAAAGTTGCATACCATGCCCGATAAATCGCTGGGGTTTACGCATGTGGTACCCCAGGGCGGCTATCAGTTGTTCCAGGGTGAAGGTAAAATATCAGGAGGTTTGAACCTTGACAACGCAGGCATCCGGGCAACGGGACGAATTGATTACCTGGCGGCCAGCGTGGAATCGAATGACTTTGTGTTCTATCCGGATTCTGTGGTGGGAAAAGGAAATGTAGGAGAACTAAAGGAAAAGCAATTTGGGGCTGCATGGTACCCGCAAGTGACCCTTACCGAATACAAACTGAACTGGCTTCCCAAGCAGGACAAGTTTAATATCAGCAACCTCCGTGACCCGTTTAATCTTTATGATGCCAGCGCACAGCTCAACGGGCGCCTGACCGTATCCAAAACGGGAACCACCGGTGGGGGAAAATTAATCACCAGGGGATCCGAGGCAGTTTCCGATCAACTTTCTTTTTCGGCCAGGGATTTTGGGGCGAGGCATGCCGATTTTCAGGTGAAAACGACCAACCCGGATAAACCCGCTTTGTCGGGCGATGACGTCCGGTTGAAATTCAATCTGCAGGACAACTACGCAGACATCAGCCCCGAAGTAGCTGGTGAGGCGGCACTTGAATTTCCCTATGCCCAATTTAAGACATCTATTCCCGAAGCAAGGTGGGATTTGAACACGCAGAAAATTGTGATGTCGAAAAAACCAGACGTGCCGCTGGAGAACTCGTATTTTTATACCACGCGCAAAGAATTGGATTCGCTGAATTTCCTTGCGGAAAAAGCAGAATATGATATCAAAACCCAACAGCTAAAAGTAAGCGGAATTCCTTATATCGTGGTGGCGGATGCCAAAATCACACCGGAGAATAACCAGATTCTGATTCTTGAAAATGCGAAGATCGGGCAGCTGAAGAACACCACCATTGTGATGGATACATTGAATGGCTACCACCGCCTGACGGCCGGAGTGGTCGACATCATTTCAAGAAAGGAGTTCTCTGGCTATGCAACTTACCAATATGTGAATGCGATCAATGACACCTTTGCCATAAAAATGACGGACTTCCACCTTGAGCCGATCACAGACATTGCGAAAAGCAAAAAAAGAAGTTCTGATTTAAATGCCACAGAACAGACAGTGGCGAATGGCGCGGTGACTGAAGAGGATAAGATCGTATTGGCCCCGCGAATTTTTTATAAAGGCGACATGGTGATGTACGCTACGCGTCCCGCCCTGCAATTAAAGGGCAGCGTAAAACTAGACTTGAAAAAAATAAAAGGGTATAACACCTGGATTGTCTACGATCAAAGTGGTGACGAAAAGGACGTGTTTATCGACTTTAACAACGCGACCACCGAGGAGGGGAGGAAGGTGGAGGCGGGCCTTCATTTTGCCAACGACAACAGTTTATACATCACTTTTGTCTTCGACAAAAAAAATCCGGATGACGATGACTTTTTTCTGCCCAGCGGATCTTTATTCTTTGACAAAGAGACGGGCGAATTCAAAATTGAGGACAGGTTAAAAGCCAGTGGCGAAAAGCTAACCGGAAAAGTGTTTGCCTACAACGAGGACAAACAAGAGGTGCGTTTTGAAGGACAGGTTAATTTCTTTACGGGAGGCAGCAAAGATTTCAGGATAACCTCCAGCGCGCTGGGATCCGGAAACCTGGAGACCAACGACATCCGGATGAATGCATTCATGATGATTGATACAAATGTGCCCGCGCAGGCACTTCAGATCATGGCACTTGACCTGCAGCAGGCGATCAAATATGCCGGTGCCGATGAAGGCTTGGGCGATCAAACAGAGTTGTTGTACAAAATTGCCGACATCGTGGGCGAGCGGGCAGTCAAAGACTTTGAACAAAAATCCTTGCAGGCCTACACCCCGCTCACTACTATTCCTGAGCTGGGTCGCCCGCTGGTGTTTTCCAATTTTAACTTGAAGCGATCGCAGGAATACAAGGCTTTCTACAGTGAAGGAAATCTTGGGCTGAGCAATATTCTCCGCTACGACATCAATGGGGCGTTTGAGGGGTTTATGGAGCTGCGCAAAAATGAGGATGGCAGCAGTGTGTTCCATGTATTCTTTAAAGCTACGCCCGATTCGTGGTATTACTTTGGCATGGAGGACAACCGCCTGATGATTCACTCGTCCAATCCGGAATTCAATAGTGTCATTCAGAAAAAAACCAATGCGGCAAAAGCGAAGATTGGCGAGCTGGTTTTTATTCCCGGCAGCGATGAAGAGACGCTGACTTTCATCAACAAATTCAGAAAAAAATACTACGGCCTGGAAGCGCCTTATAGCCTTGGAAGTGGACGTGGCGCTGCCAAGAAGAAAGAGAAAGATGTAGAGGATGATGGTTTTTAGTTCCTGAATTTAACTAATTGGAAGCTTTTAGATTTTTTCTCCTTGTAAATTCCAATGGCCTCATCTCCAAACTTACAGTATCCCTTAAGATCGAATTTAATTTTTTTGGATGCCTGATCAAGTTCATACGTATCAATTAGGTTCCGGATAATTCCCTTATGCTCGTTTGAATAAGAATACCCATTTTCTGACTCTGTGAGATAAAAGTAGCTACTAATTCCAGGTCCGTCCATTGATTGTACAACCGCGGTACCTATAGCTGCGACAGCCAATTGTATTGCCGCTGTTGGCCCAAAAACTGGTGCTATTGCACCTTTTCTGTCGTAATAATTGCCCCAGCTCAACACTGGTACACCATTCAAGTCTTTCTCAACATAAACAAATGGCTTACACGAATTGGTTGTCTTGATAAGGTCAAATAAATTCTCGTCTCTTGAAACAAAATTTGTTCCTCCGGTTCTTTGAGTTATAAATTGCCTTTTTGCTACTTCATCCTTGACAATCGTAAAGCTCTTTTTTATCGATCCGAATTCATCGAATATTTTAAGTTCAAATTTTTCGGGCCTGTTAATAACCCGGTATAATTGATTGTTAAAATGATAGGAAATAAATTTATACTTACTTGACTCAAGAACCACTTTAGTTTCAATTGCCTTAGATTCCAGGTTAATTGAATAAATGACAGTCTTAGCCAGATAATTGGAATCCTCGTACCAGACCTCATAGGACTCATCAACCGTTATTATTAAATTATTGTCGACTACTTTTAGTTTTATTGGCGCAATGCATTCAGAAAGATGAACGTAGGATTTCTCTTCAATTATCTGTACCTTTTTAAGGCCAAGTCGGTTTATGTCTATCGATAGAGGGTAAGAATTTTCTGCCACGATAACTGACCCTTCAATTTGACTCACCTTCAAAGAGTTAGTGCTTTTGTCAAATGATACGAGGATGACTCTATCCTTGAACCTACACGCCCCCAGGATCTTGCTCTTAATTTCTTTGCTTACTTTCTCCTTAGAATTTTTGTTGAGAATTGATAAAACCTTCTTACCATCCTCGCTTGTAATTGTATACGAATACAAGGAATTTTTATAGGCCACAATAGTCAACGGAAGATCATCAATTTTTGTAACATCGTGAGATTTTGAAATAATACCCTGATTAGAGATATTGAATTCATGTGTAATATCGGACAGATTATCTTCTTTAATAAGTATCTGAATCAAACTATCACTGATCGAATACATCCTTAATTCTGAAATAGAATTTTTAAATTCAATCTCTCCAAATACATTTTGAGCAATAACTTGTGTAGTTAATGCTAATGTGATCAGGGTAGTAAGGACTTTGTGCATTTGGTCATAATTTGGTTACCATCACTTGTATAAAGTTATGAAAATCCACTCATCAAAAATAGGCCCCATTGGCTTCTGCTAACTTCTATATTTGTCAATTAATATTTTTTTATGAGATTTTTTTTTACAATGTTAACAATGGCAAGTTTTGCTGTTGTTCATGGACAAAATAATTACTTCTTCCCGGCCGGTAGTTCGTTCGACCCTGCCATCCCAACGCCAGAACAATTTTTGGGTTATCCGGTAGGCGATTGGCACACGCGCCATGATCGCATCGTTTCTTACTTTGAAGCGCTCGCGAAGGTTTCTCCCAAGGCTCACTTTCAAATTATCGGCTATACCAACGAACGGAGACCGCAGGTTGTACTGACCATCACCAGTCCCGGGAATTATGCAAAGATCCAAGACATTCAGAGGGAACATCTCAAGCTGGCTGACCCGTCACAGCCAGCGACCCTCTCGCAGATGCCGGTTGTCGTTACCCTTGGATACAATGTGCACGGCAACGAGCCAAGCAGCAGCGAGGCAGCCATGCTGACGGCCTACTATTTGATAGCCCGCCAGGGCGATGAAGCTACCCGTACTTTAAATGAAAGTGTCATCCACATCGATCCCAATTATAATCCCGATGGTCGTGACAGGCACAGTACATGGGCAAACATGCACAAGGGATTTCCTCCCGTTGCCGACCCGCTGGACCGCGAGCACAACGAAGGTTGGCCGCGTGGCCGGTTCAACCATTATTGGTTTGACCTTAACAGGGACTGGCTGCCGCTGGCCCATGTGGAGAGTCAAAACAGGGTAGAGTTTTTCCACCAGTGGCTGCCCAATGTGTGCACCGACTATCATGAAATGGGAACGGATGGAACCAATTTTTTTGAACCCACCAAACCCTACGGTTCGGAAAATCCTGTAGTGCCCCGTGAAAACTACGACAAGCTCAATCCGCTGTTCGAGAAATATTTTGTGAAGGCCCTGGATGAAATAGGATCGTTATACTGGTCCAAAGAAGTTTTTGATAATTCTTATCCCGGATATGGATCCACGTATCCCGACATTCATGGAGGTCTTGGGTTGGTTTTTGAACAGGCCAGTTCTCGCGGCCATGTGCAGCAGAGCTCGACCAAAGTGGTCACCTTTCCCTTTACGATACGCAACCATGTGCGCACCAGTCTTGCCACTGTAAAAGCCTCTATTGAAAACCGCGAATTGCTGTTGAAGCACCAGCAGGACTACTTCAGGTCGGCATTGGACGAAGGGAAAAAGTCGGCAGTTAAGGCCTACGTGTTTGGAGACAACCATGACAGGGGACGAACAAACGCGTTTGTTGATTTATTGTTAAAGCACCGGATTGAAACATATTCCCTGACCAGCGACCTGACAGTAGGGGGAAATAAATATGAAAAGGGAAAAGCCTTTGTGGTTCCTACCGATCAGCGACAGTACCGGATGGTACGGTCCATGTTCGAAAAGGTGACCAAATTCTACGACAGCGTGTTCTATGACGCATCCGCGTGGACCATGTCGTTGGGCTACGGACTGCCCCATGATGCATTGAACGCATCGGTGAAATATTCGAGAGGGGAGCGCGTAACATTCGAAGACATCGCACCTAAACCTTCGCCCATTGCGAAATCAAATTATGCTTACCTCATGGAATGGAATGAATACTATGCCCCGAAGGCGTTGTATTACCTTCAGCAAAATAAAGTATTCGCGAAGACGGCCTTTAAGCCATTTGCTGCCATCGTAAGCGGGGCAAAGAAAAATTTCGGATACGGAACCATCGTCATTTCTGTGGCGGACCAGCATATTTCTTCAGACGAAGTGTACGCCCGCGTCACGGAAGCCTCCCGACTGAGTGGACTTGACTTCTATTCTGTGGATACGGGTATGAACCCTGAAGGGATTTACCTGGGAAGTGGGAATATTCGTACCGTGCAGATGCCCAAAGCCATCATGCTGATCGGCAACGGAGCGTCACCGACAGAGGCCGGGGCAATCTGGCACATGTTGGACACCAAAGTAGGAATGCCAATCACCAAAGTAGACACCGATCAATTTAACCGTGTCAATTTGTTTGATTACAATACGCTGATTATCGTGTCGGGTAACTATAGCATGTTGGGTGAAAAGGGTGTTGAAAAAATAAAATCCTGGGTGCAGGAGGGGGGCACCCTGATTCTGCAACGGTACGCTGTTAATTGGGCTATCAAGAGTAAATTGATTGACGAACAGCTGACCAAGGAAAAGGAGGGTGAGAAGCCAGAGAAGAGAATGGACTACGTCACTGCGCAGGATTATTTGGGGGCCAAGGAAATTGGCGGCTCTATTTATATGACAGATCTTGATATTACCCATCCGCTGGGTTTTGGCTACGCCAGCCGGAGCTTACCGGTGTATAGAAATCACACGGTGTTTGTTGAACCGAGCAAAAATCAATTCAATACCGTGGCGAAGTATACCTCCAATCCGCATTTGAGCGGCTACATTCAGTCTGCCAACCTGGATAAAATCAAAAATTCAGTGTCGGTCGAGGTCAGCAATGTGGGAAGGGGTAGGGCTATCCTTTTTGTAGACGATCCGACCTTCCGGGGATATTGGTACGGCACCAACAAACTTTTCTTCAACGCGTTGTTTTTTGGGTCATTAATTACCTCTCCGCGGGGAGATTCGGAAGAACATTGACAATAGGATTACGCTAAGGTGCCTCTGCTGCAGGATTAGCAGGGCTTAATTGCTCCATCAGTTTTTTTCTTCGTTTCGCTGCCCGGTTGTAATACCAAAACATGAGCGGTGTATAAAGGAAATAGGTAAATCCACCGAAGGCCCCCACGTATATGCTGCTTCTGAACAAAAGAATAACGAGCACGGATAATATCGGAACGGATGCCATCAACAAATTACCTTTCAGGCTGATGTTGGTGTCAAACAATTCAATTTCATTCAGCTCCAGCTCAGCTGATTTTTTTCTTGCGTACTGATACATCCACGCCAATGTGAGGAAAATGCTGGCCGCGCCCACACCATAAATAATCATGAGGTCATCTACCTGGTTGCCCTTTATCATATTCGAGAGATCATCAATAAATTGGACATTCCCTGAGAAGAAATACATTATAGGCAGGGAGAGCATCTTGGTCAGGAACTTGAGCGGGTATACATAATAAAGCACGATAAAGAGAAAAACAGTATTAAGGAAAATGATTTTTGGATTGCGGAGTCCATACCGGACGAAGTACACCACGTGTTCATTCCAAATCAAAATGATCAGCGATATGCAAAAGGCAAAGGGCAGCAACTCGTAAGTAAATTGGACAATATCTTCAAATTTTTTTGGAGCGGAGGTACTGATCAACAGCAAAGCAATGGCCAGGGCAAAGACCGCATCGCTGATGGTTTCCAGGCGTCCGGCATTTTCACCCCGATATCGGAATTCTTGGTTCATTCCGATGTAATGTTTTTTCAGACTGTCGCGAATCATAGATGCAGCATTATATTTTGAACCTAGTCAATTTGATAATTAATGACAAGCTTCCCACTAGTCCGAAGTGTCGGAATGGGCTGCCGGCACTTTAAATGGGGAGATCTCCTGATGAATTTTGATGGCCTTTTTCGACAAGTAAATGCCAACAACCAAAGAGGCCAAGGCCCCTAGCCAAATGCCTGGAACGAACGAGATGAATAAGAAATAATCATAAGCACCATGAAACAAGGTGGCAATTCCCAATGCGTGCAGGGCATAATAAGCTTTTTTGTGTTCAAACTTGGCTTTGCCAAGGTAATAACCCATCAATATGGCAAACGTGGCATGTGCCGGCACGGCCGTAAACATGCGCGTGAGCGCTACACCGAGCCCCCCTTGCGAAACATAGAGGATGTTTTCAAAAGTGGCAAAGCCCATGCTCACCATCACGGCATACACAATGCCATCGAAAGGTTCGTTGAAATTTTTATTGCGATAAAGAATACCGCGGACAAATATAAATTTGCTGAATTCCTCTACAAGCGCTACGATGAGAAAGGCATGAACGGCCTGCTCGGAAACATCCGCTTCATTGATGGTCACAAAAAGGCCAATGAGGTAGCTGAACAGAAAGGTCACCAGCACGCTCAGCACACCAAAAAAGAAACTCCTGATGAGTAATCCAACAGGTTCTTTCTCGTGACGGTCTTTCAGGTAAATGTAAACACCGATGGCCACCCCTGGCGCCATGGAAATTGCTAAGAGTGCCAGAATGCCCATTGGTTGATGTTTGAATGTTTGGACTTATTCGATTACCTCCTCTACCTGGTCCAGCTTGGATTCGGAGTAGGCGCCTGAGGTGGCAAAAACAATTTTCCCTTCTTTATCCAACACAAAAAAATAGGGAATATCTTTTTTCTCGAAGTCCAATTCTTCCTTGTACAATTTTAGTTCCCCACGGTAGAACAGGATGTAGGGAAGCAATTGCGGGTCAATGTTTTTCAAAGCCTTCTTCTTGGCTGTTCCGGTAGCTGCCGCGTTGATGCCGGTGAACATAGGTATGAAATAGACATTTACATCGTAGCCAAATCCTGACATCAGCCCGGTAGTTTTTTGAATAAACTTCGAAAAGATCGGATTGAACCATCCATTCAGTTCATCTTCGGATTTTTTGGAGTATGCCAGCCCAATCAACGTGTACTTTCCTTTCGTGTCATTGGGAATAGTAACTTTTTTATCTTCCACTGTTTCTGCCTCCATGCCTGGAAACATTTTGCCAATAACCTGAGCAGAACCTGTAATCGAAATAGCCAACAAGACGGTGAAAAATGAAATAAAGCGCATATTTTTAACGATGTTTATTTTGTACCAATGTACTAATATTTCAAGTTTTTGCCGGTAAACACCGGGCAACATTGGTGCCACAAGGATTCGGTATATTTGATTTTTAGACCAAAACAATGCTTAAGATCGCTCTCACTATACAACTGGCATTTTTCTTCGCATGGATTACCCACGCTCAAAATCCGTCAGCGGAGCAAATATTGAATAAATCCATCCGCTATCATGATCCAAAAAACCAGTGGGGCAGTTTTAATCACCAGATGGTCTTTGTGTCCGAGAGACCAAATGGTCCGGATAGAAAATCGACCGTGGAGATCGACAACAACCGGGGAAGTTTTAGCCTGGTTGAGGAGAACAACAATATGGCGATCCTGATGGATTCGTGTACACTTATTCCAGCTGGCAAAACCTGCGATAATGTAAAGCGCACGAGAAACTACTACGTGTACCTTTGGGGATTGCCTATGAAATTGAAAGACAAAGGGACGGTGCTTGATCCCAGGGTGGGTGAAGAAAAATTTGAAGGAGTGGCGTGTTATGTGCTGCGTGTACCCTACGATGAAGATATCTGGTATTTCTACATTGATAAATCAAATTATGCGATGAGGGGTTATATGTTTTATAAGGACGAGCCCGCCAGGAAGGGCGAGGTGATTTACCTTGATGAGGAAGTCTTGATTGGGGACATGAGAATTCCCAAGAAACGCAAATGGCTGACCACACCAGATCTTAAATTTCTGGGAACCGACATCTTAACCTCTGCCAACTAGTGGATACCAAACCGCTTTCTGAAAGTTTTGTCTTCAGGGCAATACTCATTTCCATACTGGTAGGTCTTTCTATTTTTTTTATTATCTATTTCAAAGAATTATTAAAGCCGTTTGTGATTGCCGTGATGGTCTGGTACCTGATCAAAACCATTTATAATTATATCGGCAAACTGAGAATAGGCGAGAGGCAGTTGCCCCGGTGGCTTAAAGGAACATTGTCCCTGGCGCTTATTTTCGGCCTGGTTCAGATTACCATCAACCTGATCGTAAGAAGCCTCAGCGACATCGTAGAAAATTTCTCTACCTACAAAGCTACGCTTGACGTGTTTCTTTCGGATTTGGGCGTGTCCTTAGGCGTGGCCAATATTACCGAACAAATGCAAGGTCAAATGGATAAACTTGACTTGCAGGGCTTTTTGACCAGCACGCTGTCGTCATTGTCAGCTACCATTGGGTCCATCGTCATTGTGATCATCTACGTTGTATTTCTGTTGTTGGAAGAAGTGGCCTTTTCAAAAAAAATTGATGCTATTTTTCCTGATCCGCGAAAACGATTCAGGATTCAGGTGGTGCTGAATGAAATCTATGAATCGACCAACAAGTACATCACCCTGAAAACCGGCATCAGTCTGCTGACCGGGGGATTGAGTTACGTTGTCTTATTATTGTTTGGAGTGGACTATGCCTTTCTTTGGGCGTTTCTGATTTTTTTGTTCAACTATATTCCATACATCGGTTCCTTGATCGCGACTTTGCTTCCGTCCATATTTGCTATCATCCAGTTTGGTTCATTGTGGTCGTTTGTTTGGGTGTTCCTCAGCGTGGAAGCCATTCAATTGGTGGTGGGCAATTATATTGAACCCAAAGTGATGGGGAAATCGCTGAACCTGAGCCCGCTGGTTGTTGTGGTGGCGCTTTCTTTTTGGGGATATGTCTGGGACTTGCTGGGAATGTTTCTGTCTGTTCCCCTTACCTCCATCATGTTGATTGTGCTGGCCCAGTTCCCCGCTACACGAAACATCGCCATTCTCCTCACGGAAAACGGGAACATAGAAAATATCCTTATCAAAAAGGACGAGGAAAGTGAATAAGAGATGCAATGGTTGATCACTCCGCACGCTTGATGGTGGGACTTCCTCTTTGCGCCACAAAGGTTGCTCCTTTCGATTCGCCACTCCCTTCTTTTCGCAAAGACTCTACATAAAACCATTCACTTTTGGCGGTCGTGGTCGTGAGCGTCAGGAGGAGGTATCCATGATCCCGGTTATTGGTATATTTTACATGAGGATTGGCACGCATTAAAGCTTCCTCGGATTTTTTCACTTCGTCCGTGGATTTTCTCTCATTACCGTTAGCTGCGGAAATGCTCGGGGTACCCAACTCGACAGCGAATGCACCCCGTGACGTTTCAGGATCGTAGGTGTTAGGCACATCGGTGGCTACTTCCATGGCCCATGAGGCGTGCGTATCTCCGGTAAGAAAAATTACATCGCGAATACGGTTATTTATGATATGACTTTTAATTCTGTTTTTCTCGGCCGGATAGCCGTCCCATGAGTCTAAATTGCGCGGCATTTGGGGAAGAACTCCGCTTAAGTCGATGTCGGTAAAAATAACCTGGTTACCAATCAATTTCCATGCTGCTCTTGATGACGAAAGTTCATTTTCCAACCATTGCAATTGCTCGGACCCCAACATCGTTCTCGTGTCATCCTCATACGCGGGGTCACTCAGGCTGTCGACCGGCTTTGTTCTTCCTGCAAGCCTTTCGTCAAGCATGACCAGGTCGGCCAATGGACCAAATGAAATGGAGCGATACAATTGTTTACTTTCGCGGATGGGCAGCCATTCATAGTATGCTTGCATGGCGGCCTTCTTCCGGGCTTCATAATTTCCTTCTTCGGGCTGATGGTTTTGTGCCCCTTCCGTGTAGGAGTTGTTGGCCACTTCATGATCATCCCAAATGGTGATGAATGGATGTTGCTGATGTACTCTTCTTGAGCCTACATCCGTGCGATATTGCGAATAACGGGTGCGATAATCCTGGAGTGTTACAATTTCATGGGATGGAATATTAAACCTGCCAATGGTTGTATCGCCATATTTGCCAACGGCATATTCATAGATGTAGTCACCCAGATGTATTACCCCGTCAAGTATTGGGCGGTCGGCAATTTTTGAATAGGCGTTGAAATACCCCCACTCCCAATTGCTACAGCTGACAACGGCAAACTGCAGGTTTTCTTTTAAATCAACTGGTGTTGTTTTGGTTCTCCCAACGATCGAAGTCCTTCCCATGGCGATAAAACGATAGTAGTAAATGTGGTCAGGTTGGAGTCCATCCACGTCTATTTTAACCGTATAGTCGCGTGTTGACCTTGCGCTCGCGGTATCTGATTTATAAATGGATGAAAAATTAACGTCCTCGGCTACTTCCCATTTAACGGGAATCACCGCGCTCATTTTTTCCGGGGTCACCCGTGTCCAGATAATCACACGATCGGGTAGCGGATCACCTGATGCAACCCCATGGTAGAAAGGACGCAGCGTGCTGTCGTATAGGGAAGCTACAGGGTCTGGATATTGATCAGGAATCTTTTCGATGGTTTTCGAACACGAGGCAATGATAACAATGAGTGGCAGTATAATTAGAAAACTTTTTTCCATGCGCATTGTGAGGTTGTGTTTTTTACGTCCCGATGTTAAAACAAAAGATGAGTATAATCTTATTAACAAACCTCGTAAATTACGCCTACGTTTGGTAATAATTGAACCGGTATTGAACATTAAGATCGATGAAGACCTACTTTTTAAAACTGTATGACTATAACCAATGGGCCAACAGGCGCGTACTGGACGGCCTTCAAAAGCAGGCGGTGGAGAATGAAAAAATATTAACCATCATGAGTCATGTGATTTCCGCCTTGTTCATCTGGCTAAACCGGATTGAAGGAAAACCCAATGATGCCTACCCGCTGTGGAAGCAGTACAGCCTTGAAAGGTTACTTGAAATGAACGCAGAAATTACAGAGCGATGGATAAAGTTTGTAAGGGAGACCGACAATTTTGACCGGATGCTGGTGTACAAAAATTATGTGGGGGATCCGTACAAAAACAACGTTGAACAAATTATGATTCATCTGGTTAACCATTCTACCTATCACCGGGGTCAGGTTGCCATGATGTTGCGTCAAAATGGTCTTGAACCCGTTAATACCGATTATATTACTTATGACCGCGTGATTACAAATCAGTGGAACGATTAAACTATTTGATACCTGCGATTGTTACTTCGATTAACCTAAATGCATAACCAATGAAAAATTACCTTCTCCCCATTTTCATAGCCATCTCATTGGCCGGATTTGCGCAGGATGACATTACGATCTGCCACACCCCGGCAACCGAAAAATTTGCGCTTTTTGCCTCCAATAAGAATTTCAATACCGAGCACCAGATGCCCAGGCCTTATGTGCACGTGACAGAGGCAGGCGGCAAGATGATCACCTTTGATTGTGCCGATGGCCAGAAGGCAAACGCCTACCTGATCATGGCCGAGAAGAAGACCAACAATTGGATTTTTGTTTTTCAGGAATGGTGGGGACTGAATGACAATATCAAAAAATGGTCAGAAGATTTATTTAAAGAAATTGGCAACGTCAACGTTATCGCGCTGGACATGTACGATGGGAAGCTTGCCACGGATCGCGAAAATGCGGGGAAGTACATGCAGGCGTTTAAGCAGGAGCGGGGTGATGCCATTGTGAAAGGTGCACTGGCCTTCGCTGGCAAAGGCGCAAAAGTTGGAACGATTGGCTGGTGCTTTGGTGGCGGTCAGTCCCTGCAGGCAGCGTTAACGGCAGGGAAGCAGACTGTGGGATGTGTGATGTATTATGGTATGCCGGAAGAGGATGTAAGCCGACTGAAGAATTTAAACAGCGATGTCCTCAACATCTGGGCGACCAAGGATCAGTGGATCAACAAAGCTGTGATGGATAAGTTCGAAGCGAATATGAAGGCAGCGGGAAAAAAATTGACCATCCATGCTTACGAGGCTGATCACGGGTTTGCCAATCCCAGCAATGCCATTTACGATGAGGATGCTTACCACGATTCAAGAGCTAAAACCATCGACTATTTTAAGTCGAGATTGAAGTGAGCAGCCTTTGTGACTTAGTGCCTTTGTGGCGAAAAACAATGAAGAATGACACCAAGTCACCAAGACACTAAGTTTGCATTGTAATAAGCTATTGGATGCCTCCCATACCACCTTGCTACTTAGTGACCTTGCGCTCTTGTGGCAGAAAATAATGGGAATGCCACTAAGACACCAAGACCCTAAGTTTTCATTGTAATAAGTTATAGGATTACTCCAACTCCCTACTTAGTGACTTAGAGCCTTAGTGGCAGTAATACTGAGCATGCCACCAAGTCACCTAGTCACCAAGCACTTATAGCAATAAGCTATAGGATTACTCCCACACCACCTTTCCTGCTTCGCTATACCATTTGGGATAGTTGGGCAAATGGATTTTTTCGATAGCAGTACGTTTTAGTTTCATCGAGGGTGTTACCATTTCATTTTCGATCGTCCAGTCGGTCTTCATGATCACCGCCTTCTCAATTTGTTCGTGAGATTCAAGATTTCGGTTGACATGATCGATGGTCGTGCGAAGACTATCAGTAAGTTCTTCCCTGGATTTTGCTTTTCCATGCGCAGAAAGGACGGTAAGTGCAATAGGCTGAGGCACGCCCATTCCCACAACACACACCTGCTCAACGTCTGTGTTTTGCATCAGTTTCATCTCAATGGGTGACGGTGAAATATATTTCCCTTTATCGGTTTTGAACTGGTCTTTGACGCGTCCAATGATGGTCAGGTACCCTTCGCTGTCTATTTCCCCGGTATCCCCCGTCTTCAAATAACCTTCTTCATCAAACATGCTGGCGGTCAGTTCAGGATCCTTGTAGTATCCTTTCATCAGGCATGGGCTTTTGACACGCAGTTCTCCGTCTGCCGCAATCTTGACTTGAAGTCCTTCCATAGGCTGTCCGACCGTTCCGAATTTATTTGCCCCTGGTCTGTTAAAATGTGCATACACGCAGTCCTCCGTCATTCCCAATACCTGATAAATGGTGATGCCAAGCTTGTCGTACCATTCCATGATGCTCTTGCTAAGCGGGGCGGCACCGGACAGAAAGAGAGACGCCTTGTGCAGTCCTAATTTCTTCTTGATGATGTGCCTTATGATCGAACCTACGATAGGAATGGGCAGCAACCTGTCCAGTTTTTTTTGTGGCATCTTGGCCAACACCCCTTCCTGAAATTTACTCCATATGCGTGGTACCGCTATGAAATAATTGGGTTTGGTGTCGGCAAGATTTTGTGCAAACGACTCAAGTGTTTCCGCAAAACTGATTTGTGCACCATGATACAGTCCTTCGAACTCACCGCCCAGGCGTTCAGCGATATGGCTGATGGGAAGATAGGACATGAGGCGGGGACGCGGAGGAAACGACACCGCTTCGTGCGCTTTTTTTACGGTCGTATCAAAATTACCCATGGTGTGAATCACCCCTTTTGGCCGGCCCGTTGTTCCTGAGGTGTAAATGATGGTGAGCACGTCATCGGGTTTTATCACAGCCGGTCTGGCAATGGGCTGCTGGTATTTAATCAGATCTTCCCAGCGTTCACCGTCTTCGATGCCATAGGCAGAGAAGCAAATCTTTTTAAGGTTGTCCGGAATGCCCGGTTTTTGAGATTGATAATTGTCCAGCTTGCCGATAAAGACCACCCGGGAATCACTATGTTCGAGGATCTGCCTTACACCCTCCGCAGACAAGGTAGGGTAAACAGGAACAGAAACGTGACCCGTCATCATGATGGCCAGATCGGCCATGATCCACTCTGAACAGTTTTTTGAAAAAATAGCAATGTGACTGTGAGGCGGCAGTTTGAGTGACTCGAGGTACCCAGCTATGCGCCTTATCTCGGTGCCTGCTTCCTTCCAGGTTCGGGTTTTCCACGTTTTGCCAAAAGGTTGGCGGAATAAAATGTCATCGGGTGCGGTTTTCTCCCAATGCAGAAAATACTCTAAAGGTCCATTCATGAGAAAGAAGATTAGCGGGACATATACAGTTCAACTATTGACAGTTGATAAAAATACAATTTTTATACTAATGTTTCCTTTCCTTGATTAAGTTGCCACCCATGTCAAAAAATGCCAAAAAACTCTTTTTGTTAGACGCCTACGCGTTGATCTACCGTGCTCATTTTGCTTTCACAAAAAACCCAAGGATCAATTCAAAAGGCAGAAACACCTCGGTGCCGTTTGGTTTTACCAACACCCTGATGGAGGTATTGCAGAAGCAAAAGCCGACTCATATCGCAGTTTGTTTTGACACGGCTGCAAAAACTTTTCGTGATGAGATTTTTAAGGAATACAAGGCCACGCGTCAGGAGACGCCCGAAGACATCCGTTACGGCATTCCGATCGTGAAGGAAATCATTGCTGGTTTCAACATTCCTATCCTTGAGATGGATGGCTACGAAGCCGATGATATCATTGGCACCTTGGCTACGCGCGCGGCAAAGGATGGGTTTGAAGTGTACATGATGACACCCGATAAGGACTTCGGACAACTGGTGAAGGAGAATGTCTACCTGTATAAACCTGCTTACATGGGCAATGCTGTTGATGTGATGGGCATTCCGGAGGTTTGTGAGAAGTGGGACATTGATAATGTTTCTCAAGTGATCGACATGTTGGGCTTGCAGGGCGACACTTCGGATAATATTCCGGGCATTCCCGGCATTGGACCCAAGACCGCTTCCACCTTGCTGAAACAGTATGGGACCGTTGAAAATATTGTAAAGCATGCCCATGAATTGAAAGGCAAACAAAAAGAAAGGGTGGAGGAATTTGGAGAGCAGGCAATACTTTCCAAAAAACTCGCCACGATCATTACCAATGTGCCTGTCGAGTTTGACGAAGAAAAGCTCAGGTATACAACACTAAACGAAGAGGCGTTGCGCCCCATCTTCGAAGAGTTGGAGTTCAGGGCCATTATGACGCGTGCGTTCGCCAATTCGGGTGGCGTAAGTTCAGTTGTTGCGCCCGAAGACAAATCGACAAAGGGATCGCAGTTATCCATGTTTGGAGGCGGGGCTAAGCAAGTGGAAAAATCTCCGGATGTTGTATCAGGTAAATATCATATTTCAAAAACTGAACAGGACAGGGCACTGTTGGTTTCAAAGCTTGCCGAACAACCCGAGTTTTCTTTTGAAGTGACAAGTGATGAACAGCCCAACTTTGATTTTGAGCTAAAGGGCATTGCGTTTGCTATCCCCGGAGAAACGCATTACGTACCTATCGGGAGCGCAAAGGAGTCCGATTCAATATTGAAAGAATTCAAAGCAGTTTTTGAAGATGAAAGAATAGGGAAAAACGGGCATAATATTAAGTTGTCGCTCCTTGCATTGAAGAAGCATGGGATTGAGGTAAGGGGATCATTTTTTGATCCTATGATCGCGCATTATCTCGTGGAGGCGGAGGCCTCCCATGAGTTGGATATCCTTACCAATCAATTCATGGACTATCAAATGGTAGGCAGTGAGAACGAGCAGAACAGTGCCTGTGAAAAGGTGGAAGTGATTGCACCACTTAAACAGCGGCTAAAAAAAGAACTGGAGGAAAAAGGGCATTCAAAACTCATGAGCGATATCGAAATGCCTCTCGTTAATGTACTGGCCGAAATGGAGTCCGAAGGAGTGAAAGTGGACGAAGGCACTTTGGCCTGGATGTCAGAGGGATTGCAGAAAGACAGCGAGAAGGTTCAGAAGGAAATCTACAAGCTGGCGGGAACGGAGTTTAACATAGCTTCACCAAAACAAGTGGGCGAAATTCTTTTCGATCGGCTGAAGCTGATTGATAAGCCAAAGAAGACCAGGACAGGACAGTATGCAACCGGTGAGGATGTGCTGCAGAAATTAGCTGGCGATCATGTCATCGTTCAAAAGATGCTGGAGTTTCGCGAGTATGAAAAATTACGGTCCACATACGTAGACGCACTTCCCAAGATGATCAGCAAATCGGATGGGCGAATTCATACCGACTACCGGCAGGCGGTTGCCGCCACCGGACGGTTGAGTTCTATGAATCCCAACTTGCAGAACATCCCCATCCGCACCGAAAAAGGAAGACAAATCAGAAGCGCTTTCGTCCCCAGGGACAAGGATTATCTGTTCATGTCAGCGGACTATTCCCAGATCGAACTTCGCATTGCCGCTTCCTTTGCCAGGGATGAAACGATGATTGATGCGTTCCGTTCTGGCAGGGATATCCACGCTACAACGGCTGCAAAAGTATTCGGTGTTGCCTTAAAGGAAGTGACCCCGGATATGCGCAGGAAGGCAAAAGAGGTAAACTTTGGAATTCTTTACGGTAGCACTGCCTTCGGTTTATCTCAGAATCTCAACATCTCACGCACAGAAGCCATCGAAATCATTGAATCTTATTTTAAGGAATTCCATGCGATAAAGCGCTACATGGACGATTCGATTAATATGGCGAGGGAAAAGGAATACGTGGAAACTATTCTTGGAAGAAGAAGGTATCTGCGCGACATCAATTCACGAAATGTTTCTACCCGGGGATTTGCCGAACGAAATGCCATCAACGCGCCTATCCAGGGGAGCGCAGCCGACATTATCAAAATAGCGATGGTGCATATACATAGTTGGCTAAAGCGCGAGAAACTAAAAACAAAAATGATCCTTCAGGTACATGACGAGTTAATTTTTGACTTGCATAAGGACGAAGAAAAAATCGTGAAGCCTAAAGTGATCGAACTTATGAAAACGGCCGTAATCATTGACGTGCCCATGGAAGTAGAGGTGGGAGTAGGAAAGAACTGGTTAGAAGCACATTGACGTCACTTTTGAGTCGGATCCAAGTCAGTTAGGCAAGATAGGTTCTGGTGGCAATGGAAGACGCTCCTCCTTTGGAAGAGCCAATAGGATTATTCCAGTAATTACGACTGGCGAAAACCATACGCCAAGTGGAATTCTTCTTCGGATGGTGAGTGACTCCGACTTTAGGGATTCCCCTTCTTCGGTCAGTATCGAAAAAACATAATCTTTGCCAGGTTTCAATGACGCTGGGAATTGAACCGCAGATATTCCGGTATTTTCAACATTAGATTTTTCCCAATACTTTTGACCGCCTTTGGCCAATTCGAATTTGATCGTTTTTGAGCCACCCAGGTTCTCCGGCCAAACCACATTGACGTTGACTCCCCTCCGTGCGGATGCGTTTTTTATAAAATAGATTTGGCCTTGTGCCAGGGTAATGCAGGCGCAGAAAAAAAGGGTGAAAAAAAGGCTAGGATTTGGGCGGTAGGCTTTATCCATGAATCGAATATAGGAAAAAAGTAAATAGCATTGAAACCAGACCTATGATTTCGCACTCGACCGTTTTATTCTTTTTCTTTTTTAAGCCATTTAAGGCATTGATTTATTTTTCCAGATATAAAGCCTGCGGGGTTGCCATTCATCGTCCACAATATTAAGGGATATGCGAGCACGATAATTCGACCTTTCCAAAGTCATAATTGTAGTAATAATCTTGGCAATTGTCAGCGCTTTGCCTTAATTCGATATGTTTTTGAATACATAATGACCGGAAAACCTGCTATTCGTTTTACTTTCAGGATATATGTAGGGGATAAACGCTATATGGGCCCTGGCCGCATCGAGTTGATGGAGGGTATCTTAAAACATGGGTCCATTGCCAGGGCTGCCCAGGACATGGGGATGTCGTACAGAAAAGCATGGCAGCTTGTGAAAGATATGAACGCGGTTGCAGGGAAGGCATTGGTCGAAAGACACCTGGGTGGCAAGTCGGGAGGAGGGGCTGCGGTAACCAAAGAAGGCAAGGAAGCAATGAAACAGTATTACACCATTCAAAAACAGGCTATGTCTCTTTTTGAAAAGGCTGGAGCCAGGCTGAAGATCTAAAAAAATTTTCATAGCATTATGTATTCAAAAACATATCGAATATTGACTCTGATTTTCATACTTGGGTCTACCTCCCATATTTATGGTCAACAAAAGACGTTACAACATTCCGGGCAGCAATGGATACAGTATTATAATCAACTGAAGCTTAACAGTCGCTGGATGCTGTTGTCGGATGGGGGATTTCGGTGGCGCGACCACTTTACGGAGCGCAGCCTCTACATTGTGAGGATAGGCGCTACATTTTCCTTTGGTGACCTGCTTCGTGTGGGTGGAGGATTGGCCACTACCGGGTCTTATTCGGCAGCGGGGTTGAACAGAGTTGAGATTCGTCCGTATCAGGAAATGCTTTTGTCTACCGTATTCGCTAAGGTAGGCATCCAGCATCGTCTACGGATCGAGGAGCGTTTCTTTAAAGAGGTTGTTGGCGGAGACATCACCCAGAACCACAATTTTAATTTCAGATTCAGGTATCAAATGCTGGCCACCGTTCCTCTCATCAAAATTTGGATAGACAAGAGAGAACATCAACTGGCATTGAGCGTCAGTGATGAAATTTTCCTGAATGCAGGAAAAGAAATAGTTTATAATTACCTGGACAAAAATCGGTTCGTGATAGGTCCAACGCTGCAAGTCAATAAAAATGTCAATATTGGACTGTTGTATAATTATGAATTTTCGCAATTAAATGCACCTGCGTCCTATACACACACGGACGTAATATGGTTGACGTTAAGGCATCAAATGAGCCTGTCTAAAATATAATTGATGACCTGAAATGAGCACTTCCAGTCCAATCCGGTTTAACCGACAAGAGCTATCAGGGGCCTTTGGAGACATTGGTACTGACCTTCCCTTGATTATCGCCATGATTTTGGCTGCCAATCTGTACGTACCCGGAGCTTTGATCATGTTTGGATTGATGCAGGTATTTACGGGATATATTTACCGAATTCCCATGCCAGCGCAACCACTTAAGGCGATGGCAACCCTGGTGATCGCACAACAAATTGGCGGCAATGTTCTCCTCGGAGCAGGGCTCGCCATTGGCGTGGTGATGTTTGTTCTTTCAGTAACTGGATTGCTGGATGCCATTGCCAGGTGGATTCCAAAAGTAGTGGTCAGGGGCCTTCAACTGGGTCTTGGCATTAGTTTATGCGCTCTGGCATTCAAAAATTACATCGCTTCGGATTCCATTTATGGATATGTTCTGGCACTGGTTTCGTTTATTGTCATTCTGTTATTTATTGATAACAAGAAGTTTCCGGCCTCCCTGCTGGTCGTTGGCCTTGGCATAGTGTACGCGATGATATTCAAAATCAACCTGGAGGGAATTCCTGCATCAGCCGGATTCAACCTTCCCCAATTCGGTATACCTGCATGGGAGGACATCGCTAAAGGATTTGTCCTCCTGGCGCTCCCTCAAATACCCCTTTCACTGGGCAATTCGATCATTGCAACCCGACAGGTTGCCAAAGACCTTTTTCCTGATAAGCCCGAACTCACCGTAAAAGAAATTGGAATCACGTACTCAGTTATGAATCTTATCAACCCATTTTTCGGGGGTATACCGACCTGCCACGGATCAGGCGGTATGGTAGGACATTACGCCTTCGGTGGACGGACTGGTGGCTCAGTAATTATTTATGGCTCCTTGTATATTGTACTGGGGCTCTTTCTATCCAATGGTTTTCACAATGTGATTCAGGCATTTCCATTACCGGTTCTTGGAGTAATACTAATGGTTGAGGGAATTTCACTTAGTTCACTCATCAAAGATGTGGTAGCAGATCGCAAAGGATTCATCATTGCACTGCTGGTTGGTGTCATTGCATTTGGCCTACCGTACGGATTCATTATTTCTATGATTGTGGGAACTGTCATCTACTATCTCCCGTTGTCGCTGGACGCGCTGTCCAACCTTGGATCCAGAGAAAAATAGTCAACTGGTTTTCATTTTGCGGACAACTTTAGGTCCATACCAAAGCCAAAATCCGCTAAGGGCGAGAATCAACAGACTCCACCCAAGAAGGTTGGTATAAGTAATCTTGAACATATCTCCGACAATAGAACCATCATGAATATGTTCGATCCAATCTGAATGTCGTTGCAGGACCGACAAGGATTTTCCTGTGGCACCATCAATTTGCACCTCCCAGTACCCTTCTTTGAAAAGTACTTTTATGATCCCCTTGCCCGGCCTTACATCCAGCTTGTCTACAGCGATGGTTTTGCCCACAACAGAATCCAGGGCATGCGATGCCGATGTAATCATCGTTTCGACATCTACCCACTGGGATACGTCTGGTGAGGTTCCTTTCTGTTCCGGAGGTTGCAGGATGTCAACATCTTTTTTCCAACCCAGCAATATTCCTGTCGAGGCCGTTATCAGCATAAAAAACCCAACACTTGTGCCCACAAAACGATGCCAGGTTCTGAATTTCCTTAGGCCGTCAACTATTTTCCTATAATGCATGTGTAATGGTTTAAGGGGATGTTATAAACATCCCCTGTTAGTCGATCAAAATTTAACCCTTAGTGTACCAAAAATATTCCTGCCAGGTGCGTTGATCCCGGATGCGAACGTACGGTACTGCAAATCCAGCAGGTTATCAACACCAGCCTGAATCGTGATCAGGTTGTTCACATCGTAGGATGTTCGCAAATTGATTGTGTACCAGGACGGCATTCCTCGAGGTGTGGCATAGTTCAGGTTGTCTTCTCCACTGTTGCTGTAATTATCTAAGGTTTTCCATCCATTGAAATTGGAAAATAACTCCGAACTGAAGCCTTTATTTTGGTAGCGGATGGCAGCCCTGCCAAAGAAGGGCGGAATGTGATCAAGGGGAGTTTCTGGACCGATTTCGTTTTTTACGCGCCCTTTGGTGTAGTTTAGTGTTCCGCTTACCGATACATGCGGGTTCAACGCTGCGTGCAAACCAATATTGTAACCCAAAATATAGGCTTTCCCTTTATTTTGATTGGCCATGACAAGACTCGGTGTGCCATCGTAGTCGATGACGGGCTGGCCGTTAAACGTTGACGGAAGGGTTACAATGGCGTCAAAAAACTGCGTGGCAAAAAATGCTGTTTCGATGCGGATGTCGCTGCCGATGAATTTGGTGATTGCCAAATCAGCGTTGAGCGTTTTTTCCGGACCAAGGTCCGGATTGGGAACGATGACCGTTCCAGGGCTTGAGTCAAAGACTTTTCCCAGGTCATCGATATTGGGTGCCCTGAAACCGGAGCTAGCGAGGAGGGAAAACTTCCATGAGGAGGGAGCATAGATTGCGCCAAGACTTGCGCTGCTTAACATGTTGTTTTGGCTCACCTCGCTGAAAGGAAATGGAAAGAACGTTTTATCATTGAAGGTGGCATGAAGCCAGCTGCCACCCAGTCTGACCCCATCAGTTACTGTAAACAAGGGACTTATTCGATAGGTGTGTGTAAAATAGGCCGCGACCATATTCATGGCATTGTTCCCGTCAGGGTACCTTGTGTCTAAATTGCTTCTTGCACCCGTGGTAATATCAGTCGCATGCGCTGTCGACCTGAGTGTATTGAATTGGCCATCGATCCCATACCGGAGATCATTCTTATTGATTGACTTTTTGAGATCAATGGTTACGCCAAACACATTGACGCTTTCGATCCGACTTCTCAGGTTGTTGTTGTTGAACCTTCGGTCGTTCCGACTTTCTTCTATATCCTGGAAACTAGCCGTTGCGTTAAGTACGTCTGCAAACGAGCCAGGGCTCTTAACTTTCACGTTATAGCTCGTCAAGAGCCGCTTTTGTGGCCCATAATACCATTCCGCGCTACGAAGGCCCGTTCCCTGCACGTCCGTCAGTCGGTCATACCGAAAGATGTCAGACGAGGTTGAGTACTGAATATTCAACAAGTGACTCACGTTCTCACTGGATTGATAAAGAAATTTTTGGAGAAGGTCGTATTGTTTATACCCGCTTTGTTTTTGAACAAATGGGTCATCATTGGCAACCAGAATATCACTTTGATTATCAGGCGCCCTGATCACATAATTATTCCGAAGCCAGATTTGCTCTCCGATTTGGGAATTTGTCTTCTCACCCATCCGCAGGTCTCCGAAATCGGAAAAGGTGAATGAGGTGAATGATCCGAACTTTTGACCGGCAATATTGAAATCGATGTGTCCTGTTTTTTCATTGTTCACCGATCCAAACCTGGTCATCACATTCCCTCCAAACGTTGACTGCGAGCTGCTTCGTAACACCGGATTTCGGGTATACAGATGAATAACCCCTCCCAATGCATCGCTCCCATAAACGGTGGATGAAGGGCCGAACAATATTTCAACCCGCTCCATGGAGTTGTTGTCGGTTGTGATCAAGTTTTGCAGATGGCCTGCGCGATAAATCAGGTTGTTCATTCGAACTCCGTCAACCATTAACAAAACCCGACTTGCCTCAAACCCCCTGAGCTGAGGGCTTCCTCCACCCTGCTGACTTTTTTGCATCGACACCCAGCCTGAATTGGTAAGCAGGTCTGCGGTAGTGGGTGCATTCAGTTGTTTGATCTTATCATTACTGACGATCTCTATTTGTTGGCCAATATATCGTCTTGGTTCCTCAATCTTGTTGGCGGATATTACCATTTCATCGAGGAATGTTGATTTAATAGAATCATTAATCAGATTTTGACCACGCGCCCCGTACACCATAGTGCAGAGCGCAATGAGCATAAATTTTTTCATTGATACTTAAAAAATGTGTTAATAAAAGATGTGAATAATTTGATCTGACGGTCTGGAAGATCGCAGTATCAAACGGGTAAGATTCACACCTTGGGAGGAGGAGACAAAACGGGGAGATGACGGGTGTGTAGTTTTTCTGAGAATGGATGATTTAATTTCTCAAAAACAAAGCTGGGATTGACAGTTAACGGATTATAGGTGACAAAAGTCAGGCTCAAAAAACTTAACAATTGCGAGGGCACTGGTTTTTCATCATCTGATGCCGACTTTACAACTGCTCTTAAAAAATCAATCAGGTTATCCTCTGCTTCATCATGTTTGGCGTACAACGTAACTTTTCCTTTTTCGAATTTAGGCGCGCTATGGTCATACATTTGCCCGTTGATTTTGACCTCATGGTCATTGACCCTGATTCGCAGATACTCGTCATGGCTAAGCACAAAGGTTTCAAAATCCTGGTCCGGCATTTGTCCGATCAGTGCCCTCATCTCCTCGCGTATCTGGCTTTGTCTTACGACAAAATACGCATAGAACCCGACAAAATGGGTCAGGAAAATGGCAAGGACAGCAGTTGAGACAATTCTTTTCACTCTAAAACGAAATTACGCAAAAGAAGCGTTGAGGTGTCAAAAATTATAAGAGTGGGGATTGTGGATTTATATGACCGGCCTCTTGATCGGAGCCGAAGGAGCGAATTTGGATCGATCCCATCGAGTAAATAGATAACCAACAGTTAAGGAGATTGAATTTGATCTCCACTTGTAATTAGGATGCTTAAAAGTGTCCGTTATACCATTTTGAACAATAACACGGAAAGATAAGAAATGAACATCTGTTCCAACGCCATAACGGATTCCGAAGTCGCTTTTTTCAAACGCATCATCCAGGTCGAGGTCATTGCTTTTTGCACTTCTCAGCAGGGAAATTTGAGGGCCAATAAAAAACCTAAAATTTTTTGGCCGTATAACTAGATTGATTGGTAAGTCAACATAATTCAGGTTCAGTTTAGTCCCAAAGATTTTTGATCCGCGTTGAGAAAAGATTATTCCAGTCTCCAGCATTGTGTGTTCACTCATACCGATGTCGCAAATTAATCCAAATGGCATCCTCGAATGGCTTTTGAATATGTTAGAGGTAATATTTGGAGCTGGCTCTATTTTCTCACGTATTATTGCGAATGAAAGCCCTGAGAAAACTTCAAGCTGAGCGTTTTGACCAACAAGTAACAATGGCAAGCAGGTCAAAAAAAGGAAATGAAATACCTTCATTTTGTTGTGATTACTTCTTCATCCCGGGCACATTTTCCGGCCTTGCCTGCTCATTGCCAAATGACGGTGCTTTTCTTATTTGGGGATATACTTCATTCAACGTGTTTCCATCGTAAAGCCTTCCGTTTTTCATCACCTGATACACTGTGTTGGTGTTGCGGATATTCTCCAACGGATTTTTATCGAGAATAACCAGGTCAGCCAATTTTCCACTCTCAATGCTGCCCAGGTCCCCATCCAAACCGATCGCTGTGGCTCCAAGAATAGTGGCTACTCTCAGCGCATCATGATGGCTCATTCCGCCAGAGGCAATGCTCCACAATTCCCAGTGATATCCCAGGCCCTGAAGCTGGCCGTGTGAACCCACACCAGCCAGTCCGCCTGCTTTGACCAAATCATTTACAAATCTTGCATGATCGGGAAATACATGCTCCTCATCCATAAACCACCCTGGCCTCCTTCTCGATTTTTGATCCAACTCGTTCTTGGCGGTGAAGTGATTGAGCTTTGAATCACTGTTTACCTTCTCTGTCGAATAGTAATAGTTTTCAGCCCAGGGCCCGCCATACGACACGAGCAGGGTGGGAGTGTACGCCATTTTTGATTTGGCAACGGTCTGGGCAAAGTCATTGTACAGCGGGTAGATTGGAAACGAATGCTCATGCCCGGGATAACCATCGATCAGGTTGGTCATGTTCAGCTTGAAGTCAAGCCCGCCTTCGGTGGTTGGCATTAGCTGTTGCTCCCTGGCAGCCTGGATGATCCATTGGCGGTGCTGGCGATTGCCAGTCAGGTACATCTTGATCGTTTTTGTATTGTAGTACTCCGAGTATTGTTTTAAAATGTCTTTCGCTTGCTCGTAACTTTTCAGGTTGTACGCCCAAAATCCAACGCCTGGACCAGTGCTATAAATACGAGGCCCGATCATTTGCCCGGTTTCTACCATGTCGCCATACGTAATCACATCTGATGAGGATGTTTGTGGATCGCGCGTGGTCGTAACCCCATACGCAAGGTTCGCAGCGTACATCCAAAGTTGCGTTTTATGAATTCCCCACGTTGGCCACATGTGGGCATGGGTATCTACAAATCCGGGGACCATTGTCTTGCCGCTCAGGTCAATCTTTTTTACGGATGCACCCACGTTGATTGATCCGGAAACGCCAACTTGTTTGATTCTGGAATTTTCGATCAGAACGTCACCCTTCTCTATTACTTCGTTTCCCTTCATGGTAATGATACGGGCATTTTGGAGCAACACACTTCCCGCTGGGATATCGCGCTGGGATTTTACTTTGATCCTTAACTCTCCGGGTTTATAACTCTCGTCTTTTTCCTTATCCCCATTTTCGCCCTTGTCCTCCTTTTTACTATCAACCTTTTCTTTCTCAGCTTTCTTTTTCTTCAACTCAACGTCTTTGGTTTCGGCCGAGTCCAGGTTGTAGGTAAACAAAGCATTGCCAAGCGTGAAATAGATTATGTTACCATTGGCATTCCAACTTGCGAATTCACCGCCAAGGGTGGTAAGTTTTCTTGAAGGAAATTGCGCTTTGTCCGGTTCTGCTACAGAAATTTTTGGTGTTTCTCCGCCTGTCAACGGGACTTCTACTACATAGATTTCATTGTTGATTTGCGCCAGGGCCTTATTGGCCACCGGACTCATGAGAATCACCGCGGCATTGGAGGGCTCTTTCTTGGGTTCCTGAGCTGTCTCTCTAAGGATGCAACTGTTGTCTTCGAACAGGGACGAGCCATAGGTGGTAATGCCGGTTATTTTAACGTGTTCCTTCTGATCGGATCCATCCCATCGGATCGAAACAAGTCCCTCTTTGTCACTGTACAGAAATATCCTATCACTTGCCTTTACAAAGTGAGGTGTCCCTCTTCCCATGGCCCTCGCGATTTCTGTGGCATTGCCTCCATCACCTGATATCCACATGATCTTTTCCTGACCATTAATGTAAAAGGGATCAGAGTTATCCTTAAGCACCTGCACGGAGCCTCGCATGAAAACAATTCTGTTGTTCGCCATCGACCAGGCCGGCTGTGTGTAGAGGCCCGGCTCCGTAGAGAGTCGTATAGGCCTTACTGCTTTTGCTTTGAAGTTGACCTTGTAAAGGTGACCTGCCTCATTGTTTTCCCAGGTCACCCAGGCGAGTTGAGTGCCGTCCGGACTCCATGCCGGGTGGGCTTCGGTAAAATCAAAATTGGAAACACGCTTCGGTGTTCCATTGGGCAGGTCCATGGTATACAATCTGTTGAGGGCGGTGAAGGCAATTTGTTTGCCGTTGGGAGATATGGCGGCATCACGTATTTGCGTTACAATCATGTCTTTATCGTCAGGGATGGGGTATTTAAATTCAACTGACGGCCCGAGAAGAAATTCAGTCTCTATTTCAAAGGGAATATTGATGGCGTTCCCACCTGCGATCGGTATTCTATAATACTTACCTCCGTACGATGTCACTATTTCTTTACTATCCGGGGTAAATGACATGGCGGGCAACACACCCAACGCGGCAATCGACTCTTGCTCGTCATGCTGCACCGGATAGGCAATCCACTTTTCTTCGCCTGATTTAAGATCCCTGAGCATAAGGCCGGTTTGATCGTTGTATCTTGAACCATAAACCAACCACTTTCCATCCGAAGATAACGTTGGACTAAAAGCTGAACCATACTGCTGGGTTCTGGTTTCAATTTGCCCGTTGTCGCGATCATAAACCGCGAGCTGGTATTGAGGAAACTGTGCGTTGTAATTCCACGCGCTGGTCCTTCTGGCAAACCAAATATATCGGCCATCATTTCCGAATGCTGGCTCAATCGCCTTCAAGTTGTCCGGCTTATCGATCAGTTGGGCGCCACTGCCCCCATCTTTATGAAACAGCCAAAGTTTTAAATTTCTTGTGCCGCGTGAGCCCACGATATAATTTCCGTCAGGCGTCCATTCCGCAGACTGGTAATGATCGGTGTTGCCTTTGGATACCTGAAGCGAATCATTTTTATCCAACGAAAACCACCAGATGTTTTCGCCACCGCTTCTATCGGAGACGAACAAAAGTTTTTTTCCATCCGGACTGAATTTCGGATGAGAATCAAAGGACATTCCCGAAGTAAATTGTGTAGCCCTGCCTCCGGTGAATGGCATCGTATAGATGTCACCTAAAAAATCAAACGCGATGGTCTTACCATCCGGACTTACGTCAAGCGACATCCAGGTACCTTCATTTGATTTGACCGGGATTCTCCGGCCAATTTCCAGCGGCAGGTCTTTTTTCTTTTTATCCTTTTTTGTGCTGTCTGGTTTGGGTGTTTCAGATTCCTGCGCCATCGACAACAAAGCGATATGGCAAAGGATTAATAGGAGGGTTATTATCCTAGTCATTTTGATGAATTTTGAAGCGTGAAGATAGCAGTTCATTCTATAACTGAAACAGGTATTTTGGTTGGTGGGCAACAGTTGGATATAAACGCAGATCTAAGCTGCCATTAGGGACCTCAACAAAATGGAAAATCCTTGGCCGTCCGACTGGCTGGCATTGGATTGGCCAATTCGAACGGATCATCAAATTTGTCGCCACAGGCCGCGCCTGAAATGGCCTGAATAGCGACTGAGAATTGATGAAATAAATCTCATTTTATTATGTTTCGTTGACAGTAGTTTGTAGGTTTCAAATGGGGAATCTTCGAAACTTGTTGATGAACCTGAATTGAGTATGACGCAGGCCGGTCACAGTGCCAAAGAAAGTTTTCTAAACTCTCTTCATGACGGTCAAAGAAAGCTGGCCGTTAATTTGTTGCTTGTCCAACTGGCCATCTGTATTGGCTATTGTATTTACCTCGTCCTTTTCTCGGGGCCCTTCACACGGTATTTTCTGCCATCGCTGCTGGTGGCCACCCTGATCACACTTTTTTTATGGATGAGAAAAAAATATCAATCTGCTATAATTTTTGATTTGGTAGCATTGAATATAATGTTATTCCTCTTATCCGAGCGGATGTCCGTTTTTACAGGGGTGGACTTGTATTATATCGCAGTAGGAACGGCAACACTGGCGCTTTTTGGCTATGAGTACTGGAAGGCGGGTGTAGGCTTTGCTATCTTCTCCCTGGCGTTGTTCCTTGCCAGCCGCGTCTTCACGTTCGATACACTCCCGATCAGGAGGTTTACTCCGCAGCAGGAGGAGGTGTTTTTCGTCATTAATTCGATCATCATTTCTGGCATTAGTATTTATTGTGTTATCACTGTCATGCGAATTAATTATCAGGCCCACAAAAGATTGCAAAACGTGCAAACAACCATTGAGGAACAAAACTTCGAATTAAAAAAAACAAATGAAGAATTGGATCGGTTCGTTTACAGCGCGTCACATGATCTGAGATCCCCGTTGAGCAGTATCAAAGGGCTTGTCAATGTTTTTGAAATGGACAAGGAAGGGAGCAAGACGGAGTACCTGTCAAAAATCAAGTCACGAATTGAGACAATGGACAAGTTTATACGCGAGATCACAGACTATTCCCGGAACTCAAGGATGCAGGTAAGTATGGAGTTTATTCTTTTGAATGGACTTATAGGTGAAGTAATATCGGCAATCCAATATACGGACAATGCTGATAAAATAGATTTTCATGTGGAGGTCCCGGATGATTTTGTAGTCCGATCTGACCTTTACCGCCTCAAAATTGTAATGAACAACTTAATTTCTAATGCGGTCAAATATTCAGACTTGAAGAAGGAAAACCCCTTCGTAAACATAAAAGCATCAAGGGATGATGGAAAAGTATTCATTCATGTCACTGACAACGGAATTGGAATAAAAGAAGAGCTCCATAGCAAGATTTTTAATATGTTTTTCAGGGCTACAGAAAAATCAACCGGTTCGGGATTGGGATTGTATATAGTGGGAGAGTCTGTGAAAAAGCTCAACGGAAAAATAGAGGTTGACTCCAAGCCAGGACTTGGCTCAACTTTTACGTTGGTCCTGCCGCAACAGAATCAGACTACTTGAAATGCTTGAGCCTGACGACCTCTTCGGGTTTAAGGAATCGCCACTCCCCGCGCGGAAGATCTTTTTTATCAAGGCCTGCAAATAGGACGCGGTCAAGTTTCACCACTTCGTATTCAAGCGATTCGAAAATTCGCCTGATCACACGATTCCAACCGATATGGATTTCAATGCCTATGGTTTTTTTATCGTCACTTGCAAATGCAAGGTCATCTACGATGGCTTTCCCTTCTTCAAGATGAATGCCATCCTGAATTTTCTGGAAATCATTTTTTGAAAGGGGACGATCCAATTCCACCTTGTAAATCTTCTTGGTGTTGTACGAGGGATGCGTGAGCTTAGCCGCAAGATCTCCATCGTTGGTTAGCAACAGCAATCCCGTGGTATTTCGGTCGAGGCGACCTACTGGATATAAACGTTCTTTGCAGGCGCTCGCCACAAGGTTCATCACCGTTTTTCTCTCTTGTGGATCAGCTGTAGTGGTGATAAAACCTTTGGGCTTGTTCAATAAAACGTACACCGGCTTCTCGGCCTTCAATACCCTGTCCTCATACCGCACTACATCACCCGGCTTCACTTTAAATCCCATCTCCGTAATGGTAACTCCATTTACGCTGATAAGGCCTTTCTTAATCATCTCATCGGCCTCTCTTCTTGAGCCCATTCCGCTGTTGGCGATGTGTTTGTTTAGCCGGGTGAGCATTTCGTCTTTTCGCGGCTCGTACTCGGGCATTGCCACAGTGGGATTTTTTTCGGTCGATGATTTCCCTTTTTTCGTAAATCCCAGCGATTTACTGGAATAGAATTCTTTTGCCTCGGCCCGCCTTTCCTTCTCTTTGGAAAAAGACTTGTCCGTGCGTTTGGAATAACCTGATCGTTTTACAAAAGGCGCTTTTGAGGGTTCAGATGATCTGCGCGAGTCCTTGCGATCGAACTTATCACCGGATTCAAACCCAGTTTTTTTTCGCTTAGTGAATTCTGAGCGGTCGAAAGTCCTTTTCGACATTCCCTCATCCTTTGATGATCCGGAGTTTTTCCTGCCCAATCGATCGCTGCCGGACGTGCCCGGCTTCGATGAAAAAGAACCTGGCGGCTTTCCAAAACTCCGCTTTGGCCTCTTTTCAAAATCTTCCTTTCCGGATTTGCGTCCCTTTTTCAGGAACGCCTTTTCGGGAGCCGATTTTTTACCAAAGGATGTTTTCTTGCTCGAACGCTTGTGTGCCATATTGTTGTGGTTGAGGCACTATGGCCTGTGTATCAATTGTTGTTGTCGGATGACTCGCCAATGGTATTCACCTCCTGGGTGAAGTCCTTCGGTGTTGGCAACTCATTTAAGTCATTGATACCAAAATACTCCATGAATTTGGGGCTGGTGCCGTATAAAATTGGACGCCCAATCGTTTCTGCCTTGCCTCGTATTTCCACAAGACCTTTGTCCAGGAGTTTTTGAACGGCATAGTCACAGTTTACCCCGCGAATATTTTCTACTTCCGTTTTAGAAATGGGCTGCTTATAGGCAATGATGGACAATGTTTCGAGTGCCGAGGTTGATAATCTTTTTTTAGATTGTTGCTTCAGCATGATACCAATACTGGCCTGATAAGCCGGTTTGGTCAGAAATTGATAGCCACCACCGCCTTTATTGAGTTGGAAGGCAAATTCTTCCGACTGGTACTTTTCATCAAGCGCCAGGATAG
Organism: uncultured Ohtaekwangia sp.; assembly: GCA_964655635.1. Taxonomy (GTDB): domain Bacteria; phylum Bacteroidota; class Bacteroidia; order Cytophagales; family Cyclobacteriaceae; genus ELB16-189. The sequence continues at coordinate 131,940 of CAZZNH010000013.1, forward strand.
CGGCTTGAATATCCTCTTCCGGCACGTCAGCATTAAACATTTCTGTTAAACATGCTTTAATATCAGTCAGCTTGGCTGGTCCTGGTGAACAGAAGATTAGGGCTTCAATATGATTTTGTAGGAAATTCACTTTCAGTCGGTTTGCATCATCTTGGCCTCGATGGATTGGGTCGTGTGTGGCACAGCAATCAACCGTTCCTTGGGAATCAATTTACCCGTAACGGAGCAGATACCATAGGTGCCATTTTTAATTCTGATCAGCGCATTTTCCAGGTTGGTGATATACTTTAGCTGGCGTGCAGCGAGTTGACTCAGATTCTCTTTCTCCGCGGTCTCCGCGCCATCCTCGAGTACTTTCGTGTTTCCTCCTGAGGTGCTGTCGGTACCTTCATCGTTGTTGCGGTTGAGGGTTTCCTTTAAAATTTTAAATTCCCTGCGCGCCTTGTCCAATTTTTCGTTGATAAGGGATTCAAACTCTTTAAGTTCAGATTCGTTGTACCTGGTTTTGTCAGACGGAGCTGATGGCTTTGCAGGCTTATGGGCAATGGGTCGCTGTGTCAGTGCCGGGAAAATGTTTAATTGTGGTGGTGTTTTTGGTAACGGAGAAATAGGATTATCCTTTTTCTTTCCAACCTGTGGTATCGTTGGCGTAGCCGCACGTCTCATCGGTTTAACCTCTTTCGGAGCCTCTTTTTTTACGACCTTTTTCGCCACGACTTTTTTTACCACTTTCTTTTTTGGAGCGGCTTTTTTGGCTGCCTTCTTCACCGTTTTCTTGGCTTTTGCTTTTACAACCTTTTTTGGCGCTGACTTTTTAGCCTTCGTCCCCTTCTTAACCGGCTTCTTAGCCTTCTTAGGTGCTTTCTTGGCAGCTTTTGCCTTTTTAGTTGATTTGGCCATGATTCCTCTCGTTTAAATCGATTTCGAAAAAGATGCGCAAAAATAACCGCTCGACCCCTAAACAAAAAATGTATTGTAATTAATTCCGGGGGTTAAAAAATGCCCGAATGTGCAATTGCCGATCAAACAAGCCAAGGAGGCCTCTCAGCCCGGATTTTTTACCGGGCTGCAATGATCACCCGCTCGCGAAACGTTTTCACAGTCCCGGAGGTATTAAAAACCTCAAACCAGATAAAGTAGTACCCTGCCCTCGCTTTTCCTCCATCCTCAAGGTCACCGTCCCAGCGGAAGAAGCCTTCAAATCCAAGGGTCGCGTTGTTGGCGATGGTCTTTACCAGTCGCCCTTGCTGATCAAAAATTTTGACATTGGCGATAAATCCAGGCTGGTCAAACTTAAAACTGATGGTGGAAAAATCTGACCTTCCGGATTGGGGAGCAAAAACAGGTGGGTCGATAGTAATCTGACCGACAGCAGTCACGTCCTTCGGACGAAAATTCGAGTTTAAGAAACCAGGGGTAGCGAATCCGGCAGTCGAGTTGGTGGAAGCCCAATTTTCTTTGTCATTGCTGTCGCCAAATGGAGAAATGCGCTCGAGTGAAACGCCTTCTTCGTCCCTAATGAGTGGGCTGTGAAATTGTTTTTCGTATGTAAATTGATCGATGATGACCTCATTGTCATAGTAGATGATGGCTGATCCCTGATCATCGGGAAATGATGGCATCGATATCTGTATGAAGTTGTCTTCCTTCCCCTGAGGGTAATTGTTCTTCAAGGTCAGCGAATTGGATGTGAGCACGAAATATTCATTTGGTGCCATAATCCTGTTGCCAGCCGAAATGGATTTTGGATTTGTAATTTTGTCGCCTGTAAAATTCCCAACCTGCCATCCCTTGAGGTTGATGAATTTGTCCGACCGGTTGTACAACTCAACAAAGTCAACCCCATTGGGCCGCGGATTAAAAAGTATTTCGTTAATGACAATATCACCGGGGGAAGCCGGCTCAGGCATAGCAAAAGAAATCGAACTGGATAAATCAACTTCATTGCCGCTGCAGTCAAATAAGTTTTTTGCCGAAATGGTGTAAAGTTGCTTTGCGGCCAGTTCGCCTTCCAGCTCCACTACAATAGACCGAAGTGCCCTCGACTCAAAGTAATATCTTTTTACTTCAAGATGAGGAGCAAAAATAAACGTTGCGTTTTGGCTGATCGGATTTTCCATTTTTTCATTGAAGAAAAGTAAGAGTTTATGGGTCGACAAGACAGCAACGCTGGTCAATTGCGGACCGGTCAGGTCGGGCTTGTTGGCGTTCACGGAGTTGACGACTCCCGGTGTACCCCCTTGTTCATTTTCAGAAGATGTCCAGTTCTCCTCTTCACCGCAAGGATTGTTCGGATCAATCAGTTCCAGCGACCATCCGCCTTCCTGCTTATCCAAATCGCGGTACCATGATAAATCATAACCGACCGAATCGATGAGTAAACCGCCCGGGGTTCTAATAACCAAAGTATCTGAACTGTTATTCAGCGTTGGGAAGTTGGATACACCGATCACATTTGCAGTTAAGCCAAATTTTGAAACGTTCGATGTGGCGGTGAGCGCCAAGTAGTCTCCTGGAAGCATGATTTTAGAAGGCAATTTTGCCGTGGAACTTCCATCGGTAAATATCCATCCAGCTAAATTAAACGGATCATTACTTCGGTTGAAAATTTCTATAAACTCCGCGTCCGGCAGACCAACTTGCGGGGTGGGATCCGCGAAAATCTCTGATATGACGATATCTTTTGTTTTCGCTGGAACAGCTTCGAAATAAAGAAAGGCAAGATTTGATAAAGTCATTGGGTTCCCCGCCATATCCTTTATTCCGCTAGTGACGAGCAAATGCATTGCACCATTTTGAAAGTTTTTAAGAAAACTCAATTCTACGGAACGCTGGCCAGGCAGGAGAACTGCCGAAGCAGGATGACCGATGTTATTTGCGACTTCAAAATTTGCCAGGCTAGTGGCACTTACGGCCTCAACTTCCTCATTAAATTGGACAACGAGCCTATTTGAGGAGATAGCGTTCACCACTTCCACGATCGGTGGGTCGAGATCAACATAGGGATCTCCTGTAACAAAAAAATCATCGAAGTAGAATCGGTCAGCGCGCGTAGAGGTGTAAACACAGTATATTCCAAAGTAAGAGGAAGCTTTAAAAGTATTATCAAAAGCTCCCCCCTCAGACTGAAAGGTTCCGGTAATGTTGGGATCGGAGAAAAGTTGCCAGTTGCCCAAATTATCCCGGGTTACCTTTACTGCAATATTAACGACCGCGAGGTTGACGGTTCCATTGGTGCCATCAATGATTTTCGTTGTGGTCGACCCTGCCTGGCGATAAAGACTAACTTCATCATCCGTGTCCCCCACCATTACAAAGTATCCATTTTGAGCCCCAGCTACATTGGGTTGGTCCGATGTCAGATAGATTCGCGCATAGTTGCTACTTGAGGGATTGAAATCCAGCTTCAATGTAAATCGCCACTCCGCGTTGTTGATGGCACTACTTTGTGTACTCAGGTAGGCCGTACCTGCAACGGCTGGCGCCTGTAGTCTCAGTTGGGAATTATCAATCCCAAATTTAGCAACGTCACCAGACCAAGGAGGATTAGTGGTGAAGTTATTATCAGAGAAATTATCCACAAATTGTGTCCATCCCGGATGAGAATGGATCAAAAATAATGTAATGCATATTGCTTTTATAGGTCTGGCCAAAAGTGGTACTTTTGCCAATTGATGAAACCAATTTACTGAATAATGAATCTGGCGATTGTAGGCGCTACCGGACTGGTAGGGCAGGAGGTGTTGAAGGTGTTGCAGGAAAGGCATATTGAGTTTACGGATTTGTACCTGGTGGCTTCCGCGAAGTCTGTTGGGCAAACCCTAATGTTTAAAGGTAAAAACTATACCATAAAAAGTATAGACGAGGCGTGTAATTTGGCGCCTGACGTAGCGATTTTTTCAGCGGGAGGTGGAACTTCCCTAGAATGGGCCCCGAAATTTGCTGAAAAAGGCTGCATCGTGATCGATAATTCCTCAGCCTGGCGGATGGACCCCGGTAAAAAATTGGTGGTTCCGGAGGTCAATGGTCATGTTCTCCGTATTGATGACCGGATTATCGCTAATCCCAACTGCTCTACCATCCAGATGGTTTTGGCATTGGCGCCACTGCACGTCAGGTATAAGATCAAAAGGATAGTGGTGTCGACTTACCAGTCGGTCACGGGAACGGGCAAGGATGCCGTAGAACAAATGATGGGCGAGCGCAGGGGCGAACCGGCTATTAGGGTTTATCCTCATCGTATCGACATGAACATACTGCCTCACATTGATTCATTTTTGGAAAACGGATACACGAAAGAGGAGATGAAAATGGTGAATGAAACCCGCAAGATTCTGGGCGATCATTCAATCGGAATAACATCAACTACCGTAAGGGTGCCGGCAATAGGTGGACATTCTGAAGCGGTGAACGTGGAATTTTATTCAGACTTTGACCTGGACGAGGTGAAAGCAACATTGGAGTCCACACCTGGGATCGTTGTAGAAGATGACGTGGCCAACAATGTATATCCTATGCCAATCCATGCACATGGTAAAGATGACGTCTTTGTGGGCCGGCTGAGACGGGACGAGTCACAACCGAACACGCTAAATATGTGGATAGTGGCAGATAACCTTAGAAAGGGGGCCGCTACCAATGCTGTACAAATTGCAGAATTTCTTATGGAGAAAAACCTGGTCACGGGCTAATTTTCGTTCTGCCTATAGAACCATTAGATTTAAAAATTAAAATAACAATAATATGAGTAAGGGTTTAATAACAACACTAATTGTCATTGGTGGCCTTGTCGTCCTGATATTTGGGTTCTTCATGTGGGGAGCCGGAATATTTGACCGGGCGATTAGCTATCAGGAAGAAGTAAATGCGCAGTGGGCTGACGTGCAAGCAACTTACCAGCGAAGGATGGACCTCATACCCAACCTTGTAAGCACGGTAAAGGGATATGCGGACTTTGAGCAAGAAACGCTGACTGGCGTAATAGAGGCACGCGCCAAAGCGACATCCATCAATATTGATCCGTCTAAAGTTACGCCCGATCAAATTGCCCAATTTCAGCAAGCGCAGGATGGACTTAGTTCTGCATTGGCCAGACTGATGGTGGTGGTGGAACGCTACCCTGACCTGAAAGCCAATCAGAATTTTCTGGATTTACAATCGCAATTGGAAGGGACCGAGAACAGAATCAATGTGGCACGTCAGCGCTACAATGAGTCTGTAAAAGGATACAATACCTACGTGCGCGGATTCTTCAGACGAATGGCGTTGGGCATATTTGGTGGCGGTGAAGATTTTAGTGTTCGGAAAGGATTCGAAGCACAGCAAGGAGCAGATACCGCCCCTGTGGTTAAGTTTTAATCTAGAAAAATAAAGGACTGGGTTCGGAGCTCTTGTTGCGTTAATTTTTTAGGATATACCCAACGCGAATACCCAACGCTGGTCCCACAGCCGTTCGTTTTCGTTCATTGGGAATACGAAGTCGTCCAAAAAAATCGTCATCTAAAACGATGCCGTTGGGCAATCCTTTTTTCTTGTAATCAACAAACCTCAAGGTCAATCCGGCATTAACATCGAAAACGATGTTCCTGACAAAACCGGTCAATAGGCCATACTTTAATGAAATGCCATGTTCTCTGTACTGAACAAAATATTGTATCCTTTGCGAAAACTGCTGATTGCAATCCAAATCAAAACATCCCCTTGTGTTATCGGACCTGTCAAAATTGACCACGTTTAGATAAGGCTCAACACTTAGGTAGTCAATTCTTTTGCCTGAGTAGCCCGGTATATAGTATCGATACGCTGCTTTTCCTTTTAATCCTCTTTTGTTAAGGTAATTGGTGTTTCCGTTATTGTTTGCAAAAACATAACCAGCGTCAAGTTGAAATGAGGATAAAGATGACAGTCGGTGCTCATAAGCCAATTGAATGGATGGATAAAAATTGATCAGGTGGAGCGGGCTGATTTTTAGTATGGAAACAGGAATACGATCCAAAGGAGAGGGTGCCTCAAATCCAGCCTGAGAAAAGCTGCGTAGAGAAAAGGAACAAAGCATTAGGATAAATGTTCTAGACTTTGTCACGCTCAACGGGTATTTTGCTCATAAGCCTGATCGTCTTGGCAGAACAATTGTATTCATACTGAAAAATGCCGTCATGCCCGGTTAGTTTCAGCACACCGTTACCCGCGATTACATCATAAGCGTTCACGTCCGTAATCTCCAAAATAACCTTGATGTTTAGCGGATTTGCTACATCGAGCATCTTTAACCCAAATTCGCCTTCGCATATAAATAAGCAGTCGCCATCAATCGCGAGTCCTCCCGGGGCGGTCATTGGATAGTTGGCTATGAGGAAAGGATTGTAGGGATTTGAAATATCAATGATCTCTAAAGCATTGCTTCCCAGGTTGCATCTGTTTCCGGACTTTAATGTCACATAGGCTTTGGTGCCTTGCACAACTACCGGATCACAGGAAACAATGTGCTCGTACCTGAAAACGAATGTTGGCAGTTGCGGGTTGGCAATTGAATAAATGTACATCGCGTCAATGGCGCCAAGGTAGAGGTAATCACCCTTCGCAAAGATGGTTTCTAGACCAAAACCAATTTCGATGGTATTGAGCTTTTTAAATTCATGACTCGAAATATCAAAAACCTGAATAGATGAGTTACTGGCAACGTATAAATACGGGCCATGGATGGAAAAACGTGAAAGGGATCCTCCCTGACCTGAAGTACCTATATCTGACTGGTTTTCATTGCATCCAAATGAAACCACGAGTAAAATCAAGCATACTTTCAGTTGCTTAAAACGCATAACAATTTGGGTTTGCAAGTGTCTCTTTTTTCCAGGCAACCACCAGTCCTTTTTCCGAATCGATGCATTCAAAGTAAGAACCGCTGGGTGGAGGAATACCCAGCAGGAAGCCGCTTAGCCGCAACGTTCCTAATAGTTCGAGACTTTTGAGTTCATTTAGCTTGAGCGAAACTAAATTGCCATTGTGATCGGCATACATGACGTCATCTTTGATAGCCACGTCATGGTTACCAAGAATTTCTATGAAGGCTACCGGTTGGGGTTTTGAAAAATCCTCATTGTTGAAAACATGGACGCCTTTGTTCCGCTCGTTTACAAAAAGAAAGTTTTTGTACGTATAAATTTTGCCCGGATCAACCAATGTTCTTGACGATCCAAGCTTGATATCAGCGGATGTGCGGTCACCGTAGACGGGCACGTACCCTTCAACAGCCGACACGCCTGGCCAGCTTGGCTCAGTTTCAGTAACGCAACCGGCCAAAACGCCAATCACCATTAGGCCAATGAATTTTATTCGACTAATCATGCACGAATGATTTAAGTATTCCCGCCTTCGATAAAGGTTAGCCTGAATCAAATTTATTGAGAACCTTGTGGAAAAATGTACCACTTGGTCAGGAAAAAATACCCATCGGAGTTGATTGACATAAAAAAAGCCCTATGAAATTTCAAAGGGCTTTTTCCAAGACTCAGGCAGAGGTAGTCTATTTTTTGACTTCCCTGATTTCGTAGCTTTCAATCACGTCACCCACCTTGATATCGCTCAAATTCTTGATGCTGATACCGCAATCAAATCCAGACTTCACCTCCGTGACATCATCTTTGAATCGTTTTAGGGCGGTCATCTCTCCTGAGTATACAACGATACCATCGCGAATTAACCGTATCGGATTGTTGCGTTTGATGTAGCCATCGGTCACCATACAACCAGCCACTGTTCCCACTTTGGAAATTTTGAATACTTCCCTCACCTCTACGTTGCCCACAATTACTTCTTCCATTTCCTTCTCCAACATTCCCTCCATGGCCGCCTTCACATCGTTGATGGCATCATAGATGATAGAGTACAAGCGGATTTCAATTTCTTCATTGTCCGCTACCTTGCGGGCAGATCCTGAAGGGCGAACCTGGAACCCGACTATTACTGCGTCAGAGGCTGATGCCAACAACACGTCAGATTCAGAAATTTGTCCAACACCTTTATGAATAATGCTGACTTGAATTTTTGGCGTTGAAAGTTTCAACAACGAGTCCGCCAATGCTTCCACCGAACCATCAAAGTCACCTTTTACTATTATCCGAAGTTCCTTGAACGAACCTATTGCCAAACGCCTTCCGATTTCATCAAGCGTGATGTGCTTTTTGGTGCGGATACTTTGCTCTCTTTGAATCTGGCCTCGCTTTGCAGCGATCTCACGCGCTTCCCGGTCAGACTCCATCACGTTAAATTTTTCCCCGGCCTGAGGCGCACCATCGAGGCCCAGTACCAACACGGGTGTAGACGGACCAACCTTATTTACCTTTTGGCCGGTTGCATCGAACATCGCTTTTACGCGCCCGAAATTTGACCCTGCGAGGATTACATCCCCCACCTTTAACGTACCGGCCTGTACCATCACGGTCGTTACATACCCGCGACCTTTATCCAAAGCGGCCTCCACAACCGAGCCCGTTCCGGGTTTGTCAGGATTGGCTCTTAGGTTTAGTAACTCAGACTCGAGTAATACTTTTTCCAACAAGTCATCGATACCCTGGCCGGTCTTGGCAGAGATCTCCTGGCACTGGTATTTTCCACCCCAATCTTCCACGAGAATGTTAATCTTCGAAAGGGAGTCTTTTACTTTTTCAACGTTGGCTCCGGGCTTATCAATCTTGTTGATGGCGATTACGATTGGCACACCGGCAACCTGGGCGTGGTTGATCGCTTCCTTTGTTTGCGGCATCACATCATCGTCTGCAGCCACCACAATGATGGCCACGTCTGTAAGTTTCGCTCCTCGTGCACGCATGGCGGTAAAGGCCTCGTGACCCGGAGTATCCAGAAACGCGATCTTCTGCTCGCTTTTGGTTGTCACATTATATGCTCCAATGTGCTGCGTGATTCCTCCCGCTTCCTGATCGGTAACTTTTGTATTCCGAATGTAATCCAGCAAAGACGTCTTACCGTGGTCCACGTGTCCCATGATCGTCACGATGGGAGCGCGGGGCTTTAGATCAGCCTCGTCATCCTCTATTTCCTCAACATCCTCTTCTTCTTCCGATGATGTAAACTGAACATCAAAGCCAAACTCATCCGTAATTACCGTGATGGCTTCAGCATCAAGACGTTGGTTGATGGAAACAAACATCCCCAAATTCAGGCAGGTCGAAATAACATCATTCACCGATACGTTCATTAGAGAGGCCAGGTCGTTGGCAGAAATAAACTCTGTCACCTTCAGCGTCTTGGAATCTTCCTGCTCTTGCAGTATCCTTTCATCCTCGGCTTCGGAAACAGCCTGTCTTTTTTCTTTTCTATACTTGGCTCCGCCAACTTTCTTTTGACTTCCGCTGAGCTTGGCGAGGGTCGCCCTTACCTGCTCCTGAATTTCTTTTTCAGTCGGTTCAGCTTTTTGAGATCGTTGCGTAAAAGGCTTCTTGCCCTTGGCGCCATTACCCCGATCATCTTTTACCGAACCGGTATTGATTCTTTTTCTCGGCCTTCTCTTTCTGGCCTCATCACGTTTGTCCGATGATGCTATAGGCTGTTCCTTTTTCTTCTCCGCAGGAAGTTCAATTTTGTCGACTACTTTTAATCCCTGAAGCTTATTGGCCCGGGCCTTAATGATTTCCTGCTCCTTCTTTTCAACTTTCTCCTCTACCGCATCCTCTTTCTTTACTTCCTTTGAAGGCTCTTCTTCAACTTTGGTCTCTTCCTTTACCTTCTTCTTCTCTAAATCGATTTTTCCAAGTACTTTGATTCCTTCGAGCTTCGTCTTTTCACGCTCGATTTTCTCAGGCTTTGGTTCCTCTTTGGCTTTGATCTCCGTTGACCCAAGATTTTTTATTAAAATCTGCTCGTCCTCATCGGCTTTTTTGCGATGAGCTTCGCTTTCGGTTTCGATGGTTACATTTTCAGTATGCTTCACGCCAATGGTAAGGCCAGAAGCTTCAAGTTTTTCAGAAGCGGAGGTCGCAAATTCCTTTGAAAGCATGGCAAATTGCTCTCCGGTTAATTTGGCGTTGGGATTGTTTTCCACCTCGAATCCTTTTTGTGAAAGGAAATCCAGAATGGTATTGTGTCCCACATTGAGTTTTCTAGACGCCTGCCCCAACCGTATCATTTTATTTTCTGCCATGCTCAAATATCGGTATTTTTTGGTTTTTTAATTGTTTTTGGGCCTATTCGAATTCCTTCTTGAGTGCGTTAAGAACAAGCTCAACAGTCTCTTCTTCCAAATCTGTTCTCCGCACGAGCTCCTCCACATTCAATGCGAGCACACTCTTGGCGGTATCCAATCCAATTCGTTTCAATTCTTCAATTATCCACGGTTCGATTTCATCGCTGAATTCTTGCAGATCAACGTCTTCGTCCTGCAACTCCGCGTCTTCTCTAAATACATCAATTTCCATATCGACCAGGCGACTGGCAAGTTTAATATTAAGCCCGCCCTTACCAATTGCGAGAGATACCTGATCGGGTTTTAGATAGACAGAAACCCGGCCATTCTCTTTGTCCACTTTAATGCTGGTGATTTTTGCAGGGCTGAGCGCCCTCGTAATATAAAGGTCAAGATTTTCGGTGTAATTAATTACGTCAATGTTTTCGTTCTGTAGTTCCCGCACAATGGCGTGAATTCTCGATCCCTTCATTCCCACGCAAGCGCCTACCGGGTCTATGCGATCATCGTAAGATTCGACTGCCACCTTAGCACGTTCGCCTGGTTCACGAATTACTTTTTTAATCGTGATCAAGCCATCGTAAACCTCAGGAACTTCCTGCTCGAACAGTCGTTCGAGAAATACCGGTGAAGTTCTGGAGAGGACAATTTTTGGGTTGCCATTTATCATCTCCACTTTGTGCACAATGGCCCTGATCGACTCTCCTTTTCTATAGCGGTCCTTTGGAATTTGTTCGCTCCTCGGCAAAGATATTTCATTGCCCTCACCATCGATCAGCAGCACTTCGCGACTGAGGACTTGATACACTTCACCGGCAATGATCTCGCCTACGATCTCTTTGTATTTTTCAAAAAGGATATCTTTTTCCAGGTCCTTAACCTTTTGCATAAGGGTTTGGCGGGCGGTGCTTACTGCCCTGCGACCGAAATCTTCCAAATGAATCTCCTCAGCTACTTCTTCACCTACTTCGAAATCGGGTTCAATTTTTTGGGCTTCACTTAAACTGATTTTATCATGATCCCAAATATCCTCTGAGTCATCCTCCACTATTTCTCTAAAGCGCCAGATTTCAAGGTCGCCCTTGTCAGAGTTCACGATGATATCAAAGTTGTCATCATGCTCATATTTTTTCCGGATCATATTCCGGAACACGTCCTCCAGAATCCGAATCATGGTCGGTCTGTCTATGTTCTTTTGCTTGGCAAAGTCTGCAAAAGATTCTACTAATGTTGAAGCATCCATGTTACTACTTATTTAAAAGATATTTGTACAAAAGCTTTATCGATTTGATCAAATGGTATTTCCATTGTTTTTAATCCGGTCTTTCTGTCAATTTTTTCCTCGACCTCAATTTTGATGGACTCATCTGTGGAGTGAATTAGTTTTCCTTTTAACAGAGATTGGTCCTTTAACGTAATCTTAAATCCCCTTCCGATGTTTTTTTTATACTGTCGCGCCAGTTTCAACGGATGATCAACGCCCGGTGTGCTGACTTCCAAAACGTAGTTTTCGTCAATTAAATCTGTCTCGTCAAGCCTCTCCGACAGCGCCCTGCTCAACCTGGCACAATCGTCAATGCTGGCCCCCTGATCTCCATCAATAATGACCAAGACTTTTTTCCGAACCCTGGTGCCGGTGACAGCTACATCAATTAAAAAGAGTCCCGGCTCCGGCAGGAGAGAAGCGGCCAATTCACCGATTTGCACTTTCAAATCCATAAACTAACTATAAACAAAGAGGGGACTTTTTAGTCCCCTCTTGATGTTTTTCACATAAGTTCAGCAAAGGTAATTGATTTTTAATTTATTGCAAAATAAACCTTCTTTGGGTAGTTGAGATAAGGCGCTATGTTGAGATTGAATTTTGCCGCAGGGCTGGCCGGTCAGATTTTGGTTGGCTTTTTTTTAGTAGGATGTACGGGAGGACTGAAAAAGCCCGCGGAAGAATTGGCACCGCAAAAAACAGTTCGCGTGCCAAGGTTTAATCCAGACTCCGCCTATGCCTATATCAGCAGGCAGGTGGAATTTGGGCCAAGGGTCCCTAACTCAGCACCCCACAGAAATACAGGTGAGTTTTTGGCGAGGGAAATGGAAAAATTTGGTGCGGTGGTCAGCACCCAGGAATTTACGGCTCCCTCGTACGATGGCCGGCAGCTCCAGCTTAAGAATATTATTGCCAGCTATTTCCCAGAACGAAAGAAGAGAATATTGCTCGCGGCACATTGGGATACGCGTCCATTCGCAGATAAAGATGCGGACAATCCACACGGCCCAATGGATGGAGCCAACGATGGCGCGAGCGGAGTAGGCGTCCTGCTGGAAATAGCACGGGTCCTTGGCCTTGACACAGCATTCAGCGTAGGGGTAGATATTATCTTCTTTGATGGCGAAGATTGGGGTGAGCCCGAAAAAGCCCAAGGTCAGCGCAACCCGCCAAAGGGGTGGGACAGTTGGTGGTGCTTTGGGTCGCAGTACTGGTCTAAAAATAAGCACAAGGCGAACTATGCGGCCTACTACGGTATTCTGCTTGACATGGTAGGGGCTAAGCGCTCGCAGTTTTTCAGGGAGGGTGTCAGCCTTCAATATGCCCCTAAAATTGTTTCTAAAATTTGGAATACGGCCGCCAGCCTTGGCTACTCAGATTATTTTGTGAAGCAGGATGCACATGCCATCACCGATGACCATGTTTACGTGAACCAACTGGCTAAGATTCCCATGGTTGACATTGTTCACTATAAACCAGGCATCGGCTACTTTGGCGAGTACCATCACTCCCAAAAGGACAACATGGATCTGATTGGAAAGGAGACGCTGGAAGCAGTAGGAACAACCCTATTAAATGTAATTTATTTCGAAGAATAATTTGCCACCAGTTTCAGGTAAGCCCCGTATCCGCTTCTCTCCAACGGCAAGGCAAGCGCCAGCAATTGGTCGCGGGTAATGAACCTCATCCGATAAGCAATTTCTTCGATGCACCCGATTTTCAGGTTCTGACGCTGCTCGATTATTTGGACAAAATTTGCCGCTTGCATCAATGAATCAAAAGTACCCGTGTCAAGCCATGCTGTACCGCGGCTCATTTGGGCAACTTTCAACTTCCCTTTTTTAAGATAAATGTTGTTCACATCGGTGATCTCCAGTTCGCCCCGTTTGCTCGGCTGGATTGATTTTGCGATGGACACGACATCATTGTCGTAGAAGTACAATCCTGGTACAGCAAAATTTGATTTTGGCTTTGCAGGTTTCTCTTCAATGGATATGGCATTATTTTGACCGTCAAACTCGATTACACCGTACCGCTCAGGTTCCTGAACATGGTACGCGAAAACAATACCTCCCCGTGGGTCGTTATTTGCCTGTAGCAGTGCCACCAAACCAGATCCGTAAAAAATGTTGTCGCCAAGAATAAGCGCAACTTTGTCCTTGCCGATAAACTTTTCACCAATAATAAATGCTTGGGCCAGGCCTTCCGGGTTCGGCTGCTCAGCGTACGAAAAGGAGCACCCCAATTTTGATCCGTCACCAAGCAGTTTCTCAAACAATGGCAAATCCTGCGGAGTAGAAATAATGAGTATTTCCCTAATTCCGGCCATCATCAAAACAGATAGGGGATAATAAATCATTGGCTTGTCGTACAGCGGCATGAGTTGCTTACTCACAACAAGCGTTAATGGGTGCAGTCGTGTCCCTGATCCCCCAGCCAGAATTATTCCCTTCATGGTTTACCGGTTAGCATACATGTGATCATAGTATTTCAAATATTCGCCAGACGTAACATGACCCAACCACGATTTATTGTTCAGGTACCAATCCACCGTTTTCTCCAATCCTTGCTCAAAGGTTAATGATGGAGACCACCCCAGGTCAGTTTGCAGCTTGGAGGAGTCAATTGCGTAACGCAAATCATGGCCCGGCCTGTCTTTTACGTAGGTAATCAGTTTTGCTGAAGTTCCTGCTGTCTTTCCCAGTTTACTGTCCATTAGCCTGCATAAGAAGTTAACCAGATCGATGTTTCTCCACTCGTTGTTTCCACCAATGTTGTACACCTCACCTGTTTTTCCACGGTGAAAGATGGTGTCTATGGCGCTGGCATGATCCTCTACGTATAGCCAGTCGCGTATATTTTCGCCCCTGCCATACACAGGTAAAGGTTTCTCTTCAATGATATTGTTAATCATTAAAGGAATTAATTTTTCAGGGAAATGATTAGGCCCATAATTATTTGAGCAGCGGCTGATCAAAACGGGCAATCGGTAACTGTTGTAGAAGGCCTTTACAAAATGATCACTTGCAGCCTTTGAAGAAGAGTATGGAGATTGAGGGTCGATGCTTGTTTGCTCGGTAAACAACCCTCCACCGTCTATGGAACCATAGACCTCGTCCGTTGAAATATGGTAAAATCTTTTGGTCGTGTCTGAGCCCCAGGTCTTCCTGGCTGCCTGGAGTAAGTTGACCGTACCGATGATATTGGTGGCAATAAATTCATTGGGATTTTCCAGGGAACGGTCCACGTGCGATTCGGCCGCAAGATGTATCACTCCATCGAATTTCTCTCTTTCAAACAGTGTATTCACCATCGGTGCATCAACAATGTCCCCCTTAACGAAATGGTAATTTGATTTGCCTTCGATGTCTTTCAGGTTTTCAAGATTGCCAGCGTATGTAAGTTTATCTAGATTGAAGATGACATAATTGGGATAATTATTAATAAATCGTCTGACAACATGCGAACCAATAAACCCTGCTCCCCCTGTAATCAATAATTTTTTACCGCCCGAGGTCATTTAATATATTTTTCAAAATTTTTATGATCGCGATCGAACAGCACATCGGCCGGTAAAGATTTGAAATAGTCGTAAGTGATCTTCAAGCCTTCAGCTCTCGCAACCTTTGGCTCCCATTTCAAAATGGACCTCGCCTTGGTTATGTCCGGCTGCCGTTGCTTGGGGTCATTGACCGGCAAAGGTTTCCTCACAATCTTTTGTTTTGTACCCGTTAGCCTTACAATCTCTTCAGCGAATTGAAGAATGGTTATTTCATCAGGATTGCCAATGTTCATGGGCAGGTGGTACTCAGACATCAATAACCTGAATATTCCTTCCACCAGATCATCCACATAGCAAAACGACCTGGTCTGGGATCCGTCACCAAAAACAGTTAGGTCTTCTCCCCGCAGGGCCTGACCAATGAATGCAGGCAACACGCGGCCATCATTCAGGCGCATTCGCGGGCCATACGTGTTAAAAATTCTGACGATTCGTGTATCGAGCCCATGGAAGGTATGATAGGCCATGGTCATGGCCTCCTGAAATCGTTTTGCCTCATCGTATACGCCACGAGGCCCCACTGGATCCACGTTCCCATAGTATTCCTCCACCTGCGGATGCACCAGCGGGTCACCATAAACTTCTGACGTAGAAGCAACAAGAATCCTCGCTTTTTTGGCTAGAGCCAATCCGAGGAGATTATGCGTCCCAAGTGAGCCGACCTTTAAGGTTTGAATTGGAATTTTTAGATAGTCGATAGGACTTGCGGGTGATGCAAAATGGAGAATATAGTCCAACTTTCCTGGCACGTGGACGAACTTTGAAACGTCACAATGTGAGAATTCAAAATCCTCATGCTTAAACAGATGTTCGATGTTTTTCAGGTCACCCGTAATCAGGTTGTCCATGGCAATCACGTGATGACCCTCCTTGATAAACCGATCACACAAATGTGATCCCAAGAATCCTGCTCCTCCGGTTATTAGTATCCTTTTTTTACTCATACTGCTTTTCTTCCAATACTGACGTACGTGTAGCCGAGACTCTTCATTGAATCCACATCGTACAGGTTACGGCCATCAAAGATCACTTTATTTTTGAGTTTGGATGACAAAAGTTCAAAGTCAGGTGATCTGAATTCGGGCCATTCTGTGGCAATGAAAATAGCATCTGCCCCTTCAGCCGCTTCATAGGGAGTTTGAAAATAGGTTATCCGTGATCCGAGCAGTTTCTCCACATTATTCATTGCTTCCGGATCATGAACGGCCACCTCTGCGCCTTCATCCAAAAGTTGCTGAATATTGTAGAGAGCAGGTGCCTCCCTGATGTCATCTGTATGCGGCTTAAACGCTACACCCCAGAATGCAATTTTCCTGCCCTTGAGGTTGCCCTTGAAGTAACTTCTCATATTATGCAACAACTTTACCCGCTGCAGAGAGTTTACTTCCATTACGGCATTTAATATTCTAAAATCATAGTCTAAACTGGCTGATGCCATTGCCAAAGCCTGAACGTCTTTGGGGAAACAACTCCCACCATACCCAATTCCAGGGAACAAGAACCGCTTGCCAATCCGGCTATCGGATCCGATACCTTTTCGAACAGCATCAACATCCGCTCCAACCACCTCACACAGGTTGGCAATCTCATTCATAAAGCTAATTTTAGTCGCCAAGAATGAATTGGCCGCATATTTGGTGAGTTCTGCTGATCGCTCGTCCATAAAAATTACCGGATTTCCCTGGCGAACAAATGGTGCGTAAAGGTCTTCCATCAGTTTCTTGGCTCTCACTGAAGTTGTTCCTACAACCACACGCTCCGGTTTCATGAAGTCGTCAACCGCTACCCCTTCCCTCAGGAATTCTGGATTTGAAACCACGTCAAATTCTTCATGGGTATTGGCCGCAATAACCTCTTTCACTTTCTCGGATGTTCCAACTGGTACAGTGCTTTTATCAACAATGACCGTGTACGCATTCAAAAGAGGCCCAAGATCTTTAGCGACTTTTAAAATGTATTTCAGATCTGCCGACCCATCTTCCCCTGGTGGGGTGGGCAATGCCAGAAATATTATTTTGGCATCTTTGATTCCATCCTTCAGATTGGTCGTAAAGAAAAGTCGGTTTTGTTTGATATTTCTTTCAAACAAAGGGGTGAGACCAGGTTCGTAAATTGTTACTTTTCCACCTTTAAGCGTTTTGACTTTCTCTTCGTCAATATCAACACAGGTAACGGTATTGCCCGTCTCAGCCAGACACGTGCCCGTGACCAGTCCCACATAACCTGTTCCAACAACTGCAATTCTCATGACGAAGTTTATAAATGAGGCGCAAAAATAGCGTTTTGTCCCCGAAAGGCGACAAAATCTCCCTGAATTGCTATACAAACTAACATTCGTTTGGTTATTATGATTTTTGAAAATACTTTTGAGGCCCAAAAATATTTTTGACAATGGCCACAATGACAGAACCAATCCACGGAGTAAATTTTGACGAGTCTGAGAACCAGAAAATGATTGCGCAAATGATCCGTGATTTCGGGGAACTAGAAATGAAGCCCAACATCATGAGGTGGGACGAAACCCAGGAATTCCCGGTTCAATTGTTTCGAAAAATGGGAGAGCTTGGATTAATGGGTGTCTTTGTACCAGAGGAATATGGAGGATCAGGGTTTGGGTATCTGGAGTATGTGACCGCAGTATCCGAAGTTGCAAAAATTGATGGATCAATAGGGCTTTCAGTTGCCGCGCACAATTCGCTTTGTACCGGACATATTCTACAATTTGCCAGCGAGGCGCAAAAATTAAAATATTTACCCAAGTTAGCTTCGGGCCAATGGATTGGTGCTTGGGGCTTGACCGAACCCAACACAGGCTCAGATGCCGGCAATATGCGTACGGTGGCCACAAAGGATGGAGACCACTACGTAATTAATGGCGCCAAAAATTTTATTACCCATGGGAAATCGGGAGATGTCGCTGTGGTAATTGTGAGGACCGGGGAAGTGGGAGATTCACACGCCATGACCGCATTTATCGTGGAGAAAGGGACGCCAGGCTTTAGTGCCGGCAAAAAGGAAAACAAGCTGGGAATGCGTGCATCAGAAACAGCAGAGCTGATATTCACCGATTGTCGGGTTCATAAAGACCAGATCATCGGAGAGGTTGGTGAGGGATTTGTTCAGTCACTCAAAGTGTTAGATGGCGGAAGAATATCGATTGCCGCACTTAGCCTCGGAATCGCTCAAGGGGCGTTCGAGGCAGCACTCCAATACTCTAAAGAGCGCCACCAGTTTAATAAGCCTATTTCGACATTTCAGGGTATATCGTTCAAGCTGGCCGATATGGCCACCAAGGTGGAAGCGGCCAGACTGTTGACGCTAAGGGCCGCAGACTTAAAAAACAAGGGATTAAGTGTTAACCTGGAGTCAGCCATGGCAAAGCTGTACGCTTCAGAGATTGCTGTGGAAGTGGCCAATGATGCGGTGCAGATTTTTGGAGGATACGGGTATACCAAGGACTTTCCCGTGGAAAAGTATTACCGCGATGCAAAACTGTGCACGATTGGGGAAGGCACCTCAGAAATTCAAAAATTGGTGATTTCCCGGGCGGTCCTTAAGTAAAATTTGCATAATTCGGTGCGTTAAAGCTATATTTGCAGCCCGAATAGAAATTTATACTATGCTGATTATCAACATTAAAGAGAACGAATCAATAGATAAGGCCCTTAAGCGGTTCAAAAAGAAGTTTGAGAAAACTGGCGTATTGAAGGAATTGCGTGCCAGAACAGCTTTCGAGAAGCCGTCAGTGGCCAGAAGGCAGGAAGTATTGGGTGCCGCATACAGGCAGAAAATGTATGCCAAAGAGAATTACTAGGAGTTAGTTTAACGATCTATAACCGTCCCCTTGGGTGTTTCACTGAAGGGGATTTTTTTTTACATTGCTCCTACACGAAGGGGTGGAAGTAATGGTGGACCAATTTTTTAAATATCTCCAATTCGAGAAAAGGTATAGTCCAAAAACCATTGTATCCTATCAAACTGACCTTGCCCAGTTTTCAGCCTTTCTAAAAAAAGTATACCAGGAAGAAAATCCAGCGGAAGCATCCTACGGGATTATTCGGGCATGGATTGTAAGCCTGGTTGAAGGCAAGATGGAGGCCCGCTCGATCAATCGGAAGATTGCCTGCCTTCGAAGTTTCTTCAAGTTTTGCCTGAGGCAGGAGGTCATCGACAAAGACCCGATGATGAAGATTAAGGTATTAAAAACGAAAAAAAAACTTCCCCATTTTGTCCACGAGGAAGACATGACCAGGCTGCTTGATCAGTTTCAGTTCGGTGATAGCCTCGAAGGGTGTCGCGACAGGATGATAGTAGAATTATTTTACGGCACGGGAATCCGCTTGTCTGAACTGATTGGCCTAAAGGAGACCAATGTTAATTTGACCGACACCACTATCAAAGTGCTTGGAAAAAGAAATAAGGAAAGGGTGATACCTTTTTCGAAAAGCATCGTTCCTATAATAGAGTCATATCAAAAAATTCGAAACAGGGAGGTGAATGTGAAAAATCATGGTTTACTTTTGGTTACTGACTCCGGAGACCCACTGTACCCGATGATGCTCTATCGCGTGGTGAAGAAATACCTCAACAAATTCACAACGGTAGAAAAAAGAAGTCCACATGTCCTGCGGCATTCGTTCGCCACCCATCTGCTCAATAAGGGCGCAGAAATTAACGCGGTGAAAGACCTGTTGGGTCACACCAGCCTGGCCGCCACCCAGGTTTACACCCATAACTCGATGGAAAAATTGAAGAAAGTTTTCGATCAGGCCCATCCGAAAGCTTAATAATTGTTAAATTATAGAGGAAACTAAAATCTGCTGTATGAAATAATTTTTACCAACAAAAACCTCCTGAATAATCAGGCTTAATAATGTTTAACCATAAATTTTTTGTGTATGAAGTTGCAAGTTCACTCTATCCACTTTGACGCTGACCAGAAGTTGATTGATTTTATTCAAAAGAAGGTGGATAAGTTAGAGACGTTTTATGACCGTATGGTAGATGGAGAAGTTTTTCTACGTCTCAATAATGAAGGTGTTGAAAACAAAACGGTAGAGATTAGACTAAAAGTGCCGGGAAACCAATTGTTTGCCAAAGAGCAGGCGGCATCATTTGAAGCTGCAACGGATCAGGCAACGGAAGCTTTGAGAAAGCAGCTAAAAAAATTTAAGAATAAGGTTACCGCAGGGCGGGTTTAAACAAGAAGGGCTCCGATCGGAGCCCTTCTTGTTTACATC
This sequence comes from uncultured Ohtaekwangia sp., assembly GCA_964655635.1. Taxonomy (GTDB): domain Bacteria; phylum Bacteroidota; class Bacteroidia; order Cytophagales; family Cyclobacteriaceae; genus ELB16-189. Next base: position 152,204 of record CAZZNH010000013.1, read on the forward strand.
TAAAGGATCAGACTTTGAAAGCCTTTTTTAGAGAATCTACGTAGTCAAGCTTTTCCCATGGGAACAATTCGACCTTGGCTTTCAATTGGTTCTTCTTTCCCTTGTTAAATATTTTTTCAACCATCTTTGGTTCTCTACCCATATGACCATAGGCGGCCGTTTCACTGTAAATTGGTGAACGTAACTTAAACCGGCTTTCGATAAAATAAGGACGCATATCAAATATTTTACCGATTTTTTCAGCAATGGCGCCATCGCTCATTTTGACCTTTGAGGTGCCGTAGGTATCAACGTACAAGCCAACGGGCTTGGCTACGCCAATGGCATAGGCCACCTGTACAAGCACCTCATCACAAATACCAGCGGCCACCATGTTCTTGGCGATGTGGCGTGTCGCGTACGCTGCCGAGCGGTCGACTTTGCTGGGGTCTTTCCCGGAGAACGCACCTCCTCCATGAGCTCCTTTACCACCGTAGGTATCTACAATGATTTTCCTCCCGGTCAAACCCGTGTCGCCATGAGGGCCACCAATCACAAATTTTCCGGTGGGGTTGATATGGTATTGAATTCGATCAATAAATAGTTTTTGAATTCTCTTAGGCAATTTCTTTTGAATTCGCGGCATTAGGATTGAAATAACATCCTCCCTGATTTTTTTTAGCATTACGCCATCTGCACCGAAGTCATCATGCTGCGTGGAGATCACAATGGTATCTATTCGCTGTGGTTTTTTATCATCGCTGTACTCAATGGTAACCTGCGATTTGGCATCAGGTCGCAAATAGGTCATTACTTTCCCTTCCCTGCGGATAGCTGCCAGTTCTTTGAGCAGGAGATGGGCTAGCTCGAGTGGCAGCGGCATGAAATTGTCTGTCTCGTTGGTGGCGTACCCAAACATCATTCCCTGATCGCCCGCTCCCTGATCTTCCTTCTTTCTCCGTTCAACGCCCTGGTTGATATCTGGTGATTGCTCGTGAATGGCCGAAAGAATTCCGCAGGAGTTGGCTTCGAACATATATTCGCTTTTTGTATAGCCAATCTTGCGGATCACTTCTCTGGCAATTTCCTGCACATCGAGGTAAGCCTCGGATTTCACCTCTCCGGCAAGTACAACCTGACCGGTAGTCACAAGGGTCTCGCAGGCGACCTTGGAATTGGGATCGTAAGCGAGGAAGTAATCAATTAACGCATCCGAAATCTGATCGGAGACTTTGTCCGGGTGACCTTCTGAAACAGATTCAGAAGTGAATAAATAAGGCATACAAGTGTTGAAATTTTGAGGGGGCAAATTTAGACGGAATGCACTTAAAACAAAACTCACACTGAGAGAAATAGGAATAAGGCAGGTTCTTTTGGTAATGTAATACCCTGACTCCTCCATTCCTTCACCGTCTGCGTTTTGATCATCTCTGAATACCCGGTCACATTCACCGCAATACATAAGAGTGTATGGTCACTGAGATTTTTCAGCAGGTGGTTGGTAAGCGCAGTGTTGCGATAGGGTGTTTCGATGAAGATTTGCGTTTCGTTCTTTGCTTTCGACTCATTTTCAAACTTTTTAATGGCCAGTCCAGCTTCCTGCGCCTCTACGGGCAAATATCCATTGAATGCGAACCGCTGGCCATTCAATCCCGAGGCCATTAGAGCCAGCAGTATACTGGATGGGCCAACAAGTGGCACCACTTTGATGTCTTTTCGATGCGCATAATTTACGGCCAGTGCACCCGGGTCTGCCACCCCGGGGCAGCCTGATTCGGAAATAATTCCAACAGGTTTTCCTTCGTCAAGCGGACTCATCAATTGCGGAAGATCAGTTTCTGTTGTATTCTTATCCAGGGTATTAAAATACAATTGCTCAATACTGGAATAAATTGAAAGGCTGCTTAAGTACCTTCTGGCCGTGCGAATGTCTTCAACAAGAAAAAACTGAATGGGCTTCAGGACGTCACGCACATGATGCGAGATTACATGCTGCGCGGTTCCTTCGGCTATGACGGTCGGTATAAGATATAGCGTTCCTTTTTCCTTCATGGTCAGGCTTATGAGGAAACTTGTAAAAAATCAAAGACAATTTTTGTGAACTCCTTGGGTTTTTCTGCCTGCACCCAGTGGCCGGTATCAATGGGTGAAATGACAGCCGATGGGAATAGGTTATGAATTATCCTTTCGTCACCGGGATTAAAATAGTTTGATCTTTTCCCGGTAATAAATAGGGTGGGTCCCATAAATTTTCCGTTCTGAATAATTTCCGCCCCCATATCTTCAATGTGTTTTTCCAATACCGGAATATTAATTCGCCACTCAAAATTTTGATATTGATCCCTGGCAAGGTTTTTAAGTAAAAATTGCCTGACATCCGACTCAGGAACGAATTGAGACAAAATTTGATCTGCCTCTCCGCGGGAGCCCAGTTTTTTCAAATCAATTGCTTTTAATCCTTCCAGTATTGAATCGTGATGCCTCGGATAAGGTTTTGGTACGATGTCTACGACTATAAGGCGAGACAGTTTATCCGGATATTTTATGGCGTAGCTCATCGCAGTTTTTCCACCCATTGAATGCCCAAGGATGATCGGGTCCTCAATAAGCCGGGCGGTAATAAATTCATGAACGTCCTCCGTCAATGCGTCATAGTCGTGTTGCTCATGGTGAGGCGACTGTCCATGGTTCCTTTGATCAATGACAAAGACCTTAAAGTGATCTGCAAACACCCTCGATAGACTATGCCAATTGTCCGATGACCCAAAGAGGCCATGGAGTATGAGTAAAGGTCGTCCCTGCCCAAGTTCTCTAGAAAATAACTTCATTGTTTTGTCTGAAATGGATCATCAAAATTCACTCGTCAAGATACGAAAGCATCATGCAATCCTGATATATTTGTTGTCTTGCCATAAAGTTAGGGCATCTGCTAAAATAATTTATTGCCGATGATGGAATTGAAAAACGACACGTATCAGATACAAGGGTTGAGCGTGCTGGATATTTGCAGGGAATTCGGAACGCCATTGTATGTATATGATGCCGATAAGATTACGGAGCAAATCCTTAGTTTGAAGAATGCTTTTTCGGATAATGACGTTAAAATTAAATACGCTGCCAAGGCATTAACAAACCTTTCGATCCTGAAGCATATTAAACAGCAGGGATGTGGTATAGACGTGGTCTCCATCAATGAGGCAAAGCTGGCGCTAAAAGCCGGATTCAAGTCCAGCGACATCATGTTTACGCCAAGCTGCGTGGACTTCGAGGAGATCATAGAGGGCGTGGAAATGAGCGTATTTATTAATCTGGACAACCTTTCGGTGCTGGAAAAATTTGGCAAAAAATTTGGCAGCGGCTACCCCTGTTGTATTCGACTCAATCCGCATATTCTGGCCGGTGGAAATTATAAAATATCAACCGGGCATGGTAATTCGAAGTTTGGAATTTCGGTATTCCAGATGCAGCAGATTTTGGAGGTGGTGAGCAAGTATAATCTTGATATCAACGGACTGCATATTCACACGGGCTCAGAGATTTCGGAGACGGATGTTTATCTAAAAATGTCGGAGATATTGTTTGGCGTTGCGAGGGATTTTCCATCTCTGAAATTTATTGATTTTGGCAGTGGATTTAAGGTGGCTTACAAGGAAAATGATATAGTGACCAACATCTATGACCTCGGACTGAAGTTGGGAAAGGCTTTTCGGGATTTTTATGAAGGGTATGGTCGCAAGTTGGAACTCTGGGTTGAGCCCGGTAAATATCTTGTCAGTGAGGCTGGGTACCTATTTGTAAGCACCAACGTGGTGAAGTCAACTCCTTCGGTAACGTTTGCCGGAGTGAATTCGGGACTTAATCATTTAATAAGGCCGATGATGTATGACGCGTATCATGAAATTACTAACATCTCTAATCCAAAAGGGGCATTGAAACTCTATACCGTAGTTGGAAACATTTGTGAGACCGACACCTTTGGATCCGAGCGTAAGCTCAATGAGGTACGGGAAGGGGATGTGCTTGCGTTACGCAATGCAGGGGCTTACGGTTATTCCATGGCTTCAACGTTTAATTCCCGGTTGCGCCCGGCCGAGGTTATGGTGAAAAGCGGGAAGGCCAAGCTTATCAGACAGCGCGACACCTTTGATGATTTGCTCCGAGGCCAAATTGATATCGACTAGTATGAACACGCCCTCGTTATGAAGGGCACTGACTTTTATGACGTAGTCATAGTCGGAGGTGGTGCCGCGGGGTTTTTTGGAGCTATCAATGCGGCATCGATTAATCCGTCTTTGAAAATCCTTATTCTCGAAAAATCAAACAAACTACTGTCTAAGGTTCGCGTATCAGGGGGAGGACGATGCAACGTCACGCACCACTGTTTTGAACCCACTAAATTGTCCAAGCACTATCCGCGTGGACAGAAGGAGTTGAAAAAATTGTTTCGTCAGTTTCAAGCCGAGGACACGGTGGAATGGTTTCGAAGCCGCGGGGTGACGCTGAAAACAGAAAGCGATGGCCGGATGTTTCCCATCAGCGATACATCCGAATCAATAATAAATTGTTTCCTGAAAGAAGCGGAAAGACTGCATATAAAAATTGAAAAAAATAGCGAGGTCAATCGCATAGAAAAAATCAGTGAGCACGAATTCCTGGTTAATACGTTGTCTGCTAAATCTTTTAAAGCGAAACTAATACTCATTGCATCGGGTGGTCGTCCGCAAACATCATTCTATCAATGGCTGCGCGGACTAGGTCATTCCATTGAAAGGCCTATTCCGTCATTGTTTACATTCAATGACCCCTCAAAACAATTTAAGGATTTGATGGGGGTATCCGTAAATAGCGCACTGGTTCAAATAGCGGGAACAAAATTTAAAGCGACCGGCCCAATCCTTATCACCCATTGGGGACTGAGTGGTCCAGCGGTGATCAAATTATCTGCGTGGGCCGCGGGTTATTTGTTTCAACAGAACTATTCCTTTACAGCTTTGGTAAATTGGCTGGGCACGATGACGGAAGAAGAGTTGAGGGTAAAAATCCTTGACTATAAAGATCAACACCCCAAACAGAAAATTGCAAATCAAATGACTGTTGATCTGCCAAACAGGCTATGGAATAGAATATGTGAACTGTCTGGGGTTGACCAACAAAAGAACTGGTCCGAACTTCGCAAAAAAGAGCTGAATAAACTCATTGAAAATTTGGTTCGATGTCCATTTCAAATAAACGGAATGACAACCTTTAAGGAGGAATTTGTGACATGCGGGGGGATAAGTCTTGAAGAAGTTGATTTTAAAACGATGGAAAGTAAAAAAATGCCGGGTGTCTATTTTGCAGGCGAGGTGCTAAACATTGACGGTGAAACTGGCGGTTTTAATTTTCAGTCAGCATGGACGACAGGTTTTGTGGCCGCCCGGGCGATGGCAGCTAATGATTAAGGCCGGACATCTTGAAGCATAACAAAAAATGCCAGCAGTTGCCGGCATTTTTTGTGGTGACGGAGGGAATGCTGACGCCTCGGTCAGCATCATGACTGGCGAAGCCACGTCATGATTGAACCCTATTGCGATTCTCGAATTGGAGCAATATTGGGTTCAGAAAAATGATTAGGAACCGGATGTCTTCGAATAAATTCTATGAGTCTCTTGACAGATAGATTCTTAAGCTTTCTTTCCAAAATACGAGCTTCCGATTTACTAGGCTCAATAGTGTACCAAACCAAATTCCTTGGAAGATATTTCCTTGTGTATTCATCAAGCCCGGCATTATGTCTTTTCACCCTGGCCTGGAGACTATCGGTCGATCCTTTATAGAAAGAATCATCCTTTTTACTTTGCAGGATGTATACGAAGCATTCCATAAACTAAAAATGCTGGCATTACCAGCATTTTTTGTGGTGACGGAGGGAACGCTGGCGCTTCGGTCAGCATCATGACTGGCGAAGCCACGTCATGGTTGAACCCTATTGAGATTCTCGAATAGGAGCAATATTGGGTTCAGAAAAATGATTAGGAACCGGATGTCTTCGAATAAATTCTATGAGTCTCTTGACAGATAGATTCTTAAGCTTTCTTTCCAAAATACGAGCTTCCGATTTACTAGGCTCAATAGTGTACCAAACCAAATTCCTTGGAAGATATTTCCTTGTGTATTCATCAAGCCCGGCATTATGTCTTTTCACCCTGGCCTGGAGATTATCGGTCGATCCTTTATAGAAAGAATCATCCTTTTTACTTTGCAGAATGTATACGAAGCATTCCATAAACTAAAAATGCTGGCATTACCAGCATTTTTTTGTGGTGACGGAGGGAATTGAACCCCCGACACAAGGATTTTCAGTCCTTTGCTCTACCAACTGAGCTACGTCACCTTGGAAAATCCATCGTTGATTTTGCGATGGGGCACAAAACTAGACAAAATTAGGTATGCGGCAAAAATTGCCTATATTTTTCTGGTTAAGACAGTTATGTCACCTATTTTCGTTTCATGGCCATTATCCAACAAGCCCTTTTTCTATTAACCGTAGCGGCTGCCGTTTCTTTTGTCAGAAGACGCGCGCTGCGGATAAAGTCTAATATCCAGCTTGGCAAAGAGACAGACCGGAAAGAAGGCGAAAGCGGGCAACGATGGAGAAATGTTTTACTGGTAGCATTTGGGCAGCGGAAAATGTTTAAGCGAATCCTGCCGGCCTTTTTTCATTTTTGGATATACGCTGGCTTCCTCATTATCAACCTGGAGGTTTTGGAATTTTTGATTGACGGAGCTGTCGGCACCCACCGCATCTTTGCTCCTTACCTCGGTGGCATTTATCCGCTGCTAATGAATTTTTTTGAGTTTCTCGCTGTGTCCGTTCTTATAGCTTGCATCGTATTTTTGGTAAGAAGAAACATTATTAAAGTAAGGAGATTTTGGTCTGCCGAAATGACCTCATGGCCAAGGCTGGATGGAAATCTGATTTTGGTCATTGAGATCACCCTGATGATCGCTATCCTAACGATGAACGCTGCCGATCAACTTCTACAGACGAAGGATGACCATTATGTCCAGACCGGTCGATTATTTTTTAGTTCTTTTCTTATGCCAATATTTTCCGATCTGAGTACCTCCAGTTTGATTTTTGTGGAGCGGTTTGCCTGGTGGTTTCATATTGTCGGTATCTTGGGATTTGCTGTTTACATTACCTATTCAAAACACCTTCATATTTTTCTTGCCTTTCCAAATACTTACTTTGCCAAACTCGAACCCAAGGGGCATATCAACAACATGCCAGTGGTGACCCATGAGGTGAAATCCATGCTTGGCCTGGGGACTGCGGAGACTCCGGCAGGAGAACCAGGAAGGTTTGGAGCAAAAGATGTAAATGATTTAAGCCGAAGCAATTTGATGGCTGCTTATGCCTGTACCGAATGCGGCCGGTGTACCTCGGAATGCCCTGCCAACCTAACCGGAAAAAAACTTTCGCCCAGAAAAATAATGATGGACACCCGGGACAGAATGGAGGAAGTTGGGAACAGTTTGGCACGCGGAGGAAAGGGATTGGCAGATGGCAAATCTTTACTGGGCGACTATATTACCAAAGAAGAAATCAACGCATGCACGAGTTGCAATGCGTGTGTGGAGGCTTGCCCTGTTCTGATTAACCCGCTAGAAATTATTTTGGAAATGAGAAGGTACGTGGCCATGGAAGAATCCGGATCGCCCGCACAATGGAATGCCATGTTTCAGAATATCGAAACGAGTTTTGCCCCCTGGAAATTTCCAGCGAGCGACCGGTTTAACTGGGCCAATGACTTAAAACCTAAATCTTGAATATGAACAATGGTAACTATTCAGTGCCCACTGTAGCTGAATTGGCGGCCCGAAACGAGTCTCCAGAAATTCTTTTCTGGGTGGGTTGTGCTGGTTCATATGATGACCGATACAAAAAGGTAACGATTGCATTCGTTAAAATTTTAAACGCTGTTGGAATTAAGTTCGCGGTGTTGGGTGCGGAGGAGACCTGTACCGGAGACCCTGCACGAAGAGCAGGGAACGAGTTCTTATTTCAGATGCAGGCTATGAATAATATCACAGTCATGAATGGGTACAACATCAAAAAAGTGGTTACAGCATGCCCGCATTGTTTCAACACCATTAAGAATGAATACCCGGAGTTGGGAGGTAATTATGAAGTGATTCATCATTCGACCCTTCTTCAACAGCTGATCAATGAAGGACGAATAAAAATGAAGGAAGGAGGCACATTCAAAGGCAGGAAAATCACCTATCACGACTCTTGCTACCTGGGGCGGGCAAACGGTGTATATGAAGCGCCCCGAGAAGTGTTGCGCGTGCTGGATGCCGACTTGGTGGAGATGAAACGCTGCCGTACCACAGGCCTTTGTTGTGGAGCGGGCGGAGCACAAATGTTTAAGGAACCGGAAAAAGGCAATAAAGATATTAACGTTTCCCGCGCAGAAGAGGCGCTGGGAACCGGAGCCACCACGGTGGCGGTGGCCTGTCCGTTCTGCCTGACCATGATGAGCGATGGACTGAAGAACAAAGAGAAGGAAAATGAGGTGAAGGTGAAGGACCTGGCCGAACTAATAGCCGAATCGCAAGGTTTATAAAAACAAAGGAGAGATCATGTTTATTGCTTTTAGTGACTTACCCCCTGACGCGCGAGTTTGGGTTTATCAACTCAACCGAGCGCTTGGTGACGTTGAAAGGCAGCGGGTTGAAGATACAATGAAAGAATTTTGCAGAGGGTGGAGTGCACACGGTTCTCCTCTACAAACTTCTTACCACCTTGAATACAATCATTTTTTGGTTCTGGCCGTGGATGAGCAATCCGGGGACGCCAGCGGATGTTCAATTGATGGATCTGTCAGGGTTTTAAAAGAGATTGGATCAGTTCTCCACGTAGATTTTTTTGATCGAACATCAGTGGGTTTTTTGATCGATGATCGCGTAAAAATGTATCCGGTTTCCAGTTTGAAAGATTTGTTTGGTGCGGGCACGCTAAGTGCTTCGACCATAACGTTTGATAATTTAGTCGCGACCAAAGCTGAGTTTGAAAATGGCTGGCGGATTCCGGCAAATCGCTCCTGGCTGGCAAAATATCTACCGAAAAGCACGTTAGCCTGAGAGCCATAACTTTTTTGTAATTTTATCTGCTTTTTAAATTAAATATGAGGGTGAGAGCAGTTTCTGCGTTGATATTAATCCTGCTTTTGGGATGTGGGCCGGAGAAGAAGGTGATGAAATCCATGCGTTTTGGGAAGTATCAAAACGTAATCAATTACTACAAAGGGGTGCTTGCCAAAGACCCGAACAACAGCAAGGCAAACTACTATGTGGCTGAGTCCTATCGCCTGTCTAATCGCATCAAGGAAGCAGAGCCCTACTATGCGAAGGCCAAAGGGCGCGAGGTAAATAGGGATTCAGTAACACTTTACTACTCCCAGGCCTTAAAGGCGAATGGAAAATACAACGAGGCCAAGGCGCAACTCGAGGACCTGGTGTTGACCACCAAAGACGAAAAGTTCAAAGGCAGGGTGCAAAAGGAAATTGACGGCCTCGACTACATCGATGAGCTCTCACGGAAACACAGCTATTACAAGGTAAAAAGTTTAGATGCACTAAATACACCATTCAGTGAGTATTCCCCCGCCTACCTTAACGGGGAACTGTATTTTACGGCCAGTCGCGATGACAGCAGGTTGTATCTTGCCACTGGAACGCCATTTACAAAACTGTACAAAGCATCAACCAGCGGTGCCAATGTGGACGTGTCTACGCTGAAACCATTGCCCGAAAAAATAAACACACCCAATGTCAACGATGGCTGTGTGACATTTTCTCCGGATGGGCGGATCATGATTTTTGCCAAAGGAAATTCCGGCAAGAGAAAGGGAAATCCCGATGTCGATCTTTACATGTCTCGCTTTAGAAATGGGGAATGGGAAGAGCCCCGGCAAATTAACATCAACCAGCCGGACTCGTGGGAATCCACACCGGCATTCGGACCGGACGGCACGACACTCTACTTCTCCTCCAACAGGAAGGGTGGATACGGAGGATTGGACATCTATACTGCCCGAATGGATTCACGCGGCAGATTTTCGAGGGTGAGAAATCTTGGACCTGACATCAATACCTCCGGCAATGAAATGTTTCCTTATGTCAGCGAAAGCAACAAATTGTTTATTGCTTCCGATGGCCATCCGGGATATGGCATGCTCGATTTATTTGAAGTGAAACGATCTGGAGGAAGAAACGTGGTTGAAAATCTTGGCCAGCCCATGAATTCGACTGCAGATGATTTTGGGATTTTTCTTTTTAAGGCAGACCGGGGATTTTTTACTTCGAACCGAGAAGGTGGCAAAGGGGATGATGATATTTATACGTTTGTAAACGAAGACCCCAACCTGCGCGTAGTGAACTATTACCTGCAGGGAATAACCATGACGCCCCGGAAGGATAGCACGCTGGAAGTGCTCGCCAATACCAAAGTCACTTTGCTGGATCAAAGGGGTGAAGTAATGCAGGACTTTGTAACCGGCAATGATGGAAAGTTTTTCTTCCGCATTTACGAAAACGAGAATTATACACTGGTTGGAGAGACGGACGGATACCTTATCAAACGCCAGCCCTATACAACCTATGGCAAGTCAGTTCCGCTTGAATCGTTAAAGGAATTGGTCACTAACATCACGTTTGATACTTTAATGGTGTTGGACAAACTCGAGAAGAACAAGATTTTTGTGCTCAACAATATTTATTTTGACCTCGATAAATCCGATATCCGCCCTGACGCGGCTAGGGAACTGGACAAGCTCGTTGATCTGTTGACAGACAATGCGGAAATAAAAATAGAGATGAGTTCGCATACCGACAGCATCGCGTCACGGTCATACAATATTCAATTGTCGCAGAGACGTGCCGAATCTACGGTTGCTTATTTGATCTCTAAAGGTATAGCGCCCGACAGGCTGGTGGCCAAAGGTTATGGTGAAGAGAAACCCATTGCGAGAAATACCAATCCTGATGGGACGGATAATCCAGAGGGTCGCCAGCGAAACAGAAGAACTGAATTTAAAATACTCGAGATCGGAATTGTGCAGAAGAAAAATTTTGATGACTTCGATGAGGATAAGTATTTTAAGAATGAAAATTAGCTCGCCCGGGAATCCCTCCCGTCAATAATAACCCTAGCAAGGGGAGTTTATTTAGCCGACATAAATTGTACTTTTATCCGCTTACCAGCGTGTAGGCCGGTCAATGGTAATGGCAAACCTTTTGGCTTGAGCGGTCCAATTGTGTTTCATTATTCCATTGATCTATGCAGCAGTTTACCCTTGTTTTATTCCTGACTATCATTTGTTTCTTTACTTCATGCAAAGAGGATGAGGTGCCACCGGCAATCATTTCATTCACCTTAGCAAATTCCTCAGTTGGTGAAGGTGACGGAACGGCAAAGCTGAGTATTAGCCTCGATAAAGCAGCACCGGGCGACATCGTGGTAAATTATACGATTACCGGGAGTGCACAAGTCGGATCTGACTATGAATCAACCGGCAGCTTCACCATTTTGAATGGAGCAACCGAGGGGGAACTGTCCATAAAAATAGTCGAAGACGATGTTTTCGAATTCGATCCCAAGCTTACCAGTACCCTGGGCGAGGTGATGGAGATCACACTTTCTGGTGTTTCAGGAAATGGAAAATTATCCGAAGTTGAAACAGACTTAAAACATTTGCTGGTCATCAAAGACAATGATCCGGTGGCGGAGTCACTGACTATTCAGCTTTCGTGGGACTCGGGAAATGGAACGCCAGGTGACGTAGATATGGACCTGATTTTATTTCTGATCGATCCGGACGATGGGCCGATAGTTCTGGCGGCCTCTAATCGAATCGGTACCGCCTTTGAAGGGATTATCATTGGTACGCCTGCGCCTGATGGAATTTATGCGCTGGCTTGCCGCTACTTTGAGGGCACGTCAAACAAGCTCACTTTCACCGTGAAGTATACAGCCAAGGAGGGCACGTTACAAGACGGGTTAACGACAAAATCCTATTCCGGAGTTTATACCCTGGCCAACGTCAACGGAGATGTGAGTGAGAATGCAACAGTGCAAATCGTCCAGACCTTTGAAAAGAAAGGACCTGATTACATTCAAATATCCGAAATAAAAATCCCCGAAAAAGGGAGCAGAGAGAAGGGCAATCTGCTGACGGCACCAACAAAAGGAAAAGCAGTAGGCCTGGTATCGAACTAGGTCAGGTGTAGACGAACTCGCCCTTGTCACTTTTGATGGTGACCTTGTTTTGCGAGGATGCTTCAACATGACCAACCACCTGCGCATCGATACCAAAAGACTTTGATATCTCAATCACTTCCTGGGCGTACTTTTCCTGAAGATAAACTTCCATGCGGTGACCCATATTGAAGACCTTATACATTTCCTGCCAATCTGTTCCGCTCTGTTCCTGGATGATTTTGAATAAGGGCGGAACGTTAAAAAGATTATCCTTAATGATGTGTAGGTTGTCAATAAAATGCAGCACTTTGGTTTGTGCTCCCCCACTGCAATGAACAAGTCCGTGAACGTATTTGCGAAAATTCTTAAACACCTCCATTAAAACCGGTGCATACGTTCTCGTAGGAGAAAGTACCAGTTTGCCAACATTTAATGATACACCCGGCAAGGTATCTGTCAAATGATATGCCCCGCTATATATTAATTCTTCAGGCACGTTTGCATCAAAGGACTCCGGATATTTTTTCAAATACTTTTTGGAGAAAACATCGTGACGGGCCGAAGTAAGCCCGTTGCTTCCCATTCCCCCATTGTACTCCGTTTCATAGGTTGCCTGTCCAAATGAAGAAAGTCCGACTATGACGTCACCGGCCCTAATCTTGTCGTTCGAAATTACATCAGCGCGTTTCATGCGTGCCGTCACCGTGCTGTCAACGATGATGGTTCTAACCAAATCACCTACATCTGCCGTTTCACCTCCGGTGCTGTGAATGTTCATCCCATACTTTCGCAACAAGGCCAATACTTCTTCTGTCCCGCTTATAATTTCGGAAATGACTGCGCCCGGAATTAAGTTCTTGTTTCGGCCGATGGTTGATGACACCAAAATGTTATCCGTTGCTCCTACACACAACAAGTCATCCACATTCATGATAATGGCGTCCTGTGCTATTCCCTTCCAGACGGATAAATCTCCTGTTTCCTTCCAGTAAATATAAGCGAGGGATGATTTGGTGCCGGCACCATCCGCATGCATAACGGTGCAATAGTCCGGGTCACCACCGAGATGATCTTCAACTACTTTGCAAAATGCCTTTGGGAATAGCCCCTTGTCCAATTTGCTTATAGCCTTATGAACATCTTCTTTGGATGCAGAAACTCCCCGTTGATTATAGCGGTCGGACATCATTTAGTGTGCAAAAATGCAAATAATAAAGACACGATTTCGGAAAGGGCAATAAGGATTCGATTTTTAACTTAATTTTTTCCATACCTCCCAAACCACGATGCCCACACATACCGAGATGTTAATAGAATGTTTTGTTCCGGACTGCGGTATCTCGATGGCCAGGTCGGCCATTTCAATAATGGATTCGTTAACACCCTCCACCTCATTGCCAAAAATCAGGCAGTATTTCGCTCGGGGAGCAGGTTGGAAATTCTCAAGCGACAAGCTTTCTGAGGTTTGCTCAATGACGACAATGGTATAACCCTCGCTTTTCAGCTTTTGAACCAGTGATACGCTGTCAGAAGCATACTCCCAGTCGACCGATTCAGTAGCACCAAGAGCCGTCTTTTGAATTTCGCGGTGTGGGGGTTGGCCGGTTATTCCTGTCAAATATATTTTTTCAATTCTGAAGGCATCGGCTGTGCGAAAAGTTGCCCCCACATTGTGCAGGCTTCTCACATTGTCCAGCAAGATGGTAACAGGCAATTTTTCCGCCTTCTTGTATTCTGTCGGTGAAATGCGGCCCAATTCTTCCAGTTTCAATTTTTTCACAGCGCAAAAGTAGTATGAATAGGCAACATTTAGCCCGCTGGTCCGGATTTCGTAACCGTTGCCAATCAATCCCGTTGCAGATACCATGCGGACGATATGCCATGTTTTTTTTATCCTTATCGCGGGTACCAGTTGCGGGCAGGATCAATGGAAGAATATCTATACTGAAAATGCCTGGGAGGAAAGGGACCAATGGCAGAAGCCTGACGATATCATCAAAAAATTAAATGTTAAAGCTGGGAGCCATGTTGCCGACATAGGGTGCCATGAAGGTTATATGTCGGTAAAATTGTCTGCAGCGGTGGGGCAGACGGGCCGCGTGTACGCAGTGGACGTAGAACAAAATCGATTAGACAAGCTGGCGGAACATCTGAAAGCGCGAGATATAAGGAATGTAGTTCCGGTCAAAGGAGATTACGACAACCCCCATCTTGGACCCAATAGCCTCCATGCAGCGCTGATTATTGACACGTATCATGAAATGGATGACCATGATGTAATATTGGCTCACCTAAAAATGGCGCTGCGGCAAGGTGGCAGGCTTGTGGTTTGTGAGCCGATTGCCACCGATAGAAAAAATATGACCAGGACTGAGCAGGAGCGGAAACATGAATTGGGAATGAACTTTGCCCTCGAGGACTTACGAAGAGCTGGGTTTAGGATTGTTTTTAAACAAGACCCTTATATTGATCGCGAGAAAGTCAAAGGAGATAAAATGTGGATTATCGTGGCCGAGAAATAGAAAAGATAATTAACCAGTCGGCCTTGCATCTGGCGGCCGGATTTTATCTTTGCCCATCATGGCAGCCAGCGCATCCGAAACACCTTTAATGAAACAATACAATGCCATCAAGGTGAAATATCCCGGGGCCTTGCTGTTGTTCCGCGTTGGCGATTTCTATGAAACATTTGGTGAAGACGCCATTAAGGCCAGCAAGGTGTTGGATATTGTTCTCACCAAGCGTGGTAACGGTTCAGCGTCAGAAATTGAGTTGGCGGGATTTCCTCACCATGCGTTGGACTCCTATTTGCCAAAACTTGTCCGCTCGGGGCATCGCGTAGCCATCTGCGATCAGCTGGAAGATCCGCGATTCGTAAAAGGAATTGTCAAACGAGGCGTGACAGAGCTGGTGACACCTGGTGTTTCATTCAATGATAATGTATTAGAAAAAAAGCAAAATAATTTCCTTGCATCCATACATGCAGGAAAAAATTTGTTTGGTATTGCCTTTCTCGACATCAGTACGGGGGAATTTTACGCAGCCGAAGGAACCGAAACCTATGTGTTTAAGCTGATTCAAAGTTTCGGGCCGGCCGAGATTATCTTCAGCAAAACCAACCGGGAAAAATTCGAAAATCAATTGGGTGAAGACTACGCTACATTCGCTCTGGATGAATGGGTTTATGCCTCGGACTATACTTACGAGAAACTTATCGCACAATTTAAGACCGCTAACCTAAAAGGTTTTGGAATCGACAGCATGAGTGAGGCCATTGTGGCAGCAGGCGCGATCCTCCACTACCTCGAAGCCACGGAGCACAAGGACACGCATCATATCGCGTCCATTTCCAGGATCGATGAGGACAAATATGTCTGGCTGGACAAATTTACTATTCGCAACCTGGAGATCGTTCAGGCGCAGCAAGATGGCGGTGTGCCTTTAATTCAGATACTTGACAAGACTGTCACGGCCATGGGTTCGCGGCAGCTTCGCAAGTGGATGATTCTACCCCTGAAAGAAATCTCAGCCATTGAAGAGCGACTCAATGTGGTTGATACCCTGCTAGCCGATGAAGAGCTGGCCGATAAGATCATTGACCAGTTGCATCACATTGCCGACCTGGAGCGGCTCATTTCAAAAGTTGCTGTTGCAAGGATAAATCCCCGAGAAATGGTGCAATTGAAGCGCTCGTTGCAGGCTATCCTGCCCGTAAAAGAGCTGCTGCTAGGGCATTCTTCCGCCCATTTGAAAAAGCTTGGCGATCAATTGGAGCGATGTGATTTTTTGCTCAACAAAATTGAAACGGAATTGAAAGATGACGCTCCGATGCTTGTTCATCAGGGCGGGATCATCAGGGAAGGGGTGAGTCCGGAACTGGACGACCTTCGCAGCATTGCCTATTCGGGGAAGGACTATTTATTGAAGATTCAAAAGCGAGAAGTTGACAAGACGGGCATTTCATCTCTAAAAATTTCGTACAACAAGGTGTTTGGGTATTACCTGGAAGTGAGCAATGCACACAAGGATAAGGTCCCACAGGAATGGATACGGAAGCAAACCCTGGTGAATGCTGAACGGTATATTACCGAAGAACTAAAAACGTACGAAGAAAAAATCCTGAATGCCGAGGAAAAACTGACGGTGATTGAACAGAAAATTTTTCAGGATCTTGTGCTGCAGGCAAGCGACTTCATCACTCAGATTCAGCAGAATGCCAGGGTGATCGCTGTGGTTGATTGTATGTTGTCGTTTGCGATTGTTGCAAAGGCCAATCGTTATGCTAAACCGGCAATCAACGATTCGAAAATCATCGACATTAAAAACGGGCGACACCCCGTGATTGAAAAGCAATTACCTATCGGAGAAAGTTATATACCCAACGATATTTACCTTGACAATGAATCGCAACAGATCCTGGTGATCACAGGTCCCAACATGGCCGGAAAATCAGCCTTACTGCGGCAGACAGCGTTGATTGTATTAATGACTCAGATCGGCAGCTTCGTACCTGCTGAATCTGCCGACATCGGCATGGTCGACAAGGTGTTTACCCGCGTTGGCGCTTCTGATAACCTGTCGAGAGGGGAATCCACATTCATGGTGGAGATGACTGAGACCGCCAGCATTTTAAATAACCTTAGCGATCGCAGCCTGATTTTGATGGATGAAATCGGCCGGGGCACCAGCACCTATGATGGTGTTTCCATTGCCTGGGCCATTGTCGAATATCTGCACAACCATAAAGAGTACAAGCCCAAAACGTTATTTGCCACACATTATCACGAACTAAATCAGTTGACCGAGGACCTGGTGCGCGTGAAAAACTTCAATGTTTCTGTAAAGGAAACAGGTGAGAAGATCATCTTCATGCGTAAACTAAAGGAAGGTGGCAGCGAGCATAGTTTTGGTATACACGTGGCGCAATTGGCGGGGATGCCCAATAGGATTGTCATTCGCGCCAATGAGATTCTCCATTTTCTGGAGAAGGACAAACAAAAGAACCAGTCAAAGAAAAAAATGGAGGCACTTCCAAAGCCTACCACGCAGATGGGATTGTTTGAAGTCGATCCCAAACTAAAAGAAGTGGAAGCCATACTTCGGCAGGTCGACATCAACACCATCAGCCCCGTTGAGGCATTACTGAAGTTGAATGAAGTCTTATCATTGCTGAAGAAGAAATAAAAACTTCAGAAATTTCCATTGTTCAGAGCTTACTTTTTTTGCATAGCACTTCTATTATTCCTTGACTTCATTTAGTATCTTACTCGAATGAAGATCAAAAGAATACTTGTTGCCAATCGTGGCGAAATCGCCATCCGCGTCTTTCGCGCCAGTGTTGAAATCGGACTTAAAACGGTCGCTGTCTATACCCATGAGGACCGTTATTCACTTCACCGGTATAAGGCGGATGAAAGTTACCAGATCGGCAAGGAAGGCGACCCGCTAAAACCCTATCTCGATATTGATGAAATCATTCGAATTGCCGTAAAGAAGAAGGTTGACGCCATCCACCCAGGCTACGGGTTTCTTTCCGAGAATCCGGAATTCGCAAAAAAATGCGAAGCCAATGGAATCATCTGGGTAGGCCCAAATCCCAAAGCGATGACCCAGCTTGGCGATAAAATATCCGCCAAGAAGATTGCCGAAAAATGTGGGCTGCCGCTGATAGAAAGTAGCAATGTTGCCCTTACGGATGCCAAAATCGCGGTTAAAGAAGGTAAGAGAATTGGGTTTCCGGTAATGTTAAAAGCCGCCTCCGGAGGAGGTGGAAGAGGAATGCGCGTGGTGCGGTCCGCGGAGGAATTAGAAAATGCCTACAACGAAGCCACGCGGGAGGCATTGAATGCATTCGGAGATGGAACGGTTTTTCTTGAAAAGTTTGTGGAGGAGCCAAAACATATTGAAGTGCAGATAGCAGCCGACAAACACGGTAATTCTGTACACTTGTTTGAGCGGGACTGTTCCGTACAGCGAAGGTTTCAGAAGGTGGTTGAGGTGGCACCGTCATATGGGCTTAAAAAATCAGTCCTTGACAAACTTTATGATTATGCGCTGAAAATCACCCGGGCGGTTAAGTACGACAACGTGGGTACCGTTGAATTTCTGGTAGATAAGAAGGGTGAGATATTTTTCATAGAAGTTAATCCACGTATTCAGGTTGAGCATACCGTTACAGAGATGGTAACAGGTGTCGATTTGATTAAAGCCCAAATTTTTATTGCAGGCGGGTACAAGCTGTCCGATGAACAAATTAAAATTCCGTCTCAATCCTCGCTGCAAACAATCGGATATGCCATGCAATGCCGCATCACAACCGAGGATCCCGAGAATGATTTTAAACCTGACTACGGGACGATCATTACCTATCGCAGTGTTGGGGGATTTGGCATTCGACTTGATGCCGGCAGTTTATACCAGGGTGTTAAGATCAGCCCCTTCTTTGATTCCATGCTGGTGAAAGTTTCCGCGCATTCACGTACGTTGGATGGGGCCAGCAGAAAGATGCACCGGGCATTGCGCGAGTTCAGAACGCGTGGGGTGAAAACCAATGTTTCGTTTTTGGACAACATCATCAACCATCCCGAATTCAAATCCGGGAAGGCTACCGTCAATTTTATTCAGAAACACAAAGAGCTTTTTAAGTTTGACCATCAGCAGGACAGAGCTACCAAAGTGGTGAAGTACCTGGCCGATGTAATTGTGAATGGCAACCCCGATGTCAAATCGATTGACAAGACAAGGCTGTTTCGTGTTCCGGTAATCCCTGCATATGATCCAGATGGGGCTTATCCGAAAGGCACGAAAGATCTATTGACGAAGCTGGGGCCGAAAAAATTTAGCGAGTGGCTGCTCAAGGAAAAGAAGATTCACTACACGGACACCACGCTGCGCGATGCCCACCAATCGCTGCTGGCAACACGCATGCGCACCGTGGATATGCTGGAGGTTGCCGCAAGTTTTGCCCATCACCATCCACAGACTTTCAGTATGGAGGTTTGGGGTGGCGCTACCTTCGATGTCTGCATGAGATTCCTGCTGGAAAATCCATGGCGCAGGCTTCGGGAGCTAAGGGCAGCTGTGCCCAATATTTTGCTGCAGATGTTGATCCGGGGGTCGAACGGTGTAGGCTATACTGCCTATCCGGATAATCTGATTGAAGCATTTGTGGAGAAGTCATGGGAAGAGGGCGTAGACGTATTTCGCATTTTCGACTCATTGAACTGGCTCAAAAACATGGAGCCGTGTATCAAATTTGTCAACAAGCGAACCAAAGGCTTGGCGGAAGTTTCTATATGTTATACCGGAGATATTTTAGATCGTTCGCGCACCAAGTACACGCTGGATTATTATGTGAAGCTGGCCAAACAAATCGAGGATAGCGGGGCACATATACTTGCCATCAAAGACATGACGGGCTTGTTAAAACCCTATGCAGCAAAGGAACTGGTAGGTGCGCTCAAGGATGCCACGAAACTTCCCATTCATCTTCACACCCACGACACCTCGTCTCTGCAAAGCGCTTCCTACCTTAAGGCCATTGAGGCGGGGGTAGATGTGGTTGATGTTGCATTGGGAGGCGTCTCAGGTCTTACCTCGCAGCCCAATTTCAATGCTGTTGTCGAAATGATGAAGGGTCAGAAGCGTGAGAACAAATTTGATGTTCACTCCCTGAACCAGTTTTCCAACTATTGGGAAATTGTGCGTGAATATTACTATCCGTTTGAGTCGGGACTGAAATCAGGAACTGCGGACGTTTACCAACACGAAATTCCCGGTGGTCAGTATTCGAATTTACAACCTCAGGCAAGGGCGCTTGGATTGATTGAGAAATTTGAAGAGATAAAACAGCGTTACGCGGAAGTGAATGAATTGTTTGGCGACATTGTGAAAGTGACGCCCAGTTCGAAAGTGGTGGGCGACCTTGCGCTTTATATGGTTTCCAATGGCCTGACTAAAGCAGATATTCTGGAGAGAGGGGAAACCATTTCATTTCCTGAGTCGGTGCAATCTTATTTCCGTGGTGACCTTGGGCAGCCTACCGGAGGATTTCCAAAAGCGTTGCAAAAAATAGTTTTGAAAGGTAAGCAGCCGTACAACGACCGTCCCAATGCCCACCTCAAACCGGTCGACTTCGATGTTGAGTTTGAGGCTTTCAAGAAAAAATTCCAGCCGGGTTACGCCCGTCAGTTGGAGTTTACCGATTTCCTTTCCTGGAAATTATATCCCAAGGTGTACGAAGAGTTGCTGAAGAAACAGATCGAGTATGGAGATGTGTCGAAAATACCCACGCTAAATTTTTTCTACGGCATGGATCTGCACGAGGAGACCATCATTGAAATTGGGGAAGGCAAAAAAATAATTGTTGAACTCCTTTCGGTTGGGACAGCCAATGAAGAGGGCATCCGAACTGCATTCTTTAAGGTAAACGGGCAAACTCGCAACATTGAGGTGAGAGACAAATCCATCAAAGTTGAGCGGGTAGAGAATCAAAAAGTAGAACCGGGGAATGCGAAACAAATAGGCGTTCCATTACAGGGGTTGTTGTCCAAAATATTGGTTAAGAAAGGACAAAAGCTCAAGAAGAATGAACCCATGTTTGTGATAGAGGCAATGAAAATGGAGACGACCATTACGGCCAGCGAGGCTTGCGAAGTGAAAGCCGTCCACTTGAAAGATGGCACCATGGTCAGCTCTGATGACCTCGTGATATCACTGGTTTAACGAATATAGGTACTCCTGATTTGCGAATTTAAAGGCATTACTTTCTCAAGACTTGCATTTTGGGCCGAAATGCCGTTGAGACGCAATCATGATTTGTTTCTGAGGTTCTCTGGATGGGCCCTTATCCTGACCGCTGTCACTACTTTGGTCGCGCATCTCGTTGATTTTCCCACATCCTCTTATGATGAAAAAATCCAGTTGTTTCAAAATTGGGGGTATATTCTGAGAAATGATGCGATTATCCTTCACTGTGTGCTCGTCATTGTTTCTATGTATGGTTTCGGTCTGTTGGAATTTGAGAACAGCCCGGGATGGATAGGTATCGGATTTTTTTGTTTCGTTGTCTTTGGACTGGCAGAGATCGTTCGGATGACCACCGCCAACGTTGTCGTAAATGGTTTGAGAGAGCAATACTACCTGAGTGACGACACAGTAGTCAGGGAGTCCATTGCATTTATATTGGACTCGGTTTGGCCGTTGGTTGGGGAAGAACTCTTCCTGATTTTTATATTGGCATTCAGCCTGGGCTGTCTGTTTTACGGTGTCGCCTTTAGGGAAAGGCACTGGATAGGATGGGTGCTTATCGTTTGGGGCGCTGTTAATTTGTTTGCCTTTGCCAATTCATTTTGGCGGATCAGGAGTCTGGACGCAGTTATTGAAATCTTTTCAATCTGCTACCAGCCTACTGCGCGTCTTGTCATGGGGATTTGGTTTTTGCGTGAAGTGAACCGCCTTCGTATAGATCCCAATGGATAAGCGATCATTCATTGCCATCCTCGTCAACCTCAATCAATCCTTCCGGAGCTGTGTCCCTTGTCACTTCATTTCCATCGGCATCGAAATATTGCAACAATTTGGAGGGGCCTTTGCGCGACCTGACGCGGTAAAAAGTTTTGCCGTTTTTGATGGTAATTTCCTGGCCGCCCACGATCACAAAGTCCGGGTGGTTTCGGCTGGCGGCCGCCTTAATATTGGTCGGCAGTTTTTGAGGTCCAAAATACTTTGAAGAGGACAATATGGTGCCATCCTCCTTGTACCTGGCCCGGCTCCTCACACCGCCCTCCGTGAATACCGCGATGTAATGAATTGCCGGACTATTTTTTAGCTCGTGCTTCTCCCAACGGATACCCGTGGCTCCTGTAAATGTGGATTCGAACTTGCTGGTAACTATTGAAGGGAGTTGGGACGATTCAATTTTTGCAACTTTTACTTGCGTAGTGTCCCTGCTTCGTGCCGGTTGCGCGCCCACCACAACGGCTAAAGACATAAACAAAATCAAAAAAGATGTTTTCATATTATAATCGAAGAAACGAACCCCAATTGCCGGGCAAAGATAGCATCAAAGCTAATTTGATTAGCGGGTCAAAAGGCAATAACTTTACGGGTGAGTTGGAACGAATTAAAACACTGAATTTTTGTTAATAGACCATGGAAGCTACCGCAAGTCCCGAGGTTAGGCGAAAGCCAATTTTGAAGCAGGAAATTGCGTTTGCGATCATACACCTGATGCCGTTGGCCGCTATTTGGACGGGGGCCACCTTTTTCGACTGGGCTGTATGTGTCTTTTTATATGTCTTTAGAATGTTCTGGATTACAGGTGGCTATCACCGGTACTTTGCTCATAAGTCCTACAACACCTCCCGCTGGTTTCAATTTGTGATTGCATTTATGGCTCAGACTTCTGCACAAAAGGGAGCCCTGTGGTGGGCGGCACATCACCGGCACCATCACCGGCACAGCGACACTCCGGCAGATCCGCACTCCATGAAGATTTATGGTTTTTGGTATTCCCACGTGGGTTGGATAGTCGGACCCGATTTTAAAGAAACGGATTACAAAGTCATTGGCGACTACGCAAAGTATCCGGAACTGGTCTGGCTGAATAAACACTACCTGGTGCCACCGGTTATCCTGGCCGTGTTGGTGACTGCACTGGGAGGCATCGTCAACGGTGGCAGCATACTTGCCATGTTTACCTCAGCCGGGCTCTCTACTTTGTTCATAGGATTTTTTCTCAGCACGGTGATTCTGTATCACGGTACATTTTCGATCAATTCCATCATGCACAAATTTGGCAATCAACGGTATGAGACCGGGGATGAATCGAAAAACAGTTTGTGGCTTGCCTTGTTAACGTTGGGCGAGGGATGGCACAATAACCACCATTACTATGAAGTTGCCTCGAGACAAGGTTTTTTTTGGTGGGAAATTGACATCACCTGGTATATGCTCAATGTCCTTTCCTGGATGGGACTAATTTGGGATTTAAAAGGTGTGCCAAGGCACATCAAGTTGTCGAAAAACAAAGTTGAGGCCAGGGAATTAAAAAAGGAATTTGAAGAGGCAGCACTAAAGTCAGCCTGAGCTCCATGAGTGTCAATCAGCATTTTATTGAGAGCACGGTCAAGCTTTTCAATTATTACAAGCGTCTTGGCGAAAAAACTTTTGATCAGTTAACAGACGCAGAGCTTCGGTGGCAGCCCAACGAGGCCAGCAATAGCATTGCCATCATCGTACATCACCTGTCAGGCAACATGTTATCAAGATGGACAGATTTTCTCACAACAGACGGAGAAAAGCCCTGGCGTGATCGCGATACCGAATTTAACGAAGGTTATCCCTCCAAAGCGTTGATGTTGGATGCATGGAATAAGGGATGGAGTTGTTTGTTTTTTGCACTTGAGCATTTGAGAGAAAAAGATCTTGAAAAGGTGGTGTATATAAGGAATGAAGGACAAACCGTAGTGGAGGTTATTCAAAGACAGCTGGCACATTATGCATCGCACATAGGACAAATAATGTTTCTGGGTAAAGAAATCAAGGGAAATGATTGGAAGTCACTTTCTATCCCCAAGGGAGCTTCCAAAGCCTTTAATGATGAGAAATTCAGCAAAGACAAGGAGAAAAAGCATTTCACCGAGGGATTAAAATAGCCTCGAAATATGTGTGGGGGAACCAGTCAATACAATAAGTGGTTAAATTGTATATTCAAAACCGCCTTTCAGCCTTTGGTAATGTGACTAAAGTCACTGCTTTTGGATAGGCTAATGGCGAGATTTGCAATAAATAAAGTTTAGTCATTATGCGCGTTGAACAAATCTACACCGGCTGCCTGGCACAGGGTGCGTACTATATTGAGTCAGAGGGCCAAGTCGCCATCATCGATCCGTTGAGAGAAACCGCTCCTTATATCGAACGGGCAAAGAAGGATAATGCGACCATCAAGTATATTTTAGAAACTCATTTCCATGCCGATTTTGTCTCTGGTCACATCGATCTGGCAAAAAAAACCGGTGCGAAAATAATTTATGGACCGCTCGCCTCTCCGAAGTTCGATTGTCATGTCGCAAAGGACAATGAAGAAATCAAAATAGGAAAAGCGACCATTAAGGTGCTGCACACTCCGGGTCATACGACCGAATCGACCACCTATTTACTAAGAGATGAAAATGGAAAAGATCACGCCATTTTTTCCGGAGATACACTTTTTTTAGGCGATGTTGGTCGACCGGACCTTGCGCAAAAGGCCGCTGACATGACCCAGGAGGATTTGGCGGGTATGCTCTATGACTCGCTTCGTTCGAAAATAATGCCGCTGGCAGATGATGTAATTGTATATCCTGCGCATGGAGCAGGCTCAGCTTGCGGCAAGAACATGATGAAGGAGACGGTAGACACACTGGGTAATCAGAAGAAGATGAACTACGCGCTTCGGGCCAACATGACTAAAGAGGAGTTTATAAAAGAAGTTACTGATGGATTACTCCCTCCGCCCGCCTACTTCCCTGAAAACGTAAGGCTCAACAAAGAAGGATACGAGAGCATTGATAAAGTGATGAACCAGGGACTGAGGGCGCTCACACCTGGGGAATTTGAGTTGGCTGCCAATGAAACGGGGGCGCTGGTTTTGGATACGCGGGCTGCGCAACAATTTGCAAAAGGATTTATTCCCAATGCCATCAATATTGGAATTGATGGAAGTTTTGCTCCATGGGTTGGCTCCCTCATTCCGGGAGTGAAGCACCCGCTGTTGATTGTCGCGGACGAAGGAAGGGAGGAAGAAGTGATCAAGCGACTTGCCCGGGTAGGTTTTGATAATGCGTTGGGGTATTTGAAGGGAGGAATCAAAGCATGGCGCGATGCAGGCAAAGACATGGATTCCATTGAGACGATCACCGCAGCTGAATACCTGCAACGCATGAAGAAGGAAAAGGCAAAAGTAATTGATGTGCGGAAGCCAACAGAATATGCCGGTGAGCACGTGGACGGGGCGATCAACTTGCCCCTTGATTTCATCAATGATCATTTGTCTGAATTTCCCAAGGCAGAGAAATTTTATATGCACTGTGCCAGCGGCTACCGGTCGATGGTGGCGGCCTCCATTCTGAAATCTCGGGGATGGAATAATTTTGTGGAAGTGGGCGGAGGAATAAAAGCGTTGGCCGAGGCGGGTGCCCCATTAACCGATTATGTTTGCCCTACTACGCTGAAGAATTAAGTGCAAACCTATTACGAATTATTCTTTGGGTCGTTCTCGGGGTATTGGAATTATCTGAAAAATGAAATTCTATACCCGGGATGGCATAATTATTTCTATTGGCTCCTCGGACTTTCCATAGCCGTTTGGCTCCTTGAAATTTTTCTTCCCTGGAGGAAGAATCAATCCATTTTCCGGAAAGATTTTTGGCTGGATGGCTTTTACATGTTTTTTAATTTCTTCCTCTTCTCGCTGATTGCCTACAACGCGATCTCGAATATTGCCGTGCAGGCTTTTAATGACTTTCTTGGCCTTTTTGGTATTATCAACCTGGTTGCCATCAACGTGGCGGGCTGGCCCAAGGGAGTTCAACTTTTGGTGATGTTCGTCATTGCTGACTTTATCCAGTGGAATATCCATCGTTTACTGCACAAAGTCCCGGCACTATGGGAATTTCACAAAGTTCATCATTCGGTCAAGGAGATGGGGTTTGCTGCGCACCTTCGGTTCCATTGGATGGAGACGGTCATTTATAAATCGATCCAGTATATTCCGCTGGCAATGATTGGATTTGGGATCGATGATTTTTTTCTTGTACACATTTTCTCGGTGGCCATCGGGCACCTTAATCACGCCAACGTTTACGTTACGTATGGTCCGTTGAAATATATCTTAAACAATCCTGCCATGCACATCTGGCATCATGCCAAACACTTGCCGGATGGCAGTGCAGGTGTCAATTTTGGGTTGAGTTTGAGTGTGTGGGATTACCTGTTTGGTACGGTACACCTTCCGTCTAATGGAAGAGACATTGAACTCGGATTCCCGAAGGATGAAAATTTCCCTGCCCATTTCTTCAGCCAGATTACGTATCCTTTCTTGAAACGCAAATGAAGTTTGTTAACGATTGGAAGTTCATCGTCTTATTTTGTTTGACATTGGGCTTGGCGCCATTTGTGCCTGAGCCGCATATTTGGGGCAAGTTGAAATGGATAGCGGGAGGAGGAACTGGTATGGAACCGGTGGATTGGTTTGATGCCCTCTTTCATGGATTGCCATGGCTCCTGCTGATCAGGTTTTCCGTTATCCGGGGATTGCAGTTTTTAAGACCTTAATCCACGTCAAAATAATAGGCGTGATGTTTTTGGCAATTGGGATTGAATGAGGCACTGCAATTCGGGCAGGAGGAGTTGCAGTTCAGGTATTCACTGATCGTGAGTTCTGTTTTGCAATTTCCGCAAAGGACCGCCTTTTCGTCAAATTCTTTTTTATCCCAGACCTTTGCAGGATGATCAGTCGACTCGGTGTGACAGGAATAGCAAGGAAAGTATTGGTTGCAGCACTTGAATTTAACAGCAATAATGTCCGTGGAAGAATGATAATGGATACACCTTGTATGTTTATCGATTGTTTTGCCTTTTACTTCATGAGTCATTACAGTATAATTACGCACCACCTGAACTTGGGCAAAAATAAGGAGAGTTGAAGTGAAAAATCCTATTATTCCAGAGAATGAAGCCGATCGTCTTGCATCGCTTGACGAATACAATATCCTGGACACGCTTCCCGAAAAGGTGTTCGATGACATCACGTCCCTGGCGGCACAGATTTGCGGTACACCGATAGCGCTGATTTCCTTTATCGATGAAAAAAGACAATGGTTCAAGTCGCATCATGGCCTGGATGTGAGCGAGACGCCAAGAGAAATAGCATATTGCGCCCATGCGATCAATGATCCCGATCATCTGTTGGAGGTCGAAGACGCAACCCAGGACGAAAGGTTCAAAAATAATCCGTTGTTGAAGGGAGCTCCGCACGTGCGGTATTATGCCGGTGCTCCTATGGTGAATGCAAAAGGGCACGCATTAGGGACATTATGCGTGATTGATCATCAACCGCGGAAACTTACGGCCGGACAGAGACGAGCCCTTGATACGCTTTCCAAACAGGTTGTGCTGCTGCTGGAGACCCGAATCCTAGAAAGAAACCTCAAACTCACGCAATTTTCTTTCGAAAACAGTCCCGCTGGAATAGCGTGGATCAACGAGCGGGCAGAAGTGGTAAAATTTAACCAGCGGTATGCAGAACTTCGGGGCCAATCGCTGGAGGAAATCCGGAGAAAGAAAGTGTATGAGTTTAATCCGGATTTTGATGAAAGCAGTTGGAAAGCGCATTGGAAGGAAATGAGCG
The DNA here is from genome assembly GCA_964655635.1 of uncultured Ohtaekwangia sp. Taxonomy (GTDB): domain Bacteria; phylum Bacteroidota; class Bacteroidia; order Cytophagales; family Cyclobacteriaceae; genus ELB16-189. The sequence continues at coordinate 179,821 of CAZZNH010000013.1, forward strand.
AAAAGAAAACAATGACGCTGGAAACACACTTTACAGATGATGAGAAAAAAGTCAAGTGGGTGGAATTGAATCTTAAGATGCTCGATTTCCAGGGCTTGCAGTTAATCCATGCCGTCTGTATCGACATCACCGAAAGTATGGAGGCCAAGGCCAGGGAAAAGGAAATTATGAAAGGCCTAAAGGAATTGATCAACGAAAAAGATGACCTGATCGGATTGTTTTCCCACGACATGAAATCGCCCATCAATCAGGTCAAAGGCTTGGGTCAGATCATGTCGATGTCATTGGATGACAAAGAAATCTTAAAGGAATCACTGACCAAGTTGGACCAAACTGTCAACCGTCAATTGACACTGTATAAAAATATTTTGTACATGTTGAAATCTGATCACATTGTCTCAGACGAAAAGGAAATGATTAAGGTACCGTTGGCTACGGTTATTAAAAAAGCTGTAAAAAGTTTGGGATGGGAAGCCGATGCAAAAAATATTTCCTTTGCGCTCTCCATTTCCGACCCGATTGAGATATCCGTCCAAATCAATCTCTTCGTTCAAGGCATTCAGAATCTATTGTCCAATGCGATAAAGTTTTCACATGAAGGTGGAGAAGTGAGGATTTTTGCAGAGGAAAGTAACGGCATGATGTCATTGTCGATCCAGGACGATGGAATCGGCTTTGACCAGGCGAAGGAGCAGGAACTTTTTAAGCGATTCACCAAGGCAGGTAGAAAAGGGACCAACAACGAAGCCTCAACAGGGCTCGGCTTATATCTTGTAAAAAAGATCGTTGAAAATCATCACGGCTCCATTCGCGCTTCGAGTGGAGGAGATGGAAAAGGTTCCACGTTCGTGGTTCAATTGCCTTCCACGAAGGCCTGATTAAAACCGTTCGTCCATGTTAATGGCCGCAATGTTTACAATGTCATTGCCGGAGACTTCAAATTCTGCTAGTTTTATAGCCATATCCTATTCGCAACAGTGAACTTTTTAAGAATCAGTCATGGTAACAGGAAAAATGGAGGGCTATCGCTCGTCATTGTTATCGTTTTGCTGGTCCTTTATATGGCGGGTGTCGTGGAGATCAGCTCCTTGCACTCCTCGGTGCACGCGCAGGATGTAACAGAACTACACTCTGCTGCGAACGAAGACAATGCGTGCCATCAGAATGTTTATCACAATAAAAAGGATGAGAACTGTGATCACAAGTCGCACATCGTGTCGCTAAAGAAGTGCCCGCTGTGCCAACTTACTATCCAGTCATTTCAAATTTATACTCCAGGCTTATCAACCGGCATTTTTATTAATGTCGAAGAACTTCATTTTGCGGATGACCATACATCGTCAATTGCAGTAGGGCAACTTCTGCCATCCAGGGCTCCCCCGACAGCCTAGTTAAGTCCCAAAGTCCGGTTCCGGCAACACACGCGTCCCCAGGTTGGTCGTGTTGTGATTTAGTATTTACGTGTAGTTTTTTGGTGTGAATAGAGTAGTTATACTATCTGTCACAATGTTGTTCTCCCATTTGGCCTTTGGTCAACGGGATTGCAATGGCAGATTTAGCGGTCGAGTATTGGATGAGCAGGGTCAGCCTCTCATCGGTGCTGCTCTATTGCTTGATCCGTCCGGCAGCGGCATGGTGACTGATGTGGAGGGTAAGTTTGAATTCACTAAGGTTTGCCCCGGTCTTTACCATGTCACGGTTCAGTTTCTTGGCTACCAGGAGCAAGTGTTCGAGATCAGACTCAATGGCAATGCTGTCAAGGAAGTCAACCTGCAGCCTGATGTAGAGACATTGAGGGAAGTGGTGGTGAAGGAGGAATTGGCTCATTTGGAAAGCGCACAGAATTACACGGTGCTTACCGGTGAGAAGTTGGCCGAGACCGCGGGAAAGTCGCTTGGAGAATCCCTAAAGGAAATCTCGGGAGTAAATACCATTCAGGCCGGCCCTGGGATTTTTAAGCCGGTGATTCATGGTGTGCACAGCCAACGCGTGCTGATATTAAATCACGGCATTCGCCAGGAAGGGCAGCAGTGGGGAGCGGAACACGCACCGGAGATCGATCCATTTATCGCTTCCAATATCGTGGTGGTTAAAGATGCTTCGTCCATCAAATATGGAACCGATGCACTTGGCGGGGTGGTCATTGTGAACCCTGCAGGACTTCCCGAGCGGGCCGGAGTAGGGGGCACTTTCAACCTGATTGGCCATAGCAATGGCAGGGGAGGAACGGCTTCGGGATTGCTGGAGGGCGGTATCAAAGACCATGACGGTTGGGGCTGGCGCCTGCAGGGAACGGGGAAGCGCTCAGGCGATTATCATACTCCGGACTATTCACTGACGAACTCCGGAATGACGGAACTCAACTTTTCCGCGGCAACGGGCTATCATAAAAATGGTAAGGGGTTTGAAGCTTTCTTTAGTCATTTCAAAACTGATCTTGGCATTTTGAAAGGAACAGCGATCAGCAACCTGGACGATTTGATTGCCGCGATGGAAAGGGAACCGCCTCAATCGACAACTGACTTTAGCTATGACATCGGTGAACCGCGACAGCGTGTCAGCCACAATCTTGTGAAATTAAGCGGCCATGTGGAAACGGATGCCGGTGACTGGCGGCTGCAATATGGATTTCAAAATAACAACCGGAAGGAATTTGATATCCGAAAAGGAAACCTTGCGGGAGTTCCGAGCATCGATCTCCAATTGAACACGCATACGATAGAGGCCGAGTGGGAGACGCCACATGATGCCGTGAATGGACTTTGTATTGGCATCAACGGAATGTATCAAAACAACATGAACATTTTTGGGACGCAACGAATTGCATTTATTCCCAATTATGTCAATTTATCCGGAGGAGTTTTTGGCGTGGCCAAGTTCATCAGAGGTCATTGGGTGTTTGATACCGGAGCGCGTTATGACTACCGGTATTACAATGCGAAGGGTTTTGATTTCAAAAATGCGAGGTATGACGAGTCGCTCACTTTCGACAATGTTAGCTTGACAGCGGGGGCTACTGCCCAGGTTGATCCCAACCAGTCCGTGGCGTTCAACCTCAGCACTTCATGGCGGCCGCCTCATGTGGCCGAGTTGTACAGCCTTGGTACACATCAAAGTGCCGCTGCCATTGAGTATGGGTTGTTGCTCAACGACACAACGAACGAAGTGATGAACATTGATGATGTATCATTTGAGATCGAGCGCGCGCTTAAAGGCGTTAGCACCTATAAGCGGCAATTCAAAAATTTTCAACTGGATTTAAGTGGATTTGCCAATTACATTTTCAATTACATCTATTTAAGACCAACGGGAGTTACCCAAAATTTGCGCGGCACCTATCCTTACTTCAGGTACACCCAAACAGAAGCACTCTTTATTGGTGCCGATTTTACAGGAGTTTGGAATGTTACCAGACAAATAAAAGTTAGCCCGCAAGTTTCTCTGATCAGGGCTTCCGATGTGCGCAACAACGACTTGCTCGTATTCATTCCGTCCAATAAATATGAACTGGCGCTGCGTTATGAAGAACCCAACCGATGGGCGTTGAAGAGATTTTTTGTGGAATCGAAGATTAAATATGTAGCAAGGCAAAACCGAGCACCCAGGGTAATTACCCCGCGGCAAATCAATGAGGCCTCCGTGCAGGGTGTTGATTTGTTTGCCAATGACAACAGCATCTTTGATTTTATGGAAGCGCCCCGCGGCTACGCGTTGCTCAATGCAAGCACGGGTTTCTCCATAAGCCGTGAAACGCTCAGGTACGATTTCCGATTGTCCGTTGAAAACTTACTGAACACTTCATACCGCGAATACACCAATCGGTTTAGGTACTATGCGGATGATTTAGGAAGGAACATTACGTTTTCCATTAAATGTCTTTTTTAAATAAAAAATAATTGCCGACTCGTCTTGAGTCAAATAAAAAAATTCAGACTATGAAAAATTTATCGAATATCCACACAACTCTTATTGGTATACTAATTTTCGGCCCGGCATTCACATTGTTGTTTTCAGGTTGTGACTCCAGTGATCCACAAAAGGAGGACACTCCGGAGTTGATCACGAAGGTTACCCTTACGTTCACGCCAGCCAATGGAGGATCAGTAGTTACCGCCACGGCATCTGACCCTGATGGAGAAGGTGTGAGTGATATTGTTGTCGATGGGCCCATCGAACTAATGGCAAACACCACTTACAGTCTGGCACTTTCACTGATCAACGAATTGGCCGATCCCTCATCACCGGAGTACAACATTGCAGACGAGGTAGAGGAAGAAAGTGACGAGCATTTGTTCCTTTTTGGCTGGACCGGCCTCGTATTTGCCGAACCGAACGGGGACGGAAACATAGATAATCGACTCGACCCGGTTGACTATCAGGATAGCGACACCGCAGGTTTGCCTTTGGGTTTAAAAACGCTGTGGAAGACCGGTGCGGAGCCGGCTTCAGGCGCGTTCCGCATTGTCCTGAAACATCAGCCTCAATTGAAAACGAATACGTCCGATGTAAACACAGGAGAGACGGATTTGGATGTGGAGTTCGAGATTAATGTAAATTAAGAAAGTACCCGGGACGGGAGTTGAACCTGCCTGCTGCAGGCAGGCCCGTACAGCTATTACTAGCCATCCCGACTTTAGGTCGGGACGTGTCGACCAATTCCTATCGACCGATTAGTTTTTAATATGTATAGCCGGCTTTTTTAGATTTGATTTCCTTCTCTCTCCTCATGGCTGCGGCTTCGGTTGAGTAT
>CAZZNH010000014.1:0-166068 GCA_964655635.1 uncultured Ohtaekwangia sp.
ACAATCGCTTTTGTTCATTGGAGGCACAAAAGTAGAGCCATAGGGTCTAAAAACCAAATGGGTCCGGAGTATATATTCACTTGTGACTTTGGTGGCAACACGCCAGGGTTTGCTATCGGCTTACTCGCCACAAAAATTTTATTCGCCCTGAACCGGCTCTATTTTTTGTAATTTTCCCGTCCCATTCAACATTAAGAGTATGCTTGTAGATTTAAGAAGTGACACAGTAACAAAGCCAACCTCTGGGATGCATGAGGCGATGATGAGTGCGCAGGTGGGTGATGACGTTTTTGGTGAAGATCCTTCCGTAAAGAAGTTGGAAGAAAAATGTGCAACGCTCCTGGGACTGGATGCTGCTGTGTTTTGTCCATCGGGGACAATGACTAATCAAATTGGGATCAAGGTGCTCACACAACCTTATGATGAGGTCATTTGCTATAAGGGCTCGCATATTTATAAGTACGAGGGTGGTGGCTTGGCCGGGAATTGCCAGGCCAGCTCAAGACTGGTAGATGGCGACAGGGGTAGGATCTCCATCAAAGATGTGGAAGAAAACATCAACAACTACAATGACTCCCACCAGCCAAAAACTTCCACCGTGGCGCTTGAAAACACGGTGGTGCGGGAAGGCGGAAGTTATTATAACCTGCAACAAATAAAGTCGGTGAGCGAATTTAGTCGGTCGAGAGGGCTTCACATGCACCTGGATGGCGCCCGGCTATTTAATGCGCTCGAGGAAACGAAAGAAGACCCGGCCGAATACGGTAAATATTTTGATACGATTTCAATTTGCCTGTCAAAAGGCCTTGGCACCCCGGTGGGCTCGGTACTGGTTTGTAAAAAAGAGCTTGAACATGCAGCGCGCAGGGTACGCAAGGTTTTTGGCGGTGGGATGCGGCAAGGTGGTTACCTGGCTGCCGCGGGTGTTTATGCGCTTGACCATCACATCAAAAGACTGGGCGAGGATCACAAAAGAGCGAGAGAAATAGGCAAGGTACTCGAACAGCTCGAATGGATCGAGTCAGTAAAACCGGTCGATACCAACATTATTATTTTCGAAATTGAAGAGAAAAGGACACCTGAGGACGTTCTGAAAAAGTTGGCGGAAAAAAATATTCGGGCGCTGAAATTTGGACCACGGGAAATTCGAATGGTCACGCATTTGGATTTTGATGATGACATGCTTGAGTACACCATCGGCTCGTTTAAGAAAATAGCTGTTTAACATTTGTGAGACTTTCCGGCTTGTTTGCCTAAGCACTCAGGCAATTGTACGCTGATTAAAATATCTTTAATGTTCCTATAACTTGCTCCTGAACAGTCAAATTCCACTAGCAGAGCGTATGCGACCCGCCCGGTTAAATGACCTGATCGGGCAGGAGCATTTGGTGGGTGAGCAAGGTATAATCAGCCATGCCATAAGGACTGGAAATATTCCGTCTATGATTTTGTGGGGACCTCCTGGTGTTGGAAAAACAACCATCGCCAATATCATTGCGAATGAGGTAAAAAAATCGTTTCATACATTAAGTGCTGTAAGCGCAGGGGTGAAAGATGTTCGTGAGGTAATTGAACAGGCGAGGCGGTCGGGTAAAAGCATTTTATTTATTGACGAAATTCATAGGTTCAATAAGTCGCAACAGGATGCCCTTCTTGGTGCAGTGGAAAAGGGGACGATCACATTGATTGGAGCGACTACTGAAAATCCTTCCTTCGAGGTGAACAGCGCCTTACTTTCCCGGTGCCAGGTCTACACGTTGAAATCGTTGTCGGAGGAAAATTTGCTGACGCTGGTGAATGATGCCCTGAAAAAAGACCATCAACTAAAGAATAGGAAGATCAATCTAAAAGAGCACAAAGCCCTTCTCAACATTTCTGGAGGTGATGCGAGAAAGATGCTCAACCTGGTGGAACTTATAGCCGATGCCGTTGCCGGTGATGTCGTGGTTACGGATGAATTGGTTGTTAATGTTGCGCAGCAGAGAATTGCCATTTATGATAAAAGCGGAGAACAACATTATGATATCATTTCAGCTTTTATCAAATCCATACGCGGTAGCGATCCGAATGCAGCCGTCTACTACCTTGCGCGAATGATTGAAGGCGGAGAAGATGTGAAATTTATTGCCAGACGAATGGTGATTCTTGCTTCCGAAGATATTGGCAACGCGAATCCAACAGCCCTTGTATTGGCCACCAGCACGTTTCAGGCTGTAAACCTGATCGGCTATCCCGAGTCGAGAATTATCCTTTCGCAATGTGCCGTGTATCTGGCCACTTCGCCCAAAAGTAACGCAAGCTACGTGGCGATCAATGCGGCTCAGCAAAAAGTCAGCGAAACTGGTGACCTTCCTGTCCCGTTAGCAATCAGGAACGCTCCGACTAAACTGATGAAGGACTTGAATTACGGCAAAGGGTATCAATATGCCCATGAGCATGAAGGAAACTTTGCCGACATGGAGTTTCTCCCGGCTGGGATCACGGGGGCCAAATTTTACGAGCCAGGCAGCAATCCGCGTGAGGCGGAACTTAGAAGTTATTTAAAGAAATTGTGGGGCAAGAAATATGACTATTAGGTGAATCAGCAAAGACTGCTTTTCGAATATTCCCCCGGGTTCATACTGTTATGCGTTGCGCTGGGTATAGGGTATGCGTATGTTCTCTATCGCAATAAGCACACGTGGAGTAGGACCACCAATCAACTGCTGTTTACATTTCGAGCGGTATTGGTTACTTTTTTAGCTTTCCTTCTTATCGGCCCAATTCTCAAGCTTACTTTAAACAATTACGAAAAACCGACTCTTGTATTTCTTGTAGACAATTCCCTCTCCGTCAGGGAAACTATTGACTCGGTTCAGTGGCAGCCTGTTCATAGCGAGATCAACAAAACCATTGAATCATTGGAATCGCTTGGGTTTGGCGTAGAGCTTAGCACGCTTAGTCAAAGTGATGAGTTAAAATTTGATGAACCAACGTCAGATTTAAATGGGGCAGTTCGAAATAAGGTGGGTGAGTATGAAGGAAAAAACCTGGCAGGCGTCATCGTGATGTCTGACGGTATTTACAATGCCGGAAGTTCACCGTTGTATACACCGCTCAAAGTCCCGGTTTGTACAGTGGGCATTGGCGATACCACAGAGCGAACAGATATCGTGCTGCGCAATGTGCTGTACAATAAAATTGCTTATCAGGGCAACCAATTCCCATTGCGGGCGGAAGTCATGATTCGTGGCCTTCGTGAACAGGAAATTGTAGCGTCCGTTTACCAAAAAGGCAAGTTGCTGGCGAGAGATAGAAAAAACTCAGGCACCCGGTCAATTCTTGAGTTTGACTTTCAGATTGATGCGGCTGAAAAAGGACTGCAGCGTTTGGACATTTCCATTGAACCTTCACCGCAAGAGAGGAACAAAAAAAATAACTATGCCAGCGCCTTTGTGGAAGTGGTGGAGGGAAAGAAAAAAATTCTGATGGTAGCGCCCGCGCCCCATCCTGATATCAAGGCCATCCGGGCCGTGGTGGAGAAAAACTCCAATTATGAATTGATCGTGCACATTCCTGGCGTAAAAGAAGCAGCCACGGAATCACTAAAATCTGGAAATGTTGATCTGGCAATTTTTCATCAGGCTATAGATTACGGAGGAAAAACAACATCGCTGTTTAATCAATTGAGGGATAGCGGCACTCCATTACTTATCATGCTGGGTGAACGATCTAACCTAAGGCAGTTGGCAGCGAATGGAATCCCCATTTCGTTCGAGACCCCCGGCCAATGGGATGCTGTGACGCCAACTATCAATCCTGATTTTAAGGATTTCGGGTTTAGTGACCAATTAAACAATGTGTTCGCCAGGTACCCTCCGGCCAATGTTCCGTTTGGGAAGTTTACCTATCCTCCTTCGGCAAGCATCTTGTTGTTTCAGCGTATCGGAAGAGTCAATACAGAACGCCCCCTTTTATTCACTACAACTGCTGACGAACAAAAAGTGGGCGCGCTTCTGGGTGACGGAATCTGGAAGTGGAGACTGGATGAATTTGCCGAAACCCAGAAGACAGATGCGTTTGACGAGGTATTTTCAAAGCTGATCCAATACCTCAGCACGAGAGAAGATAAACGCAAGTTCAGGAGTTTCCCCATTCAACATGAATTTACAGTGTCAGAGCCAGTGATTTTTGAAAGCCAGGTCTACAACGAGCTGTTCGAACAGATATACGGACAAAAAATTGATCTTGTGCTAAATGACGAGCGCGGTGGAACTTTGCAGTACAGCTACATCACCAGCCCCGGTGGCTCCCGATATCGTATCGGAGGTTTAAGAGATGGAGTTTATCGTTACACTTCTTCCACAGAAATAGGGGGAAGACGAGAATCCGTAACAGGAGAATTCCTGGTTACGGAGCAGAACATCGAGTCCCAAAATCTTACTGCCGACTTTGGATTGCTCCGCAAATGGGCCGACAACACGGGAGGAAAATTTTATAAAGCGGAAAACCTGCCTCAACTAGCCGTTGATTTTTCCAGGGTGGAAGCACAAAGTTTAATTCATTCGGAGGAGTCATTCAATCCGTTGATTAACCTAAAGCTTGTTTTCTTTTTCCTGCTTATGCTGATCTCGGCCGAATGGTTTGCGAGGAAGTATTTGGGCGGGTACTAAATGGCATACTTTAGTAACAAAAAAAGGGCACATGTGCCCTTTTTATTGTAATGGACTTACCGCTTCTGGCTTAATAACTGACCAGTCTCAGAATCTACGTACGTTAAATCAGCCGTTGGCTTTCCTGTTAGAATGAATGTATTGATATCCTCTGCCACGGATGCAAACGCTGCCCATTGCAAGTTGTGGCCCAGATCATTTTCTTGAATTCCGGATTCAGGCAACGGTCGTCTTCCATAAGTTTTGTAAACGTAGGTCATGTTGTTACAGGTAACAGATTTCTGAAGGGCTGCCTTTAATTCGTTCTGATCCGACTTGGGGAATGCATTGTCCTGCGTTGCCCAGAGTACCAGGGTGGGGACAGATAATTTTTTTAACCTTTCTGTGTTATTCACATTCCGAAGCCCATAAAGTGCGCCAATCCATACCCCCAACCTTATATCCATTGTTTCGGGATATATGGCATCAAGCAATTCGGGATTTGAAATGGGGTCAGCTACCCAGTCCGTTTTGATCCACTTTGTCAGCTCGGGATCCAATTCAGTCGGCTTCAGCAAGTATGCATCTGTCGGCCATTTAAAGCCGGGCCCCTTTTCCAGTGCGGCCCGCCAAAGCCCGTCAATGATGTTGCCGATTAAATAGTCGTTGATGGCCGCACTGGTCTGGCCATTTACAAAACTGCCGATCAGCACCATGCCCATTACCCGGTGAGAATATTCCAACGCGATCTCCTGGGCGTTGATACTGCCCATGGAGTGACCAACAATGTATGACTTTGAAATTCCCATTTGATCCATAAATGCAATAACATCTTTGGCAAAGGCGGCCGGGGAGAAACAGATTTCAGGATTTTGGGCGCATTCAATTTCAGGCATGGTAGACCCACCATGCCCTCTTTGATCCAGTGCATAAATCTTTAGTGAAGGATTCAGGCTCGCCAGGGTGTTCATGGTATCAAAAAAAGACCTGCTGGTGTCAGTGAGTCCGTGCAACAGAATGACCGGTGTGCCCTGTGCACTACCGGCCTCCAGATAGGTCATGTTGATGCCTGTGGAAAGCCGAATGTTTTTCTTGTTCAATTCCTTCACGTCTTGACTGAAGACATTCGTAACAAGACATACCATTAAGGCAAGTATTAAGGTTCTAAATTTCATTAGTTATAGTCTGCGTTAAGTGATTAAATGATCGTCTATTTCGAACAAAAAGTTCCCGCGATATAAACCAGGTTTGTCGGAGTGGTTTCGTCTATTTTGATGGCGAGATCCCTCCTTTTGGCCTCATCTATTCTGGAATACTTTAAGCCGATATCCGCATATTGCCATGCTTCGTTGAATTGCAGCTGCACGGCTTTGGCCTCGTCCGTCTTGCCTTGCATCACCAGACTGTGATAAAGGCCATTAAGTGCATAGCCATTCTTTACCCAGTAAGACAAGTCCTCGCGGTAGACGATTTCAGCATCGGCTCCCCTGTTTAATTGAAGATATACATCGCCCAGTAGATGACGGACAGAGAAGAACCAATCGGGAGGTTCATTGTAGTTCAATTGATCTTCGATTGCAATCGCCTTTTGAAAATGGGCCACGGCTTCTTCAAGTTGACCTGACTGACGAGCAATTTCCCCTTCCAATACGTGAATGGCGATTGCGCATATGTCTGCAGCGGTATTTATTTCCCATATCCATAAATTTTTGAGCGAAGGCGATGTTCCTAATGTTCTCAGCATTTCCAGTTCTTCTTTTGCCTGAGCTAGCTTAAGCGTATTGGCAAATGCCATACCTCTCGCATAATGCCAAATGGCCATTGGATAATCGAGACTCCTGTCTGGTTTTGGCAACGACCTGATTTTTTCCCACTGAGAAAATTTGATCAACACATGTTGTGGAATGGTAATGTAGTGCTGTGTGGTAGCGTACCCGTCCTGCTTCAGGTAGTTACGGTCAATGATTTCCGCGGTCTTGAAAGCTGCTTCAATAGATCTTGTGGCCCGTCCCTCCAGCGCGGCTGTAGCCGCAAGAAAATGCCAGTTATGCGGATAGTACAACTGAGGGTAAACACCTTGCACGTTGCATTGGGCAATATAAATACTGTCCACCCTCACTGCATGCTCGTTGGCAAGCGAGCCCTCGTGGTAGTCACCGGTGTTGATGTAAATGTGAGAAGGCATATGCACCAGGTGACCGGCACCGGGAACAAGTGTTTTCAACCGCTCTGCACTTACCAGCGCTTTCTCCACATCGGGCGCAGCTTCAGTGGCATGCAGATAAAGGTGATTGGCCAATGGATTGTTGTTGTTCAGTTTCATGGCCAACTCAAGCGTATTGACAATTGCTGGAGTCCACGGTTTGGGCTCACCGCCCTTGCGTGTATACAAATCCCAGGCATGGAGGTTCATCATTGATTCCGCATAAAGGGTTACCACAAAATCGTTGTAGTTGAATTCATGGTAGATGGACTTCATGGCCACCGCATAAGCCTCTTCATTTACACTCCCACCATCAGGCGGAAATTTGATATTCATGGCATTGATGAGGGCCATTTCCCATGGTGTTACCGAACCCGCATACTTCACGGCTTTTCTTAGCGCACCGAGTATTTCACTGCTTTCACCGCTTGTGCTGTTGGTATTATAATTTGGACCCAATACATAAGCGAGACCCCAATAGGCCATGGCGCAGGTGCTGTCGAGTTTGATGGCCTCGCGAAATGAGCGAGCAGCCTCCGCGTGATTGAAGGCATTGGCCATAATCACGCCCTGTGTAAAAAATTGACTCGCGACTTCAGATTCTGTGGTAATTTTTATTTTATAATCACCCAGGTTGTTTAGTAACGGGGCATCGAATTGTCGGCTGCCTCCTTTGGAGAAACTGCATGAGTTTAAGCAGAACATCACTGCAATCAGCCCCACGATTATACCCAGGAGGGCGATCGATTTTTTGGATTTAAAAGACATCTTGTTCATTCAATTTGTTTGACGCGGCAAATAACGGATGGTCAACTGACAAGGATGTTTGGATGTCGACTACAAAAGGTGACGGCCCGGTAGACAAAAGGTGAACATGACCTTCTGGGCGAAATTATGAGCTATCCGTAGTTGATAATGAACTCGGTCAAATTTTGTTCTTGGGTAAGCCCCAATTTTTTGCGTAGCCGGTACCTGGAGGTTTTGACACTATCGGGTGAGATTCCCATCAGGGATGCCATTTCTTTAATGGATAAATTGAGGTAAACCAATGCACACAGTTTCAGTTCAGCGGGTGTCAAATCCGGGTATTGCCTGAGCAGTTTTCCGAAAAAGTCATGATGCACATTTTCAAATACCAACTTGAAATCATCCCAATCCTTATCGATGCTGTTTGTTTGCACCATATTGAGAATGGAGTTGAGCTCCTGGGATGATTCCGGAAGCTTTTTTCGAAGGGATTCTATTTTTTGTCTCAGCTCGTCAATCAACTCGTTTTTGCGGATGAAATTTACCGTGTAAGAAGTTAACTCCTTGTCTTTGGATAAAAGAGTCTGCTTTAGTTCTTCTTCAATCTGCCTGGCCCGCTCGAGGTCCTTTTTAACAGCCTCATGCCTTATCTTAAAACGACTTCGCTGGGCGCGGAACAACCAAATGGATGCCATAATCACCAAAATCAAGACGCAGACCAGGGATAGCGTTGAAAGCTGGTTGATTTTTTTCTTTTGCTGGAGCAGGGCAATCTCCTGCTCCTTCAGTCGAAGTGCCTGCCTTTGTTCCGCTGCCTCCTTTTCCATTTTCAAACGGGTGAGTTGCGAGGCTTTTTCTTCGCTGAAAATACTGTCGTTGAGGATCTCATGCTGATCGGCATAATAAAGGGCTTTGCCAAACTGTCCCTTGCGCTGGTAAATTTGCCTGTAGTCCAGCAGAATGTCCCTCAACCATTTCTTGTAATTTTTTGATTGCGCCAGAGGTAAGGCCTCGTCAAGCATTCTTTTTGCTTCGTCAATTTTCCCCAATTGGATCCGGACCCTCGCAAGATTCTCGAGATTCTTGATAATATGTTCCTGATCTTTGTTTTTGCGAGCAATCTGAAGCGACTCAGTTAAAAATTTTTGAGCCTGTGGAAGATTGGATTGTTTAAGCGCCAACAGGCCCAGTCGGTTGCCTGTTTCCATAATTCCGAACTGAAAGTTCAATTCCATATTAACGCGAAAGGCTCTTGTTAAGAAGGTATTAGCCTCCTGCAAATTATTGGTCTCAAGGAAAACCGAACCAATGTTGTTCAGTGCGGAACCTATTCGTTCTTTATTGTCAATTTGTTCGAATAGATTTTTCGCATCAATAAAATGCTTTAAGGCGAGCTGGTAGTCTTTTTGGTCGGTATAGACCAGGCCAATATTCATGGCGGCTGATGCTTCGCCTGATTTATCTCCAATTTGTTTGTACAATTCATGACTCTTAAACAGATGTGTTAAGGCCTGAAACATGTTGCCGCGCGACCAATGGGAAACCCCAATTACCCGGTGGGCCATGGCCCACTGCGCAGTGTCTTTAAGAGCCATGGCCAGTGCCGATGCCGCATTGCCAAAGTCTTCAGATTGAGCGGGGTCGACAGTCCAGTATTCAAATCCAAGTTGATTTAGTAAGTGGAGTTTGCGCGTATCGTCAGCTTGTGCGGTCTCCAGCATAGCTTTGAGACTGTCAATTTTGACTTGCGGTTGGCCGTAAACACGGTGATCCCTAAGGAAAAAAGCCAACACAAGAAAAAGCGCTGCGGATTTCATGGCGTGCATTGAACTTGTCAAAAAGCGATTTACCGAACTGATCAACAAAAATGGCAGGTTTTAGCCTGCCAATGAATTATGTCGGATAGAAACTTACTATTCGCTCTTTTTCTCTTTAGACGATGCTTTTGGCTTTTTCACTTTGATGGTTAGATTTTCACTCTTACCATCATGATCAGCCATCAGTGTACCTCCTTCTTCGATTTCACCTTTGAGAATCTCCTCCGCAATCGGGTCTTCAAGGTATTTTTGAATGGCCCTGTTAAGCGGACGCGCACCAAATTGCTGGTCGTATCCCTTTTCAGCAAGGAAGTCCTTGGCCTTATCAGTAAGTTCAATCTGGTATCCCAAGGTTGTAATTCTCACGAATAACTTGCTGAGTGTAATGTCGATGATCTTGTGAATCTGCTCGCGGTGGAGAGAGTTGAAGACGATCACGTCATCGAGGCGGTTTAGGAATTCAGGACTAAACACCCGTTTCAGTGCGTTCTGGATGGTGCTCTTCATATTCTCCTCTTCATTGGATTGTTTTGCCTTGGTGGCAAAACCGATACCCGAGCCGAAGTCTTTCAGATCGCGTACGCCAATGTTGGAAGTCATGATGATGATGGTGTTTCTGAAATCCACCCGCCTGCCTAAACCATCAGTCAAAATGCCATCGTCAAGAACCTGCAATAATATATTGAACACATCCGGGTGAGCCTTCTCGATTTCATCAAGAAGAACAACACTGTACGGTTTTCTTCTTACTTTTTCAGTGAGCTGTCCGCCCTCTTCATACCCTACATACCCAGGAGGCGCCCCCACAAGACGTGAGACGGAGAATTTTTCCATGTACTCGCTCATGTCGATACGCACCAATGCGTCCTCCTTATCGAAGAGATACATGGCCAAAACCTTTGCCAGTTCCGTTTTTCCTACCCCGGTCGGGCCAAGGAAAATGAACGAGCCAATTGGCTTTCTTGGATCTTTCAACCCAACCCGCGTACGCTGAATGGCTTTTGTTAATTTTTGAATGGCTTCTTCCTGGCCCACCACTTTACCGCTCAACTGTTCGGACATGCCGAGTAGTTTGTTGCTTTCCTTCTGAGCAATCCGGTTGGTAGGAATTCCCGTCATCATGCCAATAACATCCGCAACGTTGTCCTCGGTTACCGTATACTTTTCAGTCCGCGTCTTATCTTCCCACTTGGCCTTGGCGATATCTATTTGCTCAATGAGTTTCTTCTCCTTGTCCCGAAGTTGAGCAGCCTCCTCGTATTTCTGACTCTTAACAACGCGATTTTTTTCTTTTTTAACGTCTTCGATGGCGTTTTCCAACTTGACAATTTCGTCAGGCACATGGATATTATTCATGTGAACGCGCGCGCCAGCTTCATCAAGCACATCAATGGCCTTGTCAGGTAAAAAACGATCGCTGATATATCGATCCGATAATTTCACGCAGGAGTCGATGGCTTCTTTGGTATAGCTTACGTGGTGGTGATCCTCGTATTTTTCTTTGATGTTTTCAAGAATCTCGATGGTTTCTTCTACAGAAGTGGAGTCTACCATCACCATCTGGAATCTCCTTGCAAGCGCACCGTCCTTTTCAATGTATTGGCGGTATTCATCCAGCGTGGTGGCACCTATACATTGAATTTCACCCCGGGCCAATGCGGGTTTGAACATATTGGATGCATCCAAAGATCCGGATGCGCCTCCTGCACCAACGATGGTGTGAAGTTCATCAATAAAGAGGATGACATCGGCCGACTTCTCCAGCTCGTTCATCACGGCCTTCATGCGCTCTTCAAATTGCCCGCGGTATTTTGTTCCTGCGACCAACGAGGCCAGGTCAAGGGTAACCACACGTTTTCCAAAAAGAACCCGGGATACTTTTTTCTGGATGATGCGGAGCGCAAGGCCCTCAGCGATGGCTGTTTTTCCAACGCCAGGTTCCCCGATCAGTATCGGATTGTTTTTCTTCCTGCGGCTAAGAATCTGCGCTACACGCTCAATCTCTTTTTCTCGTCCAACTATCGGATCAAGTTTGTTGTCCTCCGCAAGCTTGGTCAGGTCGCGCCCAAAATTATCAAGCACTGGTGTGCGAGATTTTTCTGCGCCCTTCTTTTCCTTTCCTGATCCTGCCGTGCCTGAACCGCCTCCAAACATTTTTGAAGAATCTTCATCCGGATCATCGGTATCGGAAGAAGCCAGTGGTTGATCGCTTTGATATTCTAACATTTCTTTAACAACATCATAGGCGACATCAAATTTGTTTAGAATTTGGGTTGCCAGGTTGTCCGGGTCGCGGAGAATGGAGAGCAGAAGATGCTCCGTACCAATCAACTGCGCCTTAAATATTTTTGCTTCAAGGTAGGTGATCTTTAAAACCTTTTCCGATGCCCTGGTTAATGGAATATTGGCGAGGTTTTTCACATCATGTGTGGCTGTGCTTTTGGAAACCTTTTCGATTTCCCCCCGCAACTCGTCAAGAGGTACACCAAGTTTTTTGAGAACGCCCACAGCGACTCCTTCTCCTTCACGAACCATACCTAACAACAGGTGCTCAGTACCGATGTAGTCATGACCCAATCTTAATGCTTCCTCCCGGCTCAGCGATATTACCTCTTTTACCCGGTTAGAAAATTTGGCTTCCATAATAAGCGTTTCCGTTTGTGTAAATGTAAAGTTTTAGGGTTGATTAATCAAAGTGCTAAATGCCAGCATTAAGCCCGATTTTTCCGGTCCCCGTCCTGATGTATACGATTAAAAACAACAATCGATTTTTATTTGTTCAAATACCCCCCGGTGGAGGACTTGATTATTTGAATCGCATTGGGCCCTTCGCAAAACAACAAGTCAACAAAGCTCAGGTTAGGTGCAAACTTATTGCCAAAAACCTGAACATAGGGTACCGGTGAATAGAATGGTCTTTCCATGTATCCCGTTTTGGCGTTAATGGCGGATCGCAGGTCGGTAATATTATTTTCAGGAACTTTTTGGTAACTCTTACTTTCTGTCAGCGATAGGTTAAGTTGAACAGATTGCAGACAGAATGACAGCAATTGAAAATTAAGGTCGTATAAAAAAACGTGTCTCTTAAATAGAATTTTTTCCAGTTCATCGGCATAGTGATCAAAAAATGCTGACTTCCGATAACCTGATTCTAAGGCGCGCCAATGAATATACGGCCACTTCGTATTGTAGTCGACACGAACGTCTTTGACCAGGGCTTTGCCATGCTTTGCTGTCACGGGTACTACCAGCTTGAGGATGCCGTTGGCCGAATTAATATAGCATCGGTTGCGATAACTTTGCTTCACGTAGTGCTCATGGCGCTCAAGGCAAATTTCCTCGCACTGCACCAGCAGCGAAAAATATTCAAGAGGCGGGAGATACTGTAAATCCAGAATAGCCTTCATAAATAGGGATCAAAATCTCCCAGTCCAATCCTTCTGATCTCGGGTTGTGAACCTGTAAAATCAACGACTGTGGATGGCACATTGCCTCCGGGACCTCCATCGATCACCAAGTCAACTTTGTTTTTAAAATCCTGGTAGATTTCCTGCGGGTCAGTGGTATATTCTTTGATCGCGTCCTCATCCTTGATCGAAGTTGTTATCAGCGGGTTGCCGAGTTGCGCCACCAAATCCCTGGGAATAGAATGATCTGGTATTCGTATACCAACTGTCTTTTTATTTACGTTCAGAATTTTGGGAACCTTGGTGCTGGATTCAAAAATATAAGTGAACGGCCCGGGTAATGATTTTTTTAAAATTTTAAAAATGGGTGTATCGATTCGTTTTACAAATTCAGAAATATGGCTAAGGTCGTTGCATATAAATGACAGATCAAGCTTTTGGGGTTTGACGTCCGTTATTTTGCACAGGCGCTCAATGGATTTGCGATTCATCAGGTCGCAGCCAATTCCGTAGATGGTGTCGGTAGGATAAATGATAATACCGCCCTGCTTTAGCAAGTCTACCACCTGCGAAATTTTTCTAGGCTCGGGATTTTGAGGGTGAATGGGAAGAAAAACTGCTGCCATCCGGGAAATTAATTCGTAAAGAGCATTAAGGTAGTACTAAATTCCAAAAATTAAAGTGATGAGCTACATCCTGATTTTGTAATTTTGCGCCTCAGTCTATATAGAGTATGAAAGAAGTGCCAAAGAAAAAACTAATTGCATTCCTTGTGGGGTCTACGCTGCTTATCACATTTACTTTTTATGGATATCAGATTTTTTTCACTCCGAATATCCTGGTAGATCTGGACGATCGGCTGTTTATCGTAAAGTCGGGCGCTACCTTTCGGCAGGTGCAGGAAGATCTTGGCAGGGGAAGGTTCGTCAACGATATGGTGTCGTTCAGTTTTCTGGCGCGATTATACGACTACGATAAGTCGATAAAGCCAGGCCGGTATCACCTGAGCAGGAATATGACCAACCTGCAGGCGATTATGTTACTTCGGTCGGGAACGCAGGAACCGGTGAACGTAACGTTTACCAATGTGAGGTTGGTGAGCGACCTGGGCGAGCGCATCACGAAAAATCTGGCCATTACACCCGAGCAGTTTTATTCTGGTCTCAATGAATTCATTGCCACCAACAGGGAGGGCTTCAACGAGGACAATGTTTTATGTATGTTTATCCCCAATACGTACGAAGTGTACTATGACGTCACGCCTTCAGAGCTAATTCAGCGAATGAACTCAGAATACAAAATTTTCTGGAACGCAGATCGCAAGAGAAAAGCAGATTCGATTGGACTATCTCCCATTGAAGTTTCGATCCTTGCTTCCATTGTACAAGCCGAGACGGTGAAGCCAGACGAAGCGCCTATGATCGCGGGCCTTTATCTGAACAGGTTGAAAAAAAACATTGCGCTGCAAGCTGATCCAACGTTGGTTTTTGCCGTAGGTGACTTCACCCTCAAACGGGTGCTCAACGAACATAAAGAGGTCAACTCGCCCTATAATACGTACAAGCATGTGGGTCTGACACCCGGGCCAATCAACATGCCGCAGATTGAAACCATTGACGCGGTCTTAAGCGCAAAAAATCATTCCTTCATTTATATGTGTGCCAAAGAAGATTTTTCAGGTTACCACAATTTTACCGCGAGTTTCAATGAGCACATCAACAATGCAAAGCGGTATCAAAGGGCCCTGACAATAGAACAGCAGAAAGGAAGAGCCCTAAGAAAGCAGAATTAAAATGTATAAATCAGAAACCTCGTTGCGCGTCCGCTATGGAGAGACAGATCAAATGGGCTATGTGTACTACGGCAATTACGCTTCTTATTTTGAAGTGGCACGGGTGGAAAGTTTGCGGCAACTGGGGATGACCTACAAGGAGTTGGAAGCGATGGGTGTGATGATGCCTGTCCTTGAGAATAAGTCGGTTTACCTGGCGCCTGCCCTGTATGACGACAAGTTGACTGTGGTCACGACCATTCGCGAGAAGCCTGGCGTGAGGATTCGGTTTGAGTATGAAATATCCAATGAAGCCGGTAAGGTGTTGCACCGTGGCGAAACATTGCTGGCTTTTGTAAGCAAAAAAACCGGGCGACCCTGCAGGCCGCCTGAGGCATTTGACAAGGTGCTGGAACCCTATTTTAAATGAAGTTCAAGATCAGAAAACTTATTCTGCGTTTTCCGTCATTGATGCTGGTTCGGAGTTGGATGAAGCGCGTAAAATTCAAGAGGCACCAAAATTTGTCTCTTTACCGGTTCATCAAAATTTTTCTGGACAATATTCAAAAGGATGATTTAATCAACCGGGCTAACGGAGTCGCTTACAATTTTATCCTGGCAATATTTCCTGCCATTATATTTTTGTTTACGCTTACTCCATACATCGCACAGTACTTTCCCGCGGTGAATAGAAATAGCATCATGGAATTTATGGGCGGGCTGATGCCGGCCAGCATGTACGAAGTGATTTCATCCACCATTTTTGATATCATCAGTAATCAGCGGGGCGGGCTGCTCACGTTTGGATTTTTGTTTGCATTGTTTTTGTCTACCAACGGAATGATGGCATTGATGAAGGCGTTCAATGCCTGCTACCAAACCGTGGAGCGCAGGAGCGGCATTCGCATGAGGATAACCGCCACCGGGTTGACGTTTATGCTGGCCTTTGTGCTTATCAGTGCAGTCGCTTTGCTGGTGGTTGGCCAATTTGCCATCGACTACATAGGCGACAATTTATCAGAGTTCGGTCACTTCAATTTTGATCAGTACACCATCTACCTGATCCTGGGGTTGCGGTTCATCATTATTTTTGTCGTCTTTTTTATAGCCATTTCCTTTATTTATTACTTCGGGCCTGCCATCCACTACAACTGGAGTTTTTTTTCCATCGGTGGATTTTTGGCTACGTTGGGATCGTTGGGAATCTCTTACGGTTTCTCTTATTACATCACCAATTTCGGCACGTACAACAAAGTGTATGGTTCTATTGGTGTGCTGATCGCGCTGATGATCTGGGTGCAGCTGATTACGGTTGTCCTGTTATTCGGCTATGAGATCAATGCCAGTCTTCACCACGGGATCAAAGTGGAGGCCATAGAGTTGCATAAGCGGCAGATGCGAGTGGCCGAGTTCCGGGAGAGCCCACCGAAAAAATCGAAATGAGGCGAAAACCTGGAAGGCTCATTAATAAATAATATAGACACATGCAGTCGGGATCATTTCCCCAGTTCATCAAATAGTTGATTGATTTTCTTGATGAATTCATCTCTGCGCGCCTGATACCCTCCGTTCAGATTTGGCAGTGAGGTCCAGTCCAATGTGTTTGGCGTGGTGTTGTCGTAATTTGGCAGGGGTGTAAAGTGGATGATTTTTTCAACAGCATCGAGGTCAGCGGCTGTGAGCTTTTGTGGTTTTAACGCTGGATCAAGAAGCTGATCGGAAAGAAGGCCTTCTTTGGTGGCCTCGCTAACTTCGTCATCAGGATCTACACCACGGCAGGAGGCTTGCCAATCCAGGTTTCGTTCCCTGGCAATCTTATTGAAGTAGGCGGCAGCGACAACACTCTTGCCTGCACCATGCTCACAAACAAAAACTACCTTTTTCATATTCGGCCAATTTAAATTTTTACCCCTCCAAGATACCGTCTATTAAACCGTGTCTATAGAATAAAAATGATGTCTTGGATGATTTTTACTTTTGAATAAATCAATCGGTAAGTGCGGACCCTGGTATTTGATTTAAATGAGACCCGCGCGAACAGGTAGTCCCCGTGTTAGCATCAAAATGCAAAACGGGCGGAGGAAGCTCATCAGATTACCAGGAATTTCGGAGCAAGCATCCATCTGAATGGGTGCCAACATTTTTAATCTGGCAGAAACAAAAATTCATTTTTGTAGCACTAATAAGTAACAATTATTCCAAAGCTTCATTTTCGTTCTATTCCATAGGACAATGTGTTTCTATTTTCATGCATTATTTGACGGCATTGCCCAAAAGAGTGAATCACCGATGATAGAAATATGTTAACGCCACCTCCATGCTCAAATTTATTTTCAAATCGAATTTCAGATTAATTACCAGAAACAAGTTCATTTCACTTGTCAAGATTGCGGGAATGGCTTGTGGGACTGCCGTTGTCCTATTAACCGGCCGATTTTGTATTGCTGAATTAGCATATGATCAACAACATCCAAATTATGACCGAATTTTCAGATACGTGCATAGCGTCAGTACCCCAGAGGGCATAGAGAGTTTTGCCTTTACGTCAGCTACCACAGGCCCAGCCCTAAAGGAGCGCTATCCCGAAGTAGAGTCCTATACAAGAGTTTTCAGACCTGCCAATGTAAGTGTAAGTAATATTGCATCGGACGTTTCCTTTAACGAGCGCAGTTTTGTCTTTGCTGATTCCAATTTCTTTGATCTCTTTCATTTTCCGGTAGCCGGTCGTCAAAAGAGTGATTTGTTGAACACGCCTTACTCGGTGGTGCTTACGCCCGCCACTGCTGCCAAGTACTTTGGCACGGAAGACCCCCTTGGGCAAAGTATTTTGCTCAATGGTGAATTGGAGTTTGTCGTGAAGGGCGTTCTCATCGATGACATTGCCAATTCACATTTCAAGTTTGATTTCATAGCCTCCTTTTCTTCTCTTGTTGCGATCGCAAATGACCCGGTTGTGTCGCGGCAAATACCAGCTTCAAAGAATCTGGAGCAAAAAGGGTTTAATGCTTTTTATACCTATTTGCTCCTCGCAGACCCACAGAACGCCCAAAGTCTTGAGGCTAAGTTTCCATCCTTCATTGAGGAATTCAGAGGCGAGGGAAGGTCACAAAGGTTGAAGCCCTATTTGCAGTCGTTGGAGTCTATTCACCTTCACTCCAATTTACATTATGAAATTGGTGTGAATGGTACTATTAAAGAGGTATACGTTTACCTGTATATCGGTTTGATAACGCTGCTGATTTCTTGCATCAACTACATCAATATATCCACAGCAGAGTTTTTGAAGCGCGCGCAAGGCATTGGACTGAAAAAAATACTTGGTGTTGACAGAGGATTGCTCATGTGGGCTCATTTTTTGGAAACCATGATGCTGTCCTTATTCAGTATCCTTGTTGGATTTATCACTGCGCTGGCTTTGTTGCCTGCCTTTAACAACATTGTGAAGCGCAACCTCGATTTGTTCTCAATGGAAGTCGTGTACCTGCTTGGAGGTATTTTTGTTACCATTCTGTTGGTTTCGGGAATTTATCCGGCCTTCAGGATATCGCAGGCCGGTACGATGGAGGCATTTAAAGGCACGTTGCTAGCCAAGCCGTCAAAACTGAATTTGAGGAATCTCTTGGCGGGGTTTCAATTGACCGTTTCATTTTGTTTGATTACCCTGTCGCTTCTTATTTTTTTTCAAATTGATTATTTATTGACTCGTGACCTTGGATTTGACTCCGATCAAATTGTTGTGCTCAATGCAACCTCTGTTGAACCGGATAAGCGAATTGCTTTCAAGAACAGCCTCGTGAACAACCGAAATATTCCCCGTATCGGCATGTGTTCGATGCCTCCGGGGGAAAACCTCTTTACTTACGGATTAACGTTTTCTGAAAATGAAGCCGATGAAGAAAGGAGGGTTACATTTTTCCAATCATTCGTAGATAGTGATTTTCTTGAAGCCCTCGGTTTGAACATGACCACCGGAAGATTCTTTCATGAATTAAATGCGGCAGATTCTGATCGGTATATTGTCATCAACCATGCCGCCATGGTCACCCTTGGAGACAGCGCGCTGAACAAGCGATTTAAGTATCGTGATGCATTTAAAAATAAGGAGGTGGACAAATCCGTTATTGGGGTGATCAATGATTTTAATTTTGCTTCCCTGCATGAAAACGTCATGCCGCTCATGCTGGAGTATGATCCGCTTTCCAGTGGATACTTTCTGGTAAGGTTTGACAAAATGAATGCGCAAGGTGTGCTGGAAGATTTACGAACCGCCTGGCGGACTAATTTTCCCATTATTCCATTTGACTATTACTTCCTGGATGATCGGTTCCAGGCACTGTACGAGGGCGATCAGCGGCAGAAAAGTTTAATAACCTCCATCGCCATAATAGCGGTAGGCCTTGCTGCCCTGGGGATTTTTGGGTCCGCATTATTCGCAGCTGAGCAGAAATCACGCCAGGTAGGAATCAGAAAAGTACTGGGATCAAACCAGTTACAATTGATCATGTTATTGTTAAAACCCACTTTCTTATTGGTGCTGGTAGCGAGTCTGCTTGGTTCCCCTTTTGCATTATATTTTGGCGCCTCCTGGCTTTCACAGTATCCCAGCCGGATAGATTATTCACCAGCCTTTTTTGCCATTGCTTTTGTTCTGGTGGCCTTGATCGTGGTGACCACCATTCTGTATCATTGCTTTAAGCTTGCAAGCATAAATCCGATCGAAGTGTTGAGGAAAAATGATATGTGACGGGATGTGCAAATAAAAGGTACTGGCCCATGGCTTTACTCCCGATTAAACAAATCCGATTTGAAATCAATATCATCTCGTTATTTTTTTTGCTCCGGCCTGTAAGTTTCTTCGTGCCTTTGCGCCAAATGGGGAAACAAGCCTTAATTCTTCTTATCTTTTACCTATGCCGGGAGAGGCAACCAACCAATTCGCCAAACAAATCGCTGATTGCCATGGCATCATTGCCAAAATATGCCGTATGTACGGGACCGATGCAGAAGACCGAAATGACCTCCGTCAGGATATCTTGTTAAATGCCTGGCATTCGTATCCTCAATTTCGAAACGAGTCCAAGTTTTCGACCTGGCTGTATAAAGTGGCCTTGAACACGTCCATCGGCAGGCTCCGAAAGAAAAGGGTTGAACTGCATCCTCTAAAACCACTTCACCACGAATTACCCGCCTGTGAGAATGAGAAGCAATCCCGCATGGAGTTATTGGATAACCTCATCAGGCAACTGACGGATCAGGAGAAAGTACTGGTCGCCCTGTACCTGGACGAATTGAGTTACGCGGAAATGGCCGACATCACCGGGCTCACAGAGAGCAACGTAGGGGTGAGGCTGAACAGGATTAAACAGAAATTAAAAAACATGGGAAAACATGAAGACTGAGATATTGGAAGACCTGAAAATTATTTGGAAAGAAGTGGAAGAGGAAACCCAATACGGCAGCCAATCGCTGGGAGAGGAACTGGCCAAACAATGGAAAGGTCGCTTGCGGAAAGTGGTCATTAAATTTGCCCTGGAGTTGGGCTTGTGCCTGATGATTTACATAGGGGCCATTCTAGTTATCATTCAAGGCCCGTCTGATCACGCAAGCCGGATGTTTGGGCTCAAGATTGTTTTGTTGAGCCTGGTATTTTTCCTCCCTGTTGGTGCCTCACTGTATCAGTCCTTGCTTTTTTGGAAGAAGGCGGACTTCACCAGGCCAATCAAAACCTATGTGGACGATTCGATTGAGAAACTTATACAGTTCAAGGTTTTGTACGCCCGGTACGCATACCTCTTCAGTGCGTTTATGATCATCATGCTGCTGACGGATGATTTTTTTGGAGAAAAATCTGTTGCCGTAAAAGCGGGCACGTTTGCTTTTATTGCAGCAACGGTGATCATGGTGAAGCCGTATCTCAGGTTGATTTATGGAAAGGACCTGTCCCATTTTGAGGACATAAAAAAGGAGATGAGCGAAGAGTAGTAAGTCAACCGCCAAACGAGGCTTTGGTAGAGAAGGAGGGTATGTACCCTCCTTACTGCTTTGGCTTCCAATATCTTTACTAAAGTCGTTGGATTGCATTCACCGAATCTTTGTGTACTACAATTTTTTATAAGCTAAGTAATCCAAATTTAGTTTGTTCAATCCCTAATAGAGAATAAGTGGAATGCACAAGACAAAGCGTTAAGATTCTGTTGACAACTATTGCTAATTAGTGAATAGAAAGATCATTCCTGGAATCGAGCACGTTTCGCAACGTCTCATTTAATTAAAAGTGTAATACAAAATAGAGTTTGAGAATTAGAGTATAATTTTACGTTTTGCCGCGTAAAACAGCCTCTACCATTTTTTTAAAGTTTATGCCTATTGGTATAGAATTTTTACCAACGAATATTTCTTCTGCGTTGTAAGCAGTAATCTTATTGGTGTTCACCAAGAACGATCGATGTGCTCGGAGAAAATTAGGAGTCAACATCTTCTCCATTTCACCAATACCTATTTTTGTAATCACTTTGTTGTCGGGCATATTTATGTATACGTATTCTCTCATGCTCTCTATATACAAGATGTCATCAAACTTCACTTTCACCATCACTTTGTTTACATTAAAAAAAGCAAAGGATGTTTCTGTTACTATATTTTGAAGTTGATGAACCTGGTTAGTTTCTGGCTTGGACGTGATTCGGTTCACGGCTTTTAAGAAGCGGTCAAACGAAACAGGCTTCATCAGGTAATCCACGGCTTCCAGCTCAAAGGCCTCTATCGCATGTGCCGAGTAGGCTGTCGTGAAAATAACTTGTGGAGGGTTTTTAAGAATCTTTAGAAACTCCAGCCCGTTGACGCCTGGTATCTCGATGTCGAGTAGCAGGAAATCTACTTCACGTTTTTTCAAGAACTCGATGGCACCAATGGCATCGTCAAAAGCAGATTCTAAAGAGATCCAATCTGTTTTTGCGATATACGATTTTAGCACCTCTTGAGCGGGCTTTTCGTCTTCAATAATTATACAACTGAGCTTAGGCATTTACTTGTGTTCTTGCTGGGATTTCAAGGGATACTATGTACTTACCATTTCTATCATCAATGCTGAGGAAGTGGTTTTTATTATACAGGAGTTCCAACTGCCGCCTTACATTTGTCACACCCTTACCCATTGAGCGATCATTGATTAATGGTGTTTTAACGCAATCGTTCGCTACTCTGAGTTTTATCTTGCTGTTGGTCACTTCAATATTAATTTCAATGCTCACCTTTCCTGAAACTTTAGTTAAGGAATGCTTGAAGCTATTTTCTACAAAAGGTAGAAACAACAGTGGCGATACTGTAAGTCCGTTCTTATCTTCCGGAAGTGATAATTTGATATTCAATCTTTCGCCATGCCTTAGTTTTTCAAGGTTCACATAGTCTTTCACAATTTGTATTTCCTTATCGAGCGTAATGTATTGCTTGTTACTTTCTTCCAGCATGAACCGCAACAAACTGGAAAGATTTACTACCACCTGGGCTGCTTTTTCGGAATTTTGAATAATTTCCGAATATAGGGTGTTAAGCGTATTGAACAAAAAGTGAGGATGCATCTGCAGTTTTAGAAAATTCAATTCCGCAGTTCTTTTTTCACTCGCCAACTGCTCGTTCTTTTGCTGCAAGTCTGTTTTGCTTTTTATAAGTTTGATGGCGGTTGCCATGCAGATGACACCAAGCCAGTAGAATACTTCATTAATCACCTGAGCTATGTTCCAAAATTCAAAAGCACCTGCATCGGAACCATCTAGAAGAGGGAGAAGAAAATAGAATTTATAGACACGTAAACTAAATCCCAACACAAATAACACAGCCATAAGCCACAAAAAAAGCTTACTCCGCGAGTTGCCGCTTGAAAAACGCGGTACAAGGAAGTAGACGATAAAATACGTTGTTATCACCACCAGGGGGACGGCCAGGGATACGTAGTAAAACTCTCGCGGTGTAATCGGTTTGTAAAAAGAAACTACTACTAGCCAACTAGCCATGTGCATAAGCCAAAAAAGGATATGTCGTAACAAACGTATCCCGATTTTGTTGCTGTAGATGAATGATTCCAATAACTGCATAGATTCTATATACAAAGTAAACCCAATTTAAAGGTGGACTGGTGTATTTAAAATAGATTACCGTTTCTGAGGCACAAATGAGTATTTCCAACTAATGAATTTGTGAAAATCTATTGTAGGTATAAATCCTTGAACAGTGCATTAAAATTGGCGAGAATGAAAAAGCGAGAAAAAGTCATTTATCGGTGGCTAACATTTGGCTAAGTTTTTGGAATTGTGTCTACAGGTATTAAACAATTCACCCAGCACAAAGAAGTAGTTCAAAAAATGAAAACTTTTCTATTGTGTCTTGGTATTTCAGGCCAACTGATTGCAAAGTCTTAGATACCTGACCATGAAGACGGAGTTTAACCGTAAAGGGGTCAACTTCACCTACCCTGGCTGATTCAGTACTTTTGAACCTCTACCCACGGAAAGGACTGTTGGTCAGTCAGAAATCTCCAATCGTAGGTTGCAGCCGGGGCATATTTGAAGTGTTTTTACTTTTGGTTTTGAATGTCAAAGTAAGTCATTTGAAATTACCAACCAACGCTAATCACTTATGAAGAAAGTATTGCCTTATTACATCACAGCCATTTTCGGGATTGCCATGTACATTTTGGTTCTGATAGAAATCCCCTTGTACTTTGTGTACACACCTACAGCCAATGGCACACCACCGGCTCAAATTATATTGTTGCGAATACTTGTGGATATGTTTGTTTGCATTGGCCTAATCGGATTCTTTAGTGGATTGAAGAGTATTCTAGCACAAATAGCCTTAGATTTTGAGTGGCTTGCCACATTTATTTTCGCGAGTGGATTAGGCTTCGCTATTCTGGGGTTTGTTGCCGACTCCATACAGGCAGGTGGCTTATGGGTGTCTGATCCGAATTCTGTAAACCCAACATTTGTTGGACAAGGAGCAGATGGAGCCCTGCTGATTTACGGGCCGATTAATCGACTAATAAGCACGGTTATTTTAATTGCCAGCAGTACGTTATTTCTAAGGGCAGGCTTGTTTCCAAAATGGATCGCGTGGATAGGGTATGCTTTTGCAGTACACAACCTTGCCTTCGTCCCTACTCTTTTCTTTATGACGACTCCTTTAGATTTTTATAGCGTGAATGGCTGGAACATACCCATTGCCGCAGGGCTATTTTTCTTGTGGTTTTTTATTATTAGTATTTTATTAATCAGAAAAGGTAAACGAGAAATGGCGGAGACATTAGCCGCTGGTGGAGCTATTCGGTGATAGTTCATTTTTATAACCTGCACCTGCTAGATAACAATTTATTTGTCAAAAAAATTTGAGTTTTATTGTGTAACTGATTGGTTACGGTTATATTTGTAACCGATCAGTTACCCTTTGTAAAAATGAGACGAGACGTATTTCAGGCCATCTCCGACCCGACCAGGCGCGAGATCATTCATGTGTTGGCACACAAATCATTGAATTTGAATGCCGTTGCCGATAAGTTTAAAATAAGCCGCCCTGCCATTTCAAAACAAATGAAAATACTTGTTCAATGTGGCCTTGTAACCATACGGGTGGAGGGGAGGGAACACTACTGCGAAGCAAGGTTAGAAAAGCTAAGACTGGTATCGGAATGGACAAACCAATATCGGCTTTTCTGGGAAGATAAATTGAATGCACTCGCAATACACCTATCGAATACTAAAACAAAAACTAAACGTGGCAAAAAATGAAAGCTGAACCAGTTATACTCGAAAAATTATTTAACGCTCCCATTGAAAAAGTATGGGCAGCCCTTACCAATAAAGATGAAATGAAGCAGTGGTATTTTGACCTGAAAGAATTCAAGGCCGAAGTAGGATTTCAATTTCAGTTTACTGCCGGGCCTAATAAAACAAGTCAATACCTGCATGTGTGTGAAGTAACGGAAGTAATTGTAAACCAAAAACTTACCTACAGTTGGCGCTACGATGGTTACCCAGGTATTTCCCATGTGACATTTGAACTTACAAAGAAGGTTGAAGGAACATTGCTGAGATTAATTCACACTGGAATTGAATCATTTCCAACTGAAAACCCTGATTTTGCCATTCATAATTTTGAAAAAGGGTGGAATGGAATTATTGGCAATTCACTGAAGAATTACTTGCAGAGGTTAATACTATAAAAAGTAAACCCTTAACAGGTATGAGACTAAAACTATTCACCTAACAGTGCTGGCAATAAACCTCGGCTCGTTTACTACCTGCGCACAAGAAACTCTTACCAACTTAGACATCAATAAAATTATGGAAAATCAAAATTTTACTACTGCCATTTTGGTGGATCAATCTCCGGAAGAAGTTTTTAACGCTATCATCAATGTTCGCGAATGGTGGTCGGAAGAAATTGAAGGTAGTACGGATAAACTCAACGATGAGTTTAATTACCACTACGAAGATGTGCACAGATGTAAAATGAAACTAACAGAAGTTGTTCCCAACTTAAAAGTAGTATGGCTGGTGATGGAAAACCATTTTAGCTTCACTGAAGACAAAACAGAATGGACGGGCACAAAAGTTATATTTGAAGTCTCCAAGCAGGATAACAAAACACACCTTCGCTTTACACACCTGGGCTTAGTTCCCGAATATGAATGTTTTGAGACCTGCAAAGAAGGTTGGAGCAATTATATTCAGAATAGCTTATACAGTTTGATAACTACCGGAAAGGGAAAGCCGAATGCCACAGGTAGGCCACGAACTGCTTCTGAAAAGCAATTTTCAGGAAACTAAAAAGAGGAGTTGTGCTTATGTGAAGCCATTTCCTGATTGACTACTCTTCGGCTAGCGACACCCAATCGGCTGCAACATTTGCTTTATCCCGCAGAATAAGATTTAGCTGAGCTACATGGTGCTGAACGTGCCTGAGGTTGTAAAATAAGATTTCGAGAACGGAATAGTGCTCCACTAGCGAGGGGCATAACCCGTGCAGATTGATTTCGGTATCATCAATCCATCTCTCGAAAAATGAACTTGGGTCTGTTTGCATTATCACCATTTTGCACTTCTTACGGATGTCAGATAAATAGGTCAGTATTTCATCGCGTGTGTATAAGCGCGAAGGAAGTACATCATCTATCGCTACGCTTGGCATTTGATGGACATCGACAAGTGTGTAGGGCAAGACAGGTTTAAATTCTTTTGTTGGGATCGAAAGATAGTAGTCTAAAAAAATGGTGGTATGGTAGGCCATGTAAAAGAATTTGCCTTTCGAGTTCCACAACTCGTCTGGGCATAGAACGATGGTGCCTTTCAACATATCGATGGTGGCACCAAAGTTTTGCCATAAAGTCTTTTTAAAGTTGTCTTCCATAGTAAGCAAGTTATAATAAAATTATAAGTGTCATTTGTGCATTACGGAGTGTGGATTTTAAATTTTGTTCGTTTGAAATTTTGTAAATCGTATTATAATAATTCCAGGAACAAGAAAAAGGCAATAAAAGGAATTATAGAATTTGAATTCTCTAATCTGGAAGCGGTGAGGAAGTTTTTACAAAAATCAAAATGCTAAACGATGTAAAAGCCCTTTTACAAAAGTTTTTTATACGCCATCATCACAAGAAATATACTTCCTTCACAAAGAGTCTAGTGATGGAATAGATGCTACCATTTCTAGACCTTAATGTCAATATGAGCATCAACGAATTCCGCGAACTAGCTGGTGCTGAAGAAACGCGCCATTTTAAACGGACCTCGTTTGTGTAAAGAAGAAATATTTGCTACCCTTCATGAGGGTACGCGCATTGCAGCATTTAAATCTCCTGTTGTCTCCAAATAATTGAAAATCCAACCTTCGCCTTTTTGAGAGTTGAGGGTATCTTTTGATGTCACCCCTAGCCCTGCATTCGGTTGACTATTTGCCCAAGTTGCAATGATTAGCAGCCCTGCCATCAAGTTAAATTTTTTCTTTACTTCATTGATCTGTGCTTTTACAATATTTAATTAAACGTTAGTCAAATTTTTTGGTGTCGCGAATGGTCCCTGTCAACAAAGGTTTAATATCGATAATTGGTGTGCCGTTAATAACTTCAAGTTGAGAAACGCTAATTTCAAAATTAGCAGATACAGCAGTGATTGTTGCCACATGAATGCCTATGGGGTTTGGCCTGTCGGGCGAACGTGTTGCAAAAACTCCCAAGGGCTTGGCTTGCAGGTTGTTTCTTGGATGTGTGGTAAGCACCTCACGATTGCCTTTATGCAACCAAGTGAGTAGAACTACCTGCCTACCTGGCTCTATGCCTTGCAAGGCGGTTTTATACTTTTCAAAGACTTGAATTGTTGCGGCAGGAGCTCCTTCATTTTCCTGAAGTGGGCAAAGATTTATGTCTTGTAGTGACGAGACCACTTCACCTATAAACACTATAGAATCCATTAGCAGAAAATTATGTTTTACTTTTCAACATCCCAAATTATTAACCTACTATCAGCATACAATCTTAGGTACTCCGAAGAGTATATTTTCTCAACTTGGTTTCTCTTTACTTTTAGCGTTGGTGTAAGTAAACCGTTGACGATGCTCCAATCGTAGGTGATGATTATTTTTTGCAGCACCTCATACGAGTGAAGCCCTTGGTTTATTGTTAATAACAACGTTGCTAAATCTTTATTAACTTCTTTTCTTGGTTTATTTTTCTCCGACTCAGATAAAACCACGAGGGCCATTGGTTGAGGCAACCCGGTACCTACTACACAGGCTTGTTCTATCCCAACATAGGCTAATAGTAATAACTCAATTGGAGCCGGTGCTATATACTTCCCTTTGTCTGTTTTAAATTGGTCTTTCAACCGACCAGTTATTTTTAGAAAACCTTCGGCATCATATGCACCGATGTCACCTGTCTTTATAAATCCTTCAGGGTCAAA
Source organism: uncultured Ohtaekwangia sp. (assembly GCA_964655635.1). GTDB lineage: Bacteria > Bacteroidota > Bacteroidia > Cytophagales > Cyclobacteriaceae > ELB16-189. Next base: position 27,527 of record CAZZNH010000014.1, read on the forward strand.
TGTCTCACCTGTCAATTCAGGCTCTTTGAAATAGCCTTTCATAGTACCCTTGCTCTTCAAACGTATTTCACCATCCTCAGCAATTTTAACCTGAAGGCCGCTTAGTTTTTTGCCAACCGTACCAAGTCTATTGGCACCCTTCCTATTGAAGTGAGAGTAGATACAATCTTCCGTAATGCCATAAGCTTGAAAGATGTGTATACCAATGGATTCAAACCATTTTAGCAGGTCGACCGAAATGGGTGCGGCACCGCTATAGATGTGCGTTGCATTCGAAAGCCCCAACCCTTTTTTAATTTTAGACTTTATTAAAGAATTTAGGAAAGGAATTTTCAACAGTAAGCCGAGTCGCTGCTGCGGTATTTTCTCAAGCACTTTATCTTTGAATTTGGCCCATATCCTCGGCACAGCAAAAAACAGTGTTGGTTGAGTAGCGACCAGATTTTTTGAGAATTGCTCAACTGACTCTGGAAAGGTAAACGAGGCCCCGGAATACAACCCTAACATTTCGATGCCAACGCGCTCGGCAATATGACTAAGTGGCAAAAATGAAAACAATACTGGCCGTTCAGGTATCTTCAAGTCCTTGATAGCAACCTGCACAACAGTGCTAAAGGCTTCGACTGTGTGCATTACTCCTTTCGGTTTGCCTGTAGTGCCCGATGTATAGGTAATGCTTAGCAAGTCGTTTTGATTCCATGTGTGGATTTCTGAGACGATTTGGTCGCGTGCGACAATGCTTTCCCAAGATAGCTTTGCTTCAAGTCCATAGGCTTCAATTACAATACTTCTAATGCCAGCAGGTATGCCCTCTTTTTGCTCTTCGAAATTATCGAGCTTGCCGATGAAGATAACCCCGCACTCACTGTGCATCAGAATATCGTGTAGCGCATTGGCGTGAAGTGTCGGATAGATGGGGACAGAAATATGCCCGGCCATCATAATCGCCAGGTCAGCCATTAACCAATGGGAGCAGTTTTTAGAAAGAATTGCTACGTGACTCTTATCAGGTAGATCAAGCGACTGTAAGCCAGCAGCAATTCTCCTGATCTCTGAACCAGCCTGTGAGTAGCTCCATTCTTTCCAAACACCATTGAATGGCTGGCGCAAGAAAATTTTTTTGGCGTCTACTTTTTCCCAGTGTAAAAATTCCAGGAGGGGAGTTGTTGTTTTCATATTCTGAGCAATCCCGTAAATGTCAAAAAACCCAGTGCAATGTAGATTACTCGGATTAATTTAAGTTGACAGGAATGTATAGTCTGTCCTGAGGTAACCCTAACTGGTAGCTATTCTAAAAATGGATTAGTTTCTAGCTCTATTTTGGGAGCGCTAATTGGCTAAAATCTGTTAAACACTATGCGTAAGGCATTGAGCTTATTTCTTTTTGCCCTCCTAATTAGCTGCGGGGAACTGTTAACTCAAGACACACCAGACTTGGTTCAAAATAGTCGTTGTGGCTTGTTTCCAGACCCTGGACCATGCAAAGCTTATTTGCCAAAGTACTATTATGATAAACCCGCAGCTCAGTGCAGAGAATTTATTTGGGGAGGTTGCGGTGGGATGGTACCTTTTGAAAGCTTAGAAAAATGCAAAAAGTGTTCTTGTAGAAACTCTAATGAATGACATCAGGAGTTATAATTTACCCCTGCCCTCACAACTTAGTCAATACTTTTGATAACAAAAGATGTTAGTATATGGCAACAACTCAAACTCAGTTTAAGCCTCACAATTACAATTCTGTATCACCTTACCTTGTTGTTTTTGGTGCGCAGAAGCTATTGAATTTACTAAAAAAAATTTTTGATGCGAAGGAAACGCGCAGATATGATATGCCAGACGGAACCATTATGCATGTAGAGTTTAAGATTGATGACACGATAATCATGATGGGAGATGCTGATTCTCCTTCTCAGGCAAACATTACTCTGCTTCATGTTTATGTGTCAGATGCTGTTGCGATTTACAACAAGGCTATTTCATTAGGCTGCTTAGAGGGACAAGTGCCCGTGCAAAGGAATGGCGACCCTGACATCAGGGGTTCTTTTAAAGATTTTGCGGGAAACACCTGGTCGGTGGCAACTCAAGTTACAGATTGAAAATAGAATGAGCATAAAAAACAAAACAGCAACAGTACTATTAGCCATAGCATTACTGGCTTTTGGCATACTACAGTTTATTTTCGGTACCCTGGTCCTGGGACGTCCGCCTGCCTTGGTTGAGGGGTTAACTACCTTTTTAGCCTATGCCATAGGAGCGTTGCTTCTTATTACCGGCTGTTCTGTTTTTTTCCAATGGAAGCCGAGCCTCTGGTTATTTTGTATTGGGTTTTTTATTTTAGTGTGGTCAGGTGCTCAAAATTTAACCTTGACTTTAATAAGGTTGGACTATGGAATGCTACTCACAAATACGGGGAAGGCGTTGACGCTTGGCTTTGGCTACATTTTTATGGCAAGTCAGTCAGTTACGCGAGCAAATAATGGGTATTCGATTTTTTACACATGGATCAGTCGATTAGCAATTGTGAGCAGGTATGCGACAGGTATGTTTCTGCTGATTAGTGGTATTCAGCATTTTATTTTCGCTGAGTTTGTAAAGCACCTAATTCCGACATGGATTCCTGGGGCAATATATTGGACTTACTTTGCAGGGGTAGCATTGATTGCTGCTGGTATTGGCCTTTTGAGTGGTTTACAATTGCAGTTAGCCTCCATGCTTGCCGCAGGCATGATTTTTTTCTGGGTGTTGACACTTCATTTGCCAAGAGCTATCGCTAACCCGACTCAAAACGAATGGGTTGGTGTGTTTGAGGCTATTGCATTTGGAAGTATTTTGCTTTTGCTATCACAACGGAAATCAGGTAATAAGAAGTTGGTATTATGAGAACTAAACTCTTAGCCTGGCTCATCTTACCGCTATTCTCCAACAGCATTAGTGCTCAGACTAAAACTGGCAACGATGTTCGTCAGTTTACCTACCTCGAAGGAGTATGGAAAGGAAAGGGCAGGGTATTAAACAATGATGGAGCAAATGAGTATTTTAATGAGACAGAAACAGCGGTAGTAAAACTTGGAGGAGCAGTTATTTTGGTCGAGGCTTTTGGGGTTTCTATAAGTGATAGGAGTAAAGTGATTAATGATGCGCTCGGTATTTTACGGTTTGACGGAGATAGGGAGAAGACAATACTGGAAATTTTTCAACCGGATGGCTCAGTTTCTATTGCAGATGTAAAGGCACTTGATACAAGAACCCTGGAGTGGAGCCTAAAGATATCGACAACCTCGTACATAAAATATATTATAAAAATTGACGGCAACCGCTGGCATGAAACCGGCTTTAGCAGCAATGATGGCATTGTCTGGAATACTATTTTTGAGATGATCCTGACAAAGCAATAGTAGCTGATTGAAATTCAACTGTGAACGCGGCATCTTTAACCATCACAATTTAGTTATTTATGCAGAGGCTGTGAATGAAAACTAATTTGAAAGATTAATCTATGGCAAAAAGTAAATTATTCGAAATGCACAACGTTGGCATCGTTGTTGACTCACTTGATACTGCAATTGCCTTTTTCACCGAGATAGGCCTGAAACTGGAAGGACGCTTGATGGTGGAAGGTGAGTGGGCCGGACGCGTAACTGGGTTGGGTAATCAATCCGTTGAGGTGGCGATGATGGTTACCCCAGATGGACATAGCCGACTTGAGCTTTCACGATTTTTGACCCCTCTTACAATAGGTGACCATAGGACTGCTCCAGTGAACTCGCTTGGCTATCTTCGCATCATGTTCAGGGTTGACAAACTTGACGAACTATTATCCAGACTTTCTAAGCACGGAGCGGAACTCGTTGGAGAGATTGTTCAGTTTGGGGACACATATCGGCTTTGCTACATTCGCGGGATAGAAGGACTCCTTATCGGATTAGCTGAACAACTCGGCACTACAACAGCAACAGATATCTTGCAGAACCCTTGAATTCATAACCCCTTATCGAGGGACATTCTCCAGAACTGTTGAATAGTAGAAAAAGTGAACCCGCTAACATTACTAATGCGGGAAAGGTAGTTGGATACGTGTTGCCTATATGCACTAAACCAATAGCGCAAATAAAATTGATGACCATTATCAACACGGCTACGCGAGTAAGAAAGGCAAGTATAAAAAATGAACAGAAAAATGAATTGGCAGTAAGCAGAAAGATAGGCTGAGAAAGGGTGGCAAATATCTTATTGTTAACTCGGAATGATATACGCTCAAAATAAGGAGCCTCATGCAGCCAGGATATAACAAGGAACGATATCCGAACTCTGCATTGCTAATCATGGACAAACTTCATTTTCGTTTTCTTTAAGCTGGATTAAAAGCAGGCGCAATCATAGTATTCAACGCTTGCCAGCCCTTCTCATTCTTGGTGAACACCGTTGTAGCGATTTCATAAAAGCTGAACTTGCCTCCCATCCACGTTCCCGCACTGGTGCCCTTCTGCATAACAATACCCGTTTCACCTACAACGGTTACTTTTTGAATCTCGAAATCCATTTTGGTGTGTACCAAGTCACCATGAGTTACCGAATTCAAAAATGATTTTTTCGTTGTAATATTCCCATCTCCCTGATAGATCACCCAATCATCTGACATATAGGTTGCCATTTTTGCAACATCATTTTCTTCTATTGACTTGTTCCAACCTAGCTCCAGTTTCCGCAGGAGGTCTACTTCGTCAAGCGTTTCGAGTGAGGATGCATCCATCCTTTGAGCCACCCACCACTGGTTATTGAATTTATCAGTAAACCCAGCTTCTCTTATGCCATAGGGCCTATCCACAGGACGAAGCAATTCAGATGCTCCGTATTTTAATGCCCTGTCAAACGCTTCATCGGTATTCTTTACGTAGATATAGTTCATCGCTTGTCTGGAGGGCCAGCGACTGCTGGACTTTCCCATCATTACAGTGGTATCGCCAATCAGCACTTCCCCATGCTGTATAAATCCGTTACTCCTGTTGGAGCCATCAGTAATTTTTGCGTTGAATACCTTTACTAAAAATTCCATTTGAACTTCAACGCTATCCACCATCAGGTAAGGACACACTACTGTACTGCCCTTTGGCTTAATTGGCTTTTCCTTTGTCATAAATTGTACTTTTTTGCTGAGGCAAACCTATGGAAGGTTCTTACCTAAGAATTGGAAAAAAACGACTTTTTATTGAGCATAAATGGCTTCATGGGCCTTTCCAGAGAAATAGGTTTTGGGATTGTAACCTGAGAATTCTTTAAAATCTTGAATAAAATGGGATTGATCGTAATACCCAAAGTCGTGAGCAATCTCAGTCAAAGAATAATCCCCTTTTTGATAATTTGCAACCAGAGAATTGAAACGAACTATTCTCGAAAAAGACTTGGGGCTAAAACCGCACTGTTCTTTAAATTTTCTCTCAAACTGGCGTTTCGATAAACAACAACTATCCGCCAGTTGATCAATACTTAACTGCCCCTGTGCCTGCAAAATGCTCTTGGTGGCTAAAATAATTTGCGGATGCTCTGGCTTAGTTAATTTACTCTCAAGAAAATCAGAAACTATCCTAATCCGGTCATTGTTATTCCTAGCCGTCATGATTTGATCCTCAACTATTTTTCCCTCGGCTCCCAAAAGAGATTGAAGGTCGGGTAACTGATTGCATATTTCTGTTGATGGAATTTTGAAGAAAAAATGAACTGCGTACGGGTACAGGTAAACTCCAACAATTCCAAAATCTTGCTTTACGATAAATCGTCTGTATTGATTGGTTTGCGCATGAATACCAGCGATAAAAGAACTCTCCGTTTTATCGTTGAATGCAAGTTCTTCGAATCTGCCTTTGTAATGAAACAGTAATTCAGGGCAGCCATTGGCGAATGTTCTATGAATATATGGTTGATTTTCAGACACTGGGCATTCCAACACCCAGAAGTAACGAACATAGTTGGCTAAAGTACTTTTAGGTCTTAGAGTATAGTATTTCAATGCGCTTGTGGTATTGATTAATATGAATACGCATTCGACATCAAACGTAAGATACGCAATTCTTATTGGTGGTGGGGCCACAATTTCTATAACTCCTCGACAATATTTGTGCCCATTTGCAGGGGTCTTGATGCCTTTTCAAAAAGCTCAATAAGCCTTGATTTTTTGAGTTCAGCAGAGGATCCGCTACGGCTTTCAGTTTCGTGAAAGCTTCCACATCTGCCCGAATTTTCTTTCTACATTAGGCAATGTATTTTTTTCGTATTGTTTCCTTCCAAGCATGGTTACTGATTTTTGGCGGTCGAAATCGCAAGTTTGCGGATGACGGGCCTCAATGCTCAAGATACAACAGTCATTATTGCAAACAGGAGAGGTGCAATTACGTCTTTCAAACCATCGCCACTTGCCAAGTGCGAGGTGACTGCTCCCGTCATGGCAAAGAACAACCCAGCATACGCCCATTCCTTCACAAGTTCAAATCTGGGAACAAGTATTGCAGCCACTCCGGCTATTTTCCATGCGCCAATAATCGTCATCAGATAGAGAGGATACCCCAATCGTATCATACCTTCTGTGTTTGCTTTAGCGTGCAATTGTTGCGCTAAACCACCAGTAAGCATTCCAGCCGCTAGTAAACCGGTGGCAATCCAATAGCCAACGAGTTTAAGTTTTGAAGATTTGATTCTGCTCTCTGTAATTGTTCGTAAGGCTTTGCTTTTGGTTCAATACGCTATTCGTCATTCAGAATATTTATCAACTCACCAGCTTTGTTAAGCACTTCGATCACAGGGTCACCGCCTGCGCTTATGTATATCTTCATTCTCGGTTTCCCATCAGGCCCTTTTAGAAACATACCTGTGCTATTGTCCTTACTTCGCCCCAAGAACATCCTGTTTTTGCTGCCATTTTGTGTTAAATACCGTTGAATTTTTTCATTTCGCTCCTTCTCATCCGGTAATTTTTTGAACTCGTCAACTTGTCGGATCATTTCCCAAAGGCTTGAGCCAACAGGGTATTCATTAATTATAAGTCCTTTTTCGATTATTGGCTTGCCATTCTCTATGCGTTCCGAATTGAGCAACTGAATCACCTGATCCTGGTTATACTGATCCATTGTAAACGACATGGTTGAAATGGCAACGCTATCACGGCTGATATTGCCAAACACTAAGCCACCGCATTCATCACCATTTGTGTTAAAATATATAATACCTGCTTGTCTTTCCCGAGGAGGAAAATCTTTTCCATTCATTCTTCCGGGGTGCTGTCTTTTTTCATTGCTTAACACCATCCGAAGGCTACCGTCTTCACCGATTACATTTATTCTTTTTACAGTAATCTCATCAAAGCGTTCTGCTTTATCCCTGTTGCCGAAGGCAGTGAGCAGCATGATTACTAAAACAAATGTGAGCGCGGCAGAATAGATTACCAGAAAAAACTGACCCCTCATAGAGTTTTGATCGACTTGCATAACGACTGGTTATTTTCCGAATGCACTGAACATAAAATCATTGGTTGATCTCTCTCGGTTAAGCCTTGCGATAATATCTATGGGTGAGGAAGGCAAGGGGTATCCCTATGGCCCCAATTAATATTAAAGTTCCTTTTATGAATCCCGACCAACGAAAGGGAAGTGGTGGTGTGTTGGAAAGCGGTAAAACAATTTGGGACATGCACAGAGAAACAAAAATTCCAAATAAAACTCCGGTTATAATGCGATTGTCATTGAACCAATCTATTCTTGGGTAGATAAGGAAGAAGATGGCACTCCAAATTGTGGCGATGCAATAGTGCAAGAAGAGCCCGAGGAACGCGTAAATCATTCCCCCTGACAAGGCTGCTTTTCCAAATACGCCACTAGCAATAAATTTCCACATGTCCAATACTTCCCGCCCGTTCATGACGGTTTGAACTGACGCTGCGATGATATCAAGGGTTCCTACGATTAGTCCAGCTGTTAGGATGGCCATAAATATGGACTTTCTATTACCACTTGGTTGAGGTTCCATTTTTGACTTTTGTTACTTGCTAGCCGTTAAGTAACGCTATAGAAATCAAAAAAAAGAAAACTATCAACCTTTAAGTAGTATCAACGGATGTATAACGAACTTCGTGCTACTAACCCCAGTCGGCTTGAAGGGCTTATTCATAGCTTATCGTAATTGAGCTTGTCCATTGCGGTGCCTATGTACTCAGCAAAACATCAATATCGGATTTTACATTTTTCATAAGGGTCTGCATCATGCGCTCGGATTTTTAAGGAAGGTAAAATAGTGGGCACTACTTGCCAGGACACTCCAAACTTGTCTTTCAGCCACTCACAATTTCCTTCTTTTCCTTCCTCATCTGTCAGTTTTGCCGTAATAGTCAATCTCATCTTGGGTTTCACAATCAATTACAATGAGATAGCTTCATTGAATTTAAATTGCGGCCCTGCATTCAAACCCATGAAGCGCTTTCTGTTAAGCTCAAAAGTTACAACCATTGGATTGCCTGATGTAATGCGTGAATTTTTAAACGCAATGCAATAAAACTCTGCTGCGGTTGTGCCTGACTTTCGAACCAAAGGCATGGGTAAAATGTGATTTTTACGATTTTTTCGTTTGTGTTGACTTTAGATATGGTTTTTTTTCTTTCTTATCAAGCTTTTCAACAGCATACCTCAACGTAACCCTAGGCATGGTTTTGTAAGATTTGTTCAGGAAGTTTAGCAGCATTTGCTTGTCTCGTTTTCCTGCTTCGCGCACCCAGCTTCCAACAGCTTTGTTTATGAGGTCATGTTTATCATGCACCAGCATTTCGGCTATGGCAAAAGTGTCATTAATTTGATTTTGCCTGATAAAAAAGTAAGTGGCCACAATTGAAGTTCTGCGTTCCCAGACATTTTTTGACTTGGCGAGTTTGTATAAAATTTTTCTGGGCTTATCGAATAAATAGCCGCCTACCACATAGGGTGCACTTCTGTCTACCAGATCCCAATTATTAATTCTATCGTGCCTATTGATATATAATTCGTAAAGTTCTTTTCTTCTTTCATTGGTAGTTTTCTTGTCACGAGCCTGATAGTCCATTATACTAACGGCACCCATTCTTGCTTCGTAATATTCGCTATCCAGTAACTTTTCGACTTCAGCCAGTGGCATGTACATACATTTTTTGGCCAGGGTAAATATTGTGCTCATGCGCACACGGGGCGACTCGCTGTCTTTACCATCCGTCAGGTGCTTCATATTGTTTACTGAAGCAGACGACATCTTTTTTAAAGTTGAGATGAATTGAGTTGCCGTTAAGGGACCAGGGTTCATAAAGGCATTGTTATGGAGCTAATGTAACAGAGAAAAGTCAACGAGTAAATAGTTAAGAGACTAAAGCTGATTTTGGGATGACCAATCAGGCTTTCAAACTAACGGATATACTGCTTGCTACTTCACTTCCCTTCCATCTTTAATGTTCCTTTCCGACCGCCTTACCGCGAACTTCTACTTTGTCCAATCCAAGCCATACGGCTTATATTGCAGGGTTGCCTAAAATAATTCTTCGGTCTGCGGGTCTGAAATACCATGAGGCCACAGTTAAAGCGATCAGGGGTGTGGGGCCAGATATTTCGCTCAAGGCGCTGCCCTGAACAAAGTGAGAGATGATCGCGCCAGACATATTGAAGAAAAAGCCTGCATAGGCCCACTCTTTGATTAAGGGAAATTTTGGAACCATCACCGCTACTACTCCCAATATTTTCCATGTGCCTATGATGGTTAAAAATTATGCAGGATAACCCAAGAACGCCATTCGGGTAACTTCCTCTTCCATTTTTATTAACTGAACGACCCCGGTTGAGGTCATGCCCAAAGCCAGCCACAAGGTAGCCACCAGTAAATAATTTTATTTCTCTTTTGACATGTGGTTATTTTTGTTAGCTAGAATTTTCTGTATTCAGTTGTGAGCTGTATTGAGGCCGTGTGCAAGGAGTAATTGCAGTAGCACAACATTACGGATTTATCCACCACACGAATGCTCGGCCCTGGTTTCGCTGGTCAGTTTTTCAAAGCGTGAGATACTCCCAGGCCAACACCGAAAGGCGTCTTCTCCATTTCGAATGTACCGTGATTCTTTCAGTTAACTAACCTTTTTTCCCGTAGCCTTTGCATAGCTCTCAAAACTCGAATAAATTACTTTTACCACATTTCTGAAAGTCCTCTCAATCAATAAGCAGTAGTGACTATCACATGCTGGATTCAATCTCACCAAATTCCTCAAAATTTACGCGCTTCAGGAGTCAGGAAAAGATAAATCAGGTTGTTAAGTGGGTAAGCAAGTTATTAAGCTAATATCAGCTATTACAGCGTAATTTGGCTTAATCTAAATAGCCAACGGAAACATTAATTGGCATGTCGGAAAGGCGTATTCGTTGGTTTATTCTCAATTTGTTTTATCCGTAACTAATTTTGATTTTTTTAGAAAGTCAATTCATGCGCTTCATTCATAGCCTTATTTACAGTAATCAGCAGTGGGTAAGGGTATCTAGGCACTTTTTATTCTGGTTTGTTGACATGATCAACTGGCTGATGGTGAAGTCTATCAGTAGCGAGGTTGTTCCTGCAGATGTTCACTTCTTTTTGTTGAATGTTCCGGTTGCTATGGCCGTCACCTATATTACCCTGTACCATCTCATTCCCAAATATTCCGCCAACGAAAAAGGAAACCTTTTTATTTCGATACTCATCCTACTCCTTGTCATGGGGTGTTTCTTCCGGGTTTACAAGTTCACTGTGGTGCACCCCTTGCTTGATCTTACCCCTATTGCCTCCTCTGACCTGTGGAGTCTGGGAGCCATCATTAGCGAAGTATTTAAATGGCTGGCCGTAATAGCCATGGCAGTCGCTATCAAACTAGTTAAGAGTAAAACTGAACTCCATCAGAAAAATGAGCAGTTGATAAATGAAAAGAGAGCAGCCGAATTGTCGTTTCTCAAAACTCAAATGCATCCGCATTTTTTGTTCAATACGCTGAACACACTTTATTCCGAAGCTTATCAGCAATCGGAGCGAGCTGGTCTTGTGGTGGCGCATCTCGCTAACTTGTTACGGTTTATTCTGGAGGAATGCAGCAAGCCAACAATCTCCTTGGAGAAAGAAATAAAGGTGATTAAGGACTACATTGAACTTGAAAAAATGAGACATGATTCCCGCTTGGGAGTTCATTTAACAGTGCCCGAATCTGTTCACAGTATCTCAGTTTCACCGCTTTTATTCCTCCCATTTGTAGAGAATAGTTTCAAACACTCATTGAACAATGTCCGCGGACGGGTGATCATCAGTATTGAGATTAAAATAATTGATGAAAGAGGCCTTTGTTTGATTGTAGAGAACGACAGAGCGAAACATGAAGAGGCAAACGGATTTTCGGGAAAAGGGATTGCCAATATCAGGCGGCAGTTAGAGTTGCTTTACAAGGACGAGTATCGCCTGGATATTAAAGAGACTGACACTATGTACAAGGTTGAACTAGTGATCCCGATTAAAAAAACAGCCATGATATGATTAAAGCAAACTGCATAATTATTGAGGATGAAAAGCCGGCCAGGGAGGTGTTAACATCTTACCTTCAAAGGACAGACTGGCTCACGTTGGCATCCGTGTTTGAAGATGCATTGAGCGCCCTGGAGTATTTAAAAAGAAATGATGTTGACTTGATCTTCCTCGATATTCAGGTACCGGGCATCAATGGCATTGAATTTCTACGAATGATGAAAGAGAAGCCGCAGGTTATTATTACCAGTGCCTACTCGGAATATGCATTGGATGCTTTCGAACTGGACGTGCGGGACTATCTGAAAAAGCCATACACTTTCGAACGATTTCTGAAGGCGGTTAATCGCATTTCAGTTGAACCAGAACCGCACCTGGTTCATAGGCTTGGACAGACGACAAACGGGGAACACAGCTTTGCGTTTTTTAATGTAAACAAAATGATGGTGAAAGTTTTATTTGAACACATCCGTTACATTGAAAGCATGCGTGAATACATCTATATCTATCATGGCAAGGCGAACGTTGTAACGAAAATGGGAATTAGTGCTATAGAAAAATCTTTGGGCCCCGATTTTCTAAGGATTCATCGATCCTATATTGTAAATCTAAACAAGATTGACGCTTACAATGCCGAGGAAATAGTTGTTGGGGACACCTCGCTTCCCATTGGAACTAATTATAAAAAATTAGTTTTGGCTCTACTCAGCAAGGGTAATATGTGATTCTGGCACACAAACATTCAGCATGAATGCAGCCATCGCCCCGTAGGCTGGCCATCGCTTTTGTCGGAGATATACAATTGGATGGAATGCCGGTTCCATATCATTGCAAGTACTTAATGAATCATCATCATGGACTCAATTAATGCGCAGAAATTTGTTACAACACTACTGGTGAGTTTACTGATAACTTCTTGTAAAACTGATAATCGTGATGCAGGTCGGTTACTTGAACTGGAAAAGCAATAGTTAGGTCACGAGCTGTTGGCTGATACCGCTTTTTATTGCTTCCATCCTGGATGAAACATTCCTCTGCATTTCACCTGATTCCATTTTTACAAAGGAAAAGATCCTAAAAAAAGTTATTCGAAACTACCAGTATCGACAAAGTATGGGGATAGTTATTGATTCAATCACCATAGAAAACCCTGTAATTAACTTTTACGAGAATACTGCTATTGTAATATTCATAGATCACACTTACGCTCGAAAATTTCGAGAGCCTGTTGAAAATCAAGACACCGTTCTATGATGTTTGGGTTAGACGCGATGGAGTTTGGAAAGCTGTATCATCTCAGGCTCATTTCTAAGTAGCGGAAGTAAAAACTTCCGCCTTGACACATGACTTAACAGGATACTATTTTTGTGTCGCTAAGTAATTGGACTCAATCCACGGCCTGAGTAAGCCATTTTGTGACTGTATCTACCAGCCATGGACGGCAATCACTGAAACCGTGATCAGCCCCAGCTTTGGTTATCCAATCTATAGAATCAAATTCAGCCGCCACATCTGCATATTGTTCAAAGGGAAAAATATCGTCTTTTCCTGCGGCTATCATACATGCACGTCTTGGAACAAAGCGACTGATCGCATCTTTCAAATCGATTAGCTTGTTCCATTCTGCAACAAGCTCTTTGGCTGTGGTTTCTGTTAACATATTCGAGAATGACTCTGCCATGTCATCAGAAAATGAAAAGGCTCCTGGCTTGACAACCGGGCTGATTCCTACAATTGCCCGAACACCTAGATTATCTGCTCCGCAAACAAACGCTGGATGAGAACCCGTGCTGGCTCCTATGAGTACAATTTTATTCTTGTCTACGCATGATTGTTGTTTAACCCATTCGACAGCAGCATGAGTATCTTGATGTAGACCTAAAAGCGAATAATTACCGCCTGACCCCCAGCTACCTCGGAAATGGAAATAAAGGCAATTCCAACCCATGTCTCGCAGTCGGTAAGCGATGTCAAGGTGTTTTTCGATCCCCGGCAGTCCGTGCAATGTAATGGCAGTTGGCCTGCTGGTCTGCCCCGATGCCTTGTAAAAGCCACCAATAAGTTTAGAGCCCATCGAAGTAAATGTGACTCCATCCAAGCCAGATTTGAAAAGAGGTTCTCTACTTGATGATGGTGCTGAGCAAGCCGATAATAAACTGCCTGCAAGTGGTGAAGCTCCGGCAAAAAGACCGAGTGAGAAAAGAAATTGTTCTCGTGTCATAGGATTTTATATGCCCGTTCCTCCAACTAATTCAAGTTCAAGGCCTTTAATTTTTGGTGCTTCTTTATCAATAATCGGAATTACTTTTGCTATTAGCTCTTTGACACCCTCAACATTTAGCGAGTTGTCGTGGTCCTGTTTACTGTCCCAAATTTCTGTTACGTAAACTGAATTCAAGTCGTCTTTATCCTTGCCAATTACATAAAGCCTGCAGCCCTTTGCTGTTGAGACTAGTCTTGAGGCTTCAATTAAGAGCTTGGTAAGCTCATCTCTGTGTCCAGCTATCGCGGTCACTTTACCATGCAATAAGTATTTATTCATACTTGTTTGCTTTGCTGATTCTTCAGCTATTTTCTTTATCAGATTTAAGGTTTCCTCCCAATTGCTTTTTGAATGCTCATACATTTGTTTCGTTGCCAGATTGCGATGAGTAAGGATCAGCTTGGTCTTACCACCCTCAATTGACCTTAAATCGAAGCGGATGATGGAATAGTTTTTAGGCTCATCGGGCAAACCTGAAAATCCACTCCAATAACTATACTGAAAGGTTTTCATTGGATCAAATTGCATAACCATTCCCTTGTCAACATATTTGGTTCCTTTCCATTCTCCTGTGAACAATATTGGTGACCCCTCTTTCCATTCCGAGGTAACAGCAGCTCCAGATAACCAAGTTCGGATGTGTTCGGGTTGCGAGAGTCTTTGCCATACGATAGATGGAGACACGTTGATTTCGATGCTCTGGTGAATGGAACTGTCTGAAGATTTGTTGTATCCTTCGCTTAACACTTTCGCTTGCTTGTCCAGCACTTGTTCCATACCTGCTTTTGAAATTTCCACAACCTCCGCAGATAAGTATCCATACTCGGTAATATTGATTTCGGTTTGCCCGTTGCCCTTATCCTTAAAGAGCAGGAGGTGCGGTACTTCGTTAGGTATGCCTGGTGGAAGTCCGATGTCAGCAGGGTTTAATTTGTTACCGTCCTTGTCAGCAAAATGCTGAATGAACTCAATGCCATACATGGGCAAAATCTTAGTATATGTCCACGTATTGTAAATCTCATAACCTTCAGGCGATCTCATGCACACAAGTGAGACACCACCTTCTTTGAACTCCATTTTTGCCACCGGTGCTGTGAACCCTTGAGGTCCCCACCATTTTTTTACTGATTCAGCATTGCTCCATGCATTCCATATATGTTCTAATGGAACTTCTACGGTGCGGGAAATACTCATGTTCATAGTGCTTGAATTTGTGTTGTTTGATTTCGTCAAATCGTTTTGTGATAAGCATTGGAATACCAGGCATTGAAATACAATGGTGGTAATTCCGAGTGTTGTTTTTAATGTGTTGTTCATACCGTTCTTTTTTTGAACAAATTTCACGATGCCTTCTTGGGAGGAATTGGATGAAACCGACAATTACTCAAGGGTGGCCATGACGATCTGCTCAATATCCAATTTTCGCATTTCCATAAACACCTTAGCCGCTTTTCCGGCTTTATCAGGATCCTTCATAATGTCATTTAAAACATTGGGTACGATCTGCCAGGATACACCGAACTTGTCTTTCAGCCAGCCGCACATACTTTCTTTTCCTTGCTCGGTCAGTTTTTCCCAGTAGTAGTCAATTTCCTTCTGGGTCTCGCAATAAATAGTCAGTGACACACCTTCGCTGAAGGTATAGTTATGCGGCTGTGCACTATCCATAAACATAAACTTTTGCCCGCTCAGTGCTACTTGCGCATGTTTTACATAACCTTCCTTATCGGGTGCTTCATTCTTTCCAAAGCGGAGAATGCCGTCTGTCTTGGGGTTTTTGAAAATTGCAGAATAATGTTTGATGGCTTCCTCTGCCCGCCCATATTGCTTGCCTACAAACAACAAAGACGGAGTAATCTTCTGTCCGACCCCTTCGAGTTTTCCCAGTGCAAACTGCCAGGAAACACCGTATTGATCGTTGACCCATCCGTATTTCTCACTCCAGTCGTATTTGGCCAACGGCATTAAGACCTCGCCCTTTGTTGAGAAGACTTTCCATATGCGATTAATTTCGTTTTCCGATTCGCAAATGTAAAAGAATGAAATGGTCGCATTGGGTTTATACTTGGGACCTCCATCCAGGAGTGTAAAATGATGCCCTGAAACTTCGATTTCGGTAACCATGGGTGATCGGGCAACAACCTTTGCATGGGCGAGATGGGTGCAGTAGAATTCTGCGGCCTCCTCTCCCTTTTGATCAAACCATAAGCAGGGTGATATTTGTTCTTTCATCGTGTTGAAGTTTTTGAATTCAATAACGAAATTATTCACGACTGCAAGCCCACCATTGTATAAAACCGACACTTATTCGGACTTCCTGTTTAGCCCAAATTTCAGGTAATCATTAGGCGTTAATTCAGTAAACTCTTTAAAGGCGCGGATAAAATGACTCTGGTCAAAATAGCCGCTGGCATAGACGATGTCGATGAGCTTATCAAAGTTTCCTCCTTTTAATTGCGAAAAGGCAAAGTAAAATTGACAGATACGTCTGTATTCATTGGGTGCAATGCCCGTATATTTTTTAAAAATCCGCTGTAAAGTTCGTTCAGTCAAATGCAATTCATTCGGCAGTTTCGAAAGTGAATCGGGACTGGGGTCTTGCATTAGTTTGTCGGTAGCGTACTGTATAATGCCGCACTCCCTTTGGTTGTGCTGAATTTGATTGAGAATAAAGCGGCTGAGCACATCAACTTTTTCTTTGGTTGATTTGGAATGAAGTAGTTGCAGGTTTAACGCAATAGCCTTTTGTGCATTCCAGCGGTTGAGTTCTGCAGGTCTTTTTTTAAGCTCCCTTGCCGACAGTTTGAAAACGGGACCAATAGAGAAAGGCTTAAAGAAGAAAGCTACGATCTGCTGATCAGGGTTTTTTATCACCCAATTTTCGCCCGGGACAGATTTTCCGAAAAGAGTGACTTCAATATTCTGGTCGTCAATCCTGCAAATTAAAGCAGGCATGGAATTGGTGAGCAACGGCAACGGTGAGTTTTCAGAATCAGAATGGCCATCCAATATCAAGACCGTCCGAATGTATTCGGTCAACTGTGGCATTACCTTGAGATAGTAATACTTCATTTTTTCGGTGCGTCCAGCTATTCTATAAGCTCAGCTGAAATCTATTTAGTTCTAATCAATCACACCTGTTTCAGCAGGCGTATACCCAGTTGTCTGCTCAACAATAGAATTTGACCCTATGGTGAAATTCATGAGTGACTCAATGCAAGAATACCTTCTTTTCGGTAATTTGTGGTCTGCGACCATCCAGATTATAACCAATTTGCATATTCTCACTTTCGCCAAGTCGGGTAATAAATTCAGTCATATAAAGATTTACTCTCTCAAATACTTCCACTATTTCTTCCATTGACTTTACGTCCTGATATTTCGTCAGAACTATTTCCCGGGTTCAATACATTTCTCACCACTCAAAACTCGTATGCATTGGCCATGTGTACAGACAGTCCTTGATGTTCCTTCCATTTCCAAATACGGTGTGTTCATTTCCAAAATCGGAAATGGGGCATGCTACGGCACTTGCAGGCATATTGGAGCATTGTCCGGTTTGTCCTCCCAGTCAATTTTGAACCCGAGCCGCTTTGTGCGTAAAACCCAACCGCTTTGCCGTATCAAAAATCCTTAAGATGGGCGTAGCTTTAGCCATGCTTCAGTTCTACAAAATCAATTTACAACATTTTGTTAAGAGAAGGTTTCTGGAAATTCACGGTTTTTTGCTTTTGCAGAGGAGGAGGGATTATGAGACATGATCCCTTTTTGGGGGAGTGTCAAAAGAAAACCAAACCAATGGCTCGCTTCGCACACTTTTGTGTTTGTGCCAATCCCTCGATCAAGTCGCGGACCGTTCGGTGTCTCTATACGGGTTCATTGTGATCGACTTGCCGCGGTCTTGTCCCAAACACAAAAGCCCCGAGAAACTCGGGGCCCATTGGTTTGGTTTTCTATTTGCAGAGGAGGAGGGATTCGAACCCCCGGAACCTTGCGGTTCAACGGTTTTCAAGACCGCCGCATTCGACCGCTCTGCCACTCCTCTGTGTCATTCGGGTCGTTTCGGACGGCAAAAGTAATTGATAATTCGTTTTCGCCAAAGTCTGGCCTTACTCCTCGCTAAAATCGGGAAAGGTTTTCTTCAATTCCTTGTTCGAGTAATTGCGGTAACTTGGTTTGCTGGCATCCATTTCAAGAATTACCAGCTTCTGGTTGTTGATAAGCGGCAAAAGCTTGTCCCTGTCAATATCCAAATCCTGTCCCCGCCTTGCGGATTTTAAAGCATACTTTCTGGCAAAGTTGTCCGCTGCCAATTGCAGTTGATTCCGTATCTCCAGGTTCACTTTCATCTTCTCAAGAATATCGGATTTGGACTTTCCCAAAAGTTCGGTGGCTTCCAGGGTTCCCAGCGTAAGCACCGTTGTTCCCCCTATGGCCGACACGACTTTGGATTCGTCTGTTGCCAACACAACCGGGGAAAGGCCTGTGGTGGCCCCCAATGAGGCATTGATCAGTGCCCGGTGTTTTTTCCCCCGCTTCGCTTTTTTATACGCTTTCGTAAGCGACTCATGATTTGCGTCCAGTTGATCAATTAATCCCTTGGCCTGGATAAGCGAGTTCTTATACTTTGTGTAGGATAGCTTGTCTTTCTCTTCAATATTTTCGGTGTCTTGTACCGTGACTGTGATTTTCCTTTGGACGCGGTTGTTTGCGTTGTCAATGGCATAGAAGAACAGTTCCGTTGATTTTGTTTTTTCTGCCTCTTCAACGAAATCATATCCAGGTCGCCAGATAAACTCTGACTGCACTTTTGTATTTTCCTTGAAACTTTCCGTGGGCACATGAATGTCTGAGCTTACAAAACCAACCTGGGCAATGTTGTTGTCGCCATTGGGATCCGAGACGTATAGTTTAAGGCTGATCACATCGTTCTCTTTCATCACAAATGTGGAATCGCCCGGAACGATCAGTAATTCAGGAGGCAGGTCCATTTGTGTTTGGGCTATCCTCAGTTTCCCCGCAGTAGCCGCTTTGGCAGGCTGGTCTTCAACCACAAAGTCTATCACCTTTTGTTTGTCCCCCAGGTCATAAAACTGATTCCTCGAAGGCGACCAGGTAAATAATCCCAATGAACTCAGATTTGCACCCTGAGGTAACGACTCTTGGATCGCCCTAAAAGTGACCGGATCGCCATCGGGATCGCGGACATACTCACGTGGAATCTGGAAACTGTTTGCGGATGCCATTTTTACATAGACCACAGGCAACTCTTCAATTACGGGCGGTCTGTTTTTATGGAGTATCGTAAGCGTAACAGGCGTCCTGATTCTTCTCCCATCTTTCCAAACTGCCTCAAAAATAACGTTAAAGTCTTTCTGCCGTTGGAGCCTGTCTACCAAATCGAATGAGGGCCTCCAGCTAAAATTACCCAGCGTATCAAACTGAATACCGGTGAACTCTATCCCCTCGACCCTATAGTGTTTGGGTGGGATCGAATCCCTTACCGTGAGTTGAAAATTTAATTCATCTCCTTCCGAAAGGATATTCCATCCATACTGGTAGGGGAAGACGAACTCCTGAGCCATCGCCCTGCCCGCGGCACATGTCAACACGAATACAACAAGAAATCGAATCATTGGCGATAAATCTTCCGCAAATTTAAGGCCTCCATAATTCGAATACTTAATTTCATCCTCCTAATTTGATCATTGGCAAGAGATGAAGGATAAAGGAAAAAAAAAGGAATACAATTTCTTCCGCGATGTCTACGAAGTGGTGAAGTTAATCCCCAAGGGGCGGGCCACAAGTTATGGCGCCATTGCTGCTTACCTGGGAACAAAAATGAGTGCCCGGATGGTTGGGTGGGCAATGAATGCCGCACATGACGACAAGACGATTCCAGCACATCGTGTGGTTAACAGAAATGGCCAGCTTACAGGGCGTTTTCACTTCACTACGCCCACCGCTATGCAGTCGAAATTGGAAAAGGAAGGGATCGAAGTTAAAAACGATCAAATTGTAGACTTCAGACGGGTATTTTGGGACCCGCATAAAGAACTGGGCTAGCATACTTGGACTCAACTTCCCAAAATGGGATGGCGGCCTGGAGCGACCGGGCAGAATACCCTTGAATTGGCTTTTTTATTTATGGCATGAATCTTCGCGGTAGTAAGGTCAAGCATTGAAATTTTAACTGCCTACACATGACAACGCTTAATACCATTCTTGCCCTCGTCATCTCTTCAACCCTGTTCGCGGTCACGCCAACCGATGCGATTGATGTCATCAAATCGAAACAGAAAAATCTTTTTGTGTTTAAGGTTGACAAGGAACTCCTGGGTGGAGAGGTGGTGGTTTACCACTCAAGTGGTGACGTGGTGACAACAATGACCATGACTCATAGGAAAATGATTATCGACTTTTGCGATGTGAAATTCGGAGTGTACACAATCACAGTCGTCAAGGACGGAGAGGAAATAGAATCATTCACCTACCAAAAAGAGCTCTTACGGAGTCAGCGGATTAGATAGTCGTGATGATTTTATTTTGTCTGGGAGGGCTGCTTAAAGGGTGGCCTTTTCTTTTTTGCCAATAAGCCAAAGGCCAATGCAAGTGATCAATCCGTTGATGACCAGGTTTTCATAGCCAATCTTGTATCCGTCCAACATTTTGGGCGCATTCACCACCAGCAAATAAGAGATGGCGGGCGACAAAATACAGACCAGCGGAACCAGTCTGCCATTAACCTGGCGTTTTGTGAAGACACCAAACGCAAACAATCCCAGGAGCGGTCCATAGGTGTACGTTGCAATCATCAGCACGGCATCTATCAGCGTCCGGTTGTTGAGCTCTTTGAATATTAGGATAATAATGACGAACAGTGCGGAAAAACCGATGTGAACCCAGTTCTTCTGCTTCTGTTTTGTCGCCTCCGGTTTGTTTTTGAAATTAAGGAAGTCAATACAAAATGATGTGGTAAGCGCTGCCAGGGCAGAATCTGAACTTGCGTAGGTAGAAGCCGTAATGCCCAGTAAGAACAGGATTGCGGCCAGCAGTCCAAATTCATTAAAGGCGAGGGTAGGAAACAATTCATCGCTCACAGCGGGAAGGGGAATTCCGAATTCCGAACTATATAGGTAAAGCAGTGCGCCAAGAATCAGAAAGAGCAAATTGACCACAACCAGGGTGCTGCTGAGCCAGAACATATTTTTTTGAGCCTCGCCAAGATTCTTGCACGTCAGGTTTTTTTGCATCAGGTCCTGATCCATGCCCGTCATGGTGATGGAAATAAATGCCCCGCCAAAAAACTGTTTGGGAAAAAACATGGCGCTTTTTGGGTCGTCAAAAAAGAAAATGCGGGAGTAATCACTTTCGAATACAAGATTCATTAGCCCTGAAAAATTCAGATCGAGTCGTTGGGCAATAAGCACAACAGAAATAACCACGGCCAGGATAAGGAAGGTTGTCTGAAATGTATCCGTCCACACAATTGTTTTTATTCCTCCCTTAAAAGTATAAATCCAGATAAAAAATATCGTGATGATGACTGTTATGAAAAATGGGACATCCCACGCATCAAACAAAAAAAGTTGCAATACGGAGGCTGCCAGAAAGAGGCGTAGCGAAGAACCCATCGATCTTGACACCAGGAAAAAAAATGAACCGGTTTTGTATGAGATGCGATCAAATCTTTCTTCGAGATAGGAGTAGATGGAGATGAGGTTGAGCTTGTAGTACAAAGGCAGCAATACCCCGATGATTACCCAATACCCGACAATATATCCAAGCACAACCTGAAAATAGGAAAACGAAGTGGTGCCAACGCTTGCCGGAACGGAGATAAAAGTAACGCCCGAAAGTGAAGCCCCAATCATTCCGTAAGCCACCAGGTACCATGGAGACTGCCTGTTGGCGGTAAAAAATGTGTCCGATGTGGCACCTTTGGAGGTGATTACGGAGATAACAATAAGTACAGCAAAATAAAAAAGAAGGATAAAGAGGACGAGAGAAGGGCTCATGGTAGCTAGTAAACGCTAAAACTTGTTATTTTTTTTTACTTTTGAAACTGGAAGCAGTAAAACCGATCTGGCGAAGGGGCGGTTTTGATTTTGAAAGGTTGAACAGACAGGAGTATGAAAATGTCGCATAAGGAACACGAGCTGGTTGAGGTTCTGGAGTCCATTGAGACTACGGATGCGAAAGACCTTGTGGTTTTTAACGATGACTTCAACACCTTTGAGCATGTCATTCAAACACTGATTCGCGTGTGCAGGCATACGCCCGAGCAGGCTGAGCAGTGTACCTGGATTATTCACCATCGCGGAAAGTGCACCGTGAAGAACGGGTCTTTCGAAGAACTTCAACCTATGCGTCAGGCGATTTGCGAAAAAGGCATTGACGCCAAAATACTTTAATCAGCGTACATGGAATATCCCTCGAAGCTCATTGAAGAAGCAGTCAATGAGGTGTCCAAATTGCCTGGAATCGGAAAGAAGACCGCGCTAAGGTTGGTGCTTCACCTCATTAAAGAAACTGAAGGAAGAACTTTTGCGCTCACCGAATCGCTCAATAAGCTCAGATCGAATATTCGGTTTTGCAGGCATTGTCACAATATTTCCGATGAGGAAGAGTGTACCATCTGTCGCAGCCACAGAAGGGATCGCAGTATTTTGTGTGTGGTGGAGGAAACGGTCGATGTACTGGCCATTGAAAATACGTCTCAATATTCCGGGTTGTACCATGTACTGGGAGGGGTGATATCACCGATGAATGGCATCGGCCCGTCTGAATTAAAGATTGAAACCCTGATCAAAAGGATTTCCATTACAGATTCGGAAATCAAAGAAGTAATTCTTGCGCTCAGCCCAACCATGGAGGGTGATACCACAGCCTTTTATGTAAGCAAGCGGTTGAAAGAGTTTCCCCTGAAGTTGAGTTCAATTGCGAGAGGAATCCCCATCGGGGGCGACCTGGAGTATGCAGACGAGATTACCCTGGGTAGAAGTATTCTTGGGCGGACGCTTTTTAACTAAGGTATATTTATTGCGTGCTTTTATTCTCGAAAAGAATGAACACATCAATGCCATTTGTGGTCTCAAAATAGTGCGGTGTATTCTTAGGCACGAAGAATAATGAACCGGGACCAACTTCAACTTCTTGCTCACCCGCAATAAACTTTGCACTCCCTTCCACCACAAAATTGATTTCGTCAAAGTGGTGGGTGAGGGCCTTATCTCCGCCTGTTGCTGCCGGTAGCATATACAGGCCGAAGGTCATGCTCTTCCGCTTCAAAAAATCGTTCCAGACATTCTTGTTGGCATCTCTGGATTTTGTCAAGTCGGTCAGGGCATTTATTTGATCTATCTTTTCATGGGAATCAAACGCTGCTTTTGAAAATAAGACGAGAATATCGAGCGTCTCGGTGATCTGATGAAAGTAATGAGTTTGTTTAGCCTGAACAAAAACGGCATCCCCGGCTGCAATGTCAAAATCATTGGAGCCAATTCTTATTTTGGCCTTGCCTTTCTTGATCCAGTATACCTCATCAAAGTCGTGCGGGTTTTGGTCATCTTTTGCGCCTGCTTTCAAGTGATAATAGCCAGCACGTATGGTTTCACCATTGTAAATCTCCTTCCAATATACCTGATCGGAGGCCGGGGCTTCGTAGTCGTTCAAATTGAATAGCTGCATGGATGGAGTATCTTGTGCCTGGGAAACCATCGTTCCAAAACTGATCATGGTCAACAGGATAATTCTCATTTGATTAACCATAACATCGAAGATAGGATACCGCACGGTCAGACGCATCACGGCTTTTGGGTTAATATGTTAAATCATTGTTTTCCTTCTTGATTTATATGATTTTCTTTGCGGTATAAAATCAAATGCCCTTATGAGAGAATCACTTTCTGATCGAATTGAAGCCATTGAAGAGTCCGCCACACTGGCCATGGCTGCCAAGGCCCGGGAATATAAGTCCAGGGGTATTGATGTGATTAGTCTTAGCCTTGGCGAGCCTGACTTCAAAACGCCCCAACACGTATGCGATGCGGCAAAGAAGGCCATTGATGACGGAAAATATTTTGCTTATCCACCGGTGGCTGGCTATCAGGATTTGAGGGAAGCGTTGGCTGCGAAATACAATAAAGAAAATAATGTTCCTTACAAGGCGGAAAATATCGTGGTATCCAATGGCGCAAAACAGTCCATTGCCAATGTCATGATTGCGTTGCTCAACCCGGGAGACGAAGTGGTTATCTTTTCGCCTTTTTGGGTGAGTTATGACGCGCTGGTACGCCTTGCAGAAGCTACGCCTGTGATCGTAAAAGGTACGCTGGAAAATGATTTTAAAGTGACCGCTCAGCAAGTGGAGAAAGCCATCACCCCAAAAACAAGGGCCATCATTTTTTCTTCTCCCTGCAATCCAACCGGTTCTGTTTTTTCAAAACCCGAATTAGAAGCCATTTCGAAAGTTGTGCTGAAGCACGAAAATGTACTGGTGATTGCCGATGAAATTTACGAGCACATCAATTATGAGGGAGGCAATACCAGTATTGCTTCTTTGCCGGGAATGTTTGATAGAACAATCACCGTCAATGGCTTTGCCAAAGGTTTTGCAATGACCGGCTGGCGGGTTGGGTACATCGCGGCTCCCAAATGGATTGCCAACGGCAGCATCAAAGTTCAGGGGCAACTGACATCCGCGAACTGCTCGATATCACAGCGGGGAGCGCTGGCGGCCATTACCAGCGACCTTTCGCCAACCCAAAAGATGGTGGAGGAGTATAAGCGCAGGAGAGACGTTGTTTATAAATTATTAAAAGACATTCCGGGGATTAAAGCCAATTATCCCCAGGGAGCATTTTATTTTTTCCCTGATGTCAGTTACTACTACGGAAAATCTGATGGCACCAAAACCGTTGCCAATGGGGAGGATTTTTGCATGTACGTATTGGACAAAGCTCAGGTATCGTTGGTTGCCGGAGGATCGTTTGGTGAAGAAAAATGTGTACGGCTATCCTATGCTGCATCTGAGAAAGAGCTCGTTGAGGCCATAAGACGAATGAAAGAGGCTTTGTCGCTTTTGAAATAATGAAGTACCAATCGCTGGACGATATCTTTGAGGCATTTAATAAGCTTACCGTGCTGGTGATTGGTGATGTCATGCTGGACAGTTATATATGGGGAAGCGTAGACAGAATTTCTCCCGAAGCCCCGGTGCCGATTATCAGGGTGAAGAACAGAGATTTCAGACTGGGTGGGGCGGCCAATGTCGCGCTCAATGTGCTGGCCCTGGGAGCTAAGCCTATATTGTGTTCCCTGTATGGCGCGGATGAGGCAGGCTCCAGGTTGATGCAGTGCATGGATCAACATGGCATGGGCAAGGAGGGAATGACCTTGAGCAACCAGCGGCCCACGACCATCAAGACACGGGTAATTGCAAGTCACCAGCACGTGGTGCGGGTTGACGAAGAATCGGATCTGGAGTTGACAACGGAAGAAGAGGATGAACTTCTGAAGAGAATCCGGTCATTGATGCCTAAATGTGATGCGATCATTTTTGAGGACTACGATAAAGGAGTAATCAATTCAACGTTGATCGAAAAGACGGTTGCACTCGCGAAAAAACAAGGCATCCCTACCATCGTTGACCCCAAGAAGAGAAACTTTCTCGCCTACAAAAATGTCACGTTATTCAAGCCCAATTTGAAAGAACTCCGTGAAGGCTTGAAAATGGAAATTGATGGTGGGGACGATGGTCAGGTTGAAAAGGCAGTTTCGATGTTAAAGCAAAAGCTCCATGCAGATGTGATGGTGACACTTTCCGAGCACGGAGTTTTTATCGATCATAAATCTGAAAAGAAAAGATGTAAGGCGCACACCAGAGAGATTGCAGATGTATCCGGTGCTGGTGATACCGTGGTAAGTGTTGCTGGCTTGTGTGTGGCATTGGACCTCCCTGCCGGAATGGTGGCAGGGTTGTCGAATTTGGCCGGAGGGCTTGTTTGTGAGCATACCGGTGTTGTACCGATCAATAAGGAAGAGCTACTTAAAGAGGCAATTACTAAAAACCTGCTGATCGCTTCTTAACGTTAAGCAGCTGGCAGCGCGTAGCGGTTTGGAATTATATTATCTGAAAATAATGGCTGCGTAATTAGCAGCGGTTGATCAACGGCAGAACATTGTAGGTTCAGGTTTAAGTTAGTACCTGTTTGAGTAATTCAGTATGAAGATATTGTTGGTAGAAGACGAAGTAAAGGTATCTTCTTTTATTAAAAGAGGCCTGGAAGAGAACGGTCTTCAGGTCACCCAGGCCTTTGACGGACTTACCGGTTATAAGCTGGCGCAGCGCAACAAGTTCGATGTGGTCATTCTGGATATCATCATTCCTGAAATGAATGGGCTGGAAGTATGCAAAAAATTAAAGGAAGAATTCGGCTCGGACCTTTCGATTTTGATGCTGACCGCATCAGGCACTACCGATGATATTGTTGAAGGTTTGAATACTGGCGCGGATGATTACCTTGTTAAGCCTTTTAAGCTCCGGGAACTTTACGCCAGGGTTTTGGCGCTTGGAAGGAGAAGGTCAGCCAGTGCTCAACTGCTCAAAGCCGCTGACCTTGAGATGGACCGCGAAACGAAAAAAGTGACGAGAAACGGCATTGAGCTCCCATTGACGGCCAGAGAGTACCGGCTCCTCGAATTCCTTTTAAAAAACAAAAACAAAGTGGTATCCCGCGTAGAAATACTCGAGAACGTATGGGATGTCAACCACGATCTGGGGACCAACGTGGTGGAAGTGTATATCAACTACCTCAGAAAAAAAGTCGATCACGATTTTGACCTTCCGCTCATTAAAACGGTAATTGGCATGGGGTACACGATCAAGGCATAGCCTGTTGCGTCATGAAACTCAGGGACAGATTATCCATTTCTTTTAGCGTTGTTGCCTCCATGACCCTTTTGGTTTTTGGATTTGCCATCTATTTTTTCTTCTCCCTTTATCGCAAAGGTGAATTTAACAACCGATTGAAGCAACGGGTTGAAGTGACTGAGAAAATGTTCCTTGAAAAGGATAATTTTTCGGAGCAAACGTTCGTCACCATCCAGCAACAATTTTTGAACAAATTACCGGAGGAGACGGAGGAGGTAGTGGAACTTACTGACGTCTACAGGGGGCAGCTTATGCAAACCTATCCGGAGGATTTCCTTTATAATTTGGTGCAGAATAAGGAAGCATTTTTTCAAACCGGTAATGTGCAGGGGGCGGGTCGCGTGTTTCACGTAAATGGAAAGGACTACCTGGTGCTGTTGACCGCGGTGGACAGTCTCGGAATGCGCCTGATGGAACATTTTTTGACCATTATATTTATAGGATTGGCAGTTTGTATTTTGGCGATGACCATCGTGGGTCATCTCATAGCCGGTTATATTTTAAGTCCTATAGTGCAAAAAATAAAAAGGGCGAATTCAATTAGCGCAAAAAACCTGCATGAACGCCTTATTGTTAAGAACCCTGATGATGAATTGGGCCAATTGGCTATTGCCTTTAACAACCTCCTGGACAGGGTGGCATCGGCATTCGAAATACAAAAGTCTTTTATTGACAGTGCATCGCACGAAATCCGCAATCCGCTGACGACCATTATGGGCGAGGCCGAGTACGCACTCCAGCGTACGCGCACGCCAGAGGAATATGAACACTCTTTGAAAATAGTTTCTGAAGAAGCTGACAGGTTAAATTCTTTGGTAAATAGTCTGTTAAAATTATCCGGAATAAGCGGCAAGGACACCTCCATTCAAATTGAGATTTTGTCTGTCCACGATGTGATAAAGTCCTCTCTGGAAAAACTCACGTCACTCAATCCGGGCCAGAAGATCGAATTGAAGTTGAACGCAAACGAGAATACTTTTATCTCAGGCAATATCCATCTGCTGGAAACGGCATTGATCAACCTGATGGATAATGCCTGCAAGTTTTCGTTTAATAAGCCAGTAACGGTAAGTTTGTTATTAACGCCTGAAGGTTTTGTCACCATTTGCATTTCAGATCAGGGAATTGGAATTCCTGAACAAGACTTACCCAAACTCACGGAGCCTTTTCACCGGGCCAATAATGCGAGAAAAATTGACGGCATTGGAATTGGCATACCTTTGACGGCAAAAATAATTGACCTCCACAAGGGCTCATTGCAATTTAAATCGCAACTGGCCAGGGGTACTGAAGTGACCATCATCCTACCCATCGTTCAACCTTAGTCTGCGCACATTCTAATCTGATTCTAATCTGCCTGTTATTTCAGTCTAATCTGTGCATCGTACCCTTGCATCGAAATAATCGACTGCACATGACCGAACTAAACAAACCAAAAGGTATATTTTCTCAACTTAGGTATGACCTGCCATCCAGCGTGGTTGTCTTTTTTGTGGCCTTGCCGCTGTGCCTTGGCATTGCGCTAGCCAGCGGGGCTCCGCTCTTTTCCGGAATTATTGCCGGAGTCGTGGGTGGTATTGTGGTTGGTCTCATAAGTAATTCTGCGTTGGGGGTAAGTGGTCCGGCAGCGGGGCTTGCGGTTATCGTCTTAAGTTCGATTGAGAGCCTGGGTTCGTTTGAAATTTTCCTCGCGGCTGTGGTTCTCGCTGGCCTTTTCCAGATTTTACTTGGGATATTAAAAGCCGGAGTAATCGGCTATTACTTCCCGTCTTCTGTGATCAAGGGCATGCTTTCCGCCATTGGGTTTATCATCGTGCTCAAGCAGATACCCCATGCATTTGGATATGACGCAGACTACGAGGGTGATCTTACTTTTATCCAGGCAGACGGAGAAAATACGTTTTCAGAGATTGTGCATATGCTTGATTCCGTCTCACCCGGAGCAATCTTAATTTCCATGATCTCTCTCGGGATTCTGCTGCTTTGGGATTCGTACCTGAGCAAGAAGCATCAGTTTTTTAAGATCGTACAAGGGCCGATTGTTGCCATCATCGTTGGAATTGTATTTCAAATGGTAACATCAAATACGCAGTCGATGCTTTCGATTGGCGGCAAACACCTGGTGAATGTACCGGTTGCCGACAGTGTCACTCAATTTTTCGGTCAATTTACATTTCCTGATTTTAGTTATTTGGGCCGCCCGGATATCTGGATTGTGGCCATGACAATCGCTGTTGTTGCCAGCCTCGAATCGCTGCTGTCGGTTGAGGCTACCGATGCCCTCGATCCACAGAAAAGAGTTACCAATACGAACCGGGAATTGATTGCCCAGGGTACGGGGAATTTTTTTTCCGGATTGGTTGGCGGGCTGCCGGTTACCCAGGTCATTATTCGAAGCTCGGTTAACATCCAGTCAGGTGGTAAAACAAGGCTGTCGGCCATATTACATGGTTTTCAACTGTTGATATGCGTGGTGGCCATTCCGCATGTGCTTAACACCATACCATTGGCTGTGCTGGCTGCCATCCTTCTGGTCGTAGGATTTAAGTTGATCAATCCAGGACAAATCCAGCGAATTTACAGACAGGGGTGGAGCCATTTTCTTCCTTTCACTTCCACCGTGGTGGGAATCGTGGTAACGGACTTGTTGATAGGAATCCTTATCGGTCTGGGCGTGGCCGTTATTATCATTCTGAAGAAGAGCTTTGAAAATTCCCACTTTCTGCATTTGGAAAGCAGCAACGGAAGCAATCGCATCCGCATGACGCTGGCGGAGGAGGTTTATTTTATGAATAAGGGCGCCATCCTCAATGAACTGAATAAGATAAAAGACGGAAGCCATGTGACCATCGATATGAGTAAGTCGGTGATTGTTGATTATGACGTGCTTGAGGTGATCGAGAATTTCAAAAGGACGGCCAGATCGAGAGAGATAGTGGTGGAGGTTGTATTGAAAAATCAGGTAAAAGAGGCCACGAACGGCCAGCGAACAGACAACAAGGTACTTGAGGATAGTTATTAAATCATCCGCGGATGAAGCGTAGCACCACAGTTGAACACGCCCTTCAGCAAAGGAGAGCCAGAAGCACAACGCAGGAATTCTGTTTGCTGGTGCCTGTCGATTTTTCGGAGGGATCCTATACCGCTTTGACTTACGCGATGCGCATGGCCTCGGTTTGTGGCGGCAAGATTGAAATTTTTCATGGGGTGAGCACAAGTATGATCCCCTATTCAGAAAATCCACTTACCGTAAAGCGCGCACTTTCCTCCGTTGAGCTAAAAGCCAGAAAAAAAATAAATTCCCTGATTGAGATTATTTCAGAAAATGGGGTGTCAGCCAGCAGTACCGTTGAATACGGCAATATGTCACTTTTGCTGCGCGATCAAATTAAAAAAATGTCTAATGGCATGGTTGTCGTTGGACAAGGTTCTGCGCTGGAGAAAACACTCAAGGCAACTTGCCACACGCTAATGCGTCCGCTGTTGGTGGTGCCACCTGCGATCAACCCAATTGCGCCTTCGAGGATATGGATGATTTCGGACCACTTACCTATCCGGGAGGACTCGCTGAAACCGCTATCAGTAATTTTGGGCGATAGTTCTAACCATCTTACCGTGATCGACACGAGGCCATCATTGCTGAGACGGTTGATATTTAAATATCCGGTGCAGATCGAGGAGAAAATAATTGGTGTTCACAGAAAGTTTCATTGTCTGACATCTTCCGCGCACGCACTGGACGATCTGATAGCGCGTCAAAAGCCGGACATGCTTTGTCAAATCAACCGGCCGCGGACCTTCTTGCGAAAACTTTTGGAATTCTTTTTTATTTCAAAGCAGCAAAGAAATTACAACGTGCCCACGCTGATCATTTCTGCTAGCTAGCGGCCCCAGGCTTCTACCAAATTTCCCTATTATAAGTCGATACCGGCCAAAATAAGCATTCGTTGGGATGTGCAGGTCCAAAAGATATATTTAAGTATTTACTTAAATAATTAAACGATTTTAGATAATATTTCGTTTTGATAGACATATCCCAATAATAAGAATGAGCAATCCTTGTATCAGAGTCCTGGCCGATCCGGTTCAAATCCGGGAATGCAAAATCATACTGAGCCAGATAGATCTGCCCTTGGTTCAAATCAACAAAGTATTAAACCTCGCAGGTAATCTTGTGCGATTGAAAATTCTTTTTCTGCTACAACGCGAGAAAGAGATGTGCCCGTGCGACCTGAGTGACATTTTGGGGATGACTGTACCTGCAATCTCCCAGCATCTGCGAAAGATGAAAGATGGCGGTTTGATAGCGGATAAGAAAGTGGGGCAAACGATATTTTACTCCATAGTTGATGAAAGTATCGCGGTTATTCAGCCGATTTTGAAAAGCCTGAAAAATGAAAGTTTAAAATACGCTAAGATATGAGCAGCAAAAATTCAAAGGTTGGCACCGCTGGCGCGGTAATATTGGGGGCGCTCTCAGCGTCATTGTGTTGTATATCTCCGGTACTGGCTATGGCGGCCGGCACAGGCAGTGCCATGGCCAACTTTAGCTGGCTTGCACCTTACCGGCCATTTTTTATTGGCGTGTCGGTCCTTGCTCTCGGCATCGCCTGGCTTCAATTCTTGAAACCAACAGTTGATAAGAACTGCGGATGCGAACATAGTAAAAAATCATTCCTGGAATCAAAACAGTTTCTTGGAGCCATTACCATTCTTTCTTTCATTCTCATTTCATTTCCCTCTTATTCTAAAATCTTTTATGGCGAGAACCCTCCTGCGCTGAAGCTGGATCAGGATGGCACCAATAAGATTGAGTTGAATGTCAAGGGGATGACATGTGTGAGTTGCGAGCTACATATTGAAAATGAAGTGAAAGGACTAACCGGAGTCACTTTTGTTGAAGCTTCTTATGAGAAGAAAAAAACCATTGTACGATACGATGATCAGAAAATAGATAAGGAAAAGATTATTGCGGCCATTAATGGGATTGGGTACAAAGTTGAGCAAACACCGGTTCTGCTTGATTTAGGAAACAAGAGCGAAAGTTGCTGTTCCAAGGGAACTTGCGATGATCATAAAAATATTTTACCCACTGCGGAAAACAAGAACCTAAAGGTGATGCGAAATCTCGCTGAAATTCAGACCGCGTTTAATCAGCAAAAAGGTAAAACCAGATTTGTAGCCATTTTGTCATCAACGTGCGGGTGGTGTATACAGGGAGCTGAGGCCATCAATCAAACTGTAATCGAAAATATGCAGCGCAAAGGAATTGAGGTCATGATTATTTGGACGAATATGGTGAAAACAGACGATCTAAAAACAGCTTACAAGGGTGCGTCTCTCTTTAAGAATCCCAGGATTATTCAATACTTTGATTCCAAGAATGATTTCGGAGATTTGGTTGCCAAGCGGCTAAGTTCGAAGGGCCAATTGGCATGGGATATTTATATGTTCTTTGACGAAGATATCGTTTGGAATGAGAGCCTCCCAAGGCCATTTGACTATGCGCATCAGTTGAGCCCTGCAATACATACCTGGGTCGACAAAACAAAATATTTTTGTGGCCCGGAGTTGACCAAACGCCTGGATGAAATTGTGTCTACTTTGTAAATAGCGAGATTCTATATTTGAGATGGCGGAATCCGAACCTAAATTAACAACCATGAACTCAGCTACGATTTTAGATTCGGTGATTACCTGCCCGGATTGTGGTCATCAAAAAGAGGAGACAATGCCCACCGATGCGTGTCAATTTTTTTATGAATGCGAAAAATGCAGCAGTGTGTTAAAACCCAAAAAGGGCGACTGCTGTGTTTTTTGCTCATATGGCACACACTCGTGCCCGCCCGTTCAGGCGGGGAACAGCCAGTGTTGCTAAAGGCCGAATTTCAAAGCCAACGTCCCGGCAAATCCTGTTTGCTTACTTTTTGCAGCAAACTGCATCTTTTTTCAAATGTTCCGTCATTAAGTGTGTATTGATCTAGAAACATGAACACACATGAAACATTGCCCGTGGCCATTTTTGGCGCGGGACCCGTGGGATTGGCTGCGGCTGCCCACCTGACCTTAAGAAAACAGCCTTTCATTTTATTGGAGGCGGGACAAACCGTGGCATCGAACATCCTGTCATGGAAGCACATCCGGGTATTTTCGCCCTGGCGGTACAATCTCGATAAGGCGGCCAAACAACTGCTAGTCGAAAGTGGCTGGCTCGCGCCCGATGAAGAGGCCCTACCCACCGGGGAAGAGCTATACCAGAATTATTTCAAACCACTGTCAGAACTCCCTGCCATGGAGCCGCACATTTTATTAAATACGAGGGTACTTTCAGTGGGAAGGAAGAACGTGGACAAGATGAAAACTTGGGGACGCGAGGAGCAGCCCTATATCATTCAGGTATTGCGTGAAAATAAGGTAAGTCAATATGAGGCGAAGGCCGTCATTGATGCATCGGGCACCTGGAATTCTCCCAATTCAATCGGATCGGGTGGAAACTATGCAATCGGAGAAGTGGAGAACAGCAACAGGATATTTTATGGCATTCCTGATGTATTGAATGGACAGGCTGACAGGTATATAAACAAAAGTGTCCTCGTTGTTGGCGGTGGTCATTCTTCCATCAATGTCATTCTCGAGTTGGATAAACTCAAGTCGAAATACCCGGCAACTGAAATTCACTGGGTCCTTCGCAAAAAAAGCGTCACCGAGGTTTATGGAGGGCAGGAAGCCGATGCCCTGGAGGCACGTGGCGCACTCGGGACCAAAATAGAGCAACTGGTAAACGAAGACCGTGTCAATGTTTATACGCCATTTCAAGTTCAGGAGATTGCCAACACGGAAAGAGACCTAACGGTTATTGGGTTTCAGCATGGAGAAAAATTTGCTTTGCGCGGAATTGATGAAATTATCAGCAACACAGGTTCCCGTCCCGATTTTTCGTTCCTGCGTGAAGTAAGATTAAACATCGATCCGTCACTGGAAAGTGTTGCCGATATTGCGGAACTGATTGACCCGAATATCCATAGCTGCGGGACCGTTCGACCACATGGCGAGAAGGAACTGGAACACCCTGATAAGAACTTTTATATCGTTGGTTCAAAAAGTTATGGCAGGGCACCTACATTCCTTATGGCCACGGGATATGAGCAGGTTCGATCAATCGCGGCAGCTATTGATGGAGATATGGAAGCTGCGCGTAAAGTAGAACTTGATTTGCCGGAAACCGGGGTCTGCAGTACCGATGCCGGTGGCGGAGGGTGTTGTGGTGTTGCGCCAAAGCAGGCACCAACGAGTAAGGAGTTGTGCTGCTGATCAGTCGGTGGCAGTGAAAGGATTAAAAAACTCGGCCTTCGCATCGCTGGCCTTGACGTTCGCCAGTTTTGGAGACGCATTTTTATATCCGTTCCTTCCGATGAACCATCTTTCAGTAGGTGTGCCAATTGCATGGGTGGGTGTCTTGCTCTCGATCAACCGATTCGTTCGCATCCTATCGAATGGACTGATGGTTGCGGTATTCGCGAAGTACGGTATGCGGGCGGTCATGATAGCGGCAGTTGCCCTTGCCATCCTTTCAACGGTGGGATATGCCCTGGCAACAGTGGTTGTTTTTTGGATTGTGCTTCGGATTTGCTGGGGACTTAGTTTCTCAGCCATGAGGATCGGTACCGTGGGATATGCATTGCAGCACCCGAGGCAAGGGATAGCGCTGGGTGTAAGCAGAAGCTTGCAGGAAGCGGGTCCGATGATCGCGCTTTTTATCGCTCCCGTTTTGTTAAATAATCTTGACAATAGACATATCTTTTTTCTGCTCGCTGTGCTTTCACTGCCGGCATTGTATTTTGCATGGTGCCTTCCTCGGTCGCAGGAAATACTTCCGGCATCAAAAGTGAAACCGTTTATTAGATTTCCTTCTGCTTTAAATTCCATTACGCTGATGTCCGCCACTGTGATTGACGGCATTGTGGTGGTGGTGCTGGGTGTTCTTTTTCTCCACCATAAAAACGACATGACTTTGCTAATGGCAACGACCTTTGCGGCTTTTTATCTTGGTTATCGAAGAATTTGCCTCGTGGCGCTTTCGCCCGTTGCAGGGTGGATGGCAGACCGGTTTGGTCTGGATAACCTCTTTAACCTGTCAATCGCCATTGTGATTTTTGGTTTGATTGTATTGGCGCTGGGTTGGGTTGCTGTCGGATCCGTCATTGTGTTTGCTTTTTACAGTGTTCATGTCGCCATCACGCCAGGAGCCGCAACGAAAGGTGAACTCAATTCACTGGATGCTGTGGCCGAAAATGCAACCTGGCGAGACATTGGCGCGGCCATCGGAACCTTATTAGGTGGATTTCTGATTGCCTCACCATACCTGATTCATGCTTTGTTTATCGCTATCTTTGTCCTGTTGGTATCGCTCGCCATTCACCTTGGCACCATGAATAAACCTTCAAAATTATTGTACTTGTGGAAGTAGCCGGGATATATGAACAGTTTCATCAGTCTTTGCTTTCCTATATTCGAAGCAAGATCAGATCAAAGGAGGACGCGGAAGATATATTGCAAAATGTCTTTGTTAAGATCTCGTCAAACGTGAGTAAACTTCAGGAGCACGAAAAACTGAAAAGCTGGATTTATACGATTACGCGCAATGCCATCATTGACTATTACCGCGCAAACTCCAACAACAATCGCATCGCCATTACCGAAGATTTTGAAAAAACGCTTCCGGAAACTGAATCATTGGATGCAACCGGAGGCCTTGATCAATGTGTGAACAGTATGGTGAGCTTGTTGCCCGAAGAGTACCGGAATATCATCATCGATTCGGAGATCGCTGGCATCCGGCAAAAGGAGCTGGCTGAAAAATACAACATGGCCTACCCCTCATTGCGCTCCCGCGTGCAGCGTGGCCGGGAGCGGTTGAAAAAACTTTTCCTCGACTGCTGCCATATAGAAGCTGATCGCCACGGAAACATATTGGACGCAAGGGGCCGTGGAGACCGTGGTGATACATGCGAACCTTCGTGTAACTAGCAGAATTTAATGGCGATTTATTGCATCAATTCTTGTTATGCCCGTCTTTATGGGTAACCAAACTTTAAAAAAAGATGATGACAAATACAGTCGAAATTCCAGCTTTACCAAAGTCCAAAACAGCAGGCGCGAAACAGGAACAGCCCGGTTCATCATGTTGTACACCCAAGAACAATGCTTCCGTTTGCTGTACGACCAGTGAGACCAAAGAAGACAATGATGGCCCGTGTTGCGCGCAACCGGAGGACGGCTCATCGTGTTGCAATAAGTAGATATGGCTGCGCTGGCAGGTTAATACTATCTTTGGTTGTGAAACTGCCTTTCAAGGGGCGCCACTTTTTCCAAATCGCTGATTATTTTCCTGTCCAGCGGACTTTCTTTAATCACATTGTAGTTATCCCAGAACTCTTTGTTGTAGCGCAGGTCCTGGTATTGCAGGCCGTAATTCTTCATTTTTTCTGTTGTGCCGATGTATTCATCGGTATTTGGATATACGTTGTTGATTAAAAGTTGCTGATGAAGTTGCGTCTCAAACTTGAGTTCATCCGTTTTGGCATCGTACCAGTTGATTTTGGAGTCCAGCGTAATGTAGTTGAGGAACAGTTTACCATCATACGGCTTGAAATCAATCACGCGTTTGAGATTAACAAATTTGCTGATCAGGCCACGCCTTTTCCTGATCACTTCCTGCTCGTTGTTTTCGTATTCAAGGTGGATGATACCATAATTCTCCTTGTTCACATATATGGTCAGGCTGTAATCATATTTCTGTGAAATGACAAACACCTTTTGGCCATTATAATAGGAATCCTTTTCCCGGATCATCCCTTTAAAAAATATTTCCTCCTCGGGAAATTGCCTGTACCGGATGTTGTTGTGTAGCAGGATGTCCTCCAGGAGATTGCCTTCATCAAAATAGGCGGTGAATTTGTTTTCGTATCCCAGGCTGCGCCTTACCTCTTTGAGGGCAACACGCTCACGGAGTTTGAACTTATTCCTTGGTGCTTTGTAATCTTCGTCAAATATTTTCACGGCCGCTTCCAGCAGCGACACATAGGTGCCGGCAACTTCTTTTATGTCGCGGTAGAAGCCATCCATGAGAAACGGTTTCATGGGAAAATTCTGCTCAATGCGCGACAAGGCAATGCTGAGAATTTCACCGCCACGCAATGAATCCGAGACGACCACTTCATCAAGGATGCGTGTAGACTTGGCCAATTCGATGATGTTGGATTGATTTCCTGCGATGGTCCAGGCGGGGACTTCGTAGGAATAATACCCGAGCATATGAATCACGAGCACGTCATTTCTAAACTCCGTGGGAATATGAAAATCAAATTCACCCTGGAGGTTGGTAATGGTGCCGATGGGCCGGTTTTTCAAGCCAACGGAAGCGAACATTAGCGGCTCCTTTGATTCTTTATCCACCACCCTGGCGCTTATTGTTATGGTTTGCGCCTCCGCAGCCATTGACAAAAGAGTGAGTGCTCCTGTGAAAACCAGAATATTATTCCATTTCATCATCTGTATCAAAGATATATACGATCCGACCGCCCAAAGAGTACACTTATCGTTTAAATAGTCGTTTTGGCAGCAAAAAGGTAGCCCTGACCTTCTTTCTCCCCAAATACTTAAATTTATGATACAAATTTCCTGACTTTGAAGCTAATAGATAACATACCAAGGGTGTGGAGAAGGGCCTATCTTTTTATTTGCCTCTGGTATGCCATCAACTTTCTGATCAGTGTAATATTCGAGTGGAAGTTTGTCAATCCCGCTCCTTACGTTTTTTGGAATGCCCTGTTCCTTTATGAAGCATTGTGCGTTTCTATCATCCTGATTTTTATTTGGTCGCACTGGCTGTCTCAATTTAAAGCCTCATTTCAGATCGGTGCGCATGTTTTTGGAATACTGATGTTTTTTCTGGTCATGGGTACGTTGTCCTACTACTTCACGGACTATATGGATGGATTGGTGTATTTTGATCACTGGAAAGAATACATGGTGGAATTGATGAGTTGGGATGCTTTGCGTTTTTATGATCAATATATTATTACCGTTGGCGTTTATTACGTCATACGATACTTTCAGGGCCTTCAACGCCAGGAACAGGAAAAGAGCGAGCTTGCCATCAAGAACAAGGAAATGCAAATTGCATTACTCAAATCACAAATAAATCCTCATTTCTTATTCAACACGCTCAACTCTATCAGCACGCTGATGCACTCGAGTAAAGAAAAGGCAAGAAGGGTCATCACCCAATTGTCGGACATTTTTCGGTATGCACTTGACTCGCACAGCGATGAAATGGTGAAACTTATCCATGAAATAAATTTTATTGAAAATTACATAAGAATTCAGCAGGTCAGGTTCGGAGAAAGACTCCAATTTAAGACAGACATTGATTCAGATTGTTTGGGCATTGAAATTCCTCCCATGATCCTGCAGCCGCTGGTCGAAAATTCTGTCAAGTACGGAATCGCACCTAAAGAGGAGGGGGGCACCATTTATTTGACAGTAAGAAGGTCAGGCGAAATAATATTCTTTGAAGTGAAAGATGACGGGCTGGGCACGAAGGCCAAGAAGATAATGGACGGAAGCTCTAGCGGTGTGGGCATGGCCAATACGGATCAGCGACTGAAGAGTTATTATGGCGCTCAATCGGGTTTGCGGATTCGGGCCAGTGATAAAGGCTATGCCGTGAGTTTTTTCATCAAAGGGAAAGAAAAGAAATTGAAACCTAATTTAAGGCCTGAACCGAGCTATCAGAAGCAGGCCGTTTAAACGACACACCTTAATATACCTGAGACAATGAACACTACTTGTATTATAATTGATGATGAAAAATTGGCAAGAGAACTTTTGCGCGAATTTTTAGAATCGTTCCCAAAAATTGAGATCGTAGGTGAGTGCGAAAAGGGAAAAGATGCCGTTCAGGCCATCGATTCCCTGAAGCCCGACCTCATTTTTCTCGATGTACAAATGCCTGGGATGAATGGGTTTGAGGTGTTGGAAAAAATCGAACACGAGCCTTATGTGATCTTCACTACTGCGTATGATCAATATGCCATCAAGGCATTTGAGAAGAATGCCGTTGACTACCTGTTAAAGCCGCTTGACGAAGAACGATTTACCCTGGCGGTCAACCGTGCGCTCACCCGCAAGAAACTTGAGCAAAGTAACCTGGAGGATCTCTTGAAGGGCCTTAGATCAGAACAGCGGGGGAGTTTCGACAGCCATATTTTCGTTCAAAAATCGGAGAAGCTGTTCAATCTTCCTGTTGAGGAGATTATCTATCTGGAGGCGTCCGGTGATTATACCATCATCACCACCAAAGGGGATCAGTTTGTGAGTTCATCCGGAATCGGGAAGCTCGAGGAGATCATGAATCCGGATATATTTATCCGTGTGCACCGGTCCACCATCATCAACCTGAGTTTTCTGAAAGAAATTGAAAGGCACTTCAATGGTGGAATGATCGTGAAAATGCAAAATGGTAAAAGTTTTCCCGTAAGTCGAACCTACGCTAAAGCGATACGCAAAAAAGTGGTCTAGATAAATTTTCTTGTCAGCCCAACCAGTTATTCTTCATCAGCCATTGGGTAATAAAGGCGGTATAACCATCCACGTCCCTCGGTGTATTGCATAAGATCACAAAGAGGATTTCTTTTTCCGGTATAGTCACGTAGTTGCATAAGAATCCACCCTGACTCCCGGTGTGCCCTACTGTTGTGAATCCATCGGGCGTTTGGCTCACAAACCAGGACCATCCGATAAAGGGAGGCTCGCTTCCTCGCCAGTGTTGCCATGGAGTGATCGTTCGCGAGCGTTTGATCACGGTATCGCTTAAGAACGTGTGGTTCCTTAAAGCTTTTTCATACCGTGCCAATTCTTCCACCGAGCTCCATACACCGCCATTGCCTGCGGCTGCAAAAGTGGGCTCTTCACCGTAGTCTTTTTCTATCCAGCTGCCTCCCCGGTTCAGGTATGCATGCGCTACTCCGGCTTCGGGATGTGGGCCATCGGTAATGGTGCTGGTCGTCATCCCTGCCTTGTCAAAAATATTTTCAGCGATAAACTGCTGCCACTTCATTTTGCTCACCTGCTCCACGATGAGGGCGAGACCGTTGAAGGCGGGGTTGGAATATTCGTATTGAGTGCCGGGCTCAAAAGCGAGGGTATCCGTCTGTGTTACCGAATACCAGTTTTCTTCGTCCTTAGCGGTGAGGTAAAAGATCGAATCTGCTTTCACCCTGCGGTTGTCAGGCAGGCCGGATGTATGGGTGAGGAGGTGTTTTATTTTTACTTTCCTGGCAATCTCTTTGTTTTTGAAACCGGGGAAATATTTGTCCATGCTGTCTTCAACGGAAAGTTGGCCACGCTCTTGCAGAATCAGTATCGCATTGGAAACAAATGTTTTCGAGATAGACCCCAGATTGAAAAGTGTTTTTGAAGTGATTGGTTCCTTCGTTTGAAGATCAGCGAGTCCATAGGCTTTGCTAAATATAATATCCTCACCTTTGACGATAAGGATGGCGCCTCCTGGTTCGTTGGCGGGCATTTCTTTTGTGAAAAGAGAGTCCAGCGGTGATGTATTGATTTCTTTTTTTGGTGGGCTGCAACTGATCAGGATCAGAAAAGAAACCGCAATGAGATATTTCATTTGTCTAAATTAACAACTGGCATGTCATAAAAAAACCACCCGATCCATCGGGTGGTTTTTTGAGCTGCAGGGTATTCGTTTAGTCTCCTACCTGATGTCTCCAGCTCTTTCCGTTTTTGTTGGTGATCACCACAATGTTATCGCACGTTCCATCTCCGTAGTCCACGGTGATTTCGCGCTGGCCGTGTTTGATCAATTTCACCCCTGCTACTGGGATAATAACTCCTTGCTGTTTGCATTCGCGGGTGTACACCAGCGGCTCCAGAATTTCAATGTAGAATCCCCGTCCGTTGCGATGATTTCCTTCCGCAGTCCCATAGATAATCAGGCGGTCGAGCAGGTTATTGTCATTTCTGTGGTGCTCGCGAATACGGTGGATTCTGCGTTTGGCTTGCCTTCCGTCAGGCCAGGTCATCACACCATTCTCCATGTCCACTTTGAATTTAAGCACGCCTGTGCCGCTCACAGAAATGTTGCTTACCGTTCTCAGTCCGGCAATTGACACTTCGTTGACGAAATAGTCTACAAATTCCATACTCCAGAATGAACCCGGATTGTTTCTCGCGCCCGAAAATTCAATCACAATTTTTCCTTTGCGCACATTTCCCCTTGGACCGGGACAGCCTTCACCGAAATCAATAACAATCATCCCTGACTCATCGGTGCCGGTTCTGGTAACGACAGCGCATGAAAACCTTTCATCGGTTTCTTCTGCCACCTTTCCACCGCTGGCTCCAGTCCCCTCTTCCAACAACGTGACTGCCATGTCATCGGCATCCTCCAGGTAATAATCATCCGTATTATCCAGATCCACACTTTCCTGGTCATCCAGTGTGGTGTCCGCCCCTACCTTATCCTCACTACAGGAAGCAAGAATAAATACCACCAGGCCGAATATCACGGTAAATAATTTCCATGACATCGCTTTCCCTTCTTTTACCATCATGTTCATCGTTTTCATCTTTGCTATGTTTAGTTCGGCCTTTAGACATAGCACGTCCGGCATGGTTTAACCGTCAGAAGAAATTTTTTTACGATGACTGGAAGCAGTTATGGGTGATGAAGGCTTATTTCATCTAAAATCAATACGCCTTTTTCAGAGCGATCAAAGATGAGATTGACCTGTTTTATTCCCTTCAGTGATTTGCCAGCACCCTCAAATCTGCGGATTGGCAGTTCGAACGTTTCCAGGGTAGGCTCCCAGCTATCTCCGAAATTTTCTTTATTGAGTCCCGGTAGCTTGACAAATTGAACTTTCAACTGTGGCGTCATTTTTTTTATGTTATTAATTTCCAACCACGATTCGTTGCCTAAACTATCAACAAGTTGAACGCGAAAATTTAATTCTACCTGTTCTACTTCATCCTTTTTGTCAGTTTGATCTTTCTTCAATTCCAGTTCTTGCAAACTTCCCTGCGCCATGGTCAGGAACAAGGAACTAGTGGAGTCGATGTCGATGGAGTTGGCCAGCGAGAGCCTGAATGAGCCAATAGCTGCTGTGGAGTCCTTTGCCCACCCAAGAATAACGGCATTGTTGGCCTGCGTGTCCTTGTCCCTGAATTTTAACGTAGTCTCTTTCCACACTTTTAGGTTGATGGCCCGCAGGCGACTTCCCTCTATCGTTCCCGTACTTACGTCAATATCCTCTTCAAATGTCACCAGTTCTTTGGTATTGGTGTCCTTGTACGTGTTTAGTAATATTTCTTTAGGCAGCCAGTCAGCCGCCACGGCAGCATTTTTGAACATATCCAGATACACTTTTTTTCCATGCAACACGGCCTCGGCAAAAGCAGAGATGTAAACTTTGGCAATTTGTTGCTGGTCAACTTGCGTCATCATGGGTGCTGTGTTGAGCAGCCATTTGCCGGGAGGCCCGCCATCGTATTTTCCCCATACACTATTGAATTGCCCGTGATTGGCTCCGTGCACATACAGCCCCGACTTAAAATAGAAGACACTGTCTTTAAAGGCCACTCGTTGGTATTGTCTGAAACCAAAAAAACTTGCCTCATCGCTGTCATACGATCCTTGAATCGACAAATAATTAGTGTTTTCTAATTTGATTCTTCGATCGTAACGTTTATCGGTGG
Source organism: uncultured Ohtaekwangia sp. (assembly GCA_964655635.1). Classification (GTDB taxonomy): domain Bacteria; phylum Bacteroidota; class Bacteroidia; order Cytophagales; family Cyclobacteriaceae; genus ELB16-189. Next base: position 70,033 of record CAZZNH010000014.1, read on the forward strand.
GAGCGATCGCAACTACGCCTTTGATGGCAAACCCAAAATCAAATTCTTCATTCGCATTGTCCGGGAAATACTTTAATTCATTGAAGTGAGCTGCGATGGGTGCGGCTTCACCACCGCGGGAATGACCGGCAAGGATCACGTTTTCCAAGTCTGCTTTGTGGAATAATTCATGCGTTGAATCGTTGCTCCAGGTTTTCCATTGGTCGAGGTGTTTTAACAGCAGCCAGGCTCGGGTTGGCATTTCTTTTCCCATAAAATCGCCCGACCATGTTCCGTTGATAAAATTCTCATCCACCGAAACGGTAATGAATCCCCTGCTCGCAAGTAACTCGCCCAGGTATCCATATCCGGGATCGGAATGTTCCTCCATTCCATGATTTCCGTGCACAATTAGTATTATTGGAAATTTGCCGTCACGATCGGGCATCCAAACCCTCCCGTTCAACGGAAATTCCTTCACGCCAAAACCCCAGTAGCGTTGCCGCCACTTCGCTTTGGATCCCTTCCATTCGGGCAAGAGCCGAGATGCATCCACTGTACTGCTCTTGTACTTAATTTCCTCTCTGAATGCCGACCGTTGCTTATCGGTGCCGCTTCCATATGTAAACTGCATAATCTTATAAGTCCCTTTGATGCCAGGATTTTCAACTCCTTTTGATGAGAGCAGTACGGCCGGTGTCTGCTGAAATGATATCTTGAATGGATCTGTGCCTTCGATGGCCAAAAAGTAGAATGATAAACCAATAATCGCGGCAGCGATGATAATTGCCAGGGAGTGTAAAGTTTTTGCTGTTGAAGCCTTTTTGATGATTACCCAGGAGGATCCAAACAAAAAAGTAAACCCAACAACAAAAACGATAAGCCCTGAATAGAATACCTGCGGGGGAAAACCAAAACGGATAAATCGGGCACCGATCAGAGTGGCTAACGTTCCAAAGAAAAGGGCGAAAACAAACGAGGGGATTTTATTGACCCAGCGGTGTAGCAATACACCTAGAATTCTAAAAAGCCAGAACGAGACAATGCCAATCAAAAGAGTCGTCAGTGCGGTTAACCACAAGGGCAGACCTACCCGGAAGAAAGCACCAGACAAGGTCATCACGGTCAAACTCAATATCGCTAAGCCGTAAAATGCGCCTTTCCAGAAAACGGTGTAGGAACTTTCTTCGCTGCGTGGAATCCGGATAAAGTCATTGATTCTGCTAAAAAATGATGGCATATTTATTATTTATAGACTCAAATTAGCTATTGGTCATTGCCCGCTTCACACTTAATCCATCAGCGGGAATTTTTTAGTTTTAGCCTAAGTGGTAAGTTCGAAGGTGACCTGATCGGTGGCCTTCTTTTGAGCAAGGATATTTATACCTGTAGACGTCAATTGAAGTATCCTGGGGTACCCTCCCGTTGTCTGGCAATCTCTCATAAGAACAATTAGTTGCCCGGAAGGCGTGAGTTGAACAGTTCCCGGCAATACAGCTGACGTTAGCATGCTGTAGTCTTTCGGGTATTGTAAAGGTGAACCCTCCAGCCGGTATCCCATGCGGTTGTTATCGCGACTGATGGCGAACTTCGATTGAAAAAGGGATGCTCTCTCGCTTTTGACCAAACATTCGAATTCCGGGCCAGGGTGGCAGGGAAGATGGCTAGTGCTAAACAGCAGGTCATCAACTTTCACTGAAGCTCCAAGTAAGGTAGGTGTGGAGTCGCTTGGAATCGGAAGCAAGTCCCCCTTTTTAATCACAGCCTGTTGGGTAATTTCCTCGAAGTAGGAAAAACTGTTCATCACGATTGGCGTCTGGAATCCACCCTTGACAGCCAGGTAACACCGTGCTCCGAATTGGAGGCTTCCAAACGAGAGCAGATCGCCTTCGCTAATACCAATAACTTTATTGAGTTGACAATTCGCCTCATTGATTTTCGGTGTGATGTTGGCGCCCGTTATTGCGATGGTGGTTGCCACAAGAAACTTTAGTTTTGGGCCGGTCAGGGTAATCTCCAGCACTGCTGCACTGACATTGTTATTCAAAAGCCGGTTGGCCAATTCTGCACTATGTCCATCCATGGCTCCGGAACAGGGCACGCCATATTTTCTGAACCCCATTCGGCCTTTGTCCTGAATGGAGCTATAGAGGCCGGGTGAAATTACTTCAATATGTCCGCTCACAGGTTTTCATATTCTAAGTGGAAAACTCCTTTTTCAACCCGTTCTTTTATTTGTTGATGTTCTTTTTTGGTGACCGGATAAAACTTCAGGTGGTCGCCCGCACTTGCGAAGCAGGGTGGACGATTTGTGGGGTCAAAAAATTGAAGGGGGCTATTTCCAATGATGTTCCACCCGCCAGGACTGTCCAGCGGATAAATCCCGGTTTGTTGCCCGCCAATTGCCACAGCTCCTCTCACGATGCGGAGGCGAGGAGTCGCTCTGCGGGGCACATGCAATTTTTCAGAAAGCCCACCGAGATAAAGAAATCCAGGAAGGAAGCCGATGAAGTAGATAATATATTCCGGCAGACAATGCAGGTTGATAATTTGATCAACTGATAATTTTTTGATATCCGCGATCTCCTTCAGGTCAATACTGAATTCCTCCTCGTAGCAAACGGGAAGTTTCCATAATTTTTTTTTGGTTTTATGGTCTTCGCCTGATTCATGAATCGCCCTGACCTTGCTTTCAAGATCAGCAAAGGAAGCAGGGCTTGATTTCAGAACCAACGTCAGCGAATTGTAGGCATTTACTGTCTCGATCAATATTTCTCCCAGTGATGACTCTAGTTTTTGCTGAAGTGAAATGATGTCGTCAAGAATTGTTTCTTCAATGCGGTTGGGCCATTCAATCAGAAGAGCCGCTTTGCCAATGGGTTTAAAAGTTAGCGGATAACGACTCAAGATTTTTCAACATTAATTCCGGCTGATTTCAATTTTCGGGCAAGGAAGGTAACTATCGCCACGGCATTGGGGTTGTCACCATGTATGCAAACGGTGTCAGCCCTTATGCTTGCCATTTTTCCGCCAATGGTTTTAACTTTTTGTTGGGTAATCATGCCAATGACATGTTCCGCTATCTGGTCGGGTTCGTGGAGCACCGCGTTGCTTTGCTTTCTGGAAACAAGGGTCAGGTCATCGTTGTAATTCCGATCCGCGAAGACCTCAAACTTTACTGGAATTTTTTGATCCGCTGCCATCCTCGCGATTACAGACCCAAACGGTGCATAAAGAAAAAGTTCATCGTTAAATCCCGCAATTGAATCTATAACGGCTTGAGCAGTCTGTTCATTGACGGCCGCCATATTGTACAGCGCGCCATGGGGTTTGACATGAAATAATTTTGCACCGGCCTGATCCGACAGTTTTTTCACCGCGGATATCTGTTCTAATAAAACTTGGGTGAGCTGGCCGCTGGGTAAATGCATTTCGTTTCTACCGAAATTTTCACGGTCGGGGAATGAAGGGTGTGCTCCGATTCTGGTTTTGTTCCTGATGGCTAGCGCAATTGTCTTCTTGATTACTTCGTCACTGCCGGCATGGGCGCCACAGGCGATATTGCATGAGCTGAGGAATGGCATTATCAGCGCATCATTGCCAATGCCCTCGCCCAGATCACAATTGATGTCGATAAGGTAGGTGTTCATGATCCAATCACCTGAATGATACTTTTTAATCCCAAGATAATGGAGAGAATAAATATGACGAGGCCAGCGGCATTTTGCAATCTGCTGTTTCTAAACTTACCCAGCACCGATTCTTTGTTCATGATCCACAAAATTATTCCCACAATGATAGGCAGGGCAGCGCCATTGGCCACCTGGGCAAATTGTATTATTTCAATGGGATTAATTCCCATGGACGAGAAAATGATGCCTAGGAACAGCACAAACATCCAGACCAACCTGAATTTCAAACTTTTCATGTTGCCATCCCAACCGAGACACCCGTTGGCAACAAAAGCTGCTGCCAGCGGGGCGGTGATGGCCGAGGTGATGCCCGCGGAGAATAATCCAATGCTGAGAAAATATTTTGCGAAACTTCCGAACAGAGGTTCGAGCCCCCTGGCAAGATCTACGGCATTGGAGACGGATGACGTATTGGATGATGCGGCCGTAATAATGATAGCCACGGATACCAGCCCGCCTAAAGCCATGGAGACGATGGTATCGGATTTAGCGAGACCCAAATCACTTTGCGATGTCCATTTCTCTTTGACCAGTGAAGCGTGTAAAAAAAGATTGTAGGGTACAACGGTGGTTCCGATAAGCCCGACAATGGTGAGCAGGTTGGTTTTGTCCACCGTTGGCACCAAACCTTTCAGAATCAAAAGAATATTGGGCTTGGTAATGATGGCGGTAATCAAAAAAGCAATGCTCATCAGAATGACCAGAGAGACCAAAGCACGCTCCAATATTTTGTAGTTCCCCAGGTACAACAGCGTAAAGGCAACCCCACCAATGATCAGGCTAAGTACACCAGATGACGATAAGTTGGTATTGCCAAAAATTGTTTCCACACCAAGTCTGCTTCCGCTGATGTTGCCGGCTTCGTAAACGGCATTACCAATGACGATCGCAAAAAGGATCAACGCCACGATCGTGATTTTGACCACAGGATGTTGAATCTCCTGCCGGATGATATCTGATAAACCTCTTTGGGTCACAATTCCTATTCTGGCCGCCATTTCCTGAAGTACGATGGTGGCTATTGTGGAAAGGACCATCGCCCAAATAAGGTCATAACCAAAGCGCACTCCGGCAATGGTGCAAACGGTAACTGTGCCGGGCCCTATAAATGCTGCGGCCACAAGTGCACCGGGCCCCGCATTTTTAAACCATTTAAACATTTAACAAATGAATGGAAAGTTAACTATTTACCCTAGGGTATCTTTTGAGAGTTACGTTTTTTGATGGACAAACTTGGCAATTTGAATGTCCTGTATAGCAACTCCGGTGAGGTCAGCAATGGTAATGTCTTTGTCATCCTGCCGGCCGCGAGACCGGGCAGCTACTGTGCCCAATTCAATGACCTGATCGGGGCTTATGATTTTATCATTTACGGCATGGCAAATGTCTCCATGATCGACACACTGTGAGATACTGTCCGCAACAATAAGAGAGGCTTTACCGAACAGGGATGCCTCCAGTTCCTGTTTCCCTGGCGTGTCTGCTCCCATGGCAGTAATGTGCGTTCCGGGTTGCACATCAGTGTTAAGGATCAGGGGTTTTTTAGAGGGCGTTGTCGTAACAATGAAATTGCACTTTCTTGTTAAGGCGGGGAGATCGGTCGTTGTGGTGATCGTAAAATCGGAGAGGGCCGGATCATTTTTATACGCCTCCATTTTTTCTCTTGACCGACCCCACACCATCACTTCCCGGCATTTGATTACGGACTTCAAATATATCAGCTGAAGCCTCGCCTGAATACCCGTGCCGACAATCCCAATAGTATCTACATTTTTGGGAGCCAGGTATTTTGCCACTACTGCACCGGCCAATGCGGTGCGAATGTCGGTGAGGTAACCCTCGTCCAGCAGGATGGACAGCAGCTGGCCATTTTTTTGATTAAGGACCAGCATAAGTCCCTGGCTGGCGCTCAACCCGATTTCAGGATTATTGTAAAATCCCGAGGCCAGCTTCACCACATAAAAGTCATCATCCTTTATGTACCCATACTTGATATGCAAATCTCCCGGTGGATTGGCAAATGGCAGATGACCCACAGGCGGTACGACTACATTTCCCTTTGAATAATTTACAAATCCATCCTCGATGAGCTGAATCAGATCATTTGTATTGCATTGATCGATGCATCCTTTGATTTGTTCTAATGAAACTATTCTACTCATGGCAGACCACTTTTTTAAGAACAGCCTCACTCACGTTGCCACCACATATAATGGCGGCAATCTTTTTTTTCCTAAATTTTTCTTTTTGTTGCAGGATGGCGGCCACTGCCACGCCTGCTGAGCCTTCAATCACCTGGTGATGGTGTTTTAGAACAAGCCTCATTCCGCCAAGAATCTCTTCCTCTGAAGTCAGGACATAGTCGTCAATCAGATTTTTGCAGATTTCAAATGTGATGGAGTCATGGTCAATGCCTCCGGCAGTGCCATCAGAAAGCGTGGGTTTCTCGGGAACATCAATCACCTTACCGGCCTTAATACATTCATACATGACCGGTGCGTTTGCAGGGAGGCATCCTATGATCTTAATTTTTGGATTTACCGATTTCAAATAGGAAGCAATTCCCGCAATGAGCCCACCGCCACCAATCGAAACAAACACCGCGTCCAATTCAGGAAGCTGGCGATATAACTCCACGCCAATGGTGCCCTGCCCTGCTATTACCTCTTCGTCATTGTAAGGCGACACATAGACCTGGTTTGTTTCTGTTGCTACCTTTCGTGCGTATACCTCTGTGATCTCACCGCTGTCGCCATAGAATTCTATTGGGATGCCTCTCTGTTTGATCGCGTCAATTTTGGCTTCCGATGCTTTGGTGGGAAGGTAGATGGTGCCTTTTTTAAGGGTGGCTCTTAGCGCATTGGCAACACCCAGCCCATGATTGCCAGTAGAGGCGGTGATGATTTGCCTGGGATCATCTTTAAGGGAAAGGATTTTGTTCATGGATCCGCGGGCCTTAAAAGATCCGGTGATCTGAAGATTCTCCATTTTTAAGTAAACATCACAACCCGCCTGTGCTGACAGTGAAAAGGAATACTCCAAGGGAGTTTCCCGAACATAGGCGCGGATGTCTTTTTCTGCCTGGATAATTTTTTGTGCGAGCATTGAATTCATAAGATCAAAACCGAATGGAATGGCTACATATAGTATCCTTCCCAAAGCCCTTCGAAAAAGTGACGGGCATTGATGCCTAAATCTCTGTTCTTGTATCCGCCCTCCTGCACGATCAGCGTGGGCATGTTGAGCTTGGCCAGCATTTTTCCATTCTCCACAAAATCATTGGCAGACAAAACCCAGGTTCCGGTGGGGTCACCCTGCGCTGTATCAAGGCCAAGCGCTATTATTAAATAGGCCGGATTGTATTTTTTTATTTCGTCAATAGCCAGGCCCAATGCCTTTCTGTATTCCCTGCCGTTGGTTCCTTTTTTCAACGGAAGGTTCAGATTATAACCTTCGCCTTCGTCCATACCCCTTTCATCGGTAAAGCCTGTAAAGTTAGGATAGGCGTATAGCGGATCTCCGTGAATGGAAATGGTGTAAACATCTTTTCTTTCGTAAAAAATATTTTGCTGACCGTTGCCATGATGATAGTCTATATCCAGGATGACAACTTTTCCTTTCTTGCTCAAATAATTGGCGGCAACGGCATTTGAGTTAAGGTAGCAGAACCCACCAAAATACTTTCTTTCTGCATGGTGACCCGGTGGTCTTACCAATGCGTAGGCCATTTGCCGTCCATTCAACACCTGATCTGCCGCGGTGAGTGCGCAATTTACAGCCGCCCGGGAGGCCTTGTAAGCATTGGCATGCAGGGGTGTAGTGCTGTCGATGCAGTAATACCCAATCTGATGCTCCGGTTTAAGGGGAATCCTATTGGAGAACCGTTTTGGAAATATCTCAGGGTAAAGGATAACATTGTCTTTGGCAGCAGCGCATACTGATTTAAGAAAACGGATAAATTCAGGATGGTGTACTTCTTCAACCCAGCTGTCCGGATAGTTTTTCGCCAGCGCTTTTTCAAAAATCTTGACTTTGTCGAGTTCCTTTAAAATTGATTTCACCCGGACTGGCGATTCAAGGTATCCTTTGTCCCGGACGTGGTGAATGATGTGCCCTTCATTGACCACCAATCCAATTTTTTTGTCAGCAGGAATTACCTTTTTGATTTCGATATATTTCTCTTTCCTGACATGTTGCCTTTGCCGCAACTGCAGTGTGGTGCCTTTAATTGAATCAACTACCTTTCTAATGTATTCCGGAGAGCATTTCGCGCTTGATTTATTTTCAAGTATGGCCCTGATAATTTTCCTGCCATCCGAGGCTTTCAACTCGGATTTCTCACCGGGACCTTCAAATACAAGGTGGAAAACAGAACTATCATTTCGGGGAAGCTCGTATTTTGTACCTGTAATCGGTCGGGCCCCGTACCTTTCATAGAATCTCAGCCTTGCTATATTTTGTTGTCTTTCCTTCTCATCCGGGCAGAGGTCCTTTTCATCAGGCAGGCAGTCGAAAAATATCCCGATCGCATTCGCTGCGGCTGCTTCCTCGCGCAATCTTTCGTACAAGGCGCCACCTACGCCACCTCCGCTTCGGTGTTGATGCGCGGCAATGTAATCCAGGAAGTAAAATTTTTCTTTCGGAAAGTAGGAGGCAACAATTAGCCCCAGTACATTTTTATTTCGGGCTTCGGCCACCAGAATCACATACCTGAAGTGCGTAGCCAGTGGATTTTTGGCAGCTTCAAAAATCTGATCTGCTTCTTCCGCAGTGAGGTAGGGGAATTGCGCAACGAGGATGTCTTTACATTGGGCCAGTGCCTGCTGATTAACGGGATTGTTGTGATCGTATATTCTCCTTATGGCAATCATACCCTATCTGAATTCATTTTAATCGAATGAACACAAAAAATAGTATGAATGCAATTTCAAAACTGGAATTGCCGCCATCCGGGCAACTTTTTCTTACGCGACTTTGATGCGAATTCTAATCAGGTTTGTAGATGGCTTTGAAAGTAAAAACTTCATGGGAAGGCCCGTCACGCCATAATTTCTCTATTTTCATTTTGGCTTCGTCAGTAGTGGGGACGTGTCCTGCCTTAATCCACCACAGTGCGAGGTGTTCTTTGCCAATGGGTTGAAACCACTCGCGCCTTTTTTTGAATACCTCGGCATGAATTCCTTTGTAAATGAAAGACTTTAGGGCTTGTATGCTTTCCCATACGGTGAGGTTCACCAACATTCCGGGGTCATCGAACAAATTGAAATAAATCGCAGTTTGCGTTTCGTCTTTCAATATCCATTTGAATCCAGGGCTTTGCTCACCTGCACGGTTGACTTCATCCAGAAGATTTACAAAGTCCGCCATCCGCGGATCATCTAATGGAAATTTGGCCTTGGCAATGTTGAGTTGCGCAATGTGATATTCCACCAGGCTATTTTTTATTCTTTAAATCCGGGAGAATAAAATCGTCAAGTGCGCTGGGTAATTTCATGGTTGCCTCTATGTCCTCTGTTGTTCGCGGGGCGTACGAGGACAAATGTTCGTATCCGTCTTTGGTGGTGCGATAGTCATCTTCTATTCGAACCGAAATTCCCCACCAGCGTGGATCACAATTGCTATTTTCAGGAATATAGATACCTGGTTCAATGGTGAACGTCATATTCTCCTGAAGGGCGTCACGCAGTCCTTTGTCATGAACATCCAGGCCGATGTGGTGGCAGCATCCGTGCGGATAGTATAAATGATTATCGGTTTCGGCTTTAATAATTCCCAGGTCTTTAAGGCCTTTGTTAACGACATCTTTGGTCGCTTTATTGAGTTCCGCAAAGCTAGTCCCTGGCCTAACCTTCTTCATGGCGGCCTCCTGAGCTGCTAACACAATATCATAAATAGCCTTTTGGTCAGGAGAAAATTTTCCGCTCACGGGAATGGTTCGCGTAATGTCAGCGGTGTACCCGTGATATTCAGCTCCAAGGTCCATAAGGATCAACTCCTTGGAAGAGACTTCCGGTTTGTAATTTTCGATATAGTGTAGGATACATCCGTTATGTCCGGCTCCTACGATCGATGGGTAACCAACATCCTCTGCCTGGTATTTTTTAAACACAAACTCATGCACTCCCTGAATTTCACGCTCCGACATTCCTGGTTTAATGGCCTTCATTACTTCAATTTGACCCTGGCACGAAACACGCACTGCCCTTCGGATCATCTCCAATTCTTCATTGGTTTTGACACCCCTTAATTCACCCATGAACTGATCAAGGGCTGTCATGTTAAGATTATTTTTCCGTTGCTCGCGAGAGACAGTAAGTTGATCTTTGGAAGGATAGTTTACTTTTACTTTGAACTGCTCAATCAGGCTGAACAGGTCTGATGAGTCTGCAGGATTATCGCGCACGTCATTGAAGAAGTCATAAAAAAGTACCTGGCTGAATTTTGAAAAATCAACATTATACTTTTTGAATTCTGTGTTATTAAATGATTGGTCAAGCCCTAGCAAATCCCTTACACCGGCATCTCCGAGTCTGCGGCCGGTCCACAACTCACCCATCACGTCACGGGGTTGAACAAAGATGATTTCATTGTAAGATTTGCCGTTTGCGGCCGTTTGGTTGTCTTTGAATATAAGGAGCACGGAATGCGGCTCCCGGTATCCGGTCAGGTAGAAGAAATCGGGATCCTGGTGGTATATAAAATCAACATCGTTGGCCCTGTTGCGCACGGGACTTGCAAAAAAAATCGCCACAGAATTGGCCGGTAATTTTTCGCGCAATTTTTGCCTGCGTTCTTTGTGAAATTCCTTGGTTAAAAAATCGGTTGGCAAATCACCTTGCGCAAAAGAACCAAGCGTGATGAGGCAGAAACACGAAAGCAAAACAATGCGAAAGGAACTCATAGAACAGTATTTATAGGGTTTCAAATAAAACGAAAAGGAGATAAACCTCCTATACATACGTTACAAAAGGGCTCGCGTTGTATCAGTTGGCCCTGGCGAGATCGTCCAACCTAAAATCGTTGCCGATACCGAATTTAAGGGTATCCTTCAGCAGGTACCTCTCTAGGGTGTGAATGTCTTTAACTTTAAAATCACCATTAGCTAAAATGGACTCAATAATAAACTCATAGTGCTCTCCGTGGTTGGTAAGGCGGTACTTCTTACCCACCCGCAACACGTCAAATGATAGTCCAGCCATTACAAGTCCTCTTCGCGTTCAAGCATTAAAATGGACGATTGAGGCACAATGAAGTACTTTTCGCTTTCATAGATCACTTCAATGGCACCTCTCTGTAAAAAGATGGCGAGATCGCCCTCCTGTGCCTGCAAGGCCAGGTATTTCACAGACTCTTCTTTGCCTTTCCACATCTCCTCCTCATCGGCCGGGGTGGGGATGGGATACCCCGGACCAACCTTGATGATGTATCCACTTTGAATTTTTTCTTTCTCCTGAACCCCCGGTGGAAGGTAAAGTCCGCTGGCCGTTTTGTCGTTTTGTTTTTTGGGTTTGATCAGCACGCGATCGCCCACCACGATTATTTTTTTGAGTTTGTTGTCTGCAGTTATCTTCATCGTTTCAACAAAAGTATTTAATGATCAAACAAATCTCCCTGATCTTCCGCACGTCCCAGGAGTTGTGGATCTATCGATTTTTCTGCCTTGGCGCCTAATTTCTTCAGGTACTCGACTTTGCTCACGAGATTTCCGCTGCCAATAGTCAGTTTCTTCATAGACTCTTCATAAAACTTCTTGGAAGAATTCAGGTGTCGCCCTAAGGTCAAAAGGTCTTCACTGAAGCCGACAAACTTGTCATACAGATCGCCAGCCCGCTTGGCAATTTCAATCACGTTTCTTTTTTGGTGCTCCTGTCGCCAAACACTTTTAATCAGCTGGAGAGATGGCAAAAGTAGTGTTGGGCTTACAAAAACAATTCGTTTATCAAAAGCATCTTCGTAAAGTTTTGGCTCGGTTTGGATGGCGAGCAGGTAGGCGGTCTCAATGGGAATAAACATAATGACGAAATCGAGCCCGTTGTCGCTGTAATTTTTTTGATAGTTTTTGTCGGTCAGGATACGCATGTGCTGTTTGATCGATTGCATATGCAATTTTACCTGCACGTCTCTTTCTTCATCTTTTTCAGCGTTTACATAGTTGTTGTAGGCGGTCAGGCTGACTTTGGAATCAATAATAATATGACGCTGGTCGGGTAGGTTGACAATAACATCCGGTCGCTGCCTTCTGCCTTCGTCCGTATAAAAAGTTTCCTGAACAACATATTCCCTGCCCTTCTCCAACCCTGATTTTTCCAATATGGTCTCCAGAATTAATTCACCCCATGAGCCTTGAGTTTTCGTATCGCTGCGAAGGGCTCGTGTGAGGTTCCTGGCGTCCTCGCCCATCTGAAGGTTGAGGTCTTTCAGGTTTTTAAGTTCGTTAAATAGGCTCGCGTTTTTTTCGATGGAATCCTTGTGGGTTTGGTCAATTCTCTTTTCGAACTCGGTGATCTTCTCGCTCAAAGGCTTCAGCACATCAAAAAGATTGGATTTATTTTGGTCGGTGAATCTTTTACTTTTTTCCTCAAAAATTTTGTTGGCAAGGTTTTCAAACTGGACAGAGAACTTTTCTTGCAAGGCTTCAAGCTCCTTTTTTTGGTCACCTAATTTTTCCTGCAGGTTGCGATAGTCAGCTTCTGTGGCCGACAAACTCGAATTTAAGTCTACGTTTTTATTCCTGAGGGTTTCCAGATCGCGTTTTAAATCCGCGATTTGAGCTCCCATGGTGTTGGCCTTTTCCTCGGCTATTGCAAGGGAAGCCAGATCTGACGAATACCTGGCCTTTGCAATGACCCACCCGGCCAGTACTCCGATTCCAACGCCCGCCAGCAACAAAGCTATTTCCATTGGGGCAAAGTTAGGCCAAAAAACCGCAAGCCCAACCCGAACTCCCTAGTGCGATTGGGCCCAAATCGTTATCTTTGTGCACCTCGGATTTAGTGCCTGCATGGTTATTAAATTACGAGACCGTTGGAGCGGTTTGACTAAAATCCCCCTGAATTTTTTGAAATTAAAGTAACAAGATTATGGAAACAGCAATCACATCAAGTAAAGAAGCCATTGAACTGGAGAACAAATATGGTGCTCATAACTATAGCCCCATTTCTGTTGTGTTGAGCAGGGGTGAGGGTGTGTTTCTGTGGGATGTGGAGGGAAAAAGATATTACGACTTTCTGTCGGCCTATAGCGCAGTCAATCAGGGACATTGCCACCCGAGGATTATCAACGCATTGATCGACCAGGCCAGAGAATTGACGTTGGTTTCACGCGCATTTTATAATGACAAACTTGGCATAGCCGAAAAGTTTATATGCGAGATGTTCGGCTACGACAAGGTGTTGTTTATGAATAGCGGTGCCGAAGGCGTGGAGACAGGGATCAAACTGGCAAGGAAGTGGGGATACAATGTCAAAGGCATCCCGGAAAACGAAGCCATTATTCTTACAGCCAAAAAGAATTTTCATGGCAGAACGACAACCATCATCTCAGCGTCATCGGACCCTTCAGCCCGCATTGGCTTCGGGCCATTTATGCCTGGTTTCAAGGTGATCGAATATGATAACGTTGAGGTACTGGAGCAGGAACTGAAGAACCCCAACGTAACGGCATTGCTTGTTGAACCCATCCAGGGAGAAGCAGGAATCTACGTGCCTTCAGCGGGTTATCTCAAAAAGGCCAGCGAGCTCTGCAAGAAAAACAATGTATTGCTCATGGTGGATGAAATTCAAACTGGGATTGCACGTACAGGTAAAATGCTTGCAAGCGATCACGAGGAGGTTCGTGCAGATCTTTTGATATTGGGTAAAGCCATCTCTGGTGGTGTGCTGCCTGTATCCTGCGTGCTGGCGAATGATGAAATTATGCTCGGCATCAAGCCGGGTCAGCATGGTTCTACTTTTGGCGGCAATCCATTGGCGGCTGTGGTGTGTAAGGCGGCACTCGAGGTGGCGGTAGATGAAAAACTTGCGGACAATGCTGAGAAGTTGGGCAAAATCTTTCGTGAAAGGATGAATGCGTTGATTAAAAAATGTGATCTTATTACCCTTGTACGCGGGAAGGGATTGCTCAACGCGGTCGTTGTCAACGACACACCAGAGAGTAAAACCGCCTGGAATATTTGTGTTGCGCTGAAGGAGAACGGACTGCTGGCCAAACCAACCCATGGAAATATCATTCGGTTTGCTCCGCCATTGGTAATGACCGAAGAACAAATTCATGAGTGCTGCGACATCATTGAGAAAGTGATTACGAATTTCAAAAAGTAGAGACCGTCCTAAGTCTTAATCACCTTTTAATCTCGTTTTAATCTCAGTCAGCTGATAATGAACGTAGTTTATCACAGATAAAAATCTGTTTAAGCTATGTTGATAATCACGTTGCTGGCAAGTGTATGGTCATTAGGTGATCTTATTGTGGATGGGTATAGCGACCGGCTTTCGGTGCGCGCTGGTGATTCGCTGACTTTGTATTTAAATGCAAGTGAGGTAGCGTCCAAATATTCGCTAAAACTATATGACCTTGCCAATAAAGAAGTCGCGGAATTTAAAGTAGACGTAGCGCCTCAGGAGCCAGCAAAGAGAAGGCCGTGGGAAGAAGGGTTTGGGTATCAGGCCAGTGCGAGACTTCGAATCCCCAATTTGAAAAGCGGCATTTACTTATGGGAGGGAAAGATTCCGCTGGTTGTAAAGAGCCAAAATCCAAAAATCGTCATCCTCTATTCATCGAATACGGAGAACGCTTATTGCCCAGCTGGCGGAAAAAGTCTGTATGGCTTTAATTCTACTGATTTCAAAATGGCCAGCAAGGTTTCGTTTCTTCGGCCCATTCCCCTACCCAAGCATTCAGAAGAGTTTTTAAGGTGGATCCATACCCAATCACTTCCGGAGGTTGGTTACGTCACCGATATGGATATGGACAATTATCAGGAAATTCGAAAGGCCAACCTCCTCATCATACCGGGGCACAATGAGTACTGGACCGAAAAAGCCCGAAGAAATTTCGACCAGTTCGTAAATGAAGGCAAGGATGCACTCATACTCTCAGGGAATACGATGTGGTGGCAGGTCAGGTACGAGTCTGATAACACACAACTCGTTTGCTACAGGACAGCCAATGAAGATCCCATTAAATCGCCAAAGCAGAAAACCATCAACTGGAATGAATTGCAACTGGAATATCCCATTCTGAATTCGATTGGCGTTGATTTTTCGCTGGCGGGGTTTGGACTGAAACATCGAGACAAAGGATGGGACGGATTTAAGATTGTGAACGGCAATTCCCCGCTTTTGGAAGGAGTTAATCTTGCCAAAGGGGATATTATTCCCCTCCCCAGTGATGAATACGATGGCACGTTGGTTTCAGGCTTTAAGGGAGCCCATACACCCCTTCCGGACAGAAAATCATTAGGATTCGAAAAAATCGAGATAGTTGGCTATGACTCCACGTACCGATTAGGAAGTGACTTGATGGCAACCTGGATCGTTTTCAAAAAATCCAAATCCTCCGGTGTAATAATCAATACCTCATCAACTGACTGGTGCTCAAGCCGGGGCATGCGCAATAGCGACATCCGGAAAATTACGCTTACAATGATCAATAAACTTTATAGGAAAGAGAATGTTTTCTCCCCTGTGGAGGAAAACGTGATGCTCAACTAAATGTAAAATTCGCATTGAAGGTGAACCCCTATTTTGCCCAGGTTTCATACATTTACTATTCGCATCAAATGGATTGTTATGAAAATCATCATTGTAGGGGGAACGGGCACCTTGGGAAGTAAAATTGCCGGAGAACTTGGAAAGCGACATGACGTTATTAAAGTTGGTTCCAAGAGCGGTGATGCCCAGGTGGATATAACCTCCAGGTCCTCTATAGAAACACTTTTTAAAAAAGTTGGATCATTCGATGCATTGGTAAGCGCAACCGGCAGTGGCTATTTTGGCCCATTCGAGCAAATGACTGAGGACGATTTTTACAAAGGCATTAAAAGTAAAATGATGGGGCAGATCAATCTTGTGATGCTGGGGAAAGACCGTATTACTGATGGCGGATCGTTCACCCTGACTTCAGGCATACTTGCCAGCGACCCGGTG
The DNA here is from genome assembly GCA_964655635.1 of uncultured Ohtaekwangia sp. GTDB lineage: Bacteria > Bacteroidota > Bacteroidia > Cytophagales > Cyclobacteriaceae > ELB16-189. Next base: position 85,850 of record CAZZNH010000014.1, read on the forward strand.
CCGGGGGGCGTGGGGCTGAGTTTTTTGAATGGAGCGATCAACTCGTTTGTAATCGCTGCCTCCAATGAATTGAAAAGAGGCGTTCGTCTAAATGCGGTAAGTCCCGGACTCGTTGAAGATTCTGAAGAGTCCCTTGGAGCGTATTTTCCAGGCCACATCCCAATTACCATGAAAAGAATGGTGAGCGGTTATGTAAAGAGCGTAGAGGGTAACTTAACCGGAAAAGTAGTGGAGCTTTTCTGATGCTACTCATTCCGAAGTGTATCCACCGGATTTGCCATGGCTGCCCTCGTTACCTGAAAGATCACCACTGCCATCGTAAATACCAACATTATTGATGCGGTATAAATAAATAAAACTGCATCGATAGAAGTGTGATAGGCGAATCCTTCCAGGAATAAATTCATAAGATAATAGGCCAGAGGACATCCTATCGCTATCGCTATGACGCACAATCGAATGAAGTCCTTGAAGATTAGGGTGATGATTGTTGTTACAGTTGCTCCCATTGTTTTCCGGATTCCAATCTCTTTCTTTCTCCGTTCTGCAGTATAAGCTGCCAAACCGATCAGACCTAAACCGGAAATGATTATTGCCATAACCGTAAACGTGATGGCCAACGCTCCTGCAACTTTCTCATTGTTGTATTGTTTTTCAAAGTTGTCATCCAGGAAAGTAAAATCGAATGGATATTCGGGACTGAATTTTTTAAACGTAGCCTCAATACCCTTGAGCACTTGCTCAACCTCTGAAGTCTCGATCCGCACATTTACGAGCCTGGTCCGTTCGGGTTTACAATAGAAGACAATGGGATCAATAGCTTCATGCAGGGTGCGGCTATGTATATCATTCACCACCCCAACCACCATACCTTCATTTTCCCAAGCAAATATTTTCTCACCAATGGGGTTCATTAGCCCCATGGTTTCGACAGATTTTTGGGTAAGCACAAAATTACCTTCATCATTAAAATCCTTCGAAAAAAACCTCCCCTCTTGAAGGGTAAGTTGCATTGTCTCCAGGAACTCGAAATCGACTATTACTATCCTGAAATATTGAACAGCATTTTGATCCTTACCCGACCAGCTGACAGAATTGGTCTGGTTGTCTACCTGAACAAGCGACTGATTGGTTCTCGAAATAGATTTCACGCCAGGCTGTTGTAGTACTTCATTTCGGAAAGCTTCGAACTGATTTGTTATATCCCCTCGAGCAACAAAAGAAATGACATTGTTTCGTTGGTACCCAAGGTTTTTGTTTCTTATATAACTTATCTGATCAAATACCACCAGTGCGCTAACAATAAGAATGACCGTGAGGGAGAATTGAAACACGACAAGAAATTCGCGCAGTGAATTACCAGTGAGGTGTTGAAAAACCGTTCCCTTTAGTACGCTCATCGGGCGATAGGAGGAAAGGAAAAAGGCAGGGTAAGTTCCCGCAAGCAGGCCCGTGAGTACAACGATCATCAAGATGCTCGCCACCAGGAAGGGATCACCGAGGCCTAGTTCAATATTTTTGGACGTCAACAAATTGAACAGGGGTAGCAATAGGATTACAAAAGCAAGCGCAACGGTCATGGAGATCGCACTGATAAAAATTGATTCAGACAAAAATTGGACAATCAGGTTTTTTCTTTCAGCACCTACCACCTTTCTTACCCCTACTTCCTTGGCCCGCATGACGGCCCGCGCAGTTGCCAAATTCATGAAATTAATACATGCGATCACCAGAATGAAGATGGCCACCACTGAGAATACCTTGACGTACTTTATTCTGCCTGTCACAGGCAACCCGTTCTCAAATCCGGAATACAGGTATTTATCTACGAAAGGCTGAATAGTGAAATACCCAAAATCTCTTTCTGCCGGATCTATAAATAGCGCCAATCGTTCATTGATCTTGTCAATGACCACCTGGTCTTGCGATGCATCATGAAGTTTTATGTAAAGCGGATGATCAAAATTTCCCCAGTTAAAGCCGTCACCTCTGATTTCCCTATAAATCTCGAATGGCATTACGTATTCAAAGTCAATAGAGGATTCATTGCCGATATCGTCAAATACCGTGGTAACTGTCAGGTCATACTTACGAGCCACTTGAATGGTTTTCCCCACTGCTTTGGTATCTCCAAAAAGTTTGCGGGCAAGCTGCTGTGAAATCGCTACCCAGTTTTTTTCAAACCCAATCCCAGGGGCACTTCCATCAACCAGTCGAAAACTGAAAATTTGAAAAAAGGCGGGGTCTGCATAGAATCCTGGCTCCAGGTAGCTCTTGTCCTCGTACTGAAATAGCTGATCGCCCTGGTCTTGTGTCCGTGCCACCCATTCAACTTCCGGAATATTTTCACGGATATCATCGGCTTGCGGCCCGGGTGTGATCGGCCAGGTAAGAATGGAGCCATCCCGCTGTTTCAGATTGCTGATAACCCTGTAAATTTTATTAGCGTCTTCATGAAAACGATCTACGCTCAGTTCGTCCTTTACCCACAAGTAAATCAATAAGGTACAGGTGAGTCCTGATGCAAGGCCAAGCAGGTTGATAATGGAGAAAAAACGTTGGCGAAGGAAGCTGCGGACGGCTACTGTGAGGAAGTTTTTAATCATAAAACCTAAGGTTGACCAAAGACCCAAATTTGAGACCTAAAGTTGCAGGAATACCCAGTAATAGAAATCACCCAAAGTGAACTAAAATCATTGCAGTTCGACAGGCGAGGAAATCCACGATTCCTGAAAACTACTCCTGAATTGCGCTTACTATCCTGTCCTTACCGGATAAGTCCTTGCAAATCCGAATTGACTTAAATGAATGGATTTCAAAAATATGGGCTACTTCCCTCCCAAATTTTTCATTGATTTCAACGGCAATGAGTCCTTTGGATGTCAGCGCTGATTTACCTTTTTCAGCAATTGATTTATAAAACCGAAGGGGGTCATCGTTGGGTACAAATAAAGCATGGTATGGCTCAAAGTTTAGCACATTAGAACTCATGGTTGGTTTTTCCCTTTCTACAACATAAGGCGGGTTACTAACAATGATGTCATATTTTTTTTCATTCAATGGATTTTTCAAAATATCTGAAACAAAAAAAGTGACGTTGGTTTTGTGTCGGTCATTGTTTCGTCTGGCCACCCGAATGGCATCCTCGCTGAAATCAAGTCCAGTGGCGTTTAGGTTCTCTAGCTCAAGGCTCAGCGTGATTGGGATACATCCGCTTCCAGTGCCAATGTCAAGCATTTCGAGTTCGGGATTTGGGTGTTTCTTTGAAAAGTCAATTACACATTTGACAAGCTCTTCTGTTTCAGGCCTTGGAATAAGTACCGATCTATTCACGATGAAAGACCTTCCGTAGAAATCCTGCTTGCCGATAATGTATTGAATGGGTTCGTCTTCGTTAATTCTTGTCACTAACTTATTGAGCTCTTCATCGCCAACTTCGCGTAGTTCCCGATCAGCCATGACCTGTGATTTTGACACGCCATAGATATGTTCCATCAAAAGGTAGGCGATACTTTGAATTTCATCAATCGGCTCTCCAATGGTTATCTGGTCGACTATGCGTTTGAAAACAACTTTGGATTTGGGCATGGCTTCGGTGATCTTTGCAATGTTAATAAAATGTCATGACCACAGACGAAATTTTTATGCTTCGTGCCATGGAGCTTGCACGAAACGGGTGCGGAAATGTTAGTCCGAATCCGATGGTAGGCTGTGTAGTGGTGCATGACGGCAAGGTTGTCGGTGAAGGGTGGCATCAAAAGATTGGAGAGGCGCATGCGGAGGTAAATGCGATCAATTCCGTCAAGGACAAATCCGTTCTTAAACACGCGACTGTCTACGTTAACCTGGAGCCCTGCGCGCACTATGGTAAAACGCCACCCTGTGCCGATATGCTTGTGGAATGTGGCATAAGAAAAGTGGTGATATCCAATGAGGACCCCAATCCAAAAGTCAGCGGCCGGGGAATCCAAAGACTAAAAGCTGCAGGAATAGATGTGACAACCAATGTACGCTCAGCGGAAGGATATCAATTGAATAAACGTTTTTTTACTTCTCTCACCAACAAAAGGCCATTTGTCATTTTGAAGTGGGCTCAGACTGCGGATGGGTATATTGCCCGGAAAAATTTTGATTCGAAATGGATCAGCAATGAATATTCAAGGCAATTGGTTCACCGGTGGCGGGCAGAGGAGGATGCTGACTTGGTGGGGTACAACACGGCTGCCTATGACAATCCGGTATTAAACGTACGTGATTGGAAAGGGAGTAGTCCAATCCGCCTTGTTGTCGATAAGCATTTGAAACTTGATCCGGGTCTAAATCTGTTTGACAAATCGAACTTAACTATCTGCTACAACCTCCTCAAACAAGAGGAGCAATCAAACCTGTCATTCGTAAAAATATCTGATACGAGCTCTGCCCATGAAATCTTAGCCGATCTGCAGGGAAGAAATATTCAATCGGTTATCATTGAGGGTGGTGCTCAAACGATCAACGCATTTGTAAAGGCTAATCTTTGGGATGAGGCCAGGGTATTTACCTCCAAAATGAAATTCGTTGAAGGAATTAAAGCTCCTGATTTTATTGGGACCCTAATAACCAGCGAGTCGATCGCAGAAGATCGATTAGACTTTTTTCAAAATTCGCAGCAGTCTAAAACCGAATGATCATTCCTCCGCCCGTACCCGTCATATAAAAATTGATTTTAATTTTGGAGGAAGTGGGCAACCCAGCGTTGTATGTGTCCAACGCGTTCAACGCGTGCTGTTTGAATGCTGCCGTAAACGGAATCGAGGCTAATATCAGGCCGACTCCGCCTGCGGCCAGACCCCATTCAGGATCTCCACCAACGATGGCCGTCCCAAGGGGTAGCCCAATCATCACAACACCCATAAACCCAAGCACACCTGCCGCTGAATAATTGGATTTGGCCCTTTTAAATTCTGCGTGCGCCTGCGGATTTACCTCCATCGCCTGTAAAACCATCTTTGGGCTGATGCTGACAGAATCCCTTTCAAATCGGAATCCCCCAAAGGTTTTGTAAATACTTATTTCCTGAGCAACAGAAATCGATGCAAAGGATATAAGGCCGAAAAGAAAAAAAGTACGGATCATTGGATAGCCGGTTGATTGAGTTAGATGAGGCCACTAAATTTAGCTAAAAATTTTTAGCTTGCATGCTACATCAATTTTATCCCTTATGTCATCCGACTTGTTCGATGAAATTCCTTCATTGGATTTAGCTGACTTCACCCACGGGGACAGCAAAAGTCGGAAAAAATTTGCTGGAGAGCTCGGTGAAGCGTTTAGTAAGATTGGGTTTGTAGCCTTGCGCAATCATTATTTGCCGGACGAATTGACGACAAAGTTATATGGCGCAATCAAAAAATTCTTTGACCTGAGTGACGAAGTAAAACAGCAATATGAAATTCCCAATCTTGCCGGGCAAAGAGGTTATGTGGGAAAGGGAAAGGAGCATGCCAAAGGCAGAAATACGGGAGACCTGAAAGAGTTTTTTCATATCGGTCAGGTTGTCTCAGATGATGATCCAATTGCAAATGAATACCCGGACAATATCTGGCCGCGGGAAGTGCCGGAGTTAAAGGAGGTTGGACTGGATGCCTATCGCAGGCTTGAGCATACCGGCATTGAAGTGTTAAAAGCGATTGCGCTTTATCTTGATCTGGAGGAGAGTTATTTTACTGCCAAAGTCAAAAACGGGAACAGTATACTGCGACCGATTCATTATTTTCCAATTGATAACCCCGAGACGATTCCCATTGGTGCCGTCAGAGCGGCAGAGCACGGAGATATCAATCTGATCACGCTGCTGATGGGCGCAAGCGCGGATGGTTTACAGGTATTAAGAAAAGATGGGAAATGGATTCCGATTACGGCATTGAAAGATCAGTTGATCATCAACGTGGGAGATATGCTGGAGCGGTTAACGAATGGAAAGTTGAAATCAACCGTGCATAGGGTTGTCAATCCACCTGTTCACGAAATGAAACACCCTCGATACTCGATCCCTTTTTTCATGCATCCGAGGGCGGATATGAGCCTGGAAGCGTTGCCGGGTTGTGTCAGCCCGGAATACCCGGAGAAATGGGAGTCCATTTCAGCAGGAGAATTTTTAAATCAACGCCTCACCGAAATCGGTCTTAAAAAATAGTTTTTGGAAAAACGCGTTTCATATCTCCAGTTTCTTGCTGATGTTTTTCAACTGTCCATCAGTTGTTTTGGCGGACCACAGGCCCACCTTGCTTACTATCAACGGGTGCTGGTGGAGAAGCGAAAATATCTTGAGGAAAAGGACCTATTGGAATTGTATGCGCTGTGTCAGATCGTGCCCGGGCCGACATCCACCCAAACGTTGACTTCAGTGGGTTACCGTCTGGGTGGTGCAAACCTTGCCTATCTTACACTGGTTATCTGGATGTTGCCATCGGTGGCAATAATGACAACAGCGGGAGTGTTGATTGGTAGCTTTCAAGAAAAGGAATTGTCGCTGGCCTTTACAAGATTTATTCAACCTATGGCTGTAGGGTTTGTCGGCTATGCAGCGTACACGATAAGTTTAAAAACGGTCAACACGCGAATCGGATTTATTTTAATGATCGCATCTGCGGTCGTCACCTATTTTGTAAAGACTCCCCTCGTTTTCCCCGTGATACTTGTGTTGGCCGGAGCCATTACGGCATTTAACTACAAGCTTCATCCGAAGGAAGAAAAGAAAAAATTTGATGTTCCGTGGGCTAATTTTTTTCTGTGGGCTGGGGTATTTGTCCTTGCTGCTGCCCTTGGGGGTATCACCAAAGCACTACCCATTAAACTTTTTGAAAATTTTTACCGAAATGGGAGTTTGATTTTTGGAGGTGGCCAGGTGCTGGTTCCCATGCTCTACACCGAGTTTGTTCAATATGCAAAACCACTGCACTTCCCCACCTCGCCAACAGAGTTCTTGTCTGGCTATGCATTGGCACAGGCTGTACCGGGGCCCGTTTTTTCCTTTAGCGCGTACATAGGCGCACTCTCAATGAGAGAGTCGGGGGTTGGGGGCGAGATACTGGGAGCCCTGATGTCTGCGGCTGGAATATTTTTGCCTGGGACATTTCTTATTTTTTTTGTGATTAGAATCTGGGAGAGCCTGAAAAAATTCAGGCCGATCAAAGCCTCGCTTGAAGGAATAAATGCCGCTAATGCCGGATTGGTAGCGGCTGCGGCAGTTTTGCTATTTCAGCCGCTCGAAGCCAGCATGACCAATTTTGGTTTTGCTGCGGCTACGTTTTGTCTGCTTGCTTTTACCAAACTGCCACCCTGGAGTATCATTGGTACCGGCCTTGTTCTTGGATTTATTATCTGACTTGTCCTGAAATAAGGTGGTTGGGTGTCAACGTATTTTAGGAAGGGAGAATCACATAAAAAAAGCCCTCCGGTTGGGAGGGCTTTTGAATTTTTTCGAATCGATCTTATCCTAATTTGAACGTAATCGGCAAAACCATTCTTTGTTTAACCGGCTTACCCCGCTGCTTGCCTGGACTCCACTTCGGTGCAGCTTGCAATACCCTTACTGCTTCTTCATCGCAGCCGGCACCAATTCCTTTCACGGCTTTCACTTCTTTTATACTTCCGTCTTTGTCGATAATGAACTCAACGAACACCCGACCTTCAACACCCATCCTCCGGGCCTGAGAAGGATACTTCATTTTTTCATTAACGTACTTATAAAATGCCGGCATACCGCCAATGGGAGATGCAGGATCCTCAACAATGGTGAAAATTTCTTCTACTTCTTCCTTGGGAGCTTCAGCCTGAATTACAATTTGTTGAACCTTGGTATTGTCAGTTACCTCCACGTCAAACTTTACCTGTATTTCTTCCTCAATTTCTTCCTCATCAGGCACCTCTACGATTTGAGGCTGCTGAACCTGTGGCGGTGGGGGAGGTGGTTGCTCTGTTGGTGGAATTTCAAGCATCTCTTCGAAGGTATTGGTGCTCTTACCCATGAGATCAATTTCCTGCTTATCCCGATCCTTCCACTCGAACGCCATAACGACAATACTCATCGTTATAAGCAAGCCGATGCTGAAGAAAAAACTGGTTTTCTTCGTCAAATCCGCTTTTTCAGTTTTTTTCGCTTCCATACAGTTTTACGGTTTAGGATGTCAAATATATAAATAGAATCCTGTTTAGGCCATTCAGTCACGTAAAATCCGCAATATTTTCGATTGCGATCCGCCTAAAAATCCAAATAATTACTTTCTGGTCCCGTAGAATAAGGTAAAGTATAGGGTAGGGAAGACGCTTGAGTTTTTGGCAGTGGGCATCAGCACGACCTTACTGAAATAGCTGTCCAGCAGAAATCCGACCTCGAAGCCGGTAACCTGACTTTTAATGGTACCTAGCTCAAAATTGACACCGGCTTTAATATTTCCTCCCAATTGCAGGGTCGACTGACCCAACCCTTCAAATAAGTACCCCGTGCCCAATATCCTTATATAGGTATGGGACGGGTTGTTGGGATCGTACTGCTCATGCTTGGTTGAAAAAAACCCATCAATGCCCCATTCTATAAAATAAGGAGCCACCACGCCAATGGTCGGTCCGGCCGCCAGCACCGCCTTGATCTCAACACCTTGCTGTGGTGCCTTCTTAAAAATAATGAAGTCGCGCCCGTACTGAAAACGGAAGGCGTACAGGTAGTTGCTCTTGCCGTAAATAAAAAAATTTCCAGTAGCCGAACTGAGCCGGCTTTCCTGGGAGTGCTTCACGTTCATGATCTCAAGGCCATATGTCTCAAGCATCTTTTCGCTCAGCTTCTTGGCTTTTTTGAACACAAATCCTCCGATCAATCCACCGGAAGTGTTCTTATTCACGCCCCAGGTAAACTCAGAATTGTAGTCGTAACTGTCCTGAGTCTGCGCGGAGCCCGAGAGTACCACCAGTACACAAAATAATGTTATCGCTATTTTTGGCGCACTTAGCATCTTATTGACCTGATCCAGAACTTAAATTTATACTTTAATTAATAAACGTAAAATGGCCCCTTGTCGATATACCCCATCATGCGGGCCTTCAATGCTGGAATTCTGACGTGTAACTCAAAATAAATCCATTCCGTGGCGCGGACGATACACAACGGGTTTAGGGAGCAGCCCCCTCAAGGCGCTTTTTAATGTCTGCGAAGTTGATATCAAAATGAGACCGATCATAAACAGCTTTCTCCCCCTCAATCAAAAGCACCTGCGGAGATTCGTGACGGACCTGAAATCGTTCGGCTACGGCACGGGATAAATCACGGTGGGTTAACAGATCAAGAAAATAGGTTTTTACGGACTGGCTTTGATTCCAGTTCCGCTCAAGGCGGTTGAGAGCCGTCTTGCTGATCGAACAGGCATGACTGTGTTTGAAAATTATTACAGGGTTTTGGTTTGATTCCCTGGTAAGCTCTTCGAGCTGTGCGATGGTAGTCAAGGGTAGCCAGTTCATAAGTTTTCATCATTCGTACCACAAACCTTTTTCCCTTTTGTCATAACGAGGTCTACGTTCTTTATCCTTGAGGTGATCAGGCTGGGTTTCACTCTTTCTAAACAACTTTGCCCAAATTAACTTGATATTCATTAAAATGGTTCGTTCCTCTTTGACATTGTCCCTGAATCCATGTGCAAATTGGGCATCCGGATGCAATTTGCTCCCTCCGTATTTTTTCATCCGGATATTGCCCTGATAGTCTCCAATTTTGGCGTATGCCCGATCGGGTGCTCTTCCTTTCAACGCTTCCCCTGCACTATTCGGATTGCGTTTGTAGCTCCACTGCATTTTAACGCCCCGGGCATACTCGCTTGCTTTAATGGCATACTTCGATGGGGCCACGCCAGGTAATGCACCTTTGGCTGCGTTCGGTTTATTTTTGTAGTCGCCTTCCCGGACCTTGACTTGTAACCCGGCAACTTCATAGGTAGACTTATCCGGCCTTTGTTTCTTTATAGATTCTTTGCTGGCATTCGGATTTTGAATATAATTCTTTCTAAAGGTTGATAATTTGATTCTTCCTGCATAGTCCGCGCCCTTGGCCGCGTTCGATGGTTGTCTTACCTGAATGGGTTCTTCATTGTTGTTCCAAAGTTCTCCGCTGATACTTCCACCAGCCCCCTTCTTAGGCTTCTTGGCTTTTATGTAACCCGTAAATTCCTCTCCCTGATACATCATGCTGGGTTTGAGATCAAAAAGCTTATAGTTGCCGGGATAACCTGCCGCCCTTCTCGCTTCTGAAGAGGGTGTTCTTCCCGGTATTGGATTTTCCTGATTGTTCCAAAGCTTGCCGCTTATGCTTCCTCCACCTTTGGCAGGGCGTTTTGCCTTTATGTTCCCGCTAAAGTCGGCTCCTTGTTTGGTAAATCCAGGTGAAAGCTCTCCGCGCTTGAATGTTCCTGAGTAATTGCCAATGCCAGATCCACCTTTAGGTGTGCGAACAGGAATAGGGCTTTGTTGATTGTTCCAAAGCTTTCCGCTAATGCTTCCTCCACCCTTGGCAGGGCGTTTTGCTTTTATGTTCCCGCTAAAGTCGGCTCCCTGTTTGGTAAACCCAGGGGAAAGCTCACCGCGCTTGAATGTGCCTGAGTAATCACCAATACCCGTTCCGCCTCTTGGCGTTCGCACTGGGATAGGCGTTCCCTGGTTATTCCACATTTTACCACTTATGCTTCCTCCTCCTTTGGCCGCCCGTTTTGTTTTGATGTTGCCTGCAAAGTCAGCGCCCTGTTTGGTGAATCCAGGCGAAAGTTCGCCCCTCCTGAAGGTCCCTGAATAATCACCAATGCCGGTTCCACCTCTTGGCGTTCGCACCGGAATAGGATTTCCCTGATTATTCCACAGATTGCCACTTATACTACCTCCGCCTTTGGCAGCCCGTTTGGTTTTGATATTACCGGCAAAGTCAGCACCCTGCTTTGTAAATCCCGGTGAAAGTTCTCCCCTTCGAAAAGTCCCGGAGTAATCTCCGATTCCGGCCCCGCCTTTTGGCGTCCGGGCAGGGATGGGACTTTGTTTGTTGTTCCACAATTTGCCGCTTACACTGCCGCCCCCCTTCGCTCGTTTCCGCGCCTTGATATTTCCTGCAAATCCAACGCCCTGAGGCGTGAAGCCGGGAGACAACTCACCTCTCCTAAATCGGCCGCTATAGTTTATTCCATTGGCACCAATACCTGGAGCCCTTGGCGGCAGTGGGCTCCTGTTTTTTATTTTTCCGGAGACCGACTTGAAACCGGTTCCACGCAGTGATTGCTTTCCTCTCCTTGCGGTGCCGAGCCCACCGGTTTCTCCGCGCCATGCGCGATCACCACCGGGTCTGCGACCAAAAAACTTCAGCGTGTCCCTTGAAACCAACCCCGCGGGAGTCGAACGAAAGTTTCTGGTTCGCAACGGCCTTCCAGTGATGTCTTTCGTGAATGCTTTTTCCCCCTTGGAAAATTTTCCCCAGTATACATTCCTTTTCCCTCGTTGGATGAAAGGCGCGGATCTTGAGCGGGGATATACACTAATTTTTTTGCCGGGCCCTCTTGAGATTTGTTGTTTTGACGCCCGCCTTATCTTTGATTGGTTGGGATAGGTTCGCTGAATCTCACCAGATTTAGATGAATGGTTGACAAATCTTCCCGACTGCGGGTATACTTTTCTGTATTGTCCCGACCGCGATGGCGTACCTACCGAACCTCCGCGAATGTTCCCTTTCCACGCACGCTGTTGGTCACTCGGAATTCGTTTTACCGGCAATGAGCCGGACGCGGTTCTGGTATAAACTTTGGGAGAAGATCTTGGCTTTTTGGAGGGGTTATTTACAAATGGACCTCGCTGCGGAAAAACATTGCTGCGTGCCGATCGACTTTTCTGAGATTGGATCCGAATTCGGTGCCCGGATATGTCGCCCTTCCACGCGCGGGCGCGGTCGGAGGGCGGTGTGTCAAAAATCCTACCGCGAGGACTTGCTGCCTTATCTGTCTTGGTTTGTTTTCGGTTCGAATAGGGATCAGACTGTTGCCACCTCGAATTGGCCCGGGAGGCCGAGGTGCTATTGAGGGTTCTCAGCCTGCGGCCCGAGATATCTCTGGTTCTTACACGTTTCTTTTTCTTGACCGTCTTGAACTTTGCCTCGCGCACCTGTCGCTGATTGGGAATGGGCCGGTCGCCTTTTGTATTTTGAGCGAAGCCAGCCTGCGATTGGAAAAACAAGGCTGCGATGACGCCAAAAGTAATGGTGCGGATGGAACTGGCGGTATTTCTCCCTGGGGCAGTCAAAGGCTTGTACAAACAGGCTAAGTTAAGAAAAATGAGCCAAAACCAACTTTTCTGCGTTTATGGGCAGTTTCGAAAATTAAACCAGCGTCTCCGGAGAAAATTTCCGGCTGCAAGTGCTTCTCTGCTAAAAGTTTATCAGTTGCTCAATTTTGGCCCTGAGCCGGCCTTTGGGAAGGAAATTCTTCTCAAGAATTGGCGCGAACGGAATTGGTGTGTCAAGGCTTGCCACCCGCATCACGGGTGCGTCCAGTTGGGTGAAGCAATGTTCGTTTATCCAGGCAGAAATCTCACCGCCAATTCCACCGGTCAGGGTGTCTTCATGCAAAATCAGTACGCGGTTGGTCTTCTTCACTGCAGCGGCCACCGCTTCTTTATCCCAAGGAAGTAATGTCCGCAAATCAATTACTTCTGCCGTAAAATCGGGAAGGGTCTCCATAACTTCCTTCGCCCAATGCACACCCATTCCATAGGTAATGATCGAAAGGTTGTTGCCCTCCGTGACCACATTGGCCTTTCCAACCTCAACCGTATAGTAGTCATCAGGAATAGCCTCCTTAATAGACCTGTACATAAGCTTGTGCTCGAAGTAAAGATACGGGTTGGGATCGGCTATGGCCGCGTTCAGGAGCCCTTTTGCATCATACGGATTCGAAGGGTAAACAATTTTTAATCCCGGAGTATGAAAAAACCAAGCCTCATTGGATTGGCTATGGAACGGTCCGGCTGCAGTACCGGCTCCCGTAGGCATGCGCACGACCACATCGGCATTTTGTCCCCAGCGCCAGTGTGACTTCGCTAAATTGTTGATGATTTGATTTAATCCCTCTGTGACAAAATCTGCAAACTGCATTTCAACCATGGCTTTCATACCTTTTACAGACAGGCCCAGCCCTGCTCCAACAATGGCTGATTCGCAGATGGGCGTGTTGCGAACACGCTCCTTGCCAAAGGCTTTGACAAACCCGTCCGTAATCTTAAACACCCCGCCATACTCCGCAATGTCCTGACCCATAAGAACCAGGTTGGGGAATTTTTCCATACTTTGGCGCAACCCATCCGATATGGCATCAATAAATCGTTTTTCAGAACTCGTTGCAGTTGTTGGATCAACAACTTTATTATCAAAACTTCTGAACAAGTCGTTTACTTCAGTTTCGGTGTCTGCCACTGGTGGCTGACTATTGAAGGCAATCGAAAGGCCCTCTTCAATTTCCTGTTTGATTTTCCCCGTGGTATCGGCAATGTACTTCGCGTCAATGACACCTTCCTTCAATAAATACTTTTCGTAGTTAATCAACGGATCTTTTTTTGACCATTCCTCCATCAGCTTTTTCGGCACGTATTTGGTTCCGGAAGCTTCCTCATGACCCCTCATACGGAATGTTATGGCCTCCAATAAAACGGGTCGCGGTTTTTTGCGAATGCTGTCTGCCAATCCGCATACTGTATCGTATACCTCCAGGATATTGTTGCCATCCACTTTAATTCCTTCGATGCCGTATCCAATCGCCTTGTCGACAAAATTCTTACACCGGAATTGTTCGTTGCTAGGTGTAGACAAACCATATCCGTTGTTTTCAATGACAAATATTACCGGGAGATCCCAAACCGCGGCCACGTTGATGGCTTCATGAAAATCTCCCTCACTCGTGCCTCCATCACCGTTAAAAACTGCCGTCACTCGTTTCTCCTTCAGGAGTTTGCCCGCGAGGGCAATGCCATCGGCCACTCCGTTTTGTGGACCGAGATGCGATATCATCCCCACGATGTGATGCTCATTGTCTCCAAAATGGAAAGACCGGTCCCGCCCTTTGGTATATCCTAACGAGGTGCCTTGCCATTGAGAGAATAACCGGTCGAATGGCATATTTCGGGAAGTGAACACACCGAGATTTCTATGCATAGGCAGGATATAGTCCTCGGCATCAAGGGCCTTGGTAAGTCCCACCGCAATGGCCTCCTGGCCTATACCACTAAACCACTTGCTAATCTTGTTTTGCCTCAGGAGAATGAGCATTTTTTCCTCGATCAGTCGGGGTCTTAAAATGCTTTCATAAAGGTCCCTAAGAATCTTGTCGCTATATTTTTTACGGTCGAATCGCATGGGCATCTAATAAGGTCGGCAAGTTAATCAATAGCCATGCAGGTATAAATTTGGCGTCAAGGTATTTTGCATATCCATTTGGGGACGGTTAAAACCTTACTGCCTAAAAGCCTATTTTTGGGTGATGATTGCTTTCAGTTCTTTTACGCTTGATAATGGGTTGCGGGTTTTTGTGCACGAAGACCCAAGTGTTCAAATCGCGGTGATGAACATTTTGTACGATGTTGGTTCCAGGGATGAGCATCCTGATAAGACGGGGTTTGCGCACCTTTTTGAGCACCTTATGTTCGGTGGATCGGTAAATATTCCAAGCTATGATGAGCCATTGCAGATGGTGGGAGGTGAAAATAATGCCTTTACAAATACCGATATTACCAACTATTACCTGACGGTGGCCGCGGATAATATAGAGACAGGCTTTTGGCTTGAAAGTGACCGGATGTTAAGCCTGTCTTTTGATCCTCAGGTCCTGGAAGTGCAGCGCAAGGTTGTGATAGAAGAATTCAAGCAGCGATACCTGAATCAACCCTACGGTGATGTCTGGTTGAAACTCCGGCCGCTGGCCTATGAGGTACACCCTTATCAATGGGCAACCATCGGGAAGGAAATAAAACATATTGAGGATGCCTCAATGGAAGACGTTAAAGAATTCTTTCGCGCCCACTATGTTCCAAACAATGCCATTCTGGTAGTGGCAGGGAATGTAAAAACGAAGGACATCAAAGCGCTTTCGGACAAATGGTTTGGCTCCATACCATCAGGAAAAGCAAAGACAAGGGTTTTGCCTTCTGAACCAAGACAGAATCGGAAAAGAGTATTGGATGTACACGCTGATGTGCCGGCTGGGGCGTTGTATAAAGCCTTTCATATGCCCGGGCGTTTTGATCGTGATTTTCATATTGCGGACCTCGCCAGTGATGTCCTTGGCCGTGGAGATTCCAGCAGGTTGTATCAGCAACTGGTGAAAAAAAATCAAATTTTTAATTCATTGTCTGCATTCACGATGGGAACCATTGATCCCGGCCTGATGGTGATCAATGGGCGTGTAAGGGATGGCGTAGATTTGAAGGAGGCAGAACAGGCGTTGGACAAGGTTGTATATGATTTTGCCAGGACGGGGGTTGAGGAACATGAACTCGAGAAAGTAAAAAATCAATCGCTTTCGACCATCGAATTTGCGGAGGTGGAAGTGATGAACCGTGCAATGAATTTGGCATTTTCCGCGCTTTCCGGAGATGCTAACCTGGTGAACAAAGAGCGCGATCAAATAAACGCGGTGCGTATCGATGACATGAACCGGCTGAGCAGAGAAATATTGAAGGAAACAAATTCATCTGTGCTATATTATTATGCAAATAATTAATAACAGATTTGGTATTAGTCTTTTGAGAGCCACGAACACTACCGGAATCTAAACTTAATTGGATTATGAAGATGCGAGTCGGAATGGGTTTTGATGTTCATCAGTTAGAGGAAGGGAAAGACTTTTGGCTTGGAGGAGTAAAGCTACCTGCATCCAAAGGTGCCGTGGGACATTCCGATGCGGATGTATTGATTCATGCCATATGTGATGCCTTGCTTGGCGCAGCGAACCTTGGTGACATTGGTTTTCACTTTTCCAACACCGATCCAAGGTGGCGTGGGATGCAGAGCAAATTTTTCCTGCAGGAGGTGACCAGGATGATCACGGAAAAGGGGTGGCGGATTGAAAATATTGATTGCACGATGTGCCTGGAAAAACCAAAAGTCAATCCCCACATTCCCGCCATGAAGCAAGTGCTCGCTCCGTTGATGAATATACCTGAGGATTGCATTTCGATAAAAGCAACGACCAATGAAG
Source organism: uncultured Ohtaekwangia sp. (assembly GCA_964655635.1). Classification (GTDB taxonomy): domain Bacteria; phylum Bacteroidota; class Bacteroidia; order Cytophagales; family Cyclobacteriaceae; genus ELB16-189. The sequence continues at coordinate 102,088 of CAZZNH010000014.1, forward strand.
GCCTTGGTTACGTGGGCAGGGAGCAGGGGGTGAATGCCTATGCGATCGCGCTGATACGCAAAGAAAACTAATAGCTGATTGTTGGAATTAATAAAGACTGCCGATGGGTCGCATACCATTAGAAATGCAGACCTCAACGAGACGTATCATTCGATTCATGGCGCTATTCAGGAATCGAATCACGTCTTTATAAAGCATGGACTTCATTTTGCAAGGCAAAACAGTCCCGGCTTAGTCCGGATTTTGGAGGTTGGATTTGGCACGGGTCTCAATGCGTTGCTGACGATGGTTGAATCCAAACAGAGAAACGCCCAGATACACTATGATGCAGTAGAGGCTTTTCCTCTTCCATCCGAACTAATAACCCAACTTAACTACTGCGACCTGATTCAGGGGGATGATTGTAAAGGGCTTTTTTTCAAAATGCATGAGGCACGTTGGGGCGATTCGGTTTCGATTACCCCAGATTTTACCATTTGTAAGGTCCTGGGAAACATTCAAAAAACAACTTTGGTGAGAGCCCGCTATGATATCGTATACTTCGATGCATTTGCTCCCTCAAGGCAACCTGAGATGTGGAGCAGGGAGGTATTGGGAAAGGTGGTTGAATCTATCAAACTTAATGGGATATTTGTGACCTATAGTTCGAGGGGGCAGCTTAGGAGAGACCTGCTTGAACTTGGGATGAAAGTGGAGACCCTAACGGGCCCACCTGGAAAAGCTGAGATGACAAGAGCAATTAAAGACAAAACATCAAGGCATTCACAATACAATGAAAAATAAAATCCCCTACTCCGTGGTAGATTTCAAATTTTTTTAATTCCGACCTTAGCTTAATTTTAATCTTTTTAAATCTATAACCTGGTGAAGAAGATATTTCCGCTTTCGTTTTTCATGCTGATGAGTGGCCTTTTGTTTGGTCAGGAAATACTTAATATGAAGTTGGGAAGCAATGCGACCGACATTCCAGTTTCAGCGGTTCTCAACGACATTGAGCAGAAACACGGCATCCGGTTTTTCTATCTGGATACCTGGTTTGAAAACAGCAGGGTGGAGATAGATTTTGACGGCCTGAGCCTGCAGGAAGCATTGATGGAAATAACGCGGGGCACTGTTTTATCCTTCACGATTCTTGACAATTATGCCGTGATTTTCTCTAAAGATCCCTCCCAGGCATTACAGCGAAGAGAAATCCTGACTAATGCGATTCGAGGTAGAAAAAAAGTGGATAATGTGGTTGTCGGTGATCCGGCCAGCCCCAAGCCTGGCAACGAGGTAATCCTGCGCGGAAAAGTCATTGATGATAAATCGAAAGAACCTATTACCGGTGCCAGCGTCTACGCCAGTAACCTGGATAAGGGAACAATTACCGATACCGAAGGTAACTACCGCCTGGTGTTGGCCAAAGGAGAACACATTATCACTTACAGTTATATCAATTATGAAGAGAAGTTAACAGACCTCAAAATCTACAACGATGGATCTATCAATATTAATCTTGAGGAGGTTCCCAGGCTACTTGACGAGGTGGTGGTCTCTGACCGCGCAAACCGCGAAATTGTAACGAGCAGTGTCGGTCAAACTCAAATAAGTATCCGGGAAATAAAAAGGGCTCCCGCGTTGTTGGGCGAAGTGGACCTGATCAAACAAATTCAAAACCTGCCAGGCGTAACCACCACCGGAGAGGCTTCTTCGGGTTTTAATGTTCGCGGGGGTGGAGTGGATCAAAACCTGATTCTATATGACGGCCTTCCGATCTTCAACAGTTCCCACGCATTCGGTTTCTTTTCCGCATTTAATTCGGAGGCCATCCGCGATGTCACCTTTTATCGTGGAGGTATTCCCGCGGAATATGGAGGAGGAGTATCATCAGCGTTGGTAATCCGATCAAAAGAAGGGGATTACAACAAATGGGGAGGTGCCGGAGGAATTGGGTTGTTGTCAAGCAATCTGCAGTTTAATGGTCCGATTGTGAAGGACAAGACGAGCGTTATCGCATCGCTTCGGTCCACCTACTCAGACTGGCTGATCAATTCCATCAGAACCAACTACGTAGATCTAAGGAACAGCACGGTAAGATTTTATGACGGGGCATTCAAGGTAGCCCATCGGTTCAGCGACAACACGAAGCTAACCTTTTCAGGGTATGCAAGCCGTGATCAATTCCGGCTGCAGGGCGACACTACTTACAGTTGGCAAAATCAACTGGCGGCTTTACGACTCGACCATGCCTTTAACGCCAAGGTCTCGTCTTCAATCATGGTGGGTTATGGTTCATACGGCTATGATGTCGAAGATAAGGACCCGGCTACAGGGTTCAGTTTATCTTACAAGATTACCTACCCCACGGTCAAGGCAGACTTTAACATACAAATGAATCCTCATAAGTTCACCTTTGGCGTACAAAGTCATTACTATGGATTTGATCCTGGCCGACTTGAACCGATCAATAGTTCGTCCAACGTCCGGCCCATCCAGATTCAAAAGCAGACGTCACTCGAAACCAGCTTTTATGCAGGTGATCAGTATACCATTAGCGAAAAACTTTTTTTGGAAGCGGGCGTCCGGTTTTCAACCTTTCGGTCATTGGGAGAACGTGATGTCTACGTCTACCAGCCAAACCAACCGTTGGAGACTTTAAACATCATAGATACAATTCGGTACAAATCGGGGGAAACGATCAGTAGCCAATTTGGAATTGAACCGAGGGCCTCACTAAGGTATACGATCAATGAGAATACGTCTATTAAGGCCGGCTACAACAGGATTTATCAGTACCTCCACCTGGTGACCAACACGGCTGCGGTGACACCGATAGACATATGGCAGCCAAGCGGAACGTACTTTAAACCACAGTTTGCTGATCAACTTTCTATTGGTTATTTCAAAAACTTCAAAGAGAAGACCTATGAGTTTTTTACGGAGGTATACTACAAGCAAATTGAAAATGTGCTAGACTTTAAAGATGGAGCGCAGTTAATATTGAACCACCAGATTGAAACCGATCTTTTACAAGGCAAAGGCAGGGCGTATGGTGTCGAGACGCAGATCATAAAAAACCTGGGAAGGTTAACCGGGTCACTCGCTTATACCTATTCCCGGTCCCTAAGGACCATTGCCGGTCCAACTACGCAAGAGTCGATCAACAATGGGATTGAATATGCATCAAACTATGATCAGCCACATATCGTCAATATGAATTGGAAATACGCCATTTCAAAAAGACACTTTTTCACGGGCGGTTTCACTTACCGCCAGGGACGGCCGGTTACTTTGCCGGTTTCGGCTTTTATCATCGACAATATTCCGGTATCGAATTTTTCAGAAAGAAACCAGTTTAGGATACCCGATTACCACAGACTCGATATTGCGTTGGTGGTAGAGGGAAGCCACAAGCGAAGAAAATTCTGGGACGGGACCTGGACTTTCTCTTTGTACAATCTGTACGCGAGAAAGAACGCCTACTCTGTATTCTTCAAAGAGGTGGAGATTCCATTTGTCAATCAGACGATCTCCAGGCCGTATCAACTGGCGATTATAGGTACTGTGCTGCCTTCAGTCGCTTACAGCTTCAAATTCTAACCAATGATGCCATCACAAACTAAAATTTTCAGCTAGTTATATGAAACGTGGGTATACAATCTTATTTATCGTGCTGTTGGTCGCTTGCGTAGACCGTATCGAGATTGACGCGCTCACCGATGCGCCCTCGCAATTGGTTGTAGAAGGTTTTATCTCTAATGAACCCGGTCCGTACACTGTGCGACTTTTCAGGTCATCAAAAGTAGAGGATGTGCTGAGCAGCGCCACGCCCTTCTCCGCCCGAACTGTCAGTATTTCGGATAACCTGGGGAATTCAGAAGTGTTGACCGAAACGTCCAACGGGTCAGGAATTTATGTAACGAGACCAAATGGAATAAGGGGAACAATTGGCCGGGCCTACACATTGAAAATTGAAAACAGAGATGGGAAAATTTATGAGTCAAGCAGGGAATTGATAAAGCCAGCTGGAAAGGTGGACAGCATTTATACAGAATTTGAATCGTTTAAACCGCAGCAGGGTCCAACCGAGTATGGATACAGGGTATTCATGAATTCAACTGGTGACGATAAAAGCGATAACTACTTCAGGTGGAGGTTTAAAGGAACCTATAGGGTTGAAACCAATCCGGAGTTGCATGATACACCCTTTGGGCAGGGACGGATTCCTGCTCCAAGGCCGTGCAGCGGCTATATATACAACGGGAATCTGGTGCAGGTCGGCCCTTGTTTCTGCTGTACCTGCTGGGTCTCCCAGCCAGAGAAGAAACCTATCGTCAGCGATAATCAGTTTGTGACAGGAGGAAAATTCAACAGGATTGAAGTGGGATTCGTGCCAGTAAACGCATTTACATTTTTTGATAAATACATGATTGAGGTAAAGCAACTAAGCCTTTCAAAGGAGGCGTTTGAGTTTTGGAGAATAGTCCAGTCACAAAAGGAGGGGGCCAGCAGCTTGTTTCAGCCGCCATTTGGCCAGGCCAAAACCAATATTTTTCCAACGAATGGAGGGCCGGAGGTACTCGGAATTTTTTACGCATCAGCTGTTGCCAGAAAGATAAAGTTTATAAAGAAGTCAGAGGTGCCCGTACCGGTTCCAAATCCAAGCGCGATCATTCCTGAAGCATGCAATACCACCTTTGACCTGGCATCCGTAACGAAACCTTTTGATTGGGAATAATTTTACAGATTGAATAAATGGAATTTTTGAAAAAGTCGGTGATCGTATGGTATGTGGGCTTGTTTGTTTTAGCAGCAACGCCTATCGACAATGTTCGTGACATCATTGCCAGGTTGGAGGCCTACAACAAAGAGTTTCCTCAGGTAAGGGTGCATATTATCTTCAACCAGCCCAAATATGCCCCCGGTGACACGGCCTATTTCAAAACATTTTTCCTCACAGAAGATTTCCGGCCGATCGCGGATAAACAAATACTTACGCTGGAGGTGAGGGATCAAGCTGGCAATAATATTTCCGCGTTGAATTATCGGGTAGTGGATGGCGAGGGCAATAACCAGATCGTATTTTCGGAGGGTATGGCTCCGGGCGAATACACGATCATTGCATACAGCGACTGGATGAAGAATTTTGATCCCGCCCTTTATTTCAGGAAAAATATGATGATCGTGGGGAGAAAGGAGATCGTTCCGCAAAGAAACTCAATGGACTCGCTGAGTTTTTATCCGGAGGGTGGATACCTGGTACCCGATGTTCAAAACAATATAGTATTAAAAGCGAATCGCAAAGGGACCGGCAAAATTTTGGATCAAACCGGACTTTTGGTGGACGAATTTCAACTCGATGACAGGGGAATGGCCGAAATTAAGTTTAACCCCAAAGGCAATCTGGCCTATCACGCCATCTTGACCGGGGTAAATAAGGAGTTTCCGCTGGTTACAACTGAGGATAAGTGTGCGCTTGACGTTGTACGGTTCGGACCCGCAAGTGTGGATGTAAACATCACCGCTTCCCCCAATTCTGTTCCCAGCAAGCAGGAAATATATTTTCTGGCGTTATCCAAAGGAAGAATTATCTATTCGTCTCCCATCAAACTGGAAAATGACAAGGCCAAGGTATCAGTAAGCAACCTTCACCCCGGGCTGAATCAGTTTTTCCTTTTCGATCGCAAGGACAACGTGATTGGACAGCGGGTTTATTATGTGGCGCCATCTTCTGCCAATGCAGTGATTTCTGCCGGAGACGAATCGATAGGACCCCGGGGATTGGTAGACGTTAATGTATCCATTGCCGATGAAAGTGGCCGTCCAATGGCCGGATCATTTACCACCAGGGTGTTCAACAGTTCCCTATTTCCCCGCTCCAATGCCGCCTCATTCGAAACTGAGCTGAACATATTCAACGACCTGCCGGAACTAAGGGCTGAATACGAGAATTCCGGATTCAGTGAAAATGAATTTTTGAGTAACCTCGACCAATACCTGATTACCCAAAAGTGGAAAAGAATCAATTGGGCGGAAGTCCTGAACCCTCCGAAGGACAAAATAAAGCATCCATTCAAATATTCGTTGGACCTGAAAGGGAAGGCATACTTTAAGGCTTCAGGCGATCCGGTCCCGGATTCGACACTGATTCTGATTTATCAGCAAAAGGCCATGGTCGGTTATGAGGCCTACGCCAACAAAAAGGGAGAGCTCGCTTTTCCGTTCATCTATGATTTTTCGGGAACGGATCAGATTTTTTATTCGATGGAGTTTAAAAAACGCGAGAAGCAAACCGATTATTATATTAAGCCCGAGTTAGAAATCGTGAGCAACAACGCCACGAACGCCATCGAATCCGACAAGCCAGATACCTATGGCGAATACAAATTCCGGAAAAAAATTATTGACCGGTCTTTTGAATTTTATGCGGCACCCGAAAAACAGATTGACGCCAAAATCATTAATCCAAACGCGGAATTTGAGGACGAACTTGGTGGCGCAGATGTCACGGTCAGGGTGGAGGATTACCTTGTGTTCCCCACGATGTCGGACATGATTCATGAGGTGATCACGGGCTTGCAGACGAGGGTAGCCGGCACCACCAGGACCGTGCGGGTAGTGTTTATCAGGAATACCTATACCGTTATTCCAAAGGGAGATCCCCTCTACATTATCGATGGCGTCTTCTCAAAAAACACCGAATACTTCCTTTCTTTGAATCCGGAAGATGTTTTTAGTATTAAACTGATCAACAATGAAAACAAGCTTAAGCGACTGGGGGGCTTGGGCAAATACGGTGTGGTGATTGTGCAAACCAAGAAGTCGGTGGCCAAAGAGGTGATGGCCAATAGTACCATTTTTTCGATCAGCGGTCTTAGCAAAGAATTGGAGTATAAGTCGCCAAATTATGCACAAGCTCAAATGTCAAGAAGGCCTGATCTGAGGGCATCGATTTTTTGGAGCCCAAAGCTGAGTACGACATCCAATGGCCAAGCCAGGTTCACTTTCTATGCGTCAGATGATGCTGCTCCGGTCACCATCGAAATTCAGGGCGTGACGAATGATGGAAGGGCTTTTTCAGCGAGGAAGACGATCAATATAAATTCACCGGGTGTGCGGCCCTAACGGGAATAGTGAAGAGCTAGAACGAATAGACTTTCTCGGGGGTAATACAAAAGTTTAACCTGACATCCTGCGGCTCCGCTCCAATTTTTTCAATGGGCGGGAATAGTGAAAGTCCTATTTTTCGGCAATCATTCCTGCACGTATTCAGGAATCGATCATAATATCCTTTGCCATACCCCACCCTGTGCCCTGCCTGATCAAAAGCCAGGAGGGGAACGAGGACTAAATCGATTTTTTGCGGGTCAGTGGGAATACCCTGCTTCGGCTCATTGATCCCCCAATTGTTCAGCTTCAACTGGTGAAGCCCTTCGAAGAAAAAATTTTCCAACTGATCCGTTTGCCTGTTTACGCGGGGCACAGAAAGGCGAATGTGCGCAAACTCTCTTCTGAGCCGATCAATGATTGGCCAGGTATCAGGCTCCCGGTTAGCTGTAATGGGCAGGAAAACATGGATGACTTTCGTCAATGACAGATCCACGGACGTAAAAAAATGGTGACTGAGGAGTAGATTCATTCTTTGGTAGTCCGGTTCGGAAAGTGATTTTCTTTTTTGAAGATAAAGGGTCCGGAGCTCGGCCTTGTTCATACTGATCTACTTTTCGTAAGGGTAACTCAGAAGATTGAATTGAAAATCAAATGGATCAAATGCGTCAAGCAGATGGTTGATGAAGGCTGGGTCCTGCTGGTAAAAATTTAGAAAATTGTCGCTTCTCTCCTGCAGGCTACCGCCCGGAAACAGGGCATCCTTGACTTCACCTATTTGCCGCAGTTTATCGGAATGATTTCTTTTCTCTGCTCTCAATAATTTATGCTCCAGTTTTTCAAAACTTTTTGTTGCGCGCTGGGTTTCTGCCGATACCATTGGCCCCAATGTGGGATCGATGGCCAACGCTCGTTTCTTTATTTCTTCAAATATCGAAGTGACGGTTTTTATTTCCTTGGTGAGTGTTAGGTTGTGCGAAGTATTTTTTGTCACCCAATCATTGAAGAGATAGTTTTTCTCTTCGAACAATTCAACGATGCTCAACCCCGTCTTTTGAAATTTTCTGGTCAGAGGTCCATCCATGATCAGGGCAAAATTTCTCGGCATTAAAATCGGAAATGGCACTTTATAATGGTCAAAAACACCTTTCAGCTGGAGCCAGTAAATCACTTCAGCCGGACCACCAAAATAGGCAAGGTTGGGCAATATGATCTCCTGGTAAAGAGGGCGGAGGATAACATTGGGGCTAAACTTTTCGGGTTCTTTATCAATCAGATTTTTAATCTGGCTTTCGGTAAATTTCAACTCGGTATCCAGAACCACATATCCATTTTCTGTTTTTTCAATGCGGCTCCTTAGATTATCGTCAAGGAAAAAGAAATTGATATCGCGAGCATGCACTTGGGTGGCGTACCCTGCTGAACTCACCTGCGCATTTGTTTCTTCAACTTTATTTTTTGGAGAGTGTTTGAAAAGGTCATCGTGAATCACGCTGGAGAGATGATGTTTAAGTTGGCGGTTATCAGCGTCAACTACCACTACCCCTTCTTCGCCAAACAACTCATTTACATAGTGTCGGACTGCATTACTCAGCGTTGAGTTTTTTAGATATGCCTCCCTGAACAATGTAACATCACCTGGAAGCTCATCAAGAATGGCTTCCAGTGTCTTTGGATTGAATCGGCCAACACCACCCGTCTGATTCGTGGTCCAGGTATATTTTTTGCCATAAAGCTTGAAGTAGCTGATCTCTTCAAAATCATGGTCCTCGGAAGCCATCCAATAGACAGGCACAAAATTATATGGCGGATATTCTTTTTTTAATTTTTTGCAGGCATTGACCACCGAAACAATTTTGTAAATAAAATAAAGCGGCCCTGTAAAAATATTAAGCTGGTGCCCTGTGGTGATTGTAAATGTGTTCTTGTGTTGCAGGGCATTAATATTTTGATCGACAATTGCCGACAGGGTGAGGTCTTTATACTGCTCACGGAGCACATCGTGTAGTGTCTGGCGAATCGCAGCCTTAAAAGATTTCTGTTTGTCTTCTATTTGCCCTTCGAAATTTGCAATGACGGGGAATCGGTTGTAGAACCCCTTAAGAGATTCTCTTTGTTGGATGTAGTCGAGAAAAAAAGAGGAAAATATCTTGGTGTCCTGGAACGGAATTCTCGTATGCTGCATGGTCAACAATAGCTCTGGGTTCGGGTAAACATAACTCGACTAACGACTTTTCTGATTATAAGTTTATTATTTTACAGGAGTTCATCAAACGGGCTGAGCAATTAAATCAAACTCCGAAGCATCGATGACTTTGACTGTTGTGAAATCCCCTATTCGAAGGTAGTTTTCCCGTGCATCGATCAACACTTCATTATCTACCTCAGGGGAATCATATTCTGTGCGACCTACGAAATGACCACCTTCTTTTCGATCGATAAGTACTCTGAAATTTCTGCCGATTTTATTCTGGTTGAGCTCCAGTGAAATTCCCTGCTGCAAATCCATGATGGCATCTACCCGTTCTTGTTTTACCTTATCAGGCACGTCATCGACCATGGTATGTGAAAACGTATTCTCTTCGTGCGAATAGGGGAAGACGCCCAATCGGTCAAATCTTGATTGCTCTACAAAATTCAACATCTCTTCGAACTCGGCTTCGGATTCTCCCGGGTGACCCGCAATCAAGGTAGTGCGAATCGCTATCCCCGGCACTTTGTCGCGAATGGTGTTCATCAGCGCTGAAGTTTTCTCGCGTGTAGTTCCGCGCTTCATCAGTTTCAGCATTTTGCTCGAGCCATGTTGCAGGGGAATGTCCAGGTAGTTGCAAATGTTTGGCCGCTCGGCCATTACGTCCAATACGTCCAGGGGAAATCCCGTGGGAAAAGCGTAGTGCAGTCTGATCCACTCGATTCCTGCCACATCCGAAAGATGTTTGAGTAGATCGGACAGCGTTCGTTTTTTATATATGTCAAGCCCATAATAGGTCGAGTCCTGGGCAATCAACAGCAGCTCTTTGGTTCCATTTTTTGCCAGGTTTCTCGCTTCTTTCACCAACTCCTCTATAGGCCGCGATATGTGCCCCCCTCTCATGAGCGGTATGGCACAAAATGAGCAGGGCCGGTCGCAGCCTTCCGAAATCTTTAAGTAGGCGAAATGGCTGGGATTGGTAAGGATGCGCTCACCAACAAGTTCATGTTTGTAATTTGCATTGAGCTGTTTCAGCAAGCGCGACAGGTCGCGGGTACCGAACCACGAGTCAACCTCCGGTATCTCTTTTTCGAGGGTGTCCTTGTAGCGCTGCGAAAGGCAGCCAGTCACATAGACTTTTTCGATGACCCCTTCCTGTTTAGCGTCAACGTAACGCAAAATCGTGTCGATCGATTCCTGCTTGGCATTGTCGATGAATCCACAAGTGTTGATCACCACGATATTTGAATCATCTCGCCCGGATTCGTGGGTAGCATCAATACCGTTTCCCTTCAGTTGTGTCAACAGCACCTCACTGTCTACTGTATTTTTTGAGCATCCCAGGGTGACAATATTGACTTTTGTTTTTTTGGCTCCTTTAGTTTTCAAGTTCTGGTGAATTGAGGGACGCAAAAATACGAATGTTACGTCAGTAAATCTTCAATGCCGGACAATTGAAATACGGGGCACCTTTATTGCATAAGTTCACGGGCATGTATGCATCCAAAATACCGAAACCTGATGCCAAATTACTGCGGAACAGGAATTTGGTCTTAATCTCGATGGACTATCTTTGCTGCCTTAAATGAAGTTTCTTGCCCAAATATTGACCTTTCTCATTGCCGGCCTCTTTGCCAGCTCATGTTTTGAAAACCCGGATTGTATTGACCTTCGCAACAACCTGGTAGGGTTTGCCTTTAAGAAACTTTATGATGGCGAGGCGGATACGGTTTCCCTCATGGCGGTTTCGATTTCCGGAGTTGGTTTTACACCGGTCGAGAATGCGTCAGCGTTTTATCTTCCACTGAATGTCGCTCAATCAGGACAGGTTTTTGATTTTGAACTTATACGGGGAGGCTACTCCACTGCAGTGGAGCAACAGCGTATGGTGGTTAGTTATAAAAGCCAATCACAATTCGAATCGCAGGATTGCACTCCACGTTTCATACTTTCGGATCTCAGGGTAGCTGAGCAGGGGTTTGATTCAATTAACATCAGGAATAGCATCCCGCTGAGCAAAAATACCGGAACAAATATTGATCTCTATCGGTGCCCGTTTACCAACAACCTTAAAATTTCATTCCGGCAATTGAGAGCGAATGACGAATCGAATGGCGTGGAATTAAAAGAAAAGCTAAAGGGAGTTTCTCTTGATTACCTGCCAATCAATTTTTACCCAAACAGCGAAAGGGGATCGATTACGATTCCGGTTAACGTGGCGGCCAACGCAACCCGGGTCAATATCGACACCCAGGAAGGTTCGATCGTAGACCTGACCTATTCGCGGGAAAACAGGGAGCTCGTAAAAGGATGCGGGTCCCAACCGATCATCAGCGAGATCCAGGTGGCATCGGCAACCGGATACGACATCGTCAGGATTCAAAAAGATTCTATTACCGATCCGCCATCAACAAACGTGGCGTTGCTTCGTTGCCCCAATACGAACCTGATCTCGCTGTTGCTAAAAAACAGTTCCGGAACAGAAACTGCTGTTCAAATTAAAAAAATAACCACAGGATTTTCTGCAGAAACGTTTTTTGAGGATAGCCTGGCTTCGAAAATTGTTTTGCCGCTTGATGTAAATAAGGACCAAACGGATTATGTTTTTGAGTTTGAAACGGCTGTAAAAAAGATAAGCTTCGGCTACATTCGTACACAACAAACGTTTCATGAGGTATGTAATCAAACACTATTCAGTAAACTTCAGGTGGTTTCATCGGAGTTCACCTCAGCTCCGATTGTAGTTAAAGATTCCATTCAGTTTCCAACCGTTGTAAACTTTGAAATTATTAACGACTAACATATTGTTAATATTAGCTGTCATGGCAGGCTATGGCCAGCAGGTCGATACCTTGCAGACAAAAAAGAGTTATGTACCAACGGGCATTCGGATTGGAACCGATTTGATAGCCTTGGGCAAGATTCCGCTCTCAGACAGATTTGACGGCTGGGAGATCAGCGGAGACGTTGACTTTTACCGAAATTATCTGACTGTCGAGGTGGGAAATTGGCAGCGAACGCTCGTTTCAGCTACGCAAAATTACTCCAACGATGGTGGCTACTACAGGGTGGGTGTGGACGTGAACCTTCTGCTGAAAGATCCGGACAAGAACATGTTTTTTATTGGGCTGAGATATGGCCATGCTCAATTCGATGAAAAATTCGAATACACAGTAAATGATGAAGTTTTTGGAGAGATCCAACAAACACTGGAGAACACTGGCATGAAAGCCGGATGGGGCGAAGTTACTTTAGGATTGAGGGTGAAGATTTGGAAACAATTGTGGATGGGATACACCGCGCGCTTAAAGATGTCGTCACAAGTCAACGGGAACGCGGGATTTGTGCCCTACGAGATTCCGGGTTATGGCCTTGCGTCAAAGAGCACCTATTGGGGATTCAACTATCAGTTGTACTGGAGATTTCCCTTTCGTAACTAGATTTTTTTGAAAAAGGAATCAACGAATTCCATCTTATTGAAAGCCTGAAGGTCGTCCACCTTTTCGCCTACGCCAATATACTTCACGGGGATTTTAAACTCGTCAGAAATCCCAATCACCACGCCACCTTTTGCGGTGCCATCCAACTTGGTGACGGCTAAAGAAGTAACTTCTGTGGCTTTGGTAAATTCACGCGCCTGAATGACTGCGTTTTGCCCCGTACTTCCATCGAGCACCAGCAACACCTCATGCGGGCCATTCGGAATTACTTTTTGTACCACGCGTTTAATTTTTGACAACTCATTCATCAGGTTCAACTTGGTATGGAGCCTGCCTGCTGTATCAATGATGACGATATCGACCCCTGTTTCAACGCCCTGCTTCACGGCATCAAACGCAACGGCAGACGGGTCTGTATTCATTCCCCGGGACACCACCGGCACACCAACCCGTTCGCCCCACAGGATCAGTTGATCAACGGCTGCCGGGCGAAAAGTATCGGCCGCTCCCAACAGTACGGACTTTCCTTTTTTCTTGAATTGAGCGGTAAGTTTGCCTATGGTTGTTGTCTTCCCTACACCGTTGACGCCAACCACCATGATGACGTAAGGTTTTACGTCTTTTGGGGTTTCGAAGTCTGCCTGGTCAAGGGTATTGTTTTCTGATAAAAGTGAGGCGATTTCCTCTTTCAAAATTCTGTCAAGTTCGGCTGTTCCCAGGTATTTGTCTCTGGCCACACGACCTTGAATTCGGTCTATGATTTTTAAAGTTGTTCCAATGCCCACATCGGATGCAATGAGCACTTCCTCAAGATTGTCCAGCACCTCGTCATCCACCGTTGACTTTCCAGCGATGGCTTTGCCGAGCCTTCCAAAAAAACTTTCCTGCGTTTTCTTAAGACCCTGGTCCAGGGATTCTTTTTTTTCCTTTGAAAACAGATTGCCAAACATTGAAGATGAGATTGAAACTTAAAGGAAACAAAAAAGTCCCTCAAAAGGGACTTTTAAATTGATATTAAAGCCTGATTATTTCTTTGCCAGGGTTTCTTTGACTAACTCAGCAGGAACGATCTCCTCTTTAAAAGTATACGCGCCCGTTTTTTCGGAGCGCACCGCGCGAATCACCTTCGCAAAATTTTTACCGTCAGTTTTCTTCAGTGACGCAACAACTTTCTTTGCCATGGTTACTTAATTTCTTTGTGAATGGTATATTTCTTCATGATCGCATTATACTTTTTTAGCTCTATGCGCTCAGTGGTATTTTTTCTGTTCTTGGTAGTAATATACCGGCTCATGCCTGGCAGTCCGCTGGTCTTGTGCTCGGTACATTCCAAAATCACCTGAATACGATTTCCTTTCTTAGCCATTGTGGTACTATTTAAAAATTAGATGGACAGGGTTCCTTTAGCCTTGGCTTCCTTCAATACCGCGGAAATTCCCTTCAGGTTGATGGTTTTGATCGCGTTAGCAGAGACCTTTAATGTAACCCACTTGTTCTCCTCTGGGATAAAAAAACGCTTCTTATGAAGATTGGGATAAAATTTCCGCTTTGTTCTATTGTTGGCATGAGAAACGTTGTTCCCCACCTGCGTCTTTTTTCCTGTAATTTGACAAACCCGTGCCATATCTCTCAATTCTGGTTTAATAATGCCCTTTTTCAAAAGGGACTGCAAATATCGCTAAAAGAGCCTAAATTATCCAAGTTGCCTTGAAAATAATGGGTTTTAACTTTTAGAAGTCGCGAAATGGAGCGTTGCCGTTTGCCAGGCAGGTTTTTTTCAACGGATGACGAACTTTCGGCCGTAACTTTTTCCAGCAAAAGTAAACCTGGCGATGTAAATGCCTGCAGGCAGGCCCTCGATTGAGGTCGTAAAGGCCTGATTGCCCCCAACAAATACCGGTTCCGACAATTTTTGCCCCATGATGGTATACAATTGCATGAGCATGTTTCTGTCCGTTCGAACGCCCAATTTTTCGGCATTGGAAACGGGATTTGGGAACAGCGTAATGACGGGATCTGGAGGTAGTTGCTGGCCTCCATCATTTTTCAGGATGACCATTCCGCCACTAACTGTTCCGGCCACAATGGCGGGTTTGTTGCTATTGAAGAGGTTGACGGCAACAGGTTTGACCCTGGCGCCAAGGTTTTTGGTCGTGTAGGTCTCGCTGAAACTATCGAAAATGATGTTGGCCGAAGGTTGAGGAGAATTCATTGTCCCCCGGTAGTCCCCGTAAATGGTGATGGTTCCACTTTGATCGCCAATAATCAAATCCTGCCGGCCATCGTTGTCCATATCGGCAACAAAGGCATTCAGGTTGCTGCGGGAAATGGTTTCGCTCAATCCCATAAATGCCGGATTCTCCAGGGTGAAGTTGAAAGTGCCGGCTGGGCCGGTATTGCGCCAGTATTGTAACGACCCTTCAAAAGTGCCCACCAATAAGTCAACTCTCCCGTCCTGATCCACGTCTTCAAACAGAAAGTTTTCGCCATTGCGCACTACAAAAGTGGTTGTCTCAACCTGTCGTCCGTCAAAGTTGATTGAGTTCGGATTGTTACCAGGAACATAAAGCAAGTTGGTTGCAAGGTTACGCGGGTCGGTCACCAAAAATGCCAGATCCATTTTTCCATCGCTGTTGATATCGATGAACTGCGGTTTGATGCTAAATTGTTGCAGTTGAGAAAGATTGAGAAAATCATCGGTAACGAACCGGAAGGAAGAAACTTCAGGCGTGCCTATGTTTTCATAAAATGCAATCACTCCTGTAAATTGTGCGTTGCCATAGTTGCCGACAAACAAATCCTGATCGCCATCACCATCGTAATCTACGAAAGCGGGATAGGCGTAGTCGCCAACTTCCAACATCTCATCCTGCAGGAAGTTGTCTTTGACGAAAGTGAAGTTGGGGCTTTTGGCAGACCCTGTATTTTTATAGTACCAGACCGAATTGGTAAATGGGTTGTTCAGGTTGGTGCGCGCGTACACTGCAGGTGACGCCAGCAGGTCAGGAATGCCATCAAAGTCAACATCCTCATAAAATGTGGCCGGGTACCTTGGCATGACAATGGGCCTGCTCTGGGGAAATGGTATGGCAGAATTGAAATCTGCATTCTCGGCAGTTCCGTCATTCTTAAGAAAATAAGCTACCGCGCAATCTTCTTCCACAAACAGGATATCCTTATTCCCGTCTCCGTTTCCGTCAATGGCGAGGAGGGCCTTGCCGGCATTGTGATTGGTTCGCCCACCGGCCTGAGCGCAGGACTGCCCAAAAGCAAATCGGCCACAACTGCATTCTTCCCAGTCTCCCCACCGATCCGTAATCCTCCTGTATTCCAATGAATCACACGATCCATAATTTTCCATGCTCATGTTCTTGTGATACTCTGCAGTGCCGGGACTGACGAACCGGATATTGACAATATCAAGATCGCCATCACCATCCATATCGGTTATAGTTGGAATGTCGTTTGTTCCGGGAAATATGTTGGTGAGTGAAAATCCTGTGGTTAGCAAAATTTGGGTGAATATTCCAGGGGTCCCGGGAGGAGCCGAAGGAGAGGGTGGGGCAAAGAATTTTAATTTTTGCCAACTCAAATTACCCCCGGCCGTGGTCGTGTTTTGATAGACGGCAATTCCATTGCTGCTCGCAGTAAAAATATCTTCCCGGCCGTCACAGTTATAATCCCGAAGGAGAACCCATCTCGTAAGCTCTTTGGGAAATAAAATTTCATATTCAGGGTGATACCGATATTCATTGGATTGATTCAGGAAGGTTGTGATTTTATTCGCGGCCCGATCAAAAACCACCAGGTCCCGCTTTCCGTCTCCATTAAGGTCCATGGTGTTGAACTGAGCCGAATTAAGTCCACCCACCCACGGCATCTTCAAAATTTTTCCATTCACTTCAACAGGTATACTTTGATCCAACACGTAGGTGAACTGCCCCTTGGCCTGATACTGGAGAATAAAAACAAGCAGGACAATAAATCGTATGCTCATGAATGGAAAGACTCGACAATAAAAATATAAGTGATAACGTTGGTCGGTCCCAACCTGTTATCTAGCTTGCAAGATACTGTGATTTACCCATAGCAGTGTTTAATTATGACACCGGACATCAAAAATCTATACGGGAAATTCAAATCGTCAACAGGGATTTCTACTGACTCAAGAAAGATCACCCGAGGTTCGGTATTCTTTGCATTAAAGGGAGATAAGTTTAACGCCAATGAGTTTGCAGCAGACGCTTTAGGCAAAGGGGCAATATACGCAGTGGTCGATGATGCAAGTTGGGCCAATGATGATCGTTACGTTTTGGTGAGCGACACCTTGCGCACGTTACAACAGCTCGCGCGTTTTCACCGCGACCAGTTGAATATTCCTGTTGTCGGCCTGACAGGGAGCAATGGTAAAACCACGACCAAGGAATTACTTAAGTCCGTATTGGGTAAGAGGTACAAGGTATTGGCCACTGCAGGAAATCTTAACAACCATATTGGCGTGCCCTTAACGATTTTGGCCATTGATGAAACCATTGAAATTGCCGTCATTGAGATGGGCGCCAATCACGTGGGTGAAATAGCCGCGCTGTGCGAAATCGCAAATCCGACACACGGATTAATTACCAATATTGGGAAAGCGCATATTGGAACGTTTGGTGGATATGAAAATATCATTCGCGGTAAGTCAGAATTATACCAGCACCTGATCAAGAGCAATGGAGTTGTTTGGATCAATTCAAACAATCCGGTTCTGGCAAACATGTCCAAAAGATTCCGCTCACCACTGTTTTATCCTCGCAAGGAAGATTTTTACCACTGCGAATTAATCTCTGCCGATCCGTTTTTAAACATCGAATCGGAAACCGGTGATCGGATTCAAACGCAGTTGGTTGGCGAATATAATTTTGAAAATGTGGCTGCCGCGCTCTGTGTGGGGAAGTACTTTGAGGTACCCGCACAGGAAGCCAACAGAGCCGTGGCTGAATATGTGCCGTCAAATATGCGCTCTCAGGTACTTACCAAAGGAACAAACACGATCATCCTGGATGCATACAACGCCAACCCGAGTTCCATGGAAGTTGCCCTGCAAAGTTTGGGACAAATGAAATCAAACCGCAAAGTTGCCATTCTGGGTGATATGTATGAATTGGAAGGAGAAAGTGACAGCGAACATAGAAAAATATTTGACTGGATACGCTCGAATAAAATAGATGAAACGATATTATGCGGTGACTTGATCAAGGCGGCATACCAGCCTGGTGATGGTGTACGCTACTTCCCAACGAAAGAAAAAGTGATCGAGTACCTGAATCTGCATCCCATTAAAAATTCCACCATTCTCGTCAAGGCTTCCCGGGGAATGGCGCTGGAATCGTTGATCGACTATTTGTAACCAAACCTGTTTAATTATGGATTTTAACACCATCCTGAAATTTCTAAAGGCATTGGCAAAGAACAATGACCGCGCGTGGTTCGAAAAGAACAAATCATCCTACTTGGAATCCAAGGAGTTGTTTGACCAATTTTTGGAGAAGCTCCTTGCCGAGTTGTCAAAGTTTGACAAACGATTGGTGGGACTGAACCCAAAGAAATTATCATTCAGGATTTATCGTGACGTTCGCTTTAGTAAAGACAAGCGGCCTTACAAGGTAAATATGGGCGCTGGATTTTCTCCGGGCGGTAAGATGATTCAAGAGCCGGGTTACTACCTGCATATTGAACCGGGAAACAAAAGTTTCATTGCGGGCGGTCTCTACATGCCCGATGCTCCTAACCTCGCCAAAGTGCGACAGGAAATAGATTATAATTTCAAAACATTTAACAAGGTGCTGCAGAACAAGAAATTCAAATCGGTATTCAAGTCGTTGGATGATTTTGATAAATTAAAAACTGCGCCCAAAGGTTATCCAAAGGATCATCCTCATCTTGAATTGCTAAAGCACAAAAGTTATATCGTCTCGCATCATTTTACTGACAAGGAGGTAGCTGACAAGAATTTTTTGAAAAAGGTGGTGGATGCTTGCAAAACGGTAAAACCGCTGAATGACTTCCTGAGCGAGGCTATTGCCTGAACAATTGCATTATCTGGCATTATAATACATGCGCCTAAAAATTGGGCAGCCTTAAAGAAAAACATTGGGATATCTGTGATATATTGATTTAGAATGGATTTACTCCAATGTGCCAATGATTTATAGGGACCTCATGTTGGGGCGCGGGTTTCACATACCTTCCCGTGCTGAATATAAAAACGCATTGTTACGAAGTCACTTTGCACTCATCACCATTGCGGTTTCCGTACTTTATATCGTCATCGATCGGTATCATGGTGTGTATGGCAGCGAGCCCTATTATCTCCTGGTGGTAATCATGGCGATAGTAACCCTCGTCCTGAACCGACTCCACAAATTCGAAACGGCAACTTTTCTTTTTCTTTCTTTGATCAATTTGTTTGTATTCTATTTTGCTTCAATAGATCCCTTTGAAAGCGGTGTTTTTTTATATTTCATTGTTTGTTGCCTGATGGCGTTTGCTCTACTTGGGTATCATCGCTTGAAACTTTCCCTGTTCTTTATTTCGATATCGGTAGTTCTGTTCTTAATTTCCTATTGGGCGGATCTGGACTTTTTACCCAAAAGGCAGTACACGGAGTTGTATTTGCGCATCAGTTATACGGTGAACTTTCTGGTAACGCTCACCTGTTCAGCGGCCATTCTTTATTACCTCATGGACGTGAATCACTATTCGGAAAAAGCGATTCTGGAAAAGAACGAGCAATTGGAGAAAGCCAACACTGAACTTGATCGGTTTGTATACAGTGCTTCACATGACCTTCGTGCCCCGCTTAGTTCACTTCTAGGATTGATCGAGGTGGCGCGAGTTGACCCCAACGAGGCAATGAATTATATGCAAATGATGAAGAGTCGTATTACCGATATGGACAGTTTCATTAAGGAGATCATCAGCTACTCGCGAAACTCCCGGATGGATGTCTTGCGCAGGCCTGTCCACCTTGTAAAATCAATTGAGGAGGTGGTCCACGAGTTAAGTTTCGTTGACAAGTTTGGTAATATCAAAATCTGGAATCACGTTCCTGACGATATGGTCATCCAAACGGATGCTACACGTCTGAAAGTAGTGTTATCGAATCTCATTGCTAACGCTATCAAATATCAAAATGAAGCGGCAGATGAGCCTTGTGTGAAAATCGAAGCGCAGCAAGATGAGCAAGGTATAACGATTTGGTTGCGAGACAACGGCATTGGGATAGAGACGGAACACCTACCGAAAATTTTCAACATGTTTTATCGTGCACACGAAAGCAGCAAAGGGTCGGGCCTGGGACTCTATATCGTAAAAGAAACCATTGGCAAACTTGGCGGGGAAGTTCGGGTGGAGTCAATACCTGGTTCCGGTACTACCTTCTGGATTCACTTGCCCTAATGGCAATACGAATTGGTCGACCCATTCGACAGATCGTTTTAACAATCCACCTTTATAGAAAACTTCAGCGGGAGTTCTATCTTTGCGCCACTATGGCGAATACTGACGATAATCTTTTAAAAAAGGTAATATCCCATGCTAAGGAATATGGGTTTGTTTTTCCATCCAGTGAGATTTATGATGGTTTGGGGGCCGCCTATGATTATGGCCAAAACGGGGTCCAGTTAAAAAATAACATCAAGGAGTACTGGTGGAGATTCATGACTCAACTTCATGACAATATCGTGGGATTGGATGCTGCCATTTTTATGCATCCCACCACCTGGAAGGCTTCCGGTCACGTTGACGCCTTTAATGATCCCCTGATCGACAATAAGGATTCAAAAAAAAGATACCGGGCCGATGTGCTGATCGAAGAAGCTGTCGCAAAAATTGAAGACAAGATTAACAAAGAGGCGGATAAGGCAGCCAAAAGATTTGGAGACAGCTTTGACCGGGAAATGTTTCTAAGCACCAATCCGCGTGTGCTTGAGTATCAAAAAAAGGCGGATGATATCAATGAGCGCATGAAAGTGGCAATTGAAAAACCCGACCTTGCCGCGCTGCGTCAGTTAATCATCGACCTTGAAATAGCTGACCCGATTTCGGGCTCGCGAAATTGGACGGAAGTGCGCCAGTTTAATTTAATGTTCTCCACGGAGATGGGTTCTGTAGCCGATGAAGCCAACAGAATTTATTTACGGCCCGAAACAGCACAGGGAATTTTTGTCAACTTTCTGAATGTTCAGAAAACCGGCCGGATGAAGATTCCTTTTGGTATAGCGCAAATCGGAAAGGCTTTCCGCAATGAAATTATAGCCCGGCAGTTTATTTTCCGGATGCGGGAGTTCGAGCAGATGGAAATGCAATTTTTTGTGAAGCCAGGTGAGGAGATGAAATGGTACGAGTTCTGGAAGGAAAAACGAATGAGATGGCACCAGGCCCTTGGGCTGGGAGCGGAAAACTATCGCTTTCATGATCATCTTAATCTGGCGCACTATGCCAATGCCGCCTGTGATATTCAGTTTAACTTCCCGATGGGTTTTAAGGAACTGGAGGGAATTCATTCGCGCACGGATTTTGATTTGAAAAGCCACGAAAAGTTTTCCGGTAAAAAACTCCAATACTTTGATGTGGAGGAGAATAAGAACTACATCCCTTACGTGGTGGAAACATCAATCGGTTTGGACCGGATGTTCCTGGCCGTTTTGTCGAATGCCTATACGGAAGAAAAGCTGGATGACGGAAGCGAGAGAACGGTGTTAAAAATACCAGCGGCATTGGCGCCTAATAAAGTGGCAATTTTACCGTTGATTAAAAAGGATGGGCTGCCGGAAAAGTCGATGGAGGTGATGAATCATTTGAAACTTGATTTCAATTGCTACTACGAGGACAAGGATACGATTGGTAAGCGATACCGGAGAATGGACGCGATTGGCACTCCTTATTGCATCACCATCGACCATCAAACTCTCCAGGATAATACGGTGACAGTGCGCGAGCGCGACACGATGAAGCAACAACGAATCAATGTATCGGAAATAAAATCGATTATAGCAGAAGCCGTATCGATCAAAGGGCTTCTTAATTCCATTTAGTGTGATTGAGGCACTTCTTAGACTTATATATGAGGGGTTTAAAGAAGTTCAGTTTAGAATTTATTACCGCCCGCTTTTTTTAAAAATACTTGGCCGGCAAAGTGAGTATTACAGATCGCTTCCAAGGTCGCGTAGAAATAGATTTTTAAGGACAGTTCAGGATCACTATGACTATTTTGAATTTGTTTCGCGTAAAAATCTTCGGCTAACCAGAACGATCAAAGCGGTAATCTCTGGCGGAGCGGCACAATTGGTATTGTTTCTCCCCTCTGAGTGCCTGACCTTTTATAATAAAATAATTATTTATCCCGAGGACTATTATTCGAGGATCACCAAACTTAAACACAAAGGCGAAGTGAACCCTGGGTTTAGGCTCATTGTTTTTAGCTGGCAAAGCATTCTGGATGGGATCGACCACAAAAAAGCGGGAAAGAATTTACTGCTTCATGAATTTGCCCACGCCTTGTGGCTCGAACATAAGCTCATGAATCATGTGTACCATACGCTGGATGCCGAATCTGTTTTAAAGTTTGAAACGGAAGCGCATAAGGAAATGGGCATGGTCAGCCAAAATGAAAATCATTTTTTTAGGAAATACGCATTCGAAAACATGGAGGAATTTTTTGCAGTGGCCGTTGAAAATTTTTTTGAAAGATCCCTCGAGCTTAGGGCCACGCTGCCAAGAATCTACAACATCCTTACGGTCCTATTCAGGCAAGATCCCGCTCATTTGCTGGAGAAGGTTTCTAAAGAACCTTCAGCCTGACTATTTTTGGCAAAATTCAACCATGAAATGGTCTTCTCTTTTATCTTCTCATCGCACTGGCTCAAAAAAATCAAGCGCTGGAATTTTTCGCAGTGCATTTGAACAAGACTACGACCGCATTATATTCTCCCATCCCTTCAGGAGACTTCAGGATAAAACCCAGGTGCATCCGTTGCCCGAGCATGACTTTGTGCATACAAGGCTTACCCATAGCCTTGAGGTTTCGAGTGTTGGCAGGTCGTTGGGAAAAAAAGTAGGTGAGACGGTGCTTCAACGCCATGATTTATCGGATTTTTCCCCTTTCGATTTTGGAGCTATTGTAGCTGCTGCATCGCTGGCCCATGACCTCGGCAATCCTCCTTTTGGCCACTCAGGCGAAGATGGAATTTCGGATTTTTTTGTCCATCATCCGGCAGGTAATTCCTTCAGACCATTCGTCACGGATTGCGAGTGGGCGGACCTTGTCCAGTTTGAGGGCAATGCACAAGGTTTCAGGATTCTCAACAAGAACCAGTACCAGGGGTTGCAGCTTACTTATGCTACGCTTGGCGCTTTCACGAAATATCCGTGCCCTGCCATGATGCAAGATCGGGACAGACAGAAGAAGAGTCAGAAAAAATATGGCTTTTTCCAATCGGAGCAAGACTTATTCGGTGAGGTGGCTACGCAACTGGAATTGATCAGGGTAGGTGACCACACATGGAGCCGGCATCCTTTGGCTTTTCTCGTGGAGGCAGCGGACGACATCTGTTATAGCATCATTGACCTTGAAGACGGATGCCGGTTGGGGCTGGTAAGTTTTGATCAGACCGTTGAACTGCTCGCGGGGATATTAAAAGAAAGTTTTGATCCTAAGAAATTAGGCCAGATCCCGGGACAGGATGAAAAAATCGGAGTGCTCCGGGCACTGGCAATTGGAAAATTGATCGATGAATGCGCAGCGGTTTTCCTCGACAAGGAGGCGGAGATTTTAGACAACCGGTACGATCAGGCTTTAGCGGATAATTGCGACTCCTCAAACGCTTTGAAAGAGATTTCAAACCTTTCGATTGAGAAGATCTACAGGGCCAGACATGTCGTGGAGATTGAATCGGCTGGATACGAAGTGCTGCCAGGGTTACTGGAAGAGTTTGCGAAAGCGGGCAAACTTTATATCGAGAAAAAACTTCCGAAAAAATACGAGAACCTGATTAGACTACTACCTCCGGAAATTATGGCTGGTATCGATGAGGCGCCTGAATCTCACTATACCATGCTGAGGAATATCATCGATTTTGTGTCGGGAATGACGGACAGGCATGCCCTGTCGCTTTACAGAAAAATTAAAGGAATCTCATTGGACTAGCGATTGAATGTCCTGAAATTCAGGACTTTTTGACCGTATTTAGGGCTTTTTCGGGTCTGAGTTCACGGCAAAAATCCTTAGCTTTGCCGTTTCATAAATTTTGGAGCTCGATTCATGTGGACGCGCCTCGCACACTACATCATTAAATTCCGTCTCCCGCTAGTTATTCTAATTGGGTTAATTACAGTTTTTATGGGCTATCATGCCCGTGAGGCGGAAATGAGCTACGACTTCAGAAGCACTGTTCCAGCCAACGATCCCGAGCAAATTTTTTTCACACAATTCAGAGAGCAGTTTGGGGAAGACGGGAATATAGTGGCTGTTGGTTTGAGGGACAGCGCAATCTATCAATACCGGAATTTTGAATTGCTCCGCGAATTTTGCGTCAAAGTCAGAAAAATGACGGGAGTCAATGACGTTATCTCATTGCCTCAGATTAAACAAATAGAAAAAGACACTGCCAAGACCCAATTTGTCCTTACGGATGTATTCCCCGGAAAGATTGCAAGCCAGGCCCAACTGGACAGTTTGCTGAACGAAGCCAAGAAGCAGAGATTTTATATCGGGCAAATTGTGAATGAAGAAAATGGAGCGATTGCCATCTTAATTTCGATTCACAAGGAAGTTTTAAACTCTTCAAAGCGGGTTGGGCTCACCGATCAAATTGTTGCTGAAGGGGAAGCTTTTTCGAAGGAGACTGGCATTGAACTACACTATGCCGGTCTGCCTTTTGTACGCTCTGTGATCACCAGTCAGGTGGGTCAGGAGCTAAAGATATTTTTGCTCATATCAGTCATCATTACAGGAATAATTCTGCTGATTTTCTTTCGGAGTTTGCGGGCCGTCCTTTTCCCGCTCATTGTCATCGGCATTATCGTGGTGTGGGTGCTCGGCACGATCGCCTTATTTGGTTATAAAATATCGTTGCTGAGCGGAATGATTCCGCCCATTATCGTTGTGATTGGAATTCCCAATGCCATTTATTTAATGAACAAATACCATACGGAATTTGCGTCCCACGGTAAAAAGATACTGGCCATCAGCAGGGTGGTGAGAAAAGTTGGGTTGGCGACTTTTTTGACAAACCTGACGACAGCGATTGGATTCCTGGTTTTGCTAAGCACCGAAATCACCATTCTTCGCGAATTTGGTATTGTTGCCGGCATCAATGTGATGGCAACTTTTGTCGTAAGCCTGATACTGATTCCGGGCGTGCTGTCCTGGATGCCCCCGCCATCGGCAAAGCACCTTAAGCACCTGGACGTAAAAGTATTTGACAAGTTTTTACATGCCGTTGATATTGTTGTTCACCGACACAGGATGGCGATCTATGCGGTAGCCACCGCGGCTGTGATCTTCGCAGTCGTTGGGATGTACAAGCTGCACTCCGTATCCTTTATGGTGGATGATCTGCCCGAGGAAAGCATTGTGAAAAAAGACCTGATTTTCTTTGAGGAGAATTTCAGTGGCGTGATGCCGCTGGAGATTGTATTAAACACCGGGAAGAGACGCGGGGTCATTGATGTAAAGAACCTTCGGAAGATTGACGAATTTGAACAGTTTCTGATGGACCAGAAAGATATTTCACAACCGGTTTCATTGGTCAGTTTTGTAAAGGCAGCGAAGCAGGCCTTCTACAACAACAATCCCGATCGGTATACTTTGCCTGACAATCGTGAGCGCGGATTTATCCTGCGATACATGAAAGGCCAATCGGATAGTTCCGGATTGTTTCGCTCATTTGTGGACTCCACCATGCAAACCATGCGCATATCCATGCAGGTGGCGGATATCGGGTCCGATAAGATGGACTCGCTGGTCAATCAGGTGATACAGCCCAAAATCGACAGTATTTTTAAAGGCACGGACATTACTGCAACCATTACGGGAACCACGCCACTATTTATTAAAGGCAACAAATTTCTCATTTCGAATTTGCGCGGCAGTTTGTTCCTCGCCTTTGGGCTCATTGCCATCACAATGGGACTGTTATTTGCCAACGCGCGGATGATTATCATCTCGCTCATCCCCAACTTTATTCCTATGATGATTACTGCAGCCATTATGGGGTATTTTGGCATTCCGCTTAAACCGAGCACCGTGCTCATTTTTAGTATCACATTTGGGATTTCCGTTGACTACTCTATTCATTTTTTGGCGAAATACCGACAGGAACTACACGCGCGAAGTTATTTTGTGCCCGTGGCGATAAGCAACTCCATCATGGAGGTTGGCAAAAGTATGGTATACACATCCATCGTTTTGTTCGCTGGATTCATCATTTTTACTTTTTCTTCCTTCGGTGGAACCATAGCATTGGGAATTTTGACTTCAACAACGTTGTTGATTTCAATGATTACCAACCTCATTTTGCTGCCGTCTCTGATCATGTCTTTCGACCGCTCGAGCTACAAGAAAGGAGACCACGCGCTGATTGATGAATTTGATCCGGACTCGTATCCCCAGGTGGAAGAGCACGAGGTTGATTTAAGTAAGATCAGAATTCACAACCAACACAGTGCGGCAGAATAGCCTCAGAAAATTTCAAAACAACATATAGATCGTAAAGCGTGATGTCGGTGCGATATAAAGAATATAAAGAACTGGATTTTGCCAGAATCGCTTCAGAGGTGCTGGAGTTTTGGGAGGCAAACAAAATATTTGAAGAATCAGTAAGCAGTAGGGAAGGAAAGCCAACATTTACTTTCTATGAAGGACCGCCATCGGCCAATGGTACCCCCGGTATCCATCACGTAATGGCGAGAACCGTCAAAGATATTTTTTGCCGTTTCAAAACTTTTGAAGGGTATCAGGTGAAGCGAAAGGGTGGCTGGGATACTCATGGTCTTCCGGTAGAATTACAGGTTGAGAAAGAATTGGGGATCACCAAAGACGACATTGGCACTAAGATCACCGTGGCAGAGTATAATCAAAAGTGCCGCGAAACGGTGATGAAATACAAAGACCAATGGGATGACCTAACGGTGAAGATGGGCTATTGGGTTGACCTGGAAAATCCCTATGTCACCTATGAGAAGAATTATATCGAATCGTTGTGGTGGCTGCTGAAGCAACTGTACAAGAAAGGGCTCCTGTACAAGGGATACAGTATCCAGCCTTACTCACCGACTGACGGTACCGGACTAAGTTCGCATGAATTGAACTTGCCCGGCTGCTACAAAGATGTGAAAGACACCTCTGTAACTGCCCAGTTCAATGTCATCAGGAATGAAAAGTCCTCCTTTTTATTTGAAGATGACAAAGAAGAAATCTTCATCCTTGCCTGGACGACCACGCCCTGGACACTTCCCGGAAACTGCGCCCTTGCCGTGGGAGAGCATATCAAATATGTAAAAATAAAGACGTACAATCCTTACACCTTTAAGCCGGTCAGCGTCATCATGGCGGCCGACCGGGTGGCGTCATATTTTGACAAAAAGACTGAAGACCTGCCTCTAGATGACTACAGTGAAGGCCAAAAGCAAATACCTTATGTGGTTGCCGCATCCTATGAGGGAAAGGACCTGGTAGGGATTTCATATCATCAATTGTTGCCTTATGTGAAACCCCACGGTAAGGCATTTGTCGTGGTGGCTGGTGATTTTGTTTCAACGGAAGACGGAACGGGTATCGTGCATACGGCATCTTTGTTTGGAGCAGATGACTTTCGGGTATGTCAGGAAAATAACATCTCAGCGATCACCGTCAAGGACGAGGCAGGGAATGATATGCCGGTTGTAAATCGCCATGGAAAATTTGTAGAGGAAATATCTGACTTTGCAGGCCGTTATGTTCGGGAAGAGTATTATCCCGATGATGTTCGCAACGATCCGGAATTTAAGTCGACCGATGTGCTGATTGCCATCAAACTCAAGGAGGAGAACAAGGCTTTTAAAGTTGAGAAATATGTTCATAGTTATCCGCACTCGTGGAGAACGGATAAACCGGTTTTATACTATCCGCTTGACTCCTGGTTCATCAAGACGACCGCACTTAAAAACAGAATGGTCGAGTTGAACAAGACCATCAATTGGAAGCCTGCATCAACCGGCACCGGGCGATTTGGCAACTGGCTTGAAAATCTTGTCGATTGGAACCTGTCGCGTTCCCGATTTTGGGGAACCCCGTTGCCTATTTGGAGAACAGAGGATGGAAAGGAAGAGAAATGTATCGGTTCGTTGGAGGAGCTTTCCAAAGAAATAGCACACGCCAAAAAATTCAATATCGACAATTCAGTTTTTGAAAATCCCGACTTTGATTTACACCGCCCTTATGTTGACGAAATAATTTTGGCCAGCTCTAAGGGTGACCGTATGGTGCGTGAGGCGGACTTGATTGATGTATGGTTCGATTCTGGTGCAATGCCCTATGCGCAGCTACATTATCCATTCGAAAACAAGGAGGTATTTGATAGCAGCTACCCGGCTGATTTCATCGCGGAGGGCGTGGATCAAACACGTGGTTGGTTTTTTACCCTTCATGCGATTGCGTCCCTTTTGTTTGATAGCGTAGCCTTCAAGAATGTAGTCTCCAACGGCCTTGTTTTGGACAAGAACGGAAACAAAATGTCCAAGAGCAAAGGCA
Organism: uncultured Ohtaekwangia sp.; assembly: GCA_964655635.1. Lineage (GTDB taxonomy): Bacteria > Bacteroidota > Bacteroidia > Cytophagales > Cyclobacteriaceae > ELB16-189. The sequence continues at coordinate 130,583 of CAZZNH010000014.1, forward strand.
ACGTAGTCAATCCATTCGAGACCATCGAAAAATACGGCCCAGATGTCGTGCGGTGGTATATGATAGAAAATGCCCCTCCCTGGGACAATCTTAAGTTTGACGAGGAGGGAATTGTGGAAGTAAAGCGGAGATTTTTTGGCACCTTGCTAAACACTTACTCCTTCTTTGCTTTGTATGCAAACATTGATGGTTTTGTCAAAGACGAGCAGGACAACGTGCCTTACGAGAAGCTTAGCCCGCTGGATAGGTGGATTATTTCAAAACTACAGTCGTTAAACAAGGAAGTGACTGCAGCATACAATGATTATGAGCCCACCCGTGCCGCCAGAGCGATTCAGGATTTTGTCAACGATCAACTCTCCAACTGGTATGTACGACTGAATCGAAAAAGATTCTGGCAACCAACAACGGGTAACCAGGTGGGTATGACGGAAAACAAAAAAGCAGCCTACGAAACCTTGTACGAGTGCATAATGGTTGTCGGACAGTTGATGGCTCCTATCGCTCCATTTTTTTCGGAATGGTTGTATAAAAACCTTACGGACAACATTAGGGACAAGGCCAAGGCCAACCATACACCGTTGAGACACCACTCTATTCATCTCACGGATTTCAGCAAGCCTGAGGAGAATAAAATTGATACTGAGTTGGAACAATCTATGGAGTATGCACAGCGAATTAGTTCCTTGGTTCACTCCATTCGCAAAACCAGCAAGATCAAGGTAAGAACCCCGTTGCAGAAGGTAATGCTGCCTGTTCTCGATGGTCTGTTTGCCTCAAGAGTAAAGGTGGTTGAAGACATCATAAAAGCAGAGGTAAACGTGAAGGCGATCGAGTACATTGATGACGCCTCAGGTATTTTGGTGAAGCGCGTGAAACCGAATTTTGCGAAACTGGGGAAACAGTATGGACCCAAACTGAAGGAGGTCACAGCTGTGATTACTACCTTCACCAAGGAAGATATTTCAGTTGTTGAGAAAGGAACGCTGACAAAAGGGGGATTCGACTTTGAAGCCGAGGATGTGATCATAAGTTCAGAGGATATTCCTGGTTGGTCGGTAGCATCCGAAGGTGGGATCACCGTGGCCCTTGACATTACCATCACTGATGAACTTAAACGGGAAGGCATTGCCAGAGATTTTGTCAACCGTATTCAGAACCTTCGAAAAGAAATGGGTTTGGAGGTGCTGGACAAGATCAACATCGAAATTGAAAAAGGTACACATCAAAATGGCCGGGGCGAGTCTTTGACAGACGCCTTGCTGCAATTTAAGGATTACATCAGCACTGAAACCCAGGCACTAAGTCTGGAGTTAAAGGACAAAGTTGCCGAAGCCAGGGAAGTAGATATGGATGAGTTTATGTTAAAAGTGAAGATAAGTGTCAAATGAGCGCCAGTAGATATTTTTTAATAGCCCTGACCGTCATTCTGGTTGATCAGACCAGTAAATTGCTGGTGCACCAATACATGTACATTCATGAAGAGGTGAATGTAATTGGGGAATGGTTCAAATTGCATTATTTGTTAAATCCAGGGATGGCATTTGGCATCCGTTGGGAAAATGAATTTGGCAAACTCGCCCTTACTATTTTCAGGATAGGAGCCATGGTAGGTATTGGGTACTACCTGTATCGAATGGCATTGAAGAGGTCACATCCTGGATTTCTGATCAGCATGTCCCTGATTTTGGGCGGTGCCGTGGGCAATGTAATTGACAGTACTTTTTATGGGGTGCTGCTGGACAATCAACCTATGGGCTCCTATTCACCGTGGTTCCACGGGCAGGTCATTGATATGTTGTTCTTTCCAATTTTTGACTTTTATTGGCCTGATTGGATTCCAGGATTTGGCGGAGAGTATTTCTTGTTCTTTAGTCCTGTGTTCAACATTGCAGACTCCTCCATTTTCATTGGTGTCACTACCATTCTCGTATTTCAAAAAAGATTTTTTAAAGAGAGTAAGCCCGCTGCCGATTCGAATGTAAAGGAAAATGAAACTGTGGAGCAGGAGGATATGTTGATGAAGGAGGTCGATACTTCGATCCTGACGTCAGACGGAGAAGGCAAAGCGGAAGAAAACAAAAATATCAATCCTTCTCCTTCAACACCTTAATACCCTAATTATGGCCGAAGAACTTATTATCGCAAATTCAACGGACAAATCGGAGCGCTATAAATCCCTTCTTCCTCAGATTGAAGGCCTGGTGTCAGGTGAAACTGATCTTGTCGCCAATTTGGCTAATATTTCGGCCGCGCTGCGGGATACTTTTGGTTTTTTCTGGGTGGGATTCTATCTCGTGAAGGGTGATGAATTGGTTCTTGGCCCGTTTCAGGGACCCATTGCCTGCACGCGCATCCGATCCGGTAAGGGAGTTTGTGGTACCGTTTGGTCGGAGAAGAAAACGCGCATTGTGCCCAACGTGGATGAGTTTCCTGGACACATCGCTTGTAGTTCCGGTTCAAAGTCTGAAATCGTATTGCCGGCCTTCAAAAACAAAGACGTTGCCCTGGTGTTGGATATTGACAGTGACAAACTCAATGATTTTGACGAGATCGATAAAAAATATCTTGAGTTGTTGATGCGCATTGTAGAGAAGTTTCTCTGAAGCTGAATCCGTCCGAATTTTTCATGGAAGATTTACATCATTTTTACAGCACCCGTAAAAATGAGTTCGCACTTCAGTGCGAAAAATATAAGTCAATCATCCGGAGGGTAGCTATCGTGCGCCTCACGGTGGCCCTTTTTGTATTCGCGGTTGCCTATTTCGGGTTCTCCAATCCAGTTTACTGGTACGGCTTATTACCGCTCGTAGCTGGGTTTGTTTACCTCGTTGCGTGGCACAGCAAAACCCGGCAACAGCTTGAACTGAGCGAAAGCCTTGCTACGCTAAACGATCTTGAAATCAAAGTATTGACCAACGACTATGCTTCGTTTTATGACGGCCGCGAGTTTGTTAACCCTCACCATCCGTTCAGTTATGACCTTGACCTATTTGGTCCAGGTTCTATTTTTCAGTACCTCAACCGATGCGGCACAGCCATCGGAGAAGGGTGGTTGGCAAATAACTTATCATCTGTAAGACTGCCGCTTCCAGAGATACCTGACCGGCAAGAAGCCGTGAAAGAACTGGCCAGCATGGTTGACTTTCGTCAGTGGTTCTGGGCGCAAGGTCACTTGTTGAAAGACAATACCACCGAAAACGAGGGACTGTTTAATTGGCTGAACGAAAAGGATCATGTATTGGGAAATGTTGGCACCACCATATCGCTCATCGTTTTCCCGGCCATTTCAATTTTAATGATTGGCCTCACCATTTACAATTTTGCTACTTACTTTCCGTTGCTCTTACTTTCCGGTATGGTTCAATGGATAATTATTTCTTTCAAATCCAAAGAGATCACCAAAGCGGAGAGCGCCCTGTCGCATCATAAGAAATTGTTTGACAAGTATTCGCAGCTCTTGAGCAAGTTGGCCGATGCCCAATTCGGGTCGCCCAAACTTAAATTTATCCAGGATGAAGCGCGTGAGGCTGCCAGGCACATTAAAAAGTTTTCGCAACTGGTCAACGCCTTTGAGGCCAGGAAAAACGGTATCGCTGCGATGTTTGGCAATAGCCTGTATCTTTATGACTTACAATGTCTTTATCGTCTGGAGAAATGGAGAGCGCTAAATAAAGATAAAGTTCGAGGCTGGTTTGATAAAATTGCGGAAATTGACTGTCTCAATTCCTTCTCCACATTTCATTTTAACAACCCGAACAACTCTTTTCCTGTTTTGCATGAAGATCTTGCTGTCAACGCCACTGAACTGGGTCATCCGCTAATCCTTCCTGAAGAGAGAATAAATAACTCTTTTAATTTAGGTGATCCTGCGAACGTTATGTTGATCACAGGGGCCAATATGGCGGGCAAGAGCACATTTTTGCGCACCATGGGTGTAAATTTTGTGCTGGCCATGGCAGGATCTTCTGTTTGTGCAAAACGTTTTTCCTGCCCGATAGTTGATTTGCATACGAGCATGCGCGCTACGGATTCGTTGGTAGATCATCAATCTTATTTTTATGCGGAACTGAACCGGCTAAAGGACATCATGGGCTTTATTCGAAGTGGAAGACCTGCAATCGTTTTGCTAGACGAAATTTTGAGGGGTACCAATTCGAAGGATAAACAGGAAGGATCAATTGGCCTGTTGAAGCAATTTGTAGCGTCCAGGGCGCTGGTCATGCTGGCTTCTCACGATGTCGCTCTTGGCGAGCTGGAGCAAAAATTTCCAGCGTCCATACGGAATTATTGCTTTGAGAGCGGGATTGAAAAAGATACTTTGACCTTTGACTATACCTTGCATGCAGGGGTTGCCAACAAAGCCAATGCAACCTTTCTAATGAAAAAAATGGGTATCCTGCCTGAAAATCCAAGTTCTTAAAATCAAGAATCGTTGTAACCAATTTGCCCACGGCCGCCCATCCCCGTGCTGATTTTGGGGAACCTTGAATTTTGTTAACTTTAGTTTACTCAAAACTAAAATCACAAATCATGAAGGCTCAAATATCGCGAAGAGATTGGTTCAAATCCTCCATTGCACTGACGGCTGGTCTCACGCTGAGTCCGATGTTTGTGGATAAACTTTTTGCGGGTCCGGTAAGCGCTGCCGAGAGATTTCATTGGGGGCTGAATCCGTACTCCCCAACCGGCAACATCAGGCTAAATGCCAACGAGAACCCCTACGGGCCATCAGAGAGAGCCAGGAAAGCGATTGTAGAAAATATGGGAGAGGGCAATCGCTACCCATTTCAGGCGCAGGCGGAACTGAAAAAGTTGCTTGCAGACAAAGAAGGTGTTGATGTCGATCACATCCATATCGGTGCAGGCTCTGGCGAGATTTTGTGCGAGGCTGGCGTGGCTTTTGGTTTAAGTGGAGGCCAGATATTGTCGGGATTCCCAACGTTTACCGAGATGATGGACTACGCGCAGGTATTTAATGCGACTTGGGACAAGGTTAATCTCAACGATCGGCTGGAATTTGATTATGAGGTCATGGCATCCCGGATCAATGCGAACACGCGGCTGGTGTTTGTTTGCAATCCGAATAATCCTACGGGAACTTTGGTTGATCCTGCGATCGTATCGCCTTTCTGTGCTGACGTATCGAAGAAAGTTCCGGTTTATTCTGATGAAGCCTACCTGGAATTATTAGAACCAGAAGTTCAAAAGAAGGTAAGCAATATTGATTTGGTAAGGCAAGGAAGGAACGTAGTGGTGTCGCGTACTTTTTCCAAGATTTACGGACTTGCCGGTCTCCGGATAGGGTATATAGTGGCCAGGCCAGATCTTATCAAAAAGATTTCCCAATACCAGATGGGTATACCGGTAAGCCAACCGGCCATTGCAGCAGCGAAGGCCAGTTTGGGGGATGAGGAATTTATGAAGTTAACACGATCCAGGAATGCGGAGGCCAGGGGTCACCTTGAAGGGTACCTAAAGAAAAAAGGATTTAGCTACGGGAAATCGCACACGAATTTTATGTTCTTCCCGGCACCAATGGATGGTAAGACCATTCTGGCTAAAATGCAGCAGAAAAAAATCCTGATGCGCATCTGGGACTACAAGGATAAAGAGTGGTGCCGTGTGAGTATCGGTACGCTGGATGAGATGAAACAGTTTACCAGCGCGTTCGATGAAGTGATATCATAGTCCTCGCACGATCAACGGGGGACTAGGGTTGATCAGGTGTCTAGTTGATGCCAACCGCAGCCGGCTGTAACTGTTGGCCTAGTGTTGAGTCTTTTTTACCTAGTTCTCGTAGAATGTTATAGTGGCCAATCATGGCGTCCCTAAACCGTGCTTTGGTTTTATATGGATGTCCAAATTCTTCGGCCGTCTGCTTTACAATGGCCGAAAGTTTCTTGTAATGAACGTGGCAGACGTTGGTGAACAAATGGTGTTCAACCTGATAATTCAGTCCGCCTACATACCACGACAGTATACGGTTATTCTGGGCGAAATTGGTCGTAGTGTGTAGCTGATGAATGGCCCAAGCGTTATAAATATTTCCTTTTTCGTCCGGGAGCGGATATTCAGTACCATCCACAACGTGTGCCGGCTGAAATACTACAGCAAGGATAAAACCTGCCACGTAGTGCATGGTGAAAAACCCAAGTAAGGGAATCCACCAGGGCAATGGCAGCAGCACGATCGGCAACGCGATCATGTAAGCGTAATAAACCAATTTGGAAAATATCAATATTGACCATTCTTTCCAGATATTGGTTCGTTGCTTTTTTATTAAGCCGTCTTTGTTATAACGCGCCAGGCGGCCATAATCTTTAAATACAATCCACACAAAAGAAAGCAAGCCATAGAAAAACCATGCGTAGATGAATTGAAAGCGATGAAATGGTTTCCATGCTGTGTGCGGGGAGAAACGAAGCACACCCCTTGGGGTAATGTCTTCATCTACACCTTCAATGTTGGTGAAGGTGTGGTGCAAAACATTGTGCTGAACTTTCCAGTTGAATGCATTACCGCCAACCAGGTTGAGCGAATATCCTAAAAAATCATTCAGCCATTGTTTTTTTGAGTAAGCGCCATGATTGGCATCATGCATCACAGACATTCCTATCCCTGCCAAACCAATTCCCATGACAGCATGGAGCGCAAAAAACCCAAAGAGATTCAGGTAATTGCTGCTTATGATCAATGCATATGGAACAAAGTACAGCGCAAACATCACGATGGTTTTAAAAACCATAGAAAAATTTGCGTTGCGGCTAATTTTTTTTGTTTTGAAATATTCGTTTACTCGTTGATTGAGTGTCGTGAAAAAGTCATGTTGTTTGGAAACAAACTTTATGGCTTGGCTCATGGGTCGATTTATGTGGGTGATTGTATTTAAGGGAACTGAGAGTTAATTCCCTGAATTACATTTATTTATAATTTGTAAAGATAATCATAAAACCCATGAATAACACTCGTTCGGGCTATGAACTTCTTGCCAAATTGGGGTAGAAAGCGAAGTTTTATAGAAGCGGCTTAACTTAATTCGGCCAATACGGTCTTTCCTCCTCTTGTCTTTTCACCCACACGCACCTTTACTTTTGCAGTCAGCGGCAAAAACACATCGACCCTGGAGCCGAATTTGATGAAGCCAAACTCTTCACCCTGTTGCAGGGATTGGCCTTCTGACACGTAACACTTGATGCGTCTGGCTAAAGCACCGGCAATCTGCCTGAACAGAACCTCTGTGCCATTTTTCATTTTCGCCACCACGGTTGTCCTTTCATTTTCGGTGCTCGACTTGGGATGCCAAGCCACAAGGTATTTTCCCGGATGGTATTTATAGTAACTGATTGAACCCTCTACCGGCATACGGTTAACATGTACGTTCACCGGTGACATGAAAATTGAAATTTGTTTTCGCTTTTCTTTCAGGTATTCAGTTTCATCGGTTTCTTCGATGACAACCACCTTGCCATCGGCAGGCGCGAGCACCTGGTTTTCGTTTTGGCTTATGCTAAAAACCGGACTGCGGAAAAACTGGAGTATGATAAGGAATAAAAAAACACTCACAATCAGAACAATGAGCTTCAGGAGAGGCATCACCTGAAAAAAATAGGGCACTGCAAGATTAAGAGACAACAGAATAAAAAATAAAACGACAAGTAGTGTACGGCCTTCTTTGTGAATCGTCATGATCAATGGATTCGATTTGATTTATAAAGGTAATTTTTTCTTACGCGGATTCCTCGCGAAAAGGATGGCAATGCGCACCTAAACCACAAAACAGAGTTATCAATAACCTCCTCTGTATTTGTACGTTTTGGCAACCTTGTCGATGGCGACCATGTAGGCGGCAATTCGCAGCGGCACCTTATAATCTTGTGAAGTCTTATACACATGATCGAAGGCATCTTTCATGATGCGGTCGGATCTTCTGTTGACGCGTTCAGATGTCCACTTGTACCCCAACCGGTTTTGAACCCATTCGAAATAAGATACTGTTACCCCGCCAGCGTTGGCAAGAATGTCTGGAGCCACTATGATCCCTTTCTCATTAATGATACCATCCGCTTTGGATGAAGTCGGGCCATTGGCGCCTTCCACGATTAATTTGGCTTGTATTTTATCTGCGTTGCTCCCGGTGATCACATCCTCGGTGGCTGCAGGCACGAGCACATCTACAGGTAGCGTAAGTATCTCGGCACCAGAAATTTTTTCAGCACCGGTAAAGCCGTCCAGCGATCCTTTGTTTGCATCGCGGTATTTTACAGCCGCTTCAATGTCCACACCTCCGTCATTGTAGTAAGCACTGTTTAAGTCGCTTATCGCCACGATTTTTAGTCCGCGTTCAGCCAGGAGGCGTGCAGCCCACGAGCCTACGTTTCCGAATCCCTGCACAGCACAGGTCGCATTATACGGATTGATTTTCAATTTCTGCATGGCCGACATTGCAGTCACCATTACCCCACGACCCGTTGCCTCCGTTCTACCCAATGACCCACCCAATACGATGGGCTTGCCGGTCACTACAGCGTTTACCGTCATTCCCTGTGTTCGCGAGTATTCGTCCATCAGCCAGGCCATTTCACGCGGCCCCGTACCCATGTCAGGCGCTGGAATATCCTTGTCCGGTCCGAAAATGTCAATCATCGACAGCGTATAAGACCTCATAAGGCGCTCGATTTCCCCTGCGGACATTTCCCGGGGATTGCAGGCTACGCCCCCTTTTGCACCTCCATATGGAATATCCACCACAGCACATTTCCAGGTCATCCAGGCAGCCAATGCTTTTACTTCATCCAGGTTTACATGAGGGTCAAATCGAATCCCGCCTTTCGAGGGCCCCAATATGGTTGAATGAATCACCCGGTAGCCTTCAAAAACTCTAATACTGCCGTCATCCATGGTCACCGGAAGGGATACGATGGCCTGCCGGGCCGGAGATTTCAATACATTATAGACTTCGTCATCAAGTCCCAGAATTTGTGAAGCAGTTTGAAATCGAGACATCATCGCCTCAAATGGATTTTCTTTGTCCAGAAGTGGGGCGGGTTCAATGTATGCCATGTGAAATTTGCGTTTTTTCCGTGTTCAGGTCCTAAAACGGCTGCAAAGATAGAGAAATAAACACACGTGGGAATTGAAAACCGATCAAATGATGCAGGCGGTAGGGCTCAGAAAATCTCCAGAAACGCCACAATAAATGGCGCAGAAATCAACAATCCATCGAACCGATCAAGAAAACCTCCATGCCCGGGCAAACTGGCGCCCGAATCTTTGATCTCAATACTTCTTTTTAGAAGAGATTCTATCAAATCACCGTAGATGCCCCCTATGATGATAATGATGGTGATGGTAATCCATTGCCACTGAGCGAGCGAGTCAAAATATTTCGCGATCACCAATGCAAAAATGACCGCTAATATGGCTCCACCCAGCGCGCCTTCCCATGATTTCTTCGGGGAGATACGCTCAAATAATTTTCGTTTGCCAAAAAGGGTGCCTGCAAAATAAGCTCCGGTGTCACTGGCCCATAGGATGAATAAGCATCCGAAGATTACCTCAAAATTATAAGAGCCGTTTTCATAAGCGGCAATGTTGAGAAGTGCAAATGGCATGGCGACATAGAACAAGCCAAGAATCATGTAGGCGATGTTGGTGAAAGGTTTTCGCTCAAACTTTTTATACAACTTGATCATGTATACAAATGATACGATGGGAAAAATCAGGAAGTAGTAACGATAGGAGATATCCTGCTTTTCAATAAAAAAGGATAGGCTGAAGATGAGCATTCCGCAAACTGTCCCAAATGTTTTTTGCGGAATCATTCCATCGAGTCCGGATAGGTCATAAAACTCGAGCAAGGTGCAAAGGCAGAGAATGAAGAATACTGCATAGTAAGTCCACTCGTTATATACCACACCGAATATGATAATGGCCGCACCCACAAATGCGGTGATGAGTCTTTGTGTAAGGTTGTTATACTTTCGGATGGCTGAAGTCACGAAACGAAGCTGTTATTTTCCCGATGAATCTTTTTCAAATACAATAATAAGGCAAAAGTGACAATGGTAAATAAAATCACCATCAACGGAGGGGCCGCTTCACCGGACTCAAGGTTGATATCGATAACTCCCTTTTGGAACAAATAGATCATGACCACTGAAAAACCGTTGTTGATAAAATGAGCCACCATCGGCACGGCAATATTGCCCGACCAATAATATAAGTAGCCAAAAAGGACGCCCAACAGTACCCTGGGGACAAATCCAAAAAATTGCAAATGGATCGCGCTAAACATAATAGCCGATATCCATATCGCGACATGAACGTTTCCGGTGGCCCTGTGTAACTCTGGCTGAAGCATCCCCCTGAACACCAACTCCTCCCCAATACCCGGGAGTACCGCAATGACAAAAAATGCCAACGCAAATTGGCCAAATGAGTTAAACGTGGTCAGGTAACTCGTCAGCGCTGTCGCCATGTCTTCTTTCTCCCTGGCCCATGATTCAAACCCTTTCAGGAAGTCCGGCATCGTCAGGCTCGCGTTCCATTCGATAAAATAGGAGTTGGGTATCATAAAGACGATCACCACAATGATGGTCAGAATGATGCTCTGAGCGTAAAGCGACTTATTACTGAATAAGACCATTGGATTCCTCTTCTCAATGCCCAGAATGTAAAGCCCAGGAATCAAAATGAGTCCAAACAGCGTGGCACAACCCTGCATGATAAACAGTGGGACCCTCAGTTCCGGATATTGAGTTGGTGAAGCAAGCATCGACTGCAGACTTAGCAGGTCGCCCTCAATAAAAGGAAGCGAAAATAAAAAACCGATGATAGGTCCGACCACCACAAATCCCATCATCGCGGTCAGGAAAATCAATATTACTGAGATCCACGCTGGCCGCTGCTGTTGAAACAGTTCACTATTCATACCCAATCAAGAAGTCTTAAAAATTTTCTGTTAAATTTGCCACCGCTTTAGCCGCAAGCGGGCTCCAATATGGTAAAAATTGGCAATATAGCACTAGGTGATTTTCCGCTTCTGCTCGCACCGATGGAAGACGTCAGTGATCCGCCATTTCGTGCCGTGTGCAAGGAAGGTGGAGCCGATCTGATGTACACTGAATTCATCTCTTCAGAAGGATTGATTCGGGATGCCGCCAAAAGCCGCCAGAAGCTGGACATTTTTGAATACGAGCGGCCTATTGGCATTCAGCTTTTTGGTGGAGATATCGACAATATGGTGCAGTCTGCCGAGATCGCCACGGCTGTAAATCCCGATCTTATAGATATCAACTACGGTTGTCCTGTAAAGGCTGTCGCGTGCCGTGGTGCAGGAGCCGCACTGCTTCAGGATATTCCGAAAATGGTGAGGATGACGGAAGCCATTGTACGGTGCACCCCGTTGCCTGTCACTGTTAAGACGCGGCTGGGCTGGGACGACAGTACCAAAAATGTAACCGAAGTGGCAGAGCGCCTTCAGGATATTGGCATCAAGGCGTTGAGTGTTCATGGTCGTACCCGTGTACAGATGTATAAAGGTTCGGCTGACTGGACGCTGATTCGTGAAATAAAAAATAACCCAAGAATTACGATTCCAATTTTTGGAAACGGAGATGTGGACTCGCCCGAGAAAGCACTCGAGTATAGAAATAAATACGGAGTGGATGGCATAATGATTGGTCGTGCGTCCATTGGTAATCCGTGGGTATTCTCACAGATCAGGCACTTCATGAACACGGGCGAACAACTGCTGCCGCCATCGATCGAGGAGAGGGTTGCTGTGGTAAAAAAGCACCTGGACTTTTCAGTGCGGTGGAAAGGAGATCGACTGGGCATTCTTGAAATGAGGAGACATTATTCCAACTATTTCAGAGGCATCCCTAATTTCAAACCGGTGAGGACCAAACTGGTCGAGTCGCTTTCAATGGATGAAATCTATTCTATTCTTGACGAGGTAACAAATGTTTATTCATCGGAGCTGGTTGGCGTGTAATATCGCAAGTTTCCGTATTTGAAATCGTGGCAGGATTTTCAATCTTTGCCCGCGCTTGATTCCATGTCAGAAAAAAGAGATTTAACTCCCATTTTCCTTCTAGCCATCCTTGCCCTGATTTGGGGGACATCCTTCATTCTGATTAAAAAAGGACTTGTTGTTTTTTCGCCCGGTGAGGTGGCTTCGTTGCGCGTAGTCTCCGCTGCCTTTTTTGTTTTGCCGATCGCCTTAACCAAGCTAAAAGGATTGACGGGCAAGGATTTTGCCAAGCTCCTGCTCTCGGGTATGCTGGGTATTTTTATTCCGTCCTTTTTATTTTCGTTTGCGCAAACCAAAATTGACAGTTCTGTAGCGGGAGTAATGAACAGCCTCACGCCCATCTGGACGATGATTATTGGGGCTATACTTTTTTCACAGCGATTCCGCGGGTTGGCAGTCATCGGCACGATAATCGGTTTTGGCGGCACTGTTATTTTGATCATGGCAAATTCTGATAATTCGATTGGAAAATTTAGCGGATACTCTTTGTTTGTGGTGGCTGCTACCGTCCTCTATGGATCTAATTTAAATTTAATAAAATACAAGATCGAGCACATTCGTTCGCTCACCATCACCACCGTCTCCGTTATGCTCATTGGGCCTTTGGCTTTGGTTTATCTTTTGGGATTTACGGAGTTTTTGCCAAAGCTGACTTCGGTGGATGGTGCATGGAAGGCATTCGGGTTCGTAGCCGTACTCGGATTGATGAGCACGGCTGTGGCTACTGTGTTGTTCAATAAACTGGTAAAAACCCACTCACCTTTATTTGCAAGTTCTGTAACCTACCTGATCCCCATCGTGGCCGTAATGTGGGGTGTGCTGGATGGCGAACGCTTATTTTTGGGTCACTATGTTGGTATAGTGGCCATTATTGGTGGCGTCTATCTCGCTAATCGGAAGAAATGATTTGAAAATCAAATACTGACGCCTGCTTTCCAACCTCAAGTGTTGATGGAATTATTTATATTCGATCCCATCAAAATTAAACCCTATGATTCTGAAATCCTCCATTAAGATTGCGCTGGCGCTGGCTGTTACGGCTTTGTGGAATTGTTCACCAACAGCAGACGAAAAACCTCCAAAGCAATATTCGATTAGTCAATTTATGGATATTGTACAGATCGGAGGAAGTTCCTTTTCTTCCGATGAGCAAAAGATTCTTTTCAGTAGTAAAGAAACTGGAATTTTTAATGCATTTGAAATAGACATTTCCAGCGGTGAGAAGAAACAATTGACCAATTCCACTGACAATGCCATATTCGCCAACTCCTATTTCCCGGAAGACGACCGAATCATCGTGCAGAGCGATAAAGGTGGAAATGAAATTACTCACCTGTTTGTCAGAAAGGCTGATGGTGGAATGATGGACCTGATCAAGGACAGCACGGCCAAGGCGCAGTTTTATGGATGGAGCTACAATAAACAATTACTGTACTACACTTCTAACGGTCGCGACAAACGGATTCTTTGATTTGTACAGGGTGCAGGTGAGTAAGGATCAAAGCGAGGAGAAAATATATCCTTCCACTGTCGCCTACAAAAATACTGACGGATTAAATCCAGCGGCTATATCAAATGATGATCGCTACATCGCTTTGACAAAGTCTATCACAACCAATAATTCTGACATGTATTTGTTGGATACGCAGACCGGTAAGAATCAACTTTTGTCAGCACACGAAGGGGACGCGCAATTCAACCCGCAATATTTCAGTCTTGATGGCACCAAACTATACTACTTGACAGACGAAGGGAGCGAGTTCAATTACCTGGCAAGCTATGACATTGCAACAGGGGCCAAGGAAAAAGTAGAAGAGGCACCCTGGGACATCATGTACGCGTACCTGTCGCGTAACGGAAAGTACAGAGTGGTGGCAATAAATAACGATGCCCGAACGGAAATAAAGATTTATGAAGAGGCCACCGGTCAACTGGTTAAGTTGCCTGCATTACCTGATGGTGATATTACGGGGGTGAACATTTCGGACAGTGAGAAGTTGATGTCTTTTTATGTGAGCAGCTCAAAATCACCCAGCAATCTTTTTGTTTACAACTTCGAAACCAATGAAGTGAAGCAACTGACCAACACCATGACCGCTGAGATTGATGCCAATGACCTTGTAAAGGGTGAAGTGATTCGTTATACGTCTTTCGATGGGATGGAGATTCCGGCTCTTCTTTACAAACCGAAAGGAATTGGTGAAGGTGAAAAGGTTCCGGCACTATTGTGGATACACGGTGGACCCGGAGGCCAGACGAGGTTAAACTACAGCCCTGTAATTCAGCATTTGGTAAATCACGGTTACGCCATACTTGCGGTTAACAACCGGGGGAGTTCAGGTTATGGAAAATCCTTCTATAAGGCGGATGACCAAAAACATGGCAAAGATGATCTGCTGGATTGCGTGGAGTCTAAGAAATTCCTGGCGACATTGCCCTACATTGACACCGATAAAATTGGCATCGCGGGAGGAAGCTATGGCGGTTATATGGTGATGGCTGCGCTTGCGTTTACCCCGGAAGAATTCACGGTTGGTGTAAATTTCTTTGGCGTCACCAATTGGCTGAGAACGCTAAAAAGTATTCCGCCATGGTGGGAGTCGTTCAGGGTGGCATTATATACAGAGATGGGTGACCCCAATACCGATTCCGTGGCCTTATACAATAAGTCTCCATTATTTCATGCCGACAAAATTACCAGGCCTTTTATTGTCTTGCAGGGAAGTAATGATCCGCGTGTGCTGCAGGTAGAGTCAGATGAAATTGTGGCGGCAGCCAGGAACAATGGTGTACCGGTGGAGTATGTCATATTCCCTGATGAGGGCCATGGGTTTGTCAAGAAGGAAGACAACATCAAAGCATCCGAAGAGATCTTAAAGTTCTTGGACAAATATCTCAAAGGAGTTGATCGCCCGGTCTAGAAATGCTAAACCAATTAAAAGGGGCTTGTAGCCCCTTTTTTATCCTCAAACTTTTTTATGTTATTGTCCTGAACTTTGTCACGCGTTCGTCTTTGTTTCATAAGAGCCGATTATGCCAGATATAAAACACAAATTAGTTATTGAAGCAAGTCCAGCGGCAGTTTATGAAAATATAACAACTCAAAAAGGGCTCGCGGGATGGTGGACTCCGGACACCCAGGCCAAAGTTGAAGTGAACAGTGTACTTCGATTTGGTTTTGGGCCATCTTATTTTAAAGAAATGAAGGTGGTCATGCTGGTGCCAAACAAGAAAGTTGAATGGAAGTGTATCGCAGCAACCGAGGAATGGATTGGGACTACCATTGAGTTTGATTTGAAGCCGGAGGCGGGCAAAACAGTGGTTTATTTTTCCCATAACAATTGGGAATCTCAAACACCTATGCTAAGTCAATGCAGTTACGATTGGGCGATGTTTCTCAGGAGTTTAAAATTACTTTGCGAAAAGGGGAGAGGATTACCTTTTCCGGACCAGCATCAATAGATCATCAAAAATTAAATTTGAAAAATATGAAAGAGTACTTGTATTTATTTCGTGGCGGGGACGCCCGCATGGCGCAGGAGTCGCCAGAAGCCATGCAGAAGCATATGCAAAAATGGCGGGTATGGATGGATGGACTCGCCAAAGCCGGTCAGTTGGTAGCAGGTCAGCCTTTGGACAAGGAAGGCAAGGTGGTGTCCAGGTCCGGTAAGATTATCACTGACGGCCCGTTTACCGAAGGCAAAGAAGTAGTGGGCGGATACCTAATCGTCAAAGCCAGGGATTTGAATGGCGCTGTTGAATTGTCAAAAGGATGTCCGATTTACGAATTTGATGGCACCACCGAAGTAAGGGAATTGTTACCCATGTAGCAGGTAAAGTTTTCGTCAAACACTGTATCAAAGCAAGGTTGTAGTGCCTGGCGATAAGGCAGCTGCTGCTGCGAGACATCGGGTTGGCAAGTATTTTCACGAACGCGATCGTTCATAGGCGGTTCACTAAATTTTGCGCTGACTCCCCGGTTTGCTAAATCTTGATAATTTTATGTGATGCAAGCAGGGGCGCCAGGACACCAGACTTCTACAATTGTTGATCATTTTTTCCGGCATGAACATGGCAAAGTGCTGGCCTATCTTACGAGAAAATTTGGGGCAGACCAGTTTGAGCTGATCGAGGATGCCGTGCAGGAGTCGCTTTACCGGGCAATGCAGACGTGGCCTTTTTCCGGAATTCCGCAAAATCCCTCCGGGTGGATAGCCCGCGCGGCCCAAAACAAGCTCATTGACGACTTGAGGCGGGTGCAACGATTTGACCAAAAAGCAAAAGCCATTTTAGAAGATGCCGTCAAGGAGGAACCTCCGGACGAGGTACTGCTCCAAAATGAATTGAAAGACGATTTGTTGAGAATGATGTTTGCCTGTTGTCGTCCGGAAATCAACGAAGAGTACCAAATCATTCTTGCGCTCAAAATTCTTTGCGGGTTTAGTAATCAGGAGATCGCACTGGCCTTGTTCAAAAGTGAGGATGCCGTGGCCAAAGCATATCTGCGATCAAAAGAAAAATTGAAAGAGACGGGATTTATTTCGCAAGTCCCCTCAGGTTATGAATTGAATCATCGCCTGGAAAATTTGTTGCGGATTATTTACTTATTGTTCAATGAGGGATACAAAGCTTCACATGGTGAACACCTCATTCGAAAGGATCTTTGCCTTGAAGCGATCCGGTTGACTGAACATATTTTGGAACACCCACTCCTTCCATCTCACCATGTCAATTCGCTTATGGCCCTGATGCATTTTCAGGCTTCCAGATTTGAGTCACGCATCAGCGAAGACGGGATGCTCTTGACGCTCGAAGAACAGGACCGGGGAAAATGGGACAGGAGGTTAATTGCAAAGGGCCTGATTTATCTCGACAAGGCGACCGAGGCCAATGTCGTAAGTGAATATTATCTGCAGGCAAGTATAGCCGGTGTCCACTGCTTTTCACCTGATTTTAAGTCGACCAATTGGAACGCTATTCTTAATTTGTATAACCTGCTTCAGAAAATAAATTCGAGCAAAGTAATTGCTGTTAACCGGATCGTGGCGCTGGCCAAAGTAGAGGGCGCCACCAGTGCGTTGGCCGAATTGGAAAAATTAAAAGATGACAAGATTGAATCTTTCTATCTCTATCACGCCATCCGGGGTGAGCTCCTTAGTGAAATGAGCAGATATGATGAGGCGCGTGTAGCGTACCTTGAAGCTGTTTCACTTGCTGATAATCAACTTGAACAGGCCTACCTCAGCAGAAAAGCAAATGCTGGTCAACCCAGCGCTTCTACAGATTGAATTTCGTCAGGCATCATCTTCTTGAATAGATTTTCAATGCCTGCCTTTAGCGTAATGGTAGATGAGGGACATCCACTGCATGATCCTTGCAGGGTTACGGTCACCACACCTTCCCTAAAAGAGTGAAACGTAATGGCTCCACCATCCTGCTCCACTGCAGGACGAATGTACTCATCCAAAATAGTTTTTATTTTTTTAACTGTTTCGGAGTCCTGCGTCTCTTCTTTTTGCTCCGGGGTTTTGTTGTCTAAAATTAATTTGCCGCTCTCCAGAAAGGTGCGAATATGCGTTTTGATGGCATCCTGCACCTCAGCCCAATCCATGTCCTCACTTTTAGTCACGGTGATAAAATTGCTCATGTAGAATACCCGGGTGACAAACGGGTAAGTAAACAGTTCCTGTGCCAACGGGGCGTCCTTGGCGCTTTCGGGGTTGGGGAAGTCAAAACTCATTCCCTCCGGAACCAGCATTTCGTTAATGACAAACTTAAGTGAATTCGGATTTGGATTCGATTCGAGGTAAATATGGATGTTTTTCGGGGCTGTTTGCAGCATAGGTTGATATTATAGAAACGGAACAAAAGTAGAGAATTTAAGTTCGTTTCTGGTTGATTTTCTACCTCAATTTACCCGCCTAAAGTAGAATTGTGGCAAGGTCTGCAAACGGCATATTGTCAGATCACAACTTTTCCTATATTGGTTGGTTGATCTGAAAAATATTTATCCAAAATTACTTCCATTGACACAAAAGAAATTAGCCACCATTATCCTCGCGCTCTTTAGTATCGCCACGGTATTGCATCTGCTCGACTATTACACATCGGTTTCGATGCCCTCCCTCTTGCTCATTGGCATCAGGTGGATGACAGTCGGCTTTGCAATTTATTATGCGATAAGGAAAGGGTCTCTTACTACCTGGATCTTGCTGAGTATGGTAATTGGCATCGAGATCGGTTTGAACTATCCACACTTTGCACAGAACCTGCAGGTGTTGAGTAAAATCTTCCTCAGCCTGGTTAAAACTATTATTGCACCGATACTTTTTTCGACCCTGGTAGTGGGTATAGCCGGGCATTCAAACCTTAATCAGGTAGGGCGAATGGGTTGGAAGTCAATTTTGTATTTTGAATTTGTAACTACGCTTGCCCTGGTCATCGGATTGATTGCCATCAACCTGACACAAGCGGGTGCTGGAATTGTTTTACCAGAAGGATTTAATCAGGAATTACCGGAGGCCAAGGCACAGACGTGGTCGCAGGTTCTCCTCCACGTTTTTCCGGAGAACATTGTAAAATCAGTGTACCATGGCGATGTGCTGCCGATCGTTGTCTTCAGCGTAATTTTTGGAATTGCACTCGCTATGCTGCCTGAAAAAAAGAAAAAACCCATGTTGGAATTTTCGGAGAGCCTGGCGGAAGCAATGTTCAAGTTCACCAACATCATCATGCATTTTGCGCCATTTGGTGTTGGGGCCGCCATTGCCGTTACGGTCGGGCATCTGGGCATCGATATCCTCACCTCATTGCTCAAATTGTTATTTACACTTTACGGTTCGCTTCTTGCATTTATGGTGATCGTACTGCTGCCAATTGCCTATTTTCTTAAGATACCGATTCGGAAATTTATTAGGGCAATTTCGGAACCTGTTTCAATTGCGTTTGCGACTACCAGTTCTGAATCAGCACTGCCAAAGGCAATGGAGAACATGGAGAAACTGGGTGTTCCACGCAAAATCGTCTCTTTCGTTTTGCCAACCGGCTACACCTTCAACCTGGACGGAACGACTCTTTACCTGTCATTGGCTGCCGTGTTTGTTGCACAGGCCGCTGGAATTCCGTTAACGATTGGTCAGCAGTTGTTGATGGGCTTGACGCTGATGCTTACCAGCAAGGGCGTGGCTGGGGTACCCAGGGCATCATTGGTCATCCTGCTGGGAACGGCTGCGTCTTTCGGGCTTCCACTTTGGCCCATCATGGCGATACTCGGTATTGATGAGTTGATGGACATGGCCAGAACATCGGTGAACGTGACAGGGAATTGCCTGGCAACGGTGGTAATCGCCAAGTGGGAAAATGAGTACAAGGAGCCGGAGGGTGAAGTTAACTTTGATTAGCCGCCTCCGCTTCCCTTTTTAGTCGGGTCACTTCTTCTTCATCTTTGATTGCACCCTCGGAGCTGGCGATAACCGCTGCGATGGTACTGTCTCCAGTTACATTCACGGCAGTGCGCAACATATCCAGCGGTCGGTCTACGGCCAAAATGAGTGCCAGCCCGGCAGGATCCAGGCCAACGGATTCCAAAACAATGATCAACATAATGATACCGGCCCCGGGGACAGCAGCAGCACCTATCGATGCGAGTACGGCTGTCATCAATATGGTGAGTTGCTGACCAAGCGACAGGTCAATGCCAAATGCCTGAGCAATGAAGACTGCCGATACGCCCTGGTGGATACTGGTGCCGTCCATATTGATGGTGGCGCCAAGTGGAAGCACAAAACTGGATACTTCTTCCGATACGCCAAGATTTTTTTCAGCGCAATCCATGGTCACGGGAAGTGTGGCGGCACTGGAGCTGGTTGAAAATCCCAGGATTTGCGCTGGCAAAATGGCCTTCATAAATCGTTTGTATTTCACTTTGGTCATGGTCCGCAGAAGAAGCGGATAGGAAACAAAAACCATCACCGCCAAGCCAAGCACCACATTTAAACTATAAATGCTTAGCGCTTGCAGCAGTTCCACATCAATATTTAAACTGGCCAACAAGGCAAACACGCCCACGGGCGCATATCGCATGATGATGTCCACGATGGATAAGATAACGGCATTGGCCCCGTCAAAAAAGTTTTTAACGGGAGCCACCTTCTCCTTCGGTGATAAAATCATGGCCACACCAAAAAGGATGGCAAAGAAAATCACTTGCAACATGTTGGTGTTGTCGGAGAAGGAGTTGAATAAATTATCCGGGACAATATTGACCAGGATCTGGAGCGGCCCGGCATCTTTGGTGCTGTGTGCCGTAGTGATACTTGTATCCAGGTCGGAGGCGAATGTTTCTCTCAGGTAATCCCTTCGCTCTGCGGAAAGGTAATGCCCCGGATCGATAATATTTACAAGTGTCAGTCCGATGGTTACCGCGATGATGGTGGTGCTGATGTAAAGGGTGATGGTTTTCCCTCCCATTCTGGATAACTTGCTCACGTCTGAAAGATTGGAAACGCCATCAATAAGCGATACGATGATCAGGGGGACGGCAATGAGCTTGAGACAATTGATAAAAATTGTCCCAAACGGCCTGATCCAGTCTTGTGTAAACTCAATCAGTCCAAAGGGTTTCGCCAGAATTCCCCAAATCAATCCAATTCCCATACCGATGAGAATCTTGGCGTACAACGGCATTTTCTTTTTCATACAATTAGCAGTTCAGGTTGATAAGAACCTTAGGATTCTAAAAATAAGTGTATTATAAAAGAATACCGACTATCGAGGTGGTTTCTTCGGAATCCGTGCTTTAATCCTTGTGCCCCTTCGTCAAAGATCGTCCGAGGTTTTGATTTATAGCCTGAGGATGTCAACGTATCAAGCGTGGCTAGGTAAAGGCACGATTTGCCTGCTATGCTTGCTAAGTTTCGCGATCAAATATGACACCTGCCGAATATCCGCCACGAAGACAAGTCTCTGATTTTTTTTGGCATCAACTTCATCGGTCAACATCTCGACATTGCCCAATTTGTGTCTTTGTTAACCTAATAACCGGTTAGCTTGCCAGCGCGGTAAACAAAATTCCTATACTTTTGAAATTCTGCCCCTCAATAGGAAATCGGCCATCACCAATGCTGCCATGGCCTCGACTATGGGAACAGCTCGCGGTACCACACATGGATCATGCCGGCCTTTACCTGCAACGGTAGTCTCGTTGCCATCTTTATCCACAGTTTGCTGATCTTTCATAATGGTTGCAACCGGTTTGAAGGCAACGTTAAAATAGATGTCTTCACCGTTTGAAATGCCCCCTTGTATGCCGCCCGAGTGGTTCGTCATCGTTTTCACTTTCCCACCTTCATTGTAAAACGCATCGTTGTGCTGCGATCCTTTTAGTCTGATCCCATCAAACCCGCTTCCATATTCAAACCCTTTAACGGCATTGATACTCAGCATGGCTTTTCCCAGTTCCGCGTGAAGTTTATCAAACACAGGCTCACCCAACCCAACGGGACAGTTTTTAATAACTGCGGTGACCATTCCGCCAATGGTGTCTTGCTCTTTGCGTGTCTTATCGATTAGTGAAATCATTTTTTCAGCAGTCGAAGGATCGGGGCATCGCACGATTGTATCTTCTGTTTTCCGCAAATCGAGTTGTGTATAATGAGGTGCTTTGATATTTCCAACTTGTGAAACAAATCCGAGGACATCAATCTGAAATGTTTTCAGCAGCAGTTTTGCAATAGCTCCCGCAGCAACGCGGGCGGCCGTTTCGCGGGCGGAACTTCTGCCTCCTCCCCGGTAGTCCCTATTGCCGTATTTGATTTCGTATGTATAATCTGCATGGGATGGCCGGAAAGTATCTGCCAGGTGACTGTAATCTTTGCTGCGCTGGTCTTCATTTTCAATTACAATGGCCAGCGGGGTACCCGTTGTTTTGTTTTCGAATACACCGGACAATATTTTAAATGTGTCACTTTCTTTGCGCTGCGTGGTAATTTTGGATTGACCTGGTCTCCTTCTGTCCAGTTCGGACTGAATGAAAGATTCATCAATTGCAATCCCAGCAGGACAACCGTCAATGATGACACCAATAGCCGGGCCATGCGATTCTCCAAAAGTGGTTATCCGAAAAAGTTTGCCGTAGGAATTCATAATCCAAAGTTGATAATTCAAAATTCACGGTCCTTTGAATTTTGAACCTGAACCCTTGAATTACTTTTTAAAAACAAGGAACACCGATGCTCCAAGCATGAGCAAGATAAAGATATTCGCACCAATTTTTAACCAGTTGTCCTCGATTGAGGAATGAAGTGTATTATCGGCAATGTTTATTCGTTCGTAAAATGAGCCTGGATCTTTGCTCTCAATGGACTGGTTTTTTTGACTTTCACCGGTCACATGAACAGAATATTGTGATCGAAGCGTGTCATAAGCCTTGGTTTTCGGGTTGAAAAAGACCCAGGAATAATAGTCACCAAGGTCATAGTCGCCTGGTTCTTTCGGAATCATAAAATAGCTGAATGATTTAGAGCCGGCCACTCTGCCATTTTCGCGCTTGATGCTTTGTTTCAGGTTGGGTTCGTAAAAATCAAAATTGTTGTCCTTTTTGATTACGGGCTTTTCAATAGCGGAAATATTCCCTTCACCGTAAATATTGAATTCATAGGAAACACTCTGCCCGGTCTTTAGATTAATAGCGCCAAGCTTTTCGTCCAGCCGATAACTGCCAACAGCAACGGACTCCTTCAATGGGTGTGGAGGAAGTTCATTGACCTTGATGGTCTTGGGTGTGGAGTAAAAGGTTTTGAAGTCTTCCTTCCTGTTTTGCCCGAAAAATGAGGGGTTCTTCGCCACCTTAAACTTGATCATTTCGAGTCCCACCTCGGGGAAATTAATGGGCTGTGTATTGAGGGGATAAAATGTCGCCTGATAAATTTTGTACTGCGTGTAAAACTTTTTATTGATCTCAATGGACTCACCTTCGATATTCTCAATGTTGAAGTTCTCCTCCCAGCAATTGGATGGTCTTAGCTTCTTGAGGATGTCCGATAATTGTTTTCCAAGATTGTGAAACTGCATGGGCGCCCGATTGTTGTCAGCGACCAGAAACGATAAAGTTGCAGTAAATCCTTCGCCAACATAAACTTCATTCTTGCTTGTGGTTAAAGCTAAAAAAGCGTCTTCCTTGACGTCAACAAATTCCGACTCGCCCTTGCCAAAAAAGTCTTCAAATGGATCGCGATCAAAAAGGCTCCTGACGGGATCCCGCTGTTGGGTCTTGGGTGGTCCAACAACAATTTTCTTTCCAGGAGATGACAGCACCTGGTCGTTTACCTTCATTTTGAATGCAGGGAGCGTGAAGACACCCTGTTTTGTAGCCAGATAGGTCATTACCACGCTCTGAGACGAACTGATTTGGCCATTTACAATGCTGGTTTGTGATTGTGTGGAAGTGCCCCTCTTTCTGAACCCCTCTATATCCGGAAAATTGTCGTAACTCTTCAATCGGTCATTTGACACGGTCACAGTGATCGTCCAGGCCTGATTTTCGCCTATTTCATCCGGACCTAACTCAATTTGAATATTTTGCCCAAAAAGAGACTGGAAAATACCTGCAGAAAGGAAAAAAAAGAGTGAATAAATGAACTTATATCGCATACAACTTCAATACCTGGATCACGTTCTACAAATGACGCTTGTTCTTTTTTGACTTTAAGCGATTTTGTATATTAACGGTTACTTCTAAAAATCACTGCTGCACAAACTTAAATTTTATTTTGCTGATGAGAAAAATGCTCAATTACGTTAAAACCGTCTTGGCGAGAGTAAGTTTTGATGCAAAGCTCTTCGAAAAAGAGCTGAGAAAGGCAATTAAGATGTTAATTGCCGAGGAAATTCAGGAACTCAGACATTGGTGCTACGCCAATTATGGGGATGAACACGGAGCGATCCTAAATCGCTGTTTTGTGATGACCAGTTGAATGTTGTACAACTTAATTTTAAGACCCCGGCTTTGTCGGGGTTATTTTTTTTTCGCTTTTCTGCTGCACGAATTGAATGTTGCGTTTAAGGCCCTTAAATCCCGTTCGCTTGACGGCAGATTTTTTGAAAACGGCACTAAATATCTCCTCGCTGATTTCTTGCCATCCCTGATCCATCAATTGCTCGAACTCCGGTGATGGGTCAAGTCGCTTTTCTTTGTGGGGAGTTGAGAAACGATTCCAGGGACACACGTCCTGACATATGTCGCATCCAAACGCCCAGTTTTCAAACTTACCCCTTACTGTCGATGGAATTTCCTCTTTGAGTTCAATGGTGAAGTAGGAAATACACCGGCTTCCGTCCACCACATACGGCTCCGGAATGGCATCCGTGGGGCATGCATCGATGCATGCGGTACAGGTGCCGCAAAAATCCTTGACGGGCCCATCGTATTCCAAATCAAGATCAATAATTAATTCTGCGAGAAAAAAGAAACTACCGGCATTTTTATTTAGTAACAAACTGTTTTTCCCTATCCAGCCTAATCCGCTTTTCTGTGCCCAGGCGCGTTCCATGACAGGGGCAGAGTCGACAAATGCCCGCCCGTTCACATCTCCGATTTGTTCTCTTATGAGGGCAATTAAAATTTTCAGTTTGTCTTTTACCACAAAATGATAGTCCTCACCATAGGCATACTTGGCAATCTTTGGGTTTGTGTCTTTGGCCAGATCCTTTTTAGGATAATAATTATACATCAGACTGAGAACTGATTTTGCACCAGGCACCAGTAGCGTTGGGTCCAGGCGTTTGTCAAAATGGTTTTCGAGGTAACTCATTTTGCCTTGATATCCTCTCTGTAACCACGCTTCAAATTGTGCGGCTTCGTCTTCCAAAAAACCTGCTTTTGAGACTCCGCAAAACGAGAAACCCAGTTCCTGGGATTTGCTCTTGATGAAATGCGTGATCGATTGTTTATTCAGGGATGCCAATTGGAAATGTCGTAAATTGGATGATTATTGATGATGGTATTATGCCAATAAAGGTAGTTTTAATTTTTCTCTTGCCGTGGCTCGTTTTTGTGGCTGATAGCAATCCGATCGTTTGGAATAAGGATAGAAAATTACAATGGGGAGATTTCCAAGGCTCAGCACCAAAGCTGGATTCTCACGTTGCCTTATCGAGAGTTGAGGTCCATTACGAATCGGAAGTTGACAAAGCCGGGAAAATGAACATGACTATCGAAAGTGTTTTTATCAGGGAACTTTCCTGGGTTAAGGATGAAGGAAAAAATGACCACGTGTTGAGGCATGAACAATACCATTTTCACATCGCAGAGATTTGGGCCAGAAAATTAAGACAGGAAATCGCTGCCAAAAAGTGGAGCACAAAGACTTTTGAAAAGGAATTTAATAGCCTTTTTAAAAAACAAATGGGGCAATTATTGAAGGAACAATTGCGCTATGATGAGGAAACCAATCATTCGAAAATGGTCGAGAAGCAAACAGAATGGGAGAAAAAAATTGATGCAACCCTCAATCAGTTAAATGACTTTACCAACACCAAAGTGCCGTTCCTATTCGAATAGCCCTGCGGTCTTACCGGGTCTTGGGATTTTCAGGTGCTTATAAGCAAGCTCGGTTGCCTCCCGCCCGCGGCTCGTGCGTTTGATGTATCCTTCTTGAATCAGGAAGGGCTCATATACCTCTTCAATGGTTTCTGCTTCGTCTCCCACCGCGGTCGCAATGGTGGTTAGTCCAACAGGGCCGCCCTTAAATTTTTCGATAATCGTTGTGAGAATTCGGTTATCCATTTCATCCAAACCGTTGGCATCAACGTCCAGCGCCTTCAGCGCCATTTGCGCAATAGGCATGGAAATAACACCATCTCCTTTTATCTGCGCAAAGTCCCGGGTCCTTCGCAGCAGGTTATTCGCAATACGGGGGGTACCTCTGCTCCTTCGTGCGATCTCATGTGCCGCATCATCATCCATGGGTGTATCTAAAATACCGGCAGACCTTTTGACGATGGTGGTAAGCAAGTCGGAGTCATAGTACTCAAGCCGGGAGTTGATGCCAAATCTGGCACGGAGAGGCGAGGTGAGTAGACCTGCTCTCGTGGTCGCCCCGATCAGCGTAAAGGGATTAAGACCAATTTGAACGGAACGGGCGTTGGGACCGGAGTCCAACATAATGTCAATTCTGAAATCCTCCATTGCAGAGTAGAGATACTCCTCCACAATTGGGTTGAGCCGGTGAATTTCATCAATAAACAGGACATCGTGAGGCTCCAGGTTGGTAAGAAGACCCGCCAGGTCGCCAGGCTTGTCCATTACAGGTCCAGAGGTGACTTTGATATTTGACTCCAGTTCGTTGGCGATAATATGACTTAGTGTGGTCTTGCCAAGGCCGGGAGGGCCATGAAGCAACACGTGGTCCAATGGCTCTTTTCTTTTTTTGGCCGCCTGCACGAAGACTTTGATGTTTTCCACCACCTTATGCTGCCCGGTAAAATCTTTAAAAGTCAGTGGGCGCAAAGCCCTTTCGATCTCTTTTTCTGCAGGGCTTAAGCTTTCATCACCGGCACTCAGGTAATCTTCACGCATGTGCCAAAAGTAATGAAAAGTTCACGGTCATGGATGCAAAGGATATTGCGGTTATCATAAAAATCTACTTTCCGAAGCGCTGCGCACGGATTTCATTATTTTGCAACCTGAATAGGTTCGACAATGAATAATCGGCTAAAAAATGCCGCCTACTCCATCGTGGTGGCGCTTTTAATATTTGGTGTTTGGAAGTACAGACAGGCCAATCCAACTGAGCCCATTAAGATTGAAGGCAAAACCATGGGCACTACCTATCACATCACCTATTTTGACGATCAAAAGAGAGATCTAAAAAATCAAATTGATTCGTTGCTCCTGGTATTCAACCAGTCACTAAACACCTATTTGAAAGAGGCAGAGATATCTCAGTTCAACACGGGGAAAAACGTAAAATTTGAATTGCCCTATTTTTTGCCGGTTCTTACAAAATCGAGAGAGGTCGTAGCTGCATCGGATGGTGCCTTTGACCCAACGGTAATGCCTTTGGTCAATGCGTGGGGGTTTGGTCCAGGTAGAAAGTTAAATTCAGATAGCATCAATATTGACTCCATTATGGATTTCGTTGGCTTTGACAAGATAAAATTCAATAATGACAGTGTCTGGAAGAACGATGCAAGGGTACAACTGGATTTTAGCGCGATTGCAAAAGGATATGGTGTGGATGTGGTGGCGGATTTTATTCGAACGAAAGGAATTTCAGATTTGTTTGTTGAGATTGGTGGTGAAGTTTCAGCAATGGGTGTCAACAGAAAGCTCAACAAGCCATGGGAAGTGGGTATTTTAGATCCAAGTTCTGACTACACTAATCAGTCCTTTAAGGCCTATGCTCAACTTAAAGACAAGGCAATGGCGACTTCCGGCAATTATTTCAATTATTACGAAGAGAATGGAAAAAAATACTCGCATACCATCGATCCGAAAAGTGGCTATACCGTACGCCACGAATTATTAAGCGCATCAGTTTTTGCAAAAGACTGCATGACTGCAGATGCCTGGGCAACGGCTTTGATGGTCATGGGAAAGGAGAAGGCGATTGAAAAATTGACACGTAATCCCGGTATTGATGCCTTTCTGATTTATTCGACCAGCGAGGGAGAGCAGACCTTCGTAACTGAGCCAATCAGGCCGTTAATAAAAATCAATATGTAATTCAATAGACGATGAAATCGTTGATACTGTTTTTTACACCACTGCTCGCAGGACTGCTCATTTATCTGGTACCCAAGGGGCGAAACAGCCATTTTAAATTACTCCTCGTGTTTGCAGGATCCTACCTCTTCGCGATCACTGTAATACACATCCTTCCGGATTTGTACAGGCAATATGCGGATGTAGAGTTAATCGGTTTATTCGTTTTGCTCGGTTTTTTTCTTCAACAATTGCTTGAGTATTTTACCGCGGGCATCGAGCACGGGCATATCCATTCACACGATCATCACGGGCACTCACACTCGCAAAGTCATGCAGAAGTATCGGCCCTGATACTGCTTGCTGCCCTGTGCGTCCATGCGTTTTTGGAAGGAGGGATGGTGGCCCAGCCGGAAGCATTTGATGTTCACCATGATATAAATGCAATTTTATTAGGCATTGTTCTCCATCGGGCACCTGCCGCATTTGCACTAATGGCAGTACTTTCTGAACAATTGCACTCTAAACGCAGGGCCATACCTTACCTCGTTGTATTCTCCTTAGCAGCCCCGTTGGGATTGTTTATCAGTGAGTACTTTGCTGAGATCGAAATTCTTTCGGAAACAGGTTTGATTTTTCTGTACGCGCTTGTAAGCGGAAATTTTCTCCATATATCTACCACCATCGTTTTCGAAAGCAGCCCGGAGCATCATTTTAATGCCAAAAAACTGGCCGTAGCCATTGTTGGTTCGTTGGTAGCGGTGGCAGTCGAGTACATCGTATAATTTTCACTGAGAAATTTGCTGGATAACAAATGCGCGTCCGGTTGAGGCGCAACTTCAATTTTAGGTTGAATTTACCTGTAAATGAGGTTATATTTCTGTCTTATACCAGGTTATGAATCACTTGATAGAGGACTTTGATGAGTACAAAAGGATTTACGACAAAAGTGTACGGGATCCGGAATTGTTTTGGTCAACCGTGGCCGATGATTTTAAATGGAGAGTAAAATGGAGTAAGGTGCTGGAGTGGGATTTTTCCAAGCCTGAAGTAAAATGGTTCATCAACGGCAAGTTGAACATCACAGAAAACTGCCTTGATCGGCATCTTGAAAGTCGGGGAAACCAAACAGCCATTATTTGGGAACCCAATGACCCAAAGGAAAAAGCGCGAAAGTTCACCTACAACGAACTCCATAGCAAGGTTTGCCAGGCAGCCAACATGCTAAGGAACCTTGGCGTAAAAAAAGGAGATCGCGTTTGCATTTACTTGCCAATGATTCCAGAATTGGCATTTGCGATGATGGCATGCGCCCGCATAGGTGCAGTGCATTCCATCGTGTTTGCAGGATTCTCGGCCCGCTCTCTTGTTGACAGAATAACCGATGCGGGATGTAAAATTGTACTAACAGCTGACGGAGGTTTTCGGGGAGCAAAAACTATTGATCTGAAAGGTATTGTTGATGAGGCGCTAACGGAGTGCCCTGGTGTTACACGAGTAGTTGTTGTCGATCACACGCACAGTCAACCGGCAATGCAAGGAGGACGTGACCTATGGTGGCATCAGGAAATTGAAAAGGTCAATGATGTCTTTGCGGCAGAAGAAATGGATGCGGAGGATTTATTATTTATTCTTTACACATCAGGTTCGACCGGCCGGCCGAAGGGAATGGTGCATACCTGTGGGGGTTATATGGTCTATACAGATTATACTTTCCGAACGGCATTTCAATATAAGGAAGGGCAAACTTACTGGTGTACGGCAGACATTGGCTGGATCACAGGGCATTCCTACATTATCTATGGGCCGCTGTCTGCGGGCGCAACCACCGTCATGTTTGAAGGGGTTCCTTCCTGGCCCGACTGGGGCAGATTTTGGAAAGTAGTTGATCGGCATAAAGTGAATATTTTTTATACTGCGCCCACCGCCATTCGCGCACTGGAAAAAGCGCCCATAAGTTTTGTGAACGAGCACGATCTGTCTTCTCTAAAAACTTTGGGAACAGTTGGAGAGCCCATCAACGAAGAAGCATGGCATTGGTACAACAAAAACATCGGTAAAGAGAATTGTCCTATTGTGGACACCTATTGGCAAACAGAAACCGGTGGGTTTATGCTTTCGCCAATTGCTGGCATAACCCCACTGAAGGCCGGCTTTGCAACGTTCCCAATACCTGGTATTCAACCCGTTATTATGAATGAAGGTGGGCATGAAGTGGAAGGCAATGGCGTAGAGGGCAGGCTGGCCATCAAGTTTCCATGGCCGTCCATGGCGCGAACGATATACGGAGACCACAAGCGGTTTAAGGATACTTATTTTTCGACCTTTCCGGGGAAATATTTTACTGGCGATGGCAGCAAGCGGGATGCGGACGGCTATTACAGAATCACCGGAAGGGTGGACGATATCATCATTGTCTCTGGACATAATTTAGGAACTGCGGAAATTGAAAGCGCCATCTGCGAACATGCCTCGGTATGTGAAACAGCCGTGGTGGGTTATCCTCATGATGTGAAAGGGCAAGGCATTTACGCGTTTGTAATTTGTTATGAAAAACCGAATGATGAAGAGACCGCGCGAAATGAAATTGTAAACACCGTTTCAAAAATTATTGGCCCTATTGCAAAGCCGGATAAAATACAGTTTGTGAGTGGCCTGCCTAAAACGAGATCCGGAAAAATTATGCGCAGAATATTGCGTAAAGTGGCTGAGGGAGATACGGAGAATTTGGGAGACGTGACGACACTACTGGACCCCACTGTTGTAGATGAAATAAAGAGTGGAGCCCTGTAAAATCAAAAAACCCGGCCCGAATTGATCGGGACCGGGTTTTTTTGTGATTAATAGTTAACTAGCTACCGCACGCCTCGCACTCATCCGGGTTATCCAATGAACACGACATATCGGAGCGTTTCTGATCGTAATCTTCTTTAGAGCTATACGCGACAACAGGTTCATTCGCAGCCACTTTCCTGGAAGGTACTTCGGCAGTTGCCTTCGCGGTCGTTGGTTCAGCCAATTCTTTTTTATCAAGGGTAAACTTGATGGCATCGGCAGCAGCGGTAGAACGCAGGTAATACATACCTGTCTTCAGGCCTTTCTTCCATGCATAGAAGTGCATAGAAGTCAATTTACCAAAATTCGGATCGGTAATGTGAATGTTCAAACTCTGCGACTGACAGATGTACGCGCCCCGGTCAGCGGACATATCAATAATTGCCTTTTGAGAAATTTCCCAAACGGTTTTATAAATATCCTTAATGTGTTGAGGAATTTCCGGTATGGCTTGAATGGATCCATTCGCGGCAATCAACTTTTGGCGCATATTTTCATTCCACAGCCCCAACTCGATTAGGTCTTTCATCAGGTGCTTGTTGGCGATGATGAATTCACCAGATAATGTCCTTCTTGAATAAATGTTTGACGTGTAAGGTTCAAAACACTCGTTGTTTCCAAGAATTTGTGAGGTCGAAGCCGTTGGCATTGGAGCCAGCAGCAAGGAGTTGCGAACACCGTTCTGTTTCACTTCCTTTTTCAACCCTTCCCAGTTCCAACGGCCCGACTCTGGAGTTACGCCCCACATGTCAAATTGGAAAATGCCCTTGGAAACTGGTGAGCCCTTATACGAGTCATATGGACCATGCTGTTTGGCAAGCTCCATAGAAGCTTCCATCGCTGCGAAATAGATGGTCTCGTGAATGTCCTTATTTAAACCTCTCGCTTCTTCTGAATCGAAAGGCATACGAAGTAGAATAAATGCATCGGCCAAACCTTGCACGCCAATTCCAATGGGTCGATGCTTCAGGTTGGAGTTCCTGGCCTCGGGCACAGGATAGTAGTTGATATCAATAACCTTGTTCAGGTTTCGGGTCACAACTTTCGTAATCTCGTATAGTTTCTGGTGATCAAACTTCCTGTCCTCAGTAATGAACTTGGGTAAAGCAATTGAAGCCAGATTACAAACGGCAATCTCATCAGGCGAAGTGTACTCAATGATCTCTGTGCAGAGATTGCTTGACTTGATCGTACCAAGGTTCTTCTGGTTCGATTTCCGGTTGGCTGCGTCTTTGTACAGCATGTAAGGTGTCCCTGTCTCGATCTGGGCTTCCAACACCTCGAACCAAAGGTCTTGCGCCTTTACTTGTTTACGCGCCTTGCCTTCGCTCTCGTATTTCTCGTACAGACGTTCAAATTCTTCTCCATAACAATCGGCCAGCCCTGGTGCTTCATTAGGGCAAAACAACGACCACATCTCGTTGTTCTCAACCCGTTTCATAAACAGGTCTGGTATCCACAAAGCCAGGAAGAGGTCACGTGCTCTCATCTCCTCCTTGCCATGATTTTTCTTCAGTTCCAGAAACTCGAAAACATCAGCATGCCACGGCTCCAGGTACATGGCAAAACTTCCCTTGCGCTTGCCTCCGCCTTGATCTACATAGCGGGCTGTCATGTCAAAATTTCTGAGCATGGGAACAATCCCGTTGGAGGTCCCACCGGTTCCTTTAATGTACGAGCCTTTGGCCCTGATATTATGAATGCTAAGTCCTATACCTCCTGCGGACTGCGATATTTTAGCGCAATTTTTAAGGGTATCGTAAATGCCATCAATGCTGTCGTCTTTCATGCTCAACAGGAAGCAGGAAGACAGTTGAGGTTTCGGTGTGCCCGCGTTAAATAAGGTCGGGGTGGCATGGGTAAACCACTTTTCAGAAAGCAAATTATACGTTTCGATTGCAGCCTGAATATCTTCTCCGTGGATGCCTACGGCAACACGCATCAACAAATGCTGTGGGCGCTCTACCACCTTGCCATCCATTTTCATGAGATAGGACCGCTCCAGCGTCTTGAAACCAAAATAATCATAGCTGAAATCGCGGTCGTAGATGATGGCCGCGTCCAGTTCGGCCGCGTTAGCTTTTATTACCCTCCAAGTATCCTTTGAAATAAGGGGGGCATTTTGGCCGGTTTTGGGGTCAATATACTGGTAAAGTCTTTTCATGGTATTTGAAAAAGACTTACTGGTGGTCTTATGCAGGTTTGATACAGCTATTCTGGCCGCCAGTTTGGCGAAATCCGGGTGCTTGGTGGTCATCGTTGCGGCTATCTCTGCAGCAAGGTTGTCCAACTCCTGGGTGGAAACGCCATCGTACAATCCATTGATCACCTTCATAGCTACCTCTACCGGATTCACAAAGTGGGTTTCCAGGCCGTAGCATAGTTTTTCAATGCGTGCGGTGATCTTGTCGAACTTTACGGACTCTCTGTGTCCGTCACGTTTAACTACGAGCATGTTGGGTTGTTTGGGGGTGAAAAAATAGTTTAAAAAATGTTTTTCAAGTTACTTAAAAATCCTCGTTCAATGAAAACTTGGGGGATGAATCTTTTTCGGTACTATTCATCACTCCGGCCTTTTGATATTCAGCCACTCTTTTCTCAAAGAAATTGGTTTTCCCACGGAGTGAAATCATATCCATGAAGTCGAACGGATTGGTGGCATTATATACCTTTTTGCCAATGAGCTCATTCAGTAACCGGTCGGCCACAAACTCAATATATTGCCTCATTTGAACGGCATTCATACCAATCAGGTTTACTGGCAAAGCATCAGTTACAAATTCCTTCTCGATCTCGACCGCATCCTTAATGATCTCAATTACCTTCGCCTCGGGAAGCTTATTTTTTACGTGTTGCGTATAAATGTGACAGGCAAAATCACAGTGCAGTCCCTCATCCCTTGAGATCAATTCGTTGGAGAAACTGAGGCCCGGCATCAACCCCCTTTTTTTCAGCCAGAAAATGGAGCAGAATGAACCCGAGAAGAAGATACCTTCAACAGCCGCAAAGGCAATTAGCCTCTCCGCAAAGTCACCCTGATCGATCCACCTAAGCGCCCAGTCGGCCTTCTTTTTTACGCAATCCATGGTCTCGATCGCATGGAAAAGTTTGTCCTTTTCCCGGGGGTCTTTCACATAGGTATCAATCAGCAGCGAATAGGTCTCCGAATGAATATTTTCAATGGCTATCTGGAATCCGTAAAAGAACTTGGCCTCTGTGTATTGTACCTCCCCTACAAAGTGTTCAGCCAGATTTTCGTTTACAATACCATCGCTGGCAGCAAAAAAGGCCAAAACATGGGTGATAAAGTGCCTTTCTCCGTCATTGAGGTTGACCCAGTCTTTAAGATCCTGACTTAAGTCAATTTCCTCCGCAGTCCAGAAGCTTGCCTCGGCTTGTTTATAGTATTTCCATATGTCGTGGTGTTTTATTGGAAACAGAACAAACCGGTCCTTATTCTCTTTTAAAATGGGTTCTTCATGGTTGGGTTGACTCATTATCTCGTTGTTGTTAAAAATGGGTTATCAATCAATTTTTTGTCGGGTCTTTTGAAAGAGAAACCAAAATCAGTAGAACCACCGTTTTGAATTTCTTGCAAGAGGACAAATATTTGAAATGAGCGATAAAATTCAAAGGGAATTGTCATGACCTCAATTTGGTATTGTTCCTCTTTATCTATGAATAATAACCTAAATGAATTCATTTTCATTCACTTAAATACAACCGATGAAGGGACGGCTTAAGTGAAAATTTTATGGAAATATTTCAATATAAAATTTTGGCAAATATTACATCGCTTTGAGAAGGGTGGTTCAGCTTTTGTAATACCAATGGGAAGAGCTTGACCACACGAAGTTGTGTGCCGCAGGGATGGCTGTAATGGTTTAAAAACGGCTAAAATCCTGCTTTTTAAGGATTGGCCTGTTTTTTAAAGGTGTTTTGTTTTTCAGGGGCGATCATCTATCTTTGCACTCCATTTTTAAAGCTGAGAATCATGTACGCTATTGTGGATATCGCTGGAAAGCAGTTTAAGGTAGAAAAAGACCAATATATATATACGCCACGGATGGAGGGCGAAGTTGGGGCATCTGTCAAATTGGACAGGGTACTCCTTATTGATAATAAAGGGAAAATAGACGTGGGAGCGCCCGTTTTGGCGTCAGCCAGCGTATCCGGGAAAATTTTGGAGCACGTTAAGGGCGACAAGGTGATTGTGTTTAAAAAGAAAAGAAGAAAGGGCTATGCCGTGAAGAACGGGCATCGTCAGCAATACACAAAAATACTTATAGACAATATTTCAGGTAAATAATACAAGACCATGGCACATAAGAAAGGTGAAGGTAAAGTAAAGAACGGCCGCGAATCGGAAAGCAAAAGATTGGGCATTAAGGTCTTTGGGGGTCAGAAAGTGATTGCCGGCAATATAATTGTGCGTCAAAGGGGTACCAAGCACCATCCTGGAGATAATGTTGGAATGGGGAAGGATCATACTTTATTTGCGCTTGCTGATGGTGTCGTGACATTTAAAAAAGGCAAAAAAGACAAGTCGTTTGTCTCTGTAGAAGGACAGGCCTGACCTAGTTTCTATACTATAATTATTAGGAGCCTCCACCATGGAGGCTTTTTTATTACCATTTCAGCTTAGATTCGGTATCAATTTCGTACCACTTTTTGGGTACCCTAAAAATGGGGCATTTTTTAATTTTCGGTACCGTCTTTAGGGTTACTAAAAGAGACGAATAGCCTTTTTTTATTCTGATAAAAGCAGTTTACCTGAAATTATAATTTTCCTCAAATTCCTTTAGTAGTATTTTATATTTGCAATTATTACCCTAATTTGGGGGTTCGAATTCTAATTTTAACTAAACTAAAACCTATGAAGAAGTTTTTACTATTATGCTTCTCATTCGT
>CAZZNH010000015.1:0-156985 GCA_964655635.1 uncultured Ohtaekwangia sp.
ACTTTTTCCCAGCACAAAGGATGGAAAGTTTTTACGAAAGCGAGGATAACCTGATCAGCATACTGACGTACGCCACTTTGTTTGCCATTTTTATAGCAAGCCTGGGGCTTTATGCTTTGGCGTCATTTACAATTATGCTCCGAAAAAAGGAAATTGCTATTCGAAAGGTGTTGGGCGCATCGATCTCGAGTATCGTCCGGCTATTTTCAAAGACTTATGCATCTATGGTGATTGTGGCAAGTGTCATTGCTGTACCGGCAGCGTGGTATGTCATGTCGCAATGGCTGGAGAGTTTCGCGTTCCGTACAGAAATAGGTTGGTTCGTTTTCCTATTTGCAGCAAGCGTTGCTCTTGGAATTTCATTTATCACCGTCAGCATTCACAGCATCCGTGCGGGGATGGTCAATCCGGTAAAGTCCCTTCGATCTGAATAAAGTTTAGCAATTCCCTATTCGTGTCGCAATGACGTTATCGGATTGGCCATTGACGCCTTCAACGTTTCATATCCGACCGTTGCAAGGGTAATCAGGGCGATTACGCCAATTGACCCTGCAAATAGCCAAATAGAAAGGGGCGTTTGGTAGACGAAAGTTTCAAGCCATTTGTCGGCCAGAAAGTAAGTCAGGGGTACGGCAATCGTGCAGGCGACAAGCAAAAGTGTGCCAAACACTTTGAGGAGTAGAACAACGATTTGAGCAGAGCTGCTGCCCAGGGCTTTCCTGATGCCAATCTCCTTGGTCCTTTGCTGCGACATAAACGAGGCCAGTCCGTACAAACCAATACAAGCAATTAATATAGCCAGCATCGAAAACTTTTCGGTAAGCTGAGCGACCTTTACTTCGTTCTCGTACATCCGGCCAAATTCATCATCCAAAAACCAGTAGTCGAAACCAAGCTCGGGAAACTGTTCTTTCCACTTGCTTTCCAAAAAAGCAATTTTATCTGACGCGCCCGTAGCCGGGAGCCTCACGTGAATGATCCGGTCATCCATATGTGGTTTTGACGAAATCCCGAGCGGGTCGATTTTATTATGCATTGAACGATATGGAAAATCCTCTACCACTCCGATGACATGCCCACTTACAGGAACTTGCGTGCTGTCGGGCCTTCCATAATAGCTAAATGCCGGCCGCACAACTGCTTTGCCAATGGCCTCCTGAGCGGTTATGCCAAGGGACTTTATGGCCGATTCGTTCAGAATAATGGACGTGGAGTCCGCAATATTTGCAGGATCAAAATCTCGTCCGGCCAAAAACTTGAGGTCAAAGGTTTTTGGAAAATCATAATCCCCATTAAGCTGAAACCATTCGAATTCTTCCTCTTTGATTTCAGGGAACTGAAACCGCATATTAATTGGCCCGAAATAGTCAAGGCGAGGCAGGTGATTTCCAAGGGTAACAGACTGGATCGCAGGGTCGCCCAGCACCTGTGATTTATAGGTCAAGTATTTTGTATTATTGGCCACCGCACCAAATCCCCCATACCGAATAGATACAATTTGATTGCCGGCCTCGTTCAGTTTGGATTTACGCATCAGATTCATCTGACGCACAATCACCACTGTACCCACGAGGAGCGTCACGGCCACCATAAATTGAAGTGTGGTTAGGATCTGTCTTAGGATATTGGAGCCCTTGCCAAATGAAAACTTCCCTTTTAGCACGCTTGCCGGTTGAAAGCCCGAAACAAAAAGGGCCGGATAACCCCCCGCTAACAACGTAACAAAAAGTATAACCCCAAGCAGGATAAACACCATTTCAACATCAAATAGGTGTCCAATCGAAAATGTCTTTTGTGTTAATGAGTTGAACTGTGGCATAAGAATCATGACTATCGTCAACGCGATTACAACCGACATCACCACCAAAAGAAATGACTCAATCATGAATTGAGCAAACAATTGCATCCTCGCTCCGCCAAAAGTTTTTCGAAGGCCTATCTCCTTGGCCCTGTTGGCTGACCTTGCCGTTGCAAGATTGATGTAATTGATGGCCGCAACTACCAGAATCAAAATGGCGATGGTAACGAAGAGGTAGATATATTTCATATCTGCCGACCGGTGCGTGATGGACCAATTGATTTCGTTATCAAAATGAACATCAGTAATCTTTCGGATCAGCGGCTTGAATTTCATGTCAAGATTGAGTCTTGCGATAATTTCATTGGCTCTCTTCTGCAGGTCATCAGCAATTACAGGTATCACCTCCTCATTTTTGCAAACAAAAAATGACTGTGTCCAATACCCATTGTTTCCGTCACCCATAGCCGTATTAAGCAGGTTCTCGAGGTCTTCCGTGTAAGGCTTAAGCGCAAGAATATTGCCGATATACTTTGGCTCAAGGTGAGAGTTTGACGGAAAATCACGGTACACCCCAGTGACCAGCATTTCAATTTTTTCATTGTTGGTCATGAAGCCATGCGAGACCCCAACCGTTTTGTTAATCGGATCTTCGTCACCAAAAATTTTGCGGGCCGCGCTTTCCGAAATAATGATGCTATTCACCAGGGCAAGCGGATTGGCAGGATTCCCCTTAACAATCGGCATAGCAATAATTTGATTCAGATGAGGTTCTGCCCAAATAATATCCTCCGTTAAAATAATTTTGTCTTTGGGCTGATAAAATATACTCGTTGGCATTCCGTAGTTGATATAACTGCCAATTTTGGAAACGCCTTCATAATTATCCAGGATATAGTTGTCCCACCCGGCCGGTGCAAATGGAAATGCCTCCGTGTCTCCGTTGGCAGTTTGGATCCAATACCCTATCCTATAGGTGCTGCGCGCATGCGGATGCATGGTGTCGAAGGTCAATTCATCCCGCACATAAAGGAGGATAAAAATGGCTGATGCCAAACCTATCGACAACCCAGCGGCATTGATGAAGGTGTAACCTCTTTGTTTAATGACGTTGCGAAAAGCAAGGAGCAGGTAGTTGAAAATCATGATATGTCAGCAGTTAAATGAGCGATCACACCGGTCATCAATTCATACTAACGAATGAATAAAATAGTTACCAAAATAATTAGGGTATGGTGTAAAAAGTTGTAACAACCACGGACATTATCTAATCAATTTAACGCCACTGACGGGAGAAAAAAAAGGCTGCCCTTGGGCAGCCTTGAGTTTATGCGGCTTTGGAGAGCTTATCCTCCCGGATTTTATTGACTCGAATTTCCTTCTTTTCCATATCGAACCACCTCACTTCAACCAGGTTGCTCTTAATGTACTTCAGTACCTCCATCACTTTGCCGTCAATTCTACTGCGAACACGTTCGCCTCTTTTGAACAATCGTCTCATAGATCACGAATTTTAAATTCTACATTCTTAGTGCATAAATATATTCTCTGGGAAAGTCTTCATAAATACCCGAAAAAGTAACAAGGTCACCCTCGCGCTTTTTCTTCAAAATTTCATTGACTTCCTTCACTGATGTCACTGCTTTGTCATCAATATGCGTTATGATAAAGCCCTCCCGCATGTCGGTATAGCGCGACAGTTTTCCATTAGCAAGGCCGCTTACCCGTACGCCATTCCTCAACTCCAAACGATTTAGAACCTTCTGATCAACATCTTCAATCCTCAGGCCCAACGCTGCAAACGAATCCTTTTCTTCTCGTTTCACAGTTGATACTTCTCCATTCCGATTCTTCAGCGTCACGGGCACGGAAACAATTTTGCCTTTTCGATCGACCTTTACAGAAATTTTGTCGCCAGGCCTTTTCCTGCCGATAAACTCGATCAGCGCAGTGCTTGATTTTACCTCTGTGTCATCCAATTGAATAACCACATCTCCTTTTTGCAATCCAGCTTCTTTTGCCGAACTGTTTTCCGCAAAATCAACGATGAAAGCGCCTTCATTGCGATCAAGTTTCTCCTGTTTAGCAAGGTCACTGGTTACGTTTTGAACCGTAACCCCCAACCAACCCCTTTGAACCGTTCCGTACGCGATAAGGTCTTCAACCACTTTGCTCACAATGTTGGAGGGCACCGCAAATCCATAACCCGAGTACGCTCCTGTCGGACTGGCAATAGCCGTGTTGATACCCAGCAGCCCGCCATCCAGCGACACAAGTGCGCCTCCGCTATT
Organism: uncultured Ohtaekwangia sp.; assembly: GCA_964655635.1. Taxonomy (GTDB): domain Bacteria; phylum Bacteroidota; class Bacteroidia; order Cytophagales; family Cyclobacteriaceae; genus ELB16-189. Next base: position 4,090 of record CAZZNH010000015.1, read on the forward strand.
TCCGGGATTAATGGCAGCGTCCGTCTGAATAAATGATTCGATGGCCGTGTTACCCAACTGCTCATTGCCATCGCGTGAATTCGAATTAATGATGTTTATGTTTCTTCCTTTGGCACTGATGATTCCTGCCGTCACCGTGGAATTGAGGTTGAATGGATTGCCCACCGCCAGAACCCATTGCCCCACCTTGGCTTTATCTGAATCCACAAATGACAAAAAGGGCAATTCCTTGTTGTTCACTTTGATAACGGCCAGGTCCGTATCGGGATCTGTGCCAATCACTTCTGCCTTATAAGTGCTGTTGTCATGCATCGTGACTTCTACGATATCCGCACCTTGCACCACATGGTTATTGGTCACGATATAGCCATTTTTATTGATGATCACACCTGAACCCGTACTCTGGCTGGGGCCCCGTTGCATGGGCGAAGGCCCGTAGAAAAAATCCCGCAACGGATCTCGGGAATTTCTTGCAATTGCACCAGTCTCCTGCGTTGACCTGATGTGAACCACGGCCGGGGTAACCCTATCTGCGGTTCCCGTGAAATCCAGAGGAACTGCATCCCCATTTTCGTTCAACGTGTAAGCAACTGATGAAGCGGGAACTCCAGCGATATGTTCTATTTTGACGCTCGAATTCTCCTTGCCATACCATTGATTCGCGGCTATGGTAATGGCACTGCCGATAATGGCAGCGGCAACAAGTTGAAAGAACCTATTCATAACTCTACACAATTTTTAATTAAACAACTACGAGAGGCCAGGAAGGCTCTCAAACTAATTTTTAACAAATTTTTTTAGTTTTTTCTGCGCTACTTTTCAACGCCAAACCCGCTGGATTTACAGCGGTATCCCTAATTACGAAATATTTCGGAATTAGGTTCAGAATAGCTATTTTTTTATCAATTCCCCATTTTTGTATTCATATTCAATGGTGACGTTTCCCTGTTGGTCATACCATTTTGATACCCCGTCACGGGTGCCGTTTTTGTAGGCTCCTTCTTCCATAATTTTTCCGTCATCGTAGTAAATTTTAGTGGTCCCTTCCAGCTTTCCATTTTCGTAGGATCGCTCCTCTTTCAGCGTGCTATACCTGAATTCCCTGTAATCACCATGTAATTTATCATTGTGGTAGGCCATTCGTTTTTCAAGCTGCCCGGTATTGCTCAATTCAACCCGAAGCCCTTCCATTCTACCATTGACGTAAGGTGTGATGCTCTTGACCAATCCTCCCGCGTGGTACTCGACCCAGTTTCCCTCGCGTCTGCCTCCCTTCACTATCCCCGACTGAATAACATTTCCTGAGCCGTCCGTCAGCGTGACCCTAACGAGTTCAGGGTTGTCCGGGAAAGGTTCTGTTTTTGCTCCCGCAGGGATCTGCAGTTGCTCGCTGCTGCTAGTCGCTCCGGTCAGGGACTCATTGTCACAACAAAAAAACATGGAGGCGAGGGCCGCCAAATAGTAAAACCTCATAGCTCAATTTTTTTTTGCATCAAATATAAAAATGAAAATGCCTTTTGGTCAATGCTGGAATGAGGGGAGGGAGACCATAAAGCTGCTCCCCGTATTTTTTTTACTTTCTACCTGTAACGTCCCTCCATTCCGCTCGGCAAATTCCTTACACATCAACAGTCCAAGACCGGTGCCCCGCTCTCCGGCAGTACCCGGTTGGCTTACGGTTCTCTCCAGCGTGAACAATTGTCTCAATACTTCTTCATCCATGCCCAGACCGGTGTCTTTTACCACAATGGTGATGCGGCCGTTTTCCTGAAATGCATCAACGCAAATTTCACCTCCTGAATCAGTGTATTTGATCGCATTGCTAATCAGGTTTCTTAAAATCAACGAAAAATGATTTCGATCTGCATACACTTTCATTCCATCGTTGACCATACCGTTTAGCGTAATTCCCTTTTTTTGAGCGCCATCCCGGGAAATATCGAAGGTCTCTTCGATGATACTCCGCAACTCGATGCTTTCCGGATGGGTTTGCTCCTCGTACATTTGAGTCCGGGCCCACGTGATTAAATTCTCCGTCATTTTTAAAGTGTTCTCCACCGACTCGCGTAGCTTCCGGCCCATCTTTTGAATATCCTCCTTCGACATATGCTCGGAATGCTTTACGATAAGATTGGAAAACCCATACAAAGAATTGAGCGGACTGCGGAGGTCGTGCGCAACCACACTGAAAAATTTGTCTTTCGTTTTAACCAACTTTTCTAGCTCGCTATTCTTCTTGTCAATCGCCTCTCTGTGGGCAGTCATCGTACGGTTCATCATCTTCCTGTTCCGATTGATGATCAACAACAAGATGATCATCACAAAAAGCAGAATTCCTATAAGTGCCGCTGTTATCAGCGTTTTTTCCTGCTGTTCGATCACCTGTCCCTGCTTGGCAAGGTCATCTCTCGCATGTTCAAAGTCGGTTTCCAGTTTCACCGAGTTGATAACAGATGCAATCTCTGAAGCTTTGTTCTCCAGATTTTGCCTGTTGATACTGTCATCCGCAATCTTGAATGATTTCAATGCCTCGAACGCCTGACTGTTGTTCCCTGCTTTTAAGTATGCTTCAGAAAGGTAAAAAAGCGCATCACGCTCGTGATTAAGGTAACCAAACTTGCGCGCGTTTTCCCTCGCTGCCAAAAGCAATTTCTTCTGCTTATCGTTCTGCCCCCTCAGCTTATGAATTAACGATTGTCCAATCAATGCCTCGACAAATGCACCCGGGCTGGCATTCGTTTTCATTTCTTCATTTAGCGAAAACACTTTAGAAAAACACTCCTCCGCCATGTCCAAATTACCTAACCTGTACTCCACTAAGCCCAGATTTACGTAACTGTCCATGTTAATCGCACTATTTTTCGTGGATTTATTAACTGCAATCGCCTCAATAAAACTTTTTCTTGCTTCGTGGAGCATCCCTATTTGCAAATACTCAAAGCCGAGGTTACTCAAGCAAACAGCAATCCGATTATCAATTTTTGCTTTTCGGAAAATTGGCAATGCTTTTTCATAGTAAACAATTGCCTGTTGGCTATTAAACTGTCTACCATACTCCACCGCTTCCGTTATGTAGCAATTCGCCAGGCCAATTGAATCTTTTAATTCCATGAACAACCGGGTGGCTGCCTGAAGATTATTGGTGTAGGCCAAATAATCCCGTCCACTGTGCAAAGAGGCGAGCACACGGTGTGAATAAGCTTCACCTCGTTTGTACCCAATTTCTTTTGAAAATGCCATGGCATCATTTGCCAGTTTGGCTGCTTTTTCCGGGGCACTATATATGTGCTCACGACTTAATTCATTCAAAGCCCATACCTTTACGGTATCCGGAGTTTTGCTGCCAACTAAATTCTCAAGGCTGTCAACGTAATTGTTCTGACTATAAACTGCAGAAATGTTTATGGCAACCAGGAATGTGAGCGTTATTTGCCTAGTAATCATGCTTAATGTTGCATCCCCCATAACAGGGGACAGGGCGAACAATAAAGATAGGGCTATGTCAACTGGAAAATATGAAGATTAAAGGAACTTTAGTACTCAAGAAAGGAAAAGAAATATCTCTCAGTCGATTTCATCCCTGGGTTTTTTCAGGTGCGCTGGAGCCCGACAATGAGCATCCTGAAGACGGTGAATGGGCTAAAATTATTAGCCGAAGTAATAAAACGCTCGGATACGGTCACTATCATGTTGGAACAATCGCCTTGCGGGTGCTTTCGTTTGAGGAAAAACCTCCAGGCCCCGATTTCTATAATCTCAAGATCGGTCATTGTTACCGGCAGAGAATTGCAACAGGCGTTATTTCAGATCAAACAAATGCCTACAGACTGGTTCATGGAGAAGGTGATGGGCTATCCGGTCTCATCATTGATATCTATCACGGAGTCGCTGTCATCCAGGCGCATTCATCGGGTATGGTCCAGGACAGCGAACTCATAGCCGATGCGCTTCGCGAAGTTTACAAAACACAACTATCGGCTATTTATCTAAAGGCGCCATCTTCGGCACGCGATTCTCAGAAAGATGGCTACCTATTTGGAACTATGACAGTCCCACACACTATTCTCGAGCATGACCGAAAGTTTTTTGTGGATTGGGAGGCAGGACAAAAGACAGGATTTTTTCTTGACCAACGGGACAACAGAAAATTATTGGCCGAGTATTCCTCCGGGAAATCAGTGCTTAACACGTTCTGCTACACGGGTGGCTTTTCTGTGTATGCATTGACTGCAGGCGCCTCGTTGGTCCACTCCATTGACGCATCAGAGAAAGCCATTGCCCTAACGTCAAAGAATATTGAACTCAATGGATTCAGCGCAGAAAAAAACCCCTCATTCACTGCTGATACATTCGAATTTCTCAAGGATAAAATGGATCAATACGACATCATCATACTTGATCCCCCAGCATTTGCAAAACACAAAAGTGCGAAGCATCAGGCCATGAAAGGATACCAGCGGCTAAATGCAGAGGCTTTTAGAATTATTAAGTCAGGTGGAATTCTCTTCACCTTTTCATGCTCACAGGTAGTCTCGCGACAACTCTTCTATGATACCATCGTTTCGGCTGCTATTCAATCCGGTAGAGGGATCAAGGTGCTCCATCACCTGTCGCAGCCGGCCGATCATCCCGTCTCGATTTACCACCCAGAAGGGTCATACTTAAAAGGGCTGGTACTCTACGTAGAATAACCAGCCCCAATGAAGTCCTTCAATTTTTTATTTGCCGGCCCCACTCAACACAGCTGGCGGTGTCTCCGGATGCTTCGCATAACGCTCGAAAAATTCAACAATCCGCACCAGACGGTCCATCATGCGCAAAGGATTTCCGCTTCGCGACAGTTCATGCCCTTCATCCGGATACCGCACGTATTCGACCGGCTTATTCAAGATTTTCAAACTTTTATACAACATCTCCGACTGAATAACACCCGTCCTTAAATCTTTATCGCTGTGCATGATAAGGAGTGGCGTATTGATTTTGTCCACGAATGCATAGGGTGAGTTTTCATCCAGCAGCTTTTGTGTGCCTGGCTCCCAGGGATAACCAAAATAGTCGGGCACCAATCTCCATGCATTTCCCTCTCCCATAAATGTGGTGAGGTCATAGACGCCACGCTGTGCATTGGCTGCCTTAAATCTTTGATCCTGGCTGATGAGCCATGCCACCATATAACCAGCGTAACTCCCCCCCGTTACAAAGTACTGGTCTTTGTCAATCCAGGAATGTTTGTTCGATGCGTCATCCAACGCAGCGAGAATGTCATTGGCGGGTCCGGTTCCCCAATCCTTGTAATTACCCATTTTAAAATCCTCTCCATAACCTCCGCTTCCCCTTGGATTACAGAACACCAGGCCGTAGCCCCACCCCACCTGCATCTGAAACTCATGCCACATAGAAAATCCTGACGGACCCCACATGGCAGTTGGCCCTCCGTGGATATTGAGAATAGTTGGGTATTTTGTGCCTTCCTTCCTGTTAAGAGGTTCCATGACCCAATACTGAACTTTAACACCATCGGGCCGTGTAACCCAATACTCTTTGGGCATGGTTACTTTCTTATCTTTCAACCAATCTGCGTTGAGTTTTGTCAATTGTGCAGACTTCTTATCTTTTATCGTCATCTGATAAACATCCCATGGGTTGGCTATTTCGGTTTGCGCGTACACGACCCGATCGCCTTTAACGTCATAATCCATTACCCCCTTGTCGTTGCCAATAACGACCGAAGGTTTTCCTCCTTTGGCAGAAATGTTATAAAGTGGTATGTCACCATCCTCAGAAGCGGTGAAATAAATCGTCTTGCTATCGGCTGACCAAATGGGTGAAGATACATCCCGGTCAAACGCTGTAGTTAAGATGGTAGGATTTGTCCCCGTGGCGCTCATCACGCCCAGCTCAAACTGGCCACGAAGAAAACTTTCGCCACTCCTCGACAAGAAGAGAATCGATTTACCGTCTGGCGAATAACTTGCTGCCAAAGCCGGGTACTCCTTAAAAGTCAAAAACTCTTTCACTTCACTTCCATCTGCGTTCATGATCCAGATTGATGACTTCCTGTTGGCATCCGGTTCGAGCGATGGCAAATCTGATGTGCATATGATCCGCATTCCGTCTGGCGACCAGCTGGCCTGCCTGAAACTTTGATATCCGTTGGTGATTTGGGTTGCATCGCCACCGGAAACGGGGACAACAAACAGGTGAGAAAATCTTTGCTCTGGCTGAAGATCATTTTCACCCTGAAATTGAAGCCTTGTAATTACCCTTGGGTTCTTTTCACTGGCATTTTTCGCCAGCCATGCTTTGATTTCCTCAAGCGATCCATCGGGAGAATTTTTTACGTCTTTTTTCTCTTCTTCCTTCATTGCCAGCCAGTTCGGTTCATCATTGTACCCTCGGCCCGGCCTTTCATTTGGCCATCCCGGCCGCCCGGCAATGTCATGGAACGGAATGCTGGAGCTAAAGAGGATTTTCTTACCGTCTGGGGACCAGGCAGGTTGTGTGGCGCCCGTCTTCACCTTGGTTAGAGAATAAGCCTCTCCTCCGGATAAAGGCAATAACCAAAGCTGAGTGGCATCTCCGTCCTTTCTCGTAAAAGCAATTTGTTTTCCATCTGGGGACCAGGTTGGCTGGCCATCGTTTCGATCACCAAAAGTAAGTTGGATTGGGTCGCCTGGTGCGAGGAGATTTAATAAATAAAGGTGGCGGGTGTAGTAATAATCCTTTTCTTTCTTAACTGCCTTTTTTGTCACCACCATAACCGCCTTGCTCCCGTCCGGTGAAATTTGAATTTGATCGGCCGTGGTGAGCTTGAGCACGTCAGATGTCACGATGGGCTTCGTCCCATTTTGCGCAAGCACCGCAAATGGAAACACGATGATGATTAACGCTTTGGATAATTTATTCATAAGTTTATTTGTTGTCGTCTTCCGTGGTCGGCAATTCAATTTCTTCACCCCAAATATATTTGTTAAACCATTGCCAGTTGTGCCAGTTGGCAGCCAGCCGCTCTTTGGGTTTTGTAATGCCGTGTCCGAATCCTTTATAAACAACCAGTTCGCTTTTTACTCCGTGATCACGAAGCCCTTGCAGCAATTCATAGGCATTGGGAATAGGAACCCGTTTGTCTAGCTCACCATGCTGAATCAAGGTCGGTGTCTTCGCCTGGTTGATATAGGTTATGGGTGATGTCTTTTTATAGATCTCCGGATTCGACCAGGGCGTTGCCTTTAAATATTGTTTTGTAAATGGGTGGATGTCCGTGTTTACGTAATAGGTTGCCCAGTCAGAAATTCCCGCGCCTACGGAAATGGCTTTGAACATATCGGTGGTGGTGGTAAGAAAAGCAGAGATATACCCGCCCTGGCTCCAACCCATACAGCCCATCCTCGCCCTGTCGATTAATCCCCTTGAATCAAGATAGTCAACCCCTGAAATGACATCCCATGCATCACCGACTCCGAGGTTTTCCACATTAAGTGATCGAAATGCCTCTCCGTATCCAGCTGATCCCCGGTAGTTCGGTCGCAACACGAGACAACCTTTGTTCAACCACTGTACGATTGGGTAAACATACGCAGGGACCGGATGCGGATAGTCGATACCGGTTGGTCCTCCATGGATGACCACCAGCAACGGATATTTTTTTGCCGGGTCGTAGTTGTCGGGTTTGTGCAGCACTCCTTCAATGGTAGCGCCATCTTTACTTTTCCACGCGATCACTTCGCTTTTTGCGACATGCCAGTTTTTTATTTGTTCGTTAATCGATGTGACTTTCTGCAATTTTGGGCTGACCACAGAAGAAACGAAAATTTCGTTGAGTTGATCACCTGCCTTTGCGCTTACCGCAAAATGTCCTGATTTTGAAAATGATGCACCAAAAAACTGATCCGGAGTAGCGAGAAAAATGGAATGGTCTCCGGATCGCGGATTTATTTTATACAATGGTCTTTTGGTTTTGTTCCAAACCGTAAAATAAATGCCATCTGCCACCCAGCTAAATTGGCCCCCAAAATCCTCATCCAGATTGGGCGCAAGCCTTCTTATCCTTCCATCGTTTACACCAACAGCAAACAGTTTGGAATTTTTATAAAAATTCGATGTGCTATCACTTTCGTTGGAGGTATATAAAAGTTCTTTACTGTCGGGAGACCATGCCGCAATCGCATCGGTACTTGGATTCGTAACGACTGGCATGGTTTTTTTTGAGCTTATATCAAGGATCGAAATATCCGATTTCAAAAACGAATTGATCAAAGGATCGGGTTGATGACTAAAAGCGATTTTGTTTCCATCTGGAGAAACCCTAAAGGAAGTAATAGTAAATTTTCCTTCGGTCAACCGTTCTGGTTTTGCTAAATCAAGGCACCCCGAAGAACGCCTGAGAGAATCAACCGACTGGTAGCAAGGGAGTTCCACAGGATTACGCAAATCCGGTAAAAAATCCACCTGCCAGAGATGAGACAGCGTGAATTCTCTGTCATCGGTTGTGAACCCACCGTAGCGCTTCTCCTCACTTTTCCTTTTTTTGTCTTGGGGATCCTCTTTAATAAAAAATATCTTTCTGCCCGAAGGAGCCCAATCGAGACTTGATATACTTTCTTTCTCATCCGTCACCGCGATCGCCTCGCCCCCTTCCACCCTGATCACATAGATTTGATTCTTACCTGTACGGTTAGAAAGAAAAGCCACCCATTTGCCATCGGGCGAGAATACCGGTGACTCGCTGGAGCCCTTGGGCGAGTTGGTCAGTTGAAAAGCCGGTGACCCGTTTTTTGACAACCAGATTTCATTGTCAAATTCATTTTCCTGCCAGTCAGCCGTGCGCATGGTAAAGGCGACCAGTTTCCCGTCTGGAGATATCTCAGGATTTCCTACGCTCCTCAGAGATATCACTTCCTCAAAGGACGGATCTTTGAATCCAGGTTGCGCCTTGCCGATCATGGTTCCGGCAACCACCAATATGACGAGTAAATTTTTCATCGTTATTTTCCAGACTTTGACGGAGGCGGGCCATCAGCCAAATACGCTTTATAGGTGTGTCCTTTTCTTCGCTCGTCAAATTCTGCACGCGCGTCTGTTCTCATCTTTTCATTTTCAAATGCATCTACAATGGTCATCCCTATTGACTTGGCTGCATGAAACATTCCTTTGTGTCCTATCGACATGCCTGCACAGGCCACTTCGGCCCAGGAATGCCAGGGTGCGCCCACGGCACCAGTCGTTGCTGTCATTCTTATGGTCGGTACAACCCAACTCACGTCTCCGGTGTCCGTTGAGCCCCCTCCGGTTTGATCTGAGGTTTCACGCAGTGGTCCGATTTCGCCCCTCAGTCCAACCGACTCCACTCCTGATGTCTTCTGAATGGTCCTGGCGAAATTTTGTTCTTCTTCAGTAAATTTTATCGGTCCGAGATACTCCAGGTTTTTATGCATGTATTCGGCCCCCGTCCTGTTGACAAGGATTTCATAGGTGCCACTCAGTAAGGATGTCTTCACGTCAACGCCCGCCATAAGGGCAGCTCCTTTTGCAATGTCTTTCATTCGCTCCACCACCCTGTCCATTTCCTCCCGCTTGGAATCGCGTATCCAAATCCAGGCCTTGGCATATTCCGGAACAACGTTGGGTACATCGCCCCCATTTTGGATCACGTAATGCATGCGAGAGGATGGTCTTATATGTTCACGCAACATGTTGATGCCGTCTGTAAATAATTCCAATCCATCCAAAGCACTCCTTCCATTCCACGGGTCACCGGCAGCGTGCGATGCTTTGCCAAAAAATTCGATATTGTATTCAACCAAAGCGGTTGAGCTTTGTGTTGCGGCTTCGGTGCTTGTACCCGGATGCCAATCGAAACACAAATCCAGGTCGCTAAACAATCCGGCACGCGCCATGTACACCTTACCATTGCCCGACTCTTCAGCAGGTGTCCCAAAAAATTTAATCGTCCCTTTTAACATCCCCTGTTCAATAAGTTCCTTGATTGAGATGGCAGCGGCCAGGCTGCCCACACCAAACAGGTTGTGCCCACATCCATGACCTCCACCGCCCACTTCATAGGGTTCTTTGGTGGGTTGTGCTTTTTGCGAAATCCCGGGCAACGCATCGTACTCACCCAGCACTCCGATGACGGGTTTTCCCGATCCATAAGTCGCCACAAATGCGGTCGGAATCTCCGCCACACCTCGTTGCACGTTAAATCCCCTGGATTCTGCATAGTCTGCCAGGGCCTTGCTGGATTTGGTTTCCTGGAAGGCCACCTCCGCATACGCCCATATTTCATCACTTAGTTTTGACAGCTCTGCGGTTTTTTTATCCACCGATTCAATAACGGCCAATTTATTGGCATTCACCTTGGGTTTCTTTTGAGCGTACACTACACCAGCAAGGGTGATGCAAAAAAAGAGTAGTAATTTTTTCATAATTCTAGTGGTTGATATACGTTGCATCTACTGCGTTAATACGCACTGAGGTTGATTGAAAATAATTTTCACTTTAATTTACCTTATTTCCAACCAATCCGAATCAGATTGTGTCAAAGAGTAAAAATACCTGTATGAAAGGACTGACATTCATGATTTTGCTAACCAGTCTTTTCCAATGCGGAAAGGAGAAGGAGCCGATTTTATGCAATGATTCTGCCTGCCAAACGGAGGCAACTGTGGTGGACATGACCGGCCTGGATGGTTGTGGGCTTATGTTCGAGTTGGCCGATGGTACCCGTCTTGAGCCGGAACACAGAACGTATGTTCAGGCTCCCAGTATAGAGGACGATCCATTGTTTCATTTCAATCTCAAAGCAGGCCAACGCGTGAAGATAAGTTGGGAGGAGTCGCTGGCACTCAGTGCCTGCATGGCGGGTAGGATAGTCTTTATTACGTGTATTTCTGAATGTAAAAAGCCCGCTGAATAGCGGGCTTTTTTGTTCTTGCCAATACCCATCACTTTTTCATTCCCGTAGCTGTACCCTTCATTGGACTATTCATATAGTCTACTGTTAGGTTGAGCATGGCCCTGAGTCCCGTGATCATGCCACTCTCGTCAATAAAAAAATCTGGCGTGTGGTGCGAGGGTACTTTGGTAGGGTCAGCGTCAAGTGGCATGCCTCCTACAAAGAAAAAGAAGCCTGGCACCTTTTGAGAGAAGAAAGAAAAATCCTCTGCCCCGGTTACGGCTTTGATCACCACGGCCTTGTCCTTGCCCGCCACGCGCTCCATCACCGGCTTCGCCCAATCGGTCAGTTCCGGAGAATTGTAGGTAACCGGATATCCTCTGATGATTTCTACTTCTGCCTTCGCCCCCATACTCTCGGCAATTTTTTCTGCGGTACGTTTGATACGCGCGTGCAACTCATCCTGCATGGTGTTGTCCAGCGTGCGCAAGGTTCCCGTCATCTCTACTTCCTCAGGGATGATATTGTTTCTTACACCGCCATGAATGGTTGCAATTGTCAGCGCCACGCCTGCCTCGGTCAAATCAAGTTGCCGGCTCACAATGGTTTGAAGGCCATTGATGATCTGTGCAGAGACCACCACGGGATCAATACCCGACCAGGGAGCAGAGCCGTGCGCCTGCACACCCTTCACTTTGATCTTTAACATGTCAGCCGCTGCCAGCAATCCCTCCGGCTTGAAAGTAACGGTGCCCACCGGTGTTTGCGAACTGATGTGCAACCCAAATGCAACATCTACTTTCGGATCATCCAGCACACCCTCTTTGATCATCAACGCGGCTCCACCCTCCTCGCCTTCCGGTGCCCCCTCTTCGGCCGGCTGAAACAAAAACACAACCGTTCCTTTTAATTCTGATTTCATTCCGGCTAAAATTTCGGCAACGCCCATTAATATGGCAATGTGCGTATCGTGGCCGCAAGCGTGCATCACGCCAACATCCTGGCCCAGGTAGGTGGATTTTTCTTTGGAGGCAAACGGCAGACTGTTTCTTTCGACTACGGGAAGTCCATCGATGTCAGCTCTTAGTGCTATTGTGGGTCCTGGTTTGCCTGTTCTCAAAATTCCAACGGCCCCCGTTTTGGCGACAGGATACTTAACTTCAAGGCCCAACGATTTTAAATGATCCGCGATCATTTTGCCTGTTTTGAATTCGCGGTTAGATAATTCAGGATATTGATGGAAATGCCTGCGCCATTCAATCACTTTGGCTTCCATTTCCTTTGCCTTCAGATCCAATTTGGCTTGCTGCTTCATATTTTGTCCAAAAAGCAGCGAGCCACAAAAAAGCAGAAGGAGTGTACTGTAGATTTTCTTCATGTGTATGGGTAATTTTGATCAAGGTATAAAAAACTCCAAACGGGTAAAAGTTGATTCATGCAGTGGGTAAAAATCTTTTCCAGTGGTGCTGACGCCCGGGCGCGGGTATCGGCAGGGGCTACCCGATTGCTGGTTGTGCATCAAAGAAGAATTTGCCTTGCGCGTGTGAATGATCAATTTTTTGCAGTCGCAGACAAATGCTCTCACAATGGTGAATCGTTGAGCAAGGGGAGCATCAATTACCTTGGTGAAGTAGTATGCCCCTGGCACGGCTATCGTTTCCAACTTACCTCCGGGCGGGAATCCGCTGAGCGGTCGCACGATCTCGAAACGTACCCTATTAAACAAGACGAAACAGGATTCTATATCGGACTATAGACAATCCGTTTACAATACTATCTTCGTGAATTCGTTTTTATGGTTGACAGTCACTTCATGAAAATATTATTGTGCTTCTGGACTATTTCGCTCTCAATCGCAAGCGTGAATGCACAAAGCACAGATAACCCGATTCCGTCAAAGATTACGCTAACCAACAATGTTCCTGCCAATTTACTGGCAACACGATCTTGCGTGTTCTATGACTCAAACTTGTCAGACGAGCAACTCAACAGCATCCAGGCCTCTTTTCAGAAAACAGGAATCGATGCGGTGGCCTACTTCAAGACCGCCCTGGTTTTTGGCGGTGCTGACGTGACACAAAAAATTACCGACTACTTAATCAAGAGGGAAATTTCATTCATTATTCTTATTGAGAAAATGGTCAATGAATTTTCCTTCATCATTACGCCATTTAACAACACCGCGGAATTTGTAAATAACGGTCAGGGGGGTTGGCAATTATCCAACCCGAATTTAGATGAGCTTCTTCAAACGATATATAGAACCACGTTGAACAATCAGCCCAACAAAAATTTTCTTATTAATTCCTATCCGGAAAGAGATTTTCCGATCAGCATTATAGAAGGGAGACGTTCAACTTTTTATGCCATCGATTTAAAGGTGGATAAACTTGCCGTGCCGTGGTTCAATGATGCCGCCAGGGACAGTGTATTGGTTCGATTTTTTAGAGAGCATTACCCCTTTAATTACGACATGGTACAACCTGAGTTGGACAAAAAGGAAATGCGCGACAAGGGATTTCACTATATCCTGTCTTTTGTGCATACAGAGGGTGGAATAGCCAGGGAAATTCTCGGCTACGAAAATCCGACCGGAGAAAGTGCGATCACGTCCGTCACTTATCCGAACGGTGCCCTGCAGCTCAAAACCTTTTTATCAGAAACACCTGTTTACAAATTTTACCTCAGGCATATCGAATCGGGAAATGTTTTCCTTGGCACGAAGTGGGATGCCGACTTAACCTGGGAAGCCGCATTGAGAAATCAGATCAAAGGATTTAAAGCTGAATTGAAAATTCCTTAACCCTGGTTTTTTTCGTTGGAGGTTTTTGGCGCCTTCTTTCTGCTCACCAAAAGGGCGATGACTATAATAATCGCTGCGATTTCAAAACCGCCAAGATGGAAATGAGGAAAGGAGAAGAAATCCCAATGGTTACCCCATCCAAATATTCCGCTGAATATCGCTTTTAAGATTCCGGCAATGGCTCCGAATACCAAACCAAATGCCCCGATAATCAATCCAAAGATGGCTGCAATAATTCCAATCAGGATACCAAAACCACCGGCAACAAGCGCAATCCAAAGTGGAAATGTAAACAATACGATCAGCGCGAGTAGAACAGTTGAGCCTTTCATTGGTATGGGTTTCCCCTCTCGTTCACAAAAACCGTTCAAGAATCTTCACCGGGCGAAATACATCGATCCCAGCTCAAAATCGAACATTCGAAGGCCAGCTATCGGTCGCCACTGTTGGAAAATGAACACCCGTTTTTGCAGGAATGAACAGTTTTAGCTTCGCTTCTTATAGTTAATGACCGCCCACGTATTGAAGAAAACGCCAAATCCCGTTACAATCAATAAGTGATACCTGATGTCATGGAGACTGCTGCCTTTCAGCACGACCATGCGCATGACTTCTATGAAATAGGAAACCGGATTAAATTTTGTAAATATCTGGGCCCATCCTGGCATGCTATCGATCGAAGTGTACAGGCCGCCCAACAAAATAAAAATCATCATCAGAAAAAAGGAAATGAGCATGGCCTGCTGCTGCGTTTCGGTATAAGTAGAAATGAGCAGACCCAATCCCAATACAGATAACAAATAAACAGCGGTAAAAATGTAAATGGTGAAAAGGCTACCCTCAGGAATGATTCCATAAAAAATTCTCGCCAGCAGCATGCCAATGGAAAGCACGATCAAACCCAGCACCCAAAAAGGGATGAGTTTCCCCAGGATGAATTGGTGTTTGCGAATGGGTGTCACGTTGATTTGTTCGATTGTCCCAATTTCTTTTTCCTTTACAATGTTCAACGCTGATAAGAAAGATCCCACCATGGTTACCAGTATCACAAGTATTCCCGGAACCATAAAAAACTGATAGTTGAGCAAGGGATTGAACCAGTTGATGGCTGAAATCTGAATTTGGGGTTGCGGACTGAATCGGGGCAGTTGCACCCACTCCAGTCTTACGTCATTGTTGAAATCGCTGATGATACTTCGCAGATACACTCCACCAAGATTGGCCTTTACGCCATTGATCGCGTTGATGGCCATGAATAACTTTGCCTCGTCTTCCTTTATCAGGCTCCTTTCGAAGGCTGTAGGGATTTGCAAAATCAAATCAGCCTGATCCTTCTCGACTAAACCCAGCGCCTGATCGTAAGAAGAAGTATACTCCACCAAATTGAAATAGGTCGAAGCCGAGATTTTGTTAATGAGTTGTCGCGAATAGGCCGAGCGATCCTGGTCGACAATGGCAATGTTGACATCCTTAACTTCATAGTCGGCCGCCAGCGGTAATATCAAAAGTTGAATCGTTGGCATCATAAAGATGAGTCTCAGGATGGCAGGGTCGCGAAAAATTTGCCGGAACTCCTTCTCCAATAAAATTCGCAGCGTCCTCATTCTAATCTCACTTTAAATTTCCTGATACTAACGGCCAACAAAACCACGAGCATCCCCGCCAGGATGAGGGTCTCCATCCAAATTGTTTGAAGTCCAGTTCCCTTTATCATTACATCCTTCACGATGTAATAAAACCATTTGGCTGGCACGACATTGGAAATCACCTGGAGCGGAATTGGCATGTTTTCAACCGGAAACATAAACCCGCTAAACATGATGGTGGGCAAAAACAAACCCATCAGCGAGATGAGCATTGCTACCTGTTGAGAATTCGATATGGATGAAATCAGCAGGCCCAAAGCCAAAGCCGTCAACGTGAATAAAAAACATTCAAAAACCAATAATGAAAGGCTCCCTTTGATGGGTACATCCAGGGCATAGACACTTAGCAGGAGAATACTGGCAATGTTCACCATGGACAAGAGCAGGTAAGGAACCATCTTCGCGATAATCACCTTGATCGGCACAATGGGAGAAACCAATATCACCTCCATGGTTCCCAGCTCCTTTTCACGCACGATGGAAATGGAGGTCATCATAGCGCCTACCAGCATGAGCACCATGGCCATTACACCGGGAACAAAGTTGTAGGATCCCTTCAATTGGGGATTGTATAACATTTGCAATTCCGTCTCGATTGCGTAAGGATACTCTTGCTGCCCGCGGATGTTGTTTTGATAGTCCATAATAACGGCAGCCGCATACGTGGTGAGTGTGTTGGCTACATTGGGGTCGGTTGCGTCTGCAATCAGTTGAATGGACGCACTGTTGGTATGAAGTAAGCTTTCCTGGAATTGTGGGGGAAATACCACCGCCATCCTGATTTGTCCCTTCTGAAATGTTGGTTCCAGATCTGCATAAGAGCTCAGGTTGTCAACAATATCAAAATACCGGCTCCCCTCGAGTTGATGGATAATCGCACGTGTTGCCTCATCCTTAGAATTATCAAGTATGGCAATCCGTGAGTTCTTTACTTCATTGGTTAATGCAAACCCAAAGATGACAATTTGAATAATCGGCATTCCAAAAAGAATGAACACTGTTCGCCTGTCCCGAAGCAAGTGATAAAATTCTTTTAGTATGAAGTATAAAAACTGCTTCACTAGTTGTCGGACCTTTTTGCTTTCCTTGCGAGTTGCACAAATACATCTTCCATACCTTTGGCATTAAACCGCTCTGTCAAAGCAGTTGGCGTATCCATCGCCTCAATCTTACCGTCCACCATGATTGACACGCGATCACAATACTCCGCTTCATCCATGTAGTGTGTTGTCACGAACACAGTCGTTCCCCGATTGGCCGCCTCATAAATCATGGTCCAGAACTCCCTCCGCGTCACGGGATCTACGCCACCCGTGGGCTCGTCCAAAAAGACGATCTGCGGATCGTGAATCATCGAGACTGAAAATGAAAGTTTTTGTTTCCATCCAAGCGGCAACGCCTTAACCAACTTATCCTTCTGGCTCTCCAATTTCAGGTGCTCCAGCATGTAGGTCGTTTTATCTTTGATCTGCTGGTCGCTCAAGCCGTAGATTCCGCCATAAAACCGGTTGTTTTCTTTGATCGTCAGGTCTTCATAGAGAGAAAATTTCTGGCTCATGTACCCGATACTCTTTTTGATTTTTTCTGACTCTTTGTAGAGGTCGAACCCTGCGACCTTCGCCTCCCCACTTGTTGGAAGTGAGAGTCCGCACAGCATCCGCATGGCGGTGGTTTTGCCTGCCCCGTTTGCTCCAAGAAAACCAAAGATTTCTCCTTTCCCGACTTCAAAACTAATCGCGTCCACTGCGGTGAAACTTCCAAATCGTTTAGTCAAATCCGTTACCGATATCGCTGGGCTGCCCGTCATCGATTCATTAATTCCATAAAACAATCTTCTATGGTGGGTTCAATCTTTTGCGCTGAAAAATCAGCATGCCCCATATTGTGTAGCAGAGATTCTATTTCCCGCTTTTCCCGACTTGAGTCTTTGAATGTCACGTGATGGAACTGTCCAAAAGGATAGCAGGAATCCACTTGGTCGTCTTGTCTGAAATCCTGCATGAGCCTGTACATGTCACGTGATCTTACGGCCCACAGTGGACGGCCAAAGCGAGATGTGATTCCACCTGGTGAATCGATGTCGAGAATTCGACCCTCCTGCATCAGCGCAACGCGGTCGCACAAGCCGGCCTCATCCATATAGGGCGTGGATACAACAATCGTGATGCCTTGCAATTGTAAATTCCTCAGCAATTCCCAAAACTCTTTCCTCGAAACGGCATCGACCCCCGTGGTTGGCTCATCCAGAAATAGTACGCTGGGTTTGTGAATTAAGGCGCAGCTCAGTGCTAACTTTTGTTTCATTCCCCCCGACAATGCGCCTGCTCTCCTTTTTTTGAAAGGTTCTATTTGAAAGTAAATGTCTTTGATCAGGTTATAATTTTTTTCCAGCGTGGTGCCAAATAACGTGGCAAAAAAGGAGAGATTTTCTTCAACCGTTAAATCCTGATAGAGTGAAAACTTGCCAGGCATATAGCCTACCTGTTTTCTTATTTCTTTGTAATCTTTCACAACCTCAAGGCCATCGACCCAGGCATTGCCTTTGGTGGCCACCATTAATGTGGTGAGAATTCTAAACAAAGTTGTTTTTCCTGCACCGTCCGGGCCTATCAACCCAAACAGTTCACCTTTGGCCACGGTAAAAGATATGTTCCTGAGCGCTTCAATCTCCGACTTACCGGACCGAAAGCTCTTGTAAACACCTTCAACTTTTACAGCCGCTTTCATTTTCCAAAAATTACTTCCCCATACATGCCAATTTTCAAATAGCCGTCATTCTTAACCTTTATCTTAATGGCATACACCAGATTGGTACGTTCTTCTTTGGTCTGAATGGTCTTTGGCGTAAACTCGGCTTTGTCTGCGATCCAAATTATTTCGCCCTCATACTTCTTATGGTCATTTTCTACATCATCCACCAGCACATCTACTTTCTGGCCGAGCTTTACACTGGAAAGCTGTGGGCCCGAAATGTAGGCGCGTAAAATAATGGACGAGAGGTCAGCGATTTTGTACAATGCTTTGCCAGGACCTGTAACTTCGCTTTGTTCGGCATACTTCACCAGCACGGTGCCATCAATCGGATTGGTGATTATCGATTTTTGGATCAGATCTTCAATTTGCTCAACCTGCACAGACAAGGGCACCGCTTCGCTTCTCACCGACTGAGTGGTGGTGGCCAGCGAAGACTGCAGCGCATTGTGCTGCTTTTGCAACAAAGCAAGGTGTGCATTCAGATCATCCACTTGCTTCTGGGTGGCTGCATCATCTTTCAACAAATTTTCAAATCGTTCCTTCTCTTTTTTTGCTGTTGCGATTTGTTCCTGAACGGTGGCCAATTGCGATGATGCATCAGGTTGTCTTGCCAACACCGCCTTGATAGAAGATTGCAGTTGCCTTTTCCTCAGGTGCAGTTGCAGGGTATCCACGTAGCCAACCACTTCGCCTTTTTTCAACGTGCGTCCTTCATCCAAATTGAACTTAAGTATTTTTCCCGAAGCCTCGGACGAGACGATAATTTCATCCGCCTCAAAATTTCCCGTGGCATCGTATTGATTCCCTTCACTGCTGCAGCCAGCAATTAGGGCAAGGCAGGCCAATAATAAAGTATAAGGTGTTGGTCTCATGCGTTTGTATTATTATTCATTCCCAATTGTATTTTGATAAGCGTACAATGCCATTATTAATTGTATCTCGTGCAATAGTCTGTTTTGTTTCGCCTGATCTTCTGCATTAAGCTCCCGCAGGTAATCATTGGTAGTAATCACCCCATTCTGCTGTTGCACCTCCGCTGTCTTCTTGATTCTTGATCTCAGTTCAATGATTTGGTCATCTACTTTGATAAGGCGCTGAAGCCTGTCTACTTCTTGTCGCTGTTGGCTGGCGACAAGGCTGGTGTTAAAAATAAAAGTTTCCTTCTGGGCATTTACTTGTTGCAAATTGATGTCGAGCAATTGTTTATCCCTCTTTGAATTGTAAAGGCCGGACAGGTTCCAATTGAGCCGAATGCCGCCCAGATAATAGGTGTCAAATTCATTTTTTAGTTGATTGAGAGCCGGCCTGCCGTATCCACCTTGCAGGAACAACCCAACGCGCGGCATGGTTTTGGTTTTTCCAAGGCCGTATTGCGCGCCAAGCATCTCGTTTTGATAGCCGTACAGATTTAGTTCTGGCCTTTTGAGGATCGGTTCTTCTTCAATAGATAATACAATAGGTTTGGTGAATTGCGTTGATTCATTTATCGGCTGGTTTATAAAATGAGCCAGCATGGAAACATAAGCCTCTCGCATGGACATCGTCTCGATTGTTCGTTGCTCCGCCTTCAGGTATTCTGCTTGCAGCAGCTCAGCGCTCATTTTAAAGGCAGTTCCATTTCTTATGGATGCTTCAATTCTTGAGAGATTTGTTTCCAGGTCTTTTTTTACCAATTCGATTTGACGCTTCTGTTCGTCCATCAGCAGGATACCAAAAAAGAGCTGACTGATGCGGTCATTGATTTTATAGAGCTCAACTTCAAGTTTTTGGTCGTCAATTCGGGCGCTGGTTTCCGTAATCGCTTTTTGTTCTCTCATCGTGCCTCCATCATAGATGGATTGGTTAATCTCTCCGTAAATTCTGTACTGATCCTTGGCAAGTGTTTCAATATTGAACCCGGGGACAGAAATAGGAACTTGTGTGACATCGGACTGATAGGTAGCCTGGGCATTTATTGAGATTTGAGGCAGGTATCCGGATTTAACATTGGCAATAGAAAATTCTTTGCTTTGTTCGATCAATGCCTTCTGCCTGATCAGCGGATAATTGTTACGCGCCAGGTCGTGGCATTGTTCGATTGTCAATACATTTTGCGCCTGGATTATTAACGGCACGCATAGAAACAATGAAACTAAAGCAGATTTCCACATACGCTATGGTGTTATGGCGTTGATGATAAATTCGTACGCAGCCTTTTTCCTTTTTTCCATCAGATCGGCAAAAGTATTTTCGTCCATTTGCATCATGGTCTTGATAATCGGTTTTGCCACAAACGGGTAAATACAAATTGAAATGATATTCATGAGCAATTGCCTGCTGTCTATTGCCCTTATCTTTCCGTCATTAATCTGTTGTTGAATTTCCTTCTGGAAATTTTCCAGCATGACCCTCGGATTAAGCCCAAGCTTTTGCCCAAATTGAATGAGCCGGTCAGGCTGTTGCGCGATTTCCATGATTACAAACCTTGCAAGGTCCGGGTGTTTGGAAAGTACAGAGATTTCGTGATCAATTATGTTTTTGATTTTATCCTGAAAGGAAGCCTGGGATTGGAATACACCGAAAAGGCCAGTAAAGAACTCTTTAAATCTTGTTTCGAAAATGATGTTGAACATCGTTTCCTTATCCCGAAAATAGTAGTGCAATAACGCCCGGTTTATTCCGGCCTCTTTGGCAATCTCCTCCATCCGCGCTCCTGCAAATCCCTTACGGGTGAAGACCTTGACGGCCGCATTGAGGATCAATTCCTCGCTTGGTTTAATATCCGCTGCCAACTTTAACATTTTTGTTAAACAATAATGCTAAAATACGGATTGTTAGGTCAAAAAGTTATTACTATTCAAGCAAAAGATTTGAAATGGCCATTTATGAACCAAAAAGGGCCATTTTTCAATGGCCCTTAGGTGGTCAACCGATAACTTAAGATGTGGGGAACTACTTAAGATCCTGAAATTTTCTCTCAAGCTTGGTCAAACGCTCCTCCAAGTTGTAGTAATTGGATTCGATGAATTCATAAAATTCATAGTTTCTTTTATTCAGATCTTCGAAGCCCTTTTGCAGGAATTTGATGCTGGCATCGATTTGATTCTTATGCCTTTCCAACTCACGTTTAAACTCTTTCCTCTCCATTCTATAAATATAATATTATTCAAATCACATTGAGTAGTTTAGCTGGCGGGCTAAAATGGATATTGCCCCTTTTCAATCGCGTAATCAGCTACCTTTCTTCGTGCATTTTTAAGGTTGTAAGGGTCCGTCTTGGTAAAACGCTTCAACCCCAATAACATCAATCTTTGCTCGTCACCCTCGGCAAATGCGTAGATGGCCTGCTTGCCTGCAGACGCTGCTTTTTCGATGGCGTGGTGCAAATAGATGATCGCCATTTCCTTTTGTATTTCGCATGCGGCCTCTCCCTTCATTCCGATCAGTTTCTCTACGCGAAGAATCGTGGATTCGGCTACATAACCTTCGATCAACATGTCGGCCAGGTTCATGAGCACCTCCTGTTCATCAGAAAGTTTTTGCATGTACTTCTGAACGGCAGCTCCGGCCACCATTAACCCAGCTTTCTTTAAGTTCAACAAAGCCTTCTTCTCTTTTACAAATAGTCCCTCCTCCGCTACCGCGCCAAAATCCGGAATGGATACCAGTTCTTTTTGAACGGCCATTGCGGGATTCATCAAATCGATATGACCTTTCATAGCGCGTTTCAGCAGCATATCAATGGTGAGCATCCGGTTGATTTCATTTGTTCCTTCGAAAATTCTGTTAATGCGTGCATCACGGTAGGCCCTGTCCATCGGACCCTCAGCAGAAAATCCCATGCCCCCGTAAATCTGCACACCTTCGTCCACGGCATAGTCAAGAACTTCTGATCCGTGCACTTTAAGAATAGCACACTCGATGGCAAACTCTTCCGTTGATTTTAGCTTTGCCTTTGCCGCATCCATTCCACCGGCAACCATAGCGGCATACGAATCGTCAATGTTTTGTCCAGCACGGTAATGGGCAGACTCAGAAGCAAAAATGTGGGTGACTACGTCTGCAATTTTGTGCTTGATCGCGCCAAATGTGGATAAAGAAACCCCGAATTGTTTTCGCTCTTTGGCGTAATTAATTGCTTTGGAGATGGCCATCTTCGCACCACCCACAGCCGCTACGCCAAGCTTTATCCTTCCAATATTGAGAATATTTACCGCGATCTTAAATCCGTTCTCCCGTTCGCTCAGTTGATTTTCGACAGGCACTTTGCAATCGTTGAAAAATATCTGGCGCGTAGAAGATCCCTTAATCCCCATTTTTCTTTCTTCTTCATTCATGGTGATGCCGCCAAATGATTTTTCAACAATGAATGCACTTAAATTTTTGTCATCGTCAATCTTGGCAAACACGATGAATACATCTGCAAAGCCACCGTTGGTAATCCACATCTTCTGCCCATTGATGAGAAAATGTTTGCCGTCACTGGTAAGTTTTGCTTTTGTTTTCCCAGAGTTGGCATCTGAACCGGAATCGGGTTCCGTTAAACAGTAAGCTGCCTTCCATTCTCCTGTCGCCAGTTTCGGCAAATATTTTTTCTTCTGCGCTTCTGTTCCATAATACAGAATAGGTAACGTTCCGATTCCAGTATGCGCAGACAAGCCGACCGCCACAGAATGTCCGGCTCCAATCTTTTCAGCTACCAGCATGGTGGTATTAAAGTCCATTCCGAATCCACCATACTCTTGAGGTACTGAAGTTCCCAATAATCCCAACTCTCCAGCCTTATCCAAAATCTCAGGCATGATCTTCGGATTGTTTTTGATATCATCTATTTCATCCAGCCGGGGATAGACCTCCTGATCCAAAAAATCATCACAGGTTTTTGCAATCATCAATTGCTCTTCCGTCCACTCCTCCGGGATAAATATTTCACTGGCCGGGGTCTCCCGGATTAAGAACTCTCCTCCTTTTATTGCTGTCTTTGTTGCTGTCGCAGTACTCATTTCATTGTTGTTTTAAATCAATAATTCTTTTATCACCCCATAAATTGACAATTGACAAATCACAGTTGACAAAATTTTGTCAATTGCCTTATTTGTCAACTGTCAATTAAGAAATTCATAAACTCCCGCAACGCCCTGGCCTCCACCGACACAGGCTGTTACCATCCCGTATTTTTTCTTTTGCCTGCGCATCTCGTTAAACAATTGCACTGACAATCTGGCTCCCGAAGATCCCAGCGGATGACCCACGGCAATTGCTCCGCCATTGACATTCAACTTGCTTCGATCTATTCCCAATTCCTGAACGACAGCCAATGACTGTGCCGCGAAAGCTTCATTCAATTCGATCAGGTCAATATCATCCAGTTTCTTGCCGGCAATCTTCAGCGCTTTCGGGATGGCCGCTACAGGGCCGATGCCCATTATGCGTGGATCAACTCCTGCGGTGGCATAACTCACGAGTCGCGCAATCGGTTTCACGTTGAGTTGCTTCACCATTTTCTCGGACATTACTACCACAAATGCAGCTCCGTCCGAAGTCTGCGAAGAGTTTCCTGCCGTTACACTTCCACCCACGGCAAAAACGGGCTTCAATTTTGCCAAACCTTCTGGTGTGGTGTCTGCCCTGATGCCCTCATCCCTGTCCACTACATACTCTCGCGTTTTTTTCTTCATGTTTTCATCCACGTAAGTCTCTTTTACGGTGATGGGGACAACTTCATCCTTGAACTTACCGGCTTCCCAGGCAGCTGCTGCCTTTACGTGTGATTCATAGGAAAATTGGTCCTGTGCCTCACGGGAAATTTTAAATTGTTTCGACACCTCTTCAGCGGTCAGTCCCATACTGGTGTAATAAGTCGGGTTGTCCTTTGCGATGGCGTAGTTCAATGCGGTTTTGAATCCCATTACAGGCACCAGCGACATTGATTCCGTGCCACCTGCAATAATCACATCAGCCTGACCCGCATGAATGCGATGGCTCGCAATAGCAATCGTCTCCAATCCAGAACCACAATAACGATTGACAACCATACCTGGCACATCAATTCCTAATGAAAGCAAGGCAATAATTCTTCCCATCTGCATTCCCTGCTCGGCCTCTGGTACGGCATTGCCTACGATAAGATCATCCACCATTTCATTTTGCAACCCGGGAACTGATTTCACCAAATTTTTAATTACATCTGCCGCCAAATCATCCGGCCGTGTAAAACGAAATCCACCTTTCCGCGCTTTGCCTACCGCTGTTCGGTATCCTGCTACTATATATGCGTCCATAGTCTTGAGTATTTAGTCGTTAGTCCTAATCTATTTTGAGCGAGCGCTTTAGCGCCCAGTTCATTTTCTGAATTTCATTTATGTCATTCTGTAAGGCGTCCAATGAGGATCCGCTAAGAAAACCAACTCTACTTGCAATTATTAGTTGGGTATCCAACTCACAAGATGATCCCACAGATATTCCAAGGAAATTATTAAAGTCTTTTTTTGTGTTTCTACCCGCCCCTTCAGCGATGTTTGATGGGATTGAAACAGCACTTCTCTTGATTTGTGAAGTCAACCCGTAAATCTCTTCTTTCGGAAAGGAAGCGGTCATTTCATAAATTCTAACAGCCAAATCAACTGACTTTTGCCAAAGCTTCAATTCTTTATAGTTATTCATACATACTGCATTAGCTCAAGACTAAGGACTAAATACTCAAGACTAATTCCTCAAAGGCTTCCCACCCGTAAGTATCGACTGAATCCTCTCGAGCGTCTTCTTCTCTCCGCACAACGACACAAACGCTTCACGCTCCAGGTCCAATAGATATTGTTCACTTACTTCTTGTGCATAGCTTAGTTCTCCACCGCACATTACATTCGCGATTTTCATGGCAATCTTCATATCGTGATCGGAGATATAGCGACCCATCTTCATTCCATTGACACCAGCAGCAAACAATGCCATTCCAGTTTTTCCCTGTACTTTGATGTTGGTTGCTTGTACCGGCATAGTGTAGCCTGCATCAGCCAACTCCAGGACTGCCGCTTTCGCGTCTGCTATCTGTCTGTCTTTGTTCATACTGATGCGATCAATTTTTCGCAGTACACCCATTTCCCTTGCCTCTTCAGCCGACAGCGCCACTTTTGCCGTGGCGATATTCATAAAAGCATTTTGCAACGCGTTTAATTCCACGTCTCCTTCCTGCAGGGAGTCACTCACACGTTTAGTAAATTCTTTCGTTCCACCTCCTCCAGGAATCAAACCAACACCCACTTCCACTAATCCGATATAAGTCTCTGCTGCCGCCTGGGCAATGTCCGCATGCATCGTCATCTCGCAACCACCGCCCAGCGTTCTGCCATGCGGTGCAACTACGACCGGAACAGATGAATAACGAATGCGCATCACCGTGTTCTGAAAGGCACGTACCATAAAGTCAAGTTCGTCATAGTCCTGCTCAATGGCGTACATGAACACCAGCCCAAGATTTGCACCCAATGAAAAATCTGACCCCTGATGCCCGATTACCAATCCGCGATAATCTTTTTCGGCCAGACCGATGGCATAGTTCATCCCTTCCACAACCGCACTGCCCAGCGTGTAGCTCTTGCTGTGCCACGAAAAGTCAATTACACCATCACCCAGATCAGTAATTTTCGAATCCGCATTCTTCCAGACGATTTTATCACTTAAGTTTTCGAGAATTATGAAATCTTGCGTACCCGGTATCTGCTTGTAGGATTTGGTCGGAATGTCATAATAAGTATTTTGGCCGTCTTGTACTTTGTAAAATGACGTGTTTCCTACACTGACCATATCATACACCCACTGCGCAGGTTTATACCCTGCCTCCTCCATGACTTTGATGGATTTCTCCACGCCCACGGCATCCCAGGTTTGGAATGGGCCAAGTTCCCAGCCAAATCCTGCGCAAACCGCATCGTCAATTCTGAAAAGTTCTTCACTGATTTCGGGAATGCGATTGCTGGCATATTGAAACAATCCATAGAATGCATCACGATAAAATTCTCCAGCCTTGTCTTTTCCTGCCAGCAGAACTTTAAAACGATCTTTCAGGTTGTCAATCGTTTTGGTTGTCTCCAGCGTAGCAAATTTTGCTTTTGCTTTCGGTTTGTATTCTAATGTGTTAAGATTCAGCGTCAGTATTTCAGTTTTTCCTTTGGCGTCTTTGCTCTTTTTGTAAAATCCTTGTCCCGTCTTATCTCCCAACCAATTGTTCTTTTCCAATTTCGTCACCACCTCGGGCAACTTGAACATATCGCGCCCTTCGTCATCGGGTAAACCTGCATACAGGTTGTTGGCAACTTTAACCAGCGTATCCAATCCAACCAGATCAGAAGTGCGGAATGTAGCTGACTTTGGCCGTCCTATAACCGGGCCCGTGAGTTTATCGATCTCGTCCACGTTGAGTCCAAATTTTTGCATGGAATCAATTACTTTGAGTAAACCCCAGACGCCTACCCTGTTTCCAATAAAGGCTGGCGTGTCTTTGCACAACACGGTTGTTTTACCGAGGTACAAATCACCATAGTGAAGCAAAAACTTTGTAACCTCAGGATCAGTGTGAGGCGTGGGAATAACTTCAAACAGTTTTAAATAACGTGGTGGATTAAAGAAGTGCGTACCACAGAAATTCTTTTTGAAGTTTTCGCTCCGTCCCTCCGCCATCAGGTGAATGGGAATTCCTGATGTATTGGAAGTTACCAATGTACCAGGTGTTCTGTACTTCTCAACCTCTGTGTAAACTTTCTTTTTGATGTCGAGGTTTTCAACCACCACTTCGATGATCCAGTCATAGTCTTTGATCCTTGCCATGTCATCGGTGAAGTTGCCAAGTTGCACACGTGAAGCAAATTTCTTGCTGAACAACGGTCCCGGACTGGATTTGATGCTGCGATCGAAAGATGACTGCACGATTCGATTTTTCACCCGCTTGTCATCCAGTGAAAGACCTTTCGCCTTTTCCTCTTCGTTGAGTTCGCGTGGTGCGATATCCAGAAGTAAAACACTGCAGCCGATGTTGGCAAAGTGACAGGCAATGGCCGATCCCATCACTCCTGATCCGAGTACCGCAACTTTTCTAATGTTTCTGTTCATGTTAATTAGTCATTAGTCTTTAGTTATTAGTCTTGAGTATTGAAGACTAATCGCTATTGACTGTTTCGTAAATATTATTTTTGTCTATAATCTTATTTATATCGCGAAGCACCTCGAAAAACACATCCAGTTTTTCTGAAGGTATGCTCTCACGCGTCACTTCATTGAAGCGAAGAACTGTTTCCTTAGCGCGCTTTTTCATCTCAATGCCCTTATGCGTTAAGAAAATACGAACGCTTCTTTTGTCATTGGCATCCTGTGCCCTGAAGATCAATTCTTTTTCCTCCATCGATTTTAAAATGCGCGTCAGGCTTCTCGCTTCGAGTCCCATTTGAGGGGCAATCTTGGTTGCCTGGGCTCCTTCTTCGGTGTTGATATTGAGGAGCACATAACCCACCGACATGGTACCACCGTATTTAGCTGCCTGCTGATTGTACATGCGCGAGATGGCATGCCAGGTAGCCTTTATTTGGTGGTCTATGGTTTCCTCTTTTTTCATTGCTTTGGAACCCTAAATCGGTCAGGGGAGACGAATATAACAAAAGTTTAGTATGCATGCATACTAATTGAGTTTATTTTTTTGCCCTTTTTGGAGCTGATTTGATAATGCTTTACCAAATAAGTGATCCTTTGGTTATTGCTCACAATCTTGTGACTCACTTGTATGTGAGTTAGATATTCCACATATTTGTGTGTCACTAATATGTGAGCTATGCACTTACCTTTTGAGTTTGGTCATATTGTTACCGGTGAAGATTTTATTAACCGTAAAGCTGAGCTCAAACAACTAAAATCCAATTTTGAGTCCGGGGTAAATACGATGCTTATTTCCCCACGCAGATGGGGCAAGTCCTCTCTGGTTCGGCAAGTCATCAATTCACTCGCTGGCCGCAAAGGCCTTGTCATCTGTTACGTTGATTTGTTTGCCGTGCGCACCGAAGAGGAATTGCTTACACATTTTGCGCGGGAGGTCATTAAACAAACTTCTACCAAGTGGCAGGATTGGGTGGAGAGCGTGAAATCATTTATAAAAAATGCCGCCCCAAAAGTGGCCTTTGGTGCACCGGACATGCAGGCTGAACTAGAGTTAGCCTGGACATCAAAAAAAATCGATCCTCTCGAGATCTATCAGCTACCCGAACAAATTGCCAAAAAGAAAAAAATTAAAATAGTCGTTTGTATTGACGAGTTTCAAAACATTTCCTGGCTTGGTGATGCTATCAGTACACAAAAACAAATGAGGTCTATATGGCAAACCCATCAAAACGTTAGCTATTGCCTTTTCGGTAGCAAAAAGAGTTGGTTAACCGACATATTTACCAACTACTCCATGCCCTTTTACCGGTTTGGAGACCTGATGTACCTCGAACGGATTGAAGCATCGCACTGGGAAAAATATATTGTTGAACAGTTTAAAAAATCAGGAAAGCAAATTTCAAATAAGTTAGCCCTTGAAATAACATCGCTGGTACAATTACATCCACAATACGTACAACAGTTAGCTCAGAAGGTTTGGATATGTACGGATAAAGAGGTAGATGAAAAAATTCTCAATCAGGGTGTAGAGGAACTGCTTAATACGATGAGCATTGCATTCATGCGTGACGTTGAACTGCTTACATCAACCCAACTTAATTTTCTTCGTGCTTACATTGAAGGTGTCCGGGAATTCAACTCAGCCGAAACACTTTCTTCCTATCATCTTGGCGCCTCCAGCAACATTGTGAGAATTAAAAAGGCACTTGAGCGAAAGGAGATCATGGACTTCTTCAACAAAGAACCTGAGTTTGTAGATCCGGTATTCCAGCTTTGGCTCAAGAAGAATTTTTTTAAGCTGAACTGAGCTCGCTAAATTTCAAAGTGCCTACTTGCCATTTCTCCCTTATTCTTTATCTTCATTTGAATTTCAAATTGGATTGATGGGACGCCAAAATTCCCGTACGATTAATTTTTCTTACCTTTTACTTCTCTTCATCTTCATTATGTCTCTCGCAATCGGTTGCAAAGAAACTGACGATACAAAAATTGTATCCTGGCCTCATGGTGTCTACTATGAAGTCTTTGTCCAATCATTCTATGACAGCAACGAGGATGGCATTGGTGATATCAACGGGCTTACTCAGAAACTCGATTATATTCAGGATTTGGGAGTCAACGGGATATGGCTCATGCCCATTATGCCGTCCCCCTCTTACCACAAATACGATGTCACGAATTATAAAGGCATACATCCAGACTACGGCACCATTGATGATTTTAAAAACTTTGTCAGCGAAGCACACCAGCGAAACTTAAAAGTAATCATCGACCTGATTGTGAATCACGTGAGCGCAAAACACCCGTGGTTTCTTGATGCCGTAGAAAATCCCAAGGGCCCTTACCGTGATTATTTTATCTGGGCCGACAAGGACAGTATCAAAGATGAAATTGCCAAAAAAACAATAACACTTGACTCGGATAATATCACCCAATGGCATGCCGTGAATGGCAACGAAAAGGAAAAACACTACTACGGTTTTTTCAACAGCGATATGCCCGACTTGAATTTTGACAACCCAACGGTCAGGGACGAGTTTGTGAAAATCGGAAAATTCTGGTTTGAAGAAATGAAGGTCGATGGATTTCGATTGGATGCCGCCAAGCACATTTACCCAGACGACCGGGCAGAGGATAACCATGCATTTTGGGTATGGTTTCGATCGGAAATGGAGAAAATCAAGCCGGATGCCTATATGGTAGGCGAAGTATGGAGCCCGGCCGATGAGGTCGCTCCTTACCTCAAAGGAATTCCCGCGCTGTTCAATTTTGATTTGGGCGTTGCCATTGCCAAAGTGGTGAAAGCAGAGAGAGATACTGCCCGGTTAATCAAAACCTATAAAACCATTGTCGATTTTTATACGGGTGTCACCCCGAATTACATAGATGCCACATTTCTCACCAACCACGATCAAAATCGGATCCTCAGCGCGCTCGAAGGTGACCACGACAAATTGAAAATCGCTGCGTCCATTTTAATGACCTTACCAGGGACACCCTATATCTATTATGGAGAGGAAATTGGTATGCTGGGTATGAAACCCGATGAACACATCCGCGAACCCTTCATGTGGGACCACACCGGTACAGACGCAGGCCAGCCCACGTGGATTCAACCAAAATATTCAACCAGTGAAACTGTAGTACCGCTGATCGAGCAAACAAAGGATAAGAGTTCGCTGTATCACTACTACAAGCGCTTAATCCACCTGCGCAACGCCAGCTACGCCCTGAGCTACGGTGAATTGCGACCGTCAGGACTGAAAAAATCCACCGTGGTGAGTTTTATCCGGCATCATCAAAATGACGAGTCTTTATTGGTGCTGCACAATATCTCCCAAAAAGAAGTGAAGGTGAGTCTCCCGGATTCATTGCGTGGCTATAAACAAGTCTACTTTAGCAGTGACGTGCCGGTTGAAATAAACAATGGCAAGATTGTTATTCCGGCCTTCACCACCATCATATTAAAAACCTAGTTTATGATTTTCCAACTTGAAACTGCCGACATTGTTATCATTGCTCTTTATTTTATCCTGGTCTTTTACATTGCCTGGTGGGCGACCAAAAGAGAAAAATCCGAGAGTGCTTCCAATGACTACTTTCTGGCAGGACGCAACCTGGGATGGTTTGTAATCGGAGCCTCGCTTTTTGCTTCCAACATCGGATCTGAACATTTGATTGGACTGGCAGGCAGTGGCTATTCAGAAGGTGTCCCTGTTGCACAATACGAAATCCTTGCCGGGATAATGCTTTTATTACTGGGTTGGGTTTTTGTTCCTTTTTATTTGCGGAGCAATGTAGCCACCATGCCGGAGTTCCTCGAACAACGATACGACAACAAGTCGCGGATGTATTTGTCCATTGTGTCCGTCATTGCCTATGTGCTGACCAAAATTTCAGTCACCATTTACGCAGGCGGAGTTGTATTTGAAGCCATTGGGCTAAACTTTTGGGTTGGGGCAATATTGTTGGTGACGGCTACGGGGATCTACACAATTTTTGGCGGTTTGAAAGCCGTGGTTTACACCGATATGATTCAAATGTTTGTGCTGCTGGGGGGCTCATTAACGGTCACGTTCTACGGATTGCAAATGGTTGGCGGATGGGGAGAAGTCGTGACGACCACTCCGGATAATTTTTTTAGTTTGTGGCGCCCCGCTTCGGATACCAACTATCCGTGGACGGGTATTCTATTTGGTGCTCCGATTATAGGGGTATGGTATTGGTGCACAGATCAATTCATTGTGCAGCGTGTGCTCTCAGCAAAAAATCTTGATCAGGCCCGCAAGGGTACTGTGTTTGCAGGTTATTTGAAGATGCTTCCATTATTTCTGTTTGTCATACCAGGCGTTATCGCCTATGCATTGGTACAAAAAGGAATGATGCACATTGACAGCCCCGACAAAACGTTGCCTACCATGGTGGCCACTGTTCTTCCAGTTGGAATGCGCGGACTGGTGGTGGCTGGTTTGTTTGCCGCCTTGATGAGCTCGTTGTCATCCGTGTTCAACTCCTGCTCCACGTTAATTACGCTCGACCTCTACAAAAAAATACGGCCCAACGCCAGCGAAAAACAACTGGTAACTGTTGGTCAGGCAGCCACTGTACTGCTTGTAGGATTCGGACTATTGTGGATTCCGTTCATGAAATATTTTTCCAATCAACTGTTCCTTTATTTACAAAGCGTGCAGGCGTACATCTCGCCTCCGATCGCTGCCGTGTTTTTATTGGGCATATTTTTCAAACGACTCAACAGCCAGGGGGCCATCGCCTCATTGGTTACCGGGCTCGTACTGGGCATGACCCGTTTTACCGCAGAACTAATGAAAGACAGTCTTTCGGGGTTCATGCGTGACATGGCTGAGATCAACTTCCTTCATTTTGCCATTATTCTTTTTGCTATCTGTACGGCTGTCTTGGTGGGTGTAAGCCTGATGACCCAGCGGCCCGACCCGGAAAAGATAAAAAACATTACCTATCAGCCCGGGGCTTCGGACGGCATTGGTTCAAAACCAACATTCTGGTATTCCCTACTGCTGGGCGTATTTATTTTATTCCTGTGGTGGTATTTGAGTTAGGTAAATCTACTCCACCCGCAACGACTGCGCGGGATTGGTACGGGCAGCTTTCAGCGTATGAAAGCTAACGGTCAAAAGTGCAATCGCAACTACCACCAAACTTGGCAGAGCAAAAATCCACCACGAGAGATTGATGCGGTTAGCAAACTCTTGTAGCCAGTTGCTCATCACATACCAGCTCAGGGGCGTGGCCGCCACGATGGCGATGCCCAGCAACAACATATAATCCCGGCTGACCAAAGTGAGGATGCTTTGGATGCTGGCCCCCAACACCTTCCGCACTCCAATTTCTTTCGTGCGCTGCAGCGCTGTAAGCGAGGACAAGCCAAACAAACCAAGGCAGGCGATAAAAATCGCCAGCGCAGAAAATATTCCAAATACAGAGCCGAATTGTTGGTCCGCTTTGTATTGTTTGGCGTAATGCTCATCCAGAAAAAAATAATTGAAGGGATTGCCGGGAAAAACTTCCTTCATGTCCCCTTCAAAATGGGCAAGCGACTCTTTTACGTTCGCGGTATTAAAATGAACAGAATAATATCCTTCCGGTGCCTTGTCGTAACGGAACAACAACTGTTCAAAATCTTTCTTCAGCGACTCTTGCCGGTAATTTTTCAACACACCGACAATGCGAAAGGTATCGCCCCAAAACATCACCTGATCGTTTATGGCCTGCTCGGGGTTTTCAAAACCCATGGTTCGCACGGCCGATTCATTGAGAATCAAACTTGCTTCCTCATTGGCCATCTCGTTGGAAAATCCTCTGCCGGCCAGTATCTCCAATCCATAAGCTTTGATAAAATCACCCTCAACATTCAACACCCTGTATTGATTGCCTTCATCCTCTCCCTGGCTCAGCCTGCGTACACCCCCCGCATTCCAGTCTGGTGAAGCTCCGGGCACATCATTGGATGCGGTCACAAAACTAACCTCAGGATATTGCAGCAGTTTATTTTTAAAAACCTGAAACCGGGATTTGTAAGTGGAGTCAATCACGTTGGGAGACCGGATCACCACGGTTTGATTAATATTGACGCCCAACTTTTGGCTGCGCATGTAGTTGATCTGGTGGTAGACGGTATACGTGCCCACGATCAGCATGATGGAGGCAACAAACTGAAGCACCACCATGCCCTTGCGAAATGCAATCCCCTGGTTCGTATTTTTGAACCTGCCTTTCAGCACCTCAACCGGTTTGTAAGACGACAGGACAAAAGCGGGATAAATGCCGGAAAGTAACGCCCCTCCAAGTATAAGCGCCCCACATCCCAGCCAAAAAATTTGCCGGGTAAATAATTCGTACCCCAAAGGACGCCCGGTAAGATCAGCAAAATAAGGAGTCAGCATCAAGGCGACACCAATCGCCAATCCGACCGCCACCGTATTCATCATCATCGACTCCACCAAAAACTGCTGCACAAGCTGCCACCGCATACTCCCCATCACTTTTCGCAGTCCTACTTCGCGCGCCCGCTCAATGGACTTGGCCGTGGACAGGTTGATGTAGTTGATCCAGGCAATAAGAATAATCAACAGCGCTACCACCAATAAAAAGTTTGTCGTATCCCTGTTGCCGTTGGGTTTAAACTCGCCAATAAAATCTGAATCGAGGTGAATATCAGGCAGCGCCTGTAAATGGAATGTCATGCCGGCATTGTATTGCCTGAGTTCTTCACCTTCACGTTTTATTATATAGTCCGGCAGTTTGTTTTCCAACACGGGCGCACTGGCATGCTGATCCAGCAAAATATAAGTGTGGAATCCATCCCACTGCCAATGGTTGAGCTCCTCCTCCGATCTGCCCACCAATTTGGCAAAGGTGGCAAACGAGAGCATGGCATCCAGTGTCATGTGG
This sequence comes from uncultured Ohtaekwangia sp., assembly GCA_964655635.1. GTDB lineage: Bacteria > Bacteroidota > Bacteroidia > Cytophagales > Cyclobacteriaceae > ELB16-189. Next base: position 38,237 of record CAZZNH010000015.1, read on the forward strand.
GTATTGGCGGGCAAGTCTTCGTAGACACCTGTAATCACAAATTCCACCTCACCGTTGTTGCGCATGGATTTTCCCAAGGGCGGTTCATCTCCAAAATACTTTTTGGCCAATGACCGTGATATCACCATCTTATTGGGGCCAACCAACGCGGTGCTGTCTACAGCTTCTGACAACTTCAACCCAAATACTTTAAAAAAATCCTGGCTGGTGTAGTACACATTTTCTTCCTTGAAGTAAATATCTCCCTGCGAAAGCATGGCATCGCTCTTTCGCATGCGCACGTAGGCCTTCACCTCCGGGAAATTCGCTTTGAGGTCCGGACCTATACCCAGGCAACCGGACGCCCATCTTGTAGACAGCTCACCTTTGTTGTACCGATCCTGTTGCAAGCGGTAGACGCGATCCCCGTTTGGCCAGAACCGATCGTAACTCAATTCGTGATCAGCGTATTGGACGATGAGCAAAAATGCCGTCATGCCGATGACCAACCCAAGCACATTGATGGCAGTAAAAACGCTGTTGCGGGAGATATAGCGCCATACGGAAACGAAGTGGTTTCTGATCATGATTGAAACGTTTCAATTGTTTACTCTTGAAACGCACAATAGTTACAAAATTAGATGCTGGATTCTGGTTGCTGGAATCTAGTATCCAGTGACCAGCATCCAGCTAACCTTACATCCCAGGTGTAAACTTCTCCACTTTGTGTTCCATGGGTTTCACCGTTCTCAGATAAGCGTAGATGGCCGACAAGTCTTCACTGGACATCCTGCCATACATCGTCCACGGCATAATGGTATTGAACTCCCCCGGTGGTATTTCTGGGGCCACGTAAGCCGAGTCCGCATACAATTTAAATCTTGCGATAAACATTTCTTCCGTCCATGCCATGATGCCCGTTTCATGCGGAGTGATATTGGCAGACCGCAACACCGACCCGTCAGGAAAGGCAAATTCCCGCCCTCCGCTAAAGGCCAATTCAGGAATGATCTGCCCCTTATCAACATCGGTATGACATTCCAGACAGGCCGCTGCATTGGTGAGGTAGGCTCCATAAGCCAGTATGTCACTTCTCTCAGGACGCGGTTGTGGTGTAGCCGGCTGTGGAATTGTATTCAAAATAAAATTCATGGGAAAATCCGCTTTTGAATCCGGCACGTCATTGTTGATGGGGGGAAGCGAGCGCAAATACGCGATGATGCTGTAAATATCTTCCTTGTCCATGCGACCATAATATGGATAGGGCATCAGAGGGAAAATCGCGCGCCCCTCTTTGGTGACCCCGGACGTGATCACCCGATACAATTCACCATCGATGTAGCGGCTGATGCCCGCAGGCGTAATGTTTCTCGCGTAAAACACTCCGGGTATTCCCATGGTCTGGTCGAAGCGATCACCGCCCATGCCCAGGGTGCCGGGCGCCAGCGGGGCCGTGAATTTATTCCACTCCCGCCTGGAATGGCAGTCCATACACACCGTCACATTGTTGGCCAGGTAGTCTCCCCGATCAATGCGCGCCTGTGTGTATTCAATGGTGATATCTTCAACAGGAACACTGGGCAGTGCCATGCTCACGTACAACAGTAGTACGGCAATGGCAAGCACGATGACGGCCAGGGTGTAGCCGAGGTACTTCAATACTTTTTTCATAGTAGCTGACAGGTTGGTTTCAGGTAGTACTAAAATAGGGAATGGTCTATTGTCTATTGCAATGCTTCATCCATTTAAAGGATGTTTCAACAACCATTTTCAAAAAAAATTGGGAATGCAAAACCTACCGCTTAAAATTTGGCAAGGCCAGTTTGAACTTCACAGCCACCAGCCTGATGATAAAAATAAAAGCACTGGACAAAATCAGGTTGATGTCCCGCTCCAGGCCAAAGTAATTCACGGTGAGATAGAGCACAGCGCCACCAAGACAGGCCGTTGCATAAATTTCCTTGCGAAAGAGCACCGGTGTTTCGTTGATCAGCGTATCGCGGATCACGCCACCCATCACGGCAGAGAACATGCCCATGATGGCCGCTATCTCCGGACGCATACCCAGCGCCAGCGCTTTCTCCACGCCCAGGATGGTGAAGAAGGAAATCCCCAGCGCATCAAACACCAGGAACGTACGGCTGAGTTTGACCAACGGATTAAAAAAGAAATAAGCCACCAGCGCGCCTGCAACGATGGCATAGAGAAAATAAATATCCGATATCCACGTGAGCGGGTAGCTGCCCAGCATGATATCACGCAAGGTTCCTCCACCGATGGCGGTGACGAATCCCGTGAACGTAGCCCCAAAAAGATCGGCATCCCGATCGCGCACGGCCAGCGCACCGCTGATGGCAAAAAAGAAAGTGCCGAGAATCTCGAGGATGTACTGAAGGGTGCTCATGGCGTAAAGGTAGGAGTTAGTTTGAAGTTATTTGGTTGCAAGTTGTTAGTTAATAGTTAACAGTCTCAAAAAATCTGATAACAATTGACTGACAACCTACAACGAAACAGTTTGGGCGGCAGCCGGGCTATCGGCAGTCGCCAGCTTTGCGCACGTTCCACTTCGGGCTCCCGTGCATGCCTCTATCCCTGCCGCGGAAACGACTACTGAGACGCTGACGAAGGAAGCGTCATTGAAAATTCTGTGTTAATCCTTTATACAGATTCTACTTTGGGCATCTCGTTCCACATTTTTCCCTCAAGAACTCTTCCTGTTTTCTTCTTATTTGTTCCTCCCCACTGCTTGAAGAAAAAGGCAACGTCATTTTCCTCACATTGATCTTTAATGTCCAAAACCCAATCCACATCCATTGGCCTTGGCCTTCTTCCACTCTCTCCTCCAACTATCACCCAATCAATCTTATTCAGCCATAATTTTCCAAGGGATCCAATTAATGGTTCACATGACAAAAATTTTACCTTCGCTTTTGTCTTTTTTAGCAGTGTAATTCGACTTTTAACGCGGTTGTCTTCAACGCTTACACCCATCCAAATATTATGAGACCACTTTAATGCTTTGGCTTTATCCAATTCAAGTAGTCGGTCTGCTCTCTTAGTTAAAATCTGAAAAACATGCTGAGGGTTTTCATTCATTACTTTAAAAGTCTTCTGAATAAATTCAACAGGAACACTCTTATGAAAAAGGTCACTCATAGAATTAACAAATACCATTTTGGAGTTTTTCCAGGCATATGGTTCGCCAAGAACATGATCATGTATCCTCACATTAAAACCATCAGCGTACTTTTCAACCCCCATTGCCTTGAGTCTTTTTGCCATAATCTCCGCATAACAAAACTTACACCCAGCGGAAACTTTAGTACATCCTGTAACAGGATTCCAAGTGAGTTCTGTCCACTCTATTTTAGATTTCTTCATTTAATAAATTATATATTATCTTCTTATTATTTCTATATACAGCATCGTAGGTGATTCCCGGACTACTACCAACAAATGTAATCTTCCCTTCCTTCCTCATTTCTCTTACTACAAAGGCAGCGTGAGATCCAAGATGCCCTTCATTATAGGCAAAGTCTAGGAGCCCAAAATTATCCCTAATTACCTTAGAGGTAATTTTCTCCCTGACATTTTGATGAAACAACTCCATATTTGTCAGTTTCTTCGCATCAAACATGTGTAGTTGCGTTTTCTTTGTATCCTCATCTATATCAAAATTAGCCTGGCCGTTAATTTCATTTCTTTTCCAAGCAATACTTAAGAATTTATCAACAGCCCTTGGATGAGAAGCTCCGAAAATAATTCCATAAATGTTCGCCCCCTTTTTAATAGAAAATGGATATAGACGAAGCTTGGTTGAAGCTGGCAATTTCTTCCTTAGTTGTTCAATTATACTTCTATGAATAAATTTATAAGGAGCCTTCTTTGCCTCTGACATGTCTAGGTCAAGGTGGTTTTTGAATTCCTCGCTTGATCCAAATCTCCAAAAATACGATGCAGAAACAAAGTACAAAAAGTCAGTACGTTTTGAATTTTCAAGTTCAAGAAAGTACTTATCTGAAAGAAACTTAATTCCATTCTGATCTAAATAAACTAGTGAAGGGTATTTTCTAATTACTGGCAATAAATCATAAAATACTTCCTCGAAAGGTTTGTTGTAAAGTTTTACTTCTATCCCTCGCTTTATGTCATGATTCTGTTCAAGAAAACTTTCACAACTACTCTTTAGCTTTGCAAACTTTGATTGCTCTACTCGATCTGGTTGAAATTCATTCAAGTAAAGGATAACTCGCACTTTTTTTTGAAAAATGTGACCAAGATGTTGTTTGATCTTTTTCAGTATCCTTATGGGGCTCCCCGGTACACCAAGTTTATCATAACCAGTGCCAGCAAAGAAGTCAAATATGCATATAGTCTGAACGTTTGACATAACAAACGTTGGGATCCATGCTTGAGCATAATCTTCAAAGATCTCAAGCTTGGCAATCGTACTTTCGTCAAACGGCTCAGCGTGTAGGTCCTTTGCTGACATAGATGATTCTTATTTAGGTGTCCTTTAATCAAAATTGTAAATAAAAAGCCCTTACCCCAGCTGTCACTCCGCAGGGATGAGGGCTCATTCTCGGAAATAAATTTAAAAACCTCGTGGGGTAATTCCTAGGGTTTTTTACCCCATGGAAGGCAGGTCTGGAAAATTCCTCCTGTGCTCTTCCTGGTATTTTTTCATGGCAGCTTCGTGGTCGTAGGGTTCAGCTGTGCGGCCTCCGTCCATGATGGAAGTTGCAACCTGCAGGATGCGTGTGCGCGTGGTTTCATTTTCTGCTTTGGAAGCAGCCTGACGCAGGAGCTCGGCAATGTCCAGCTTGGCTTTAGGTGACAGTATGGAAATAAACGTATCAAAGGTTTGCAACTGGCTTTCCAAATCGGCTCCTTCATATTGTGGCAATAGTGCGGCCAGCGTGATCAATACGTCAGGCACTTTGTCGCTTCCCAGGGTGACGGTCTCGCTGCCAGCGGGGCGTGGTGTTATCACCTTTGGCGTTTGCATGTCTTCAATGAAGGCATCAATCTCCGTCAGCAGTTCTCTGAGGTGTTCGGCTTCATCATCACCGTCCATGGCGCGCACGGCATAGGCACCCAGGTTGCTGCTGTCGGGAAATTCCAACTCCTGCCGGGCCATCTGCCGCAGACGTACCACGAGGATAAATTGAATCCACTGTTCGAACGCCATTGTATTTTCACCAAAGGCGCCCATGTGCTCCAATTTTTCAGGGGGCAATGGATCAGCCTGCCACCTGCCCAGCCTTTTCAGTTCCAGCTCAAGGGCAAGGGCCAGTTGTTCTGCCTTAAAATGACGGGCATCCGGAAATTCCATCACACAATATACTCCGGATCGATCAATCCTGATCCTCTTGCATCAAACCCTTTCCCGGCATATTGAAATTCTCTTATATTATACCATGAACAAAATCACACGCAGAAATTTCACCCGGCTCGCAGCTGCCCTCTCGGTGGCGCCTTATTTCAGTTCAACCTCCGCCCATGCGCATCCTGTTTTATCAGGGCATGACAAAAAACCTGATGCGTGGCCCGGTTATGCCAAAGCCACGGTGATTGACTTTCTGGCCAGTCCCGGCCCGTTCAATACTTCGGAAACGTTCACCTCGCTTTCTCCCGAGATGGTAAAGAATGCCGTGGCCTCCGGCATCACAGCCGTCAACCTCACCATCGGTGGCAGCGGAGGCACAGAAATTGAAAATTATTTCAGCACCATCGCCATGTGGGAGCGCGAAATGCAAATGCACCCCCAGTCGCTCATGCAAATCCAAACGATGAGTGACCTGCGCGTAGCCAAAGAAACAAAAAGGCTGGGCATCATTTACGGCTTTCAGGATTGCAGCATCATCGATAAGGAGCTCACTCGCGTACAATTGTTCCGCAGCTTTGGCGTGCAGATCATGCAACTCACCTACAATGGCCGCAACCAGTTTGCCGATGGCTGTCTGGTGCCCGATGACCAGGGCATCAACGAACTGGGCCATCAACTGGTGGCCGAACTGAACCAACAAAAAATAATCGTGGATCTTTCACACTGCAGCACCAAAACCACAGCCGATGCCATCAAAGCCTCCAAAGCACCGGTGGCCATTTCACACTCCGGCTGCAAGGCCATTGCTGATCGCCCCCGCAGCAAACGCGATGAAGAACTGAAAGCCATGGCCGACAAAGGTGGCGTCATTGGAATTTACCTCATGCCTTTCCTCACCATGGGGACGGCACCCACCGATGAGGATGTGGTAAAACACATTGAGCATGCCATGAAAGTATGCGGTGAAGATCATGTGGGTATTGGCAGTGACCTCTCCATCACTCCCCACAACGTAACGGACGCGTACAAAAAGTCGCATGCGGAGTTCGTACGCCAGCGCAAGGCCGCAGGACGTGCTGCGCCAGGTGAAGACGAAAATATTTTTATGTTCGTGCCCGAACTCAATCATCCCAACCGCATGGAGTTGATTGCCGAGAAGCTTTTGAAGCGTGGGCACAAGGAGGCCAGGGTAGAAAAAATCGTTGGCGGCAATTTTGCGCGGCTGATGAAGGAGGTGTGGTAGTGGACCTCACCCCCAATTACATCCTAAGTTAACGTACTTGTCTGGCTCCCCTCTCCGTACGGAGAGCGGCATGCGATGACATCTAATTTTCAAATTTTTTAATGGGGTGAGGTTGGTTGATGCCTATAGAGATTCTTCGCTTACGCTCAGAAAGGCTGCACCTTCGGTTTAAGATCTCTCCTTTACCGCCATCACAATTCTTTTTTACCGCGGAGGCGCGGAGGCGCAAGGGAATTTATCCTTAGCGACTTTGCGGTAAGGTTGGTCTTGTTACATTTTCTTTAGCGTAAAACATCAATCGACTTTTTTTTACCGCAGGGACGCTGTGTCGCAGGGTGGAAACAAGGAAGCCAGGGTAGAAAAAATCATAGGCGGCAACTTTGCGCGGTTGATGAAGGCGGGTGGTTGAAATAGGAGACATCCCCATGCCACTAAGGCACGAAGTCACGATGAATACGTTCTTTGTGCCTTGGTGTCTTCGTGGCAAAGGCTATGATCCTGTGGATTTTGCAACTTACCCGGTCATTGATTGTCTTTGTTAACGCATGCCCAACATCCATCCGCAAATTGATGCCATGTCCGTTGTGATCCTCTTCGGCTTGCTGCAATGCCTATCGATCGTTGGACTTTTTTATTTCAAGGGAATTCTCAAAGAGAATAGATTAATTACCGTGTTGATTGTGGTGTTAATGGCCATACAAACTGAGACTTTTCTGATCCGTTCGGGGTACATCATCAAGGCTATCTTCCTAATGAATACCACTGCGCCATTGGTCTTGCTAATTGGCCCGTTGGTTTACGCCTACACCTTATTGTTGTCGGGAAAAAGAATACCCAGGATGTTTGCTTTGCATTTTACGCCCGGCCTGTTGTACCTTATCTATTCTTTTAACTTTATCCTGCAGCCGGTTGCTTTTAAATACAACGCACTCATCCGAAGCTTCCACCCACACCTGCAAACAATCCCTTTCCTTCCAACTTTCGATAGCGATCCACTGAACGTCCAGGGTTGGGTGGTTGTAGAGGGAATGTGCCTGAGCATGGCGGTATACGCCCTAATCTCAATGATTGCCCTTGCCCGTAAAGATAAAACCCCGTCCGGCAAACTTCCTTGGTTGCGATACGTCAATGTCATGTTGTTATTCAGCGCGCTGGTGTTGTTTTTGGCTCAGGGTGGCGTAGTGAATGGCTACGTATTTTTTAAAAGTCCCTTTCCCCACTTTGCGCCAGACTTATGCACGACACTCTTGATGTACTCGATTACTTTTTATCTTATCCTGAAGCCGGAACATTTCCGGAAGCAAACGCCTAAATACCAAAAGTCACCGTTGCAGAATGATTTTAGAAAGCGCCAGTTAGAACGGATTTGTTCCGTCATCGAATCTGAGAAACTTTATCTGCTTCCCGATTTTTCACCGGATATGCTATCGGCAAAAACTGGTTTGGCAAAACACCACATCTCTCAAATTCTCAATGAAGACCTTAATCAGAGTTTCTACGATTTCACCCATCGCTACCGTATTGATGAAGCCAAGCGCATCCTGAATGAAACCGGCCATATAAAAATGGAACAACTCGCCTATCATTTGGGCTACAAATCCAAGGTCACCTTCTTCAATGCTTTCAAAAGATCCACCGAACTCACGCCTGCACAATACAAAATGAAGATGGGTTAGTTCTTTCCGCTCGGTTTGTACTCAAATCAAGCCGATTCGGCCATCCAGCAGGCCCAGTCCACGTTCCTTTGCATAAAACTTAACTATGCGATTTCTATACACACAGTTGATACTTGGATTATTCAATCTGCACGCACTTGCGCAAATAAACATGACACAAGAAAAATGGATCGAAGACATTGATTACCTCGATCACAAGATTCAGAAAACCTTTCAGTCGTACATTCCGGGTATCAAAGACGAGTTCCAAAAGGAAGTTGATGTTTTGAAAAGCAATCTTGCTCACCTGAAAGATCACGAGATAAAAATTGAACTGATGGGTATCCTTTCACATCTTCAAGATGGACACACCGAACTCAATGTAGGCCAAAAAGAAGCGGGCTTTCACCGGCTCCCTTTTGTATTCTACTTTTTCGGTGACGAGTTGCGCGTCATCAATGCACATGAAAATTATAAGGAATACCTGGGAAGCATCGTAGTTCGCCTGGGCAACGGCAGCACCAGCGAGGTTTTTGAAAGACTGAAGCGCATTCAATCTCACGATAACGAGATGGAATTTCTTCACTCGGGTCCAGGCTACCTTAAGTTGACCCAGATACTTGCATATCTTGGATATTCCACATCTCCAACATCATCTGAAATCACACTTGAAAAAGGCGATGGTCAGCAACGGACCCTTTCATTGAAAGGGTTGGGATACGATGCGTATGTGAAAGGGCCATGGGTCGGATTGCTGGGTGAGAATAAATTGGAACTGCCACTTTACCGGCAAAATCAGTCAAAGCAATACTGGTACGAATACATTCCAGAAAAGAAAATGGTGTACTTTCATTTCAGGAGAGTTAGTGACCAGAAAGGCGAGCCTTCGCTTAAAAAATTTACCAAGTCCCTTCTTGCTGACGTGGACAAATACCGTCCTGATCTTTTCGTGATTGACCTTCGCAGCAACAATGGTGGAAACTACCATAAGAGCGAGCCGTTGATCGAGGGTATCAAGGACAGACCTTGGCTTAACGAAAAAGGCAAAGTTTGGGCAATCACAGGACGGACCACTTTCTCCGCGGCCTCGGTAACTTGTATTTTTCTGAAGAAGGAGACGAATGCACAACTCATTGGTGAACCAGGGCGCACTGATCCCAATCTTGCAGACAATATCGAATACATGCAGCTGCCCAATAGCAAGCTCACAATAGAATACACAACAAAGATCAAAAAGCACTGGCCCGAATTAACGACCGACTACATTCCGGTGGATGTGGAGATCAACCAAACTTTCGATGAATATCGACAGGGCATTGATCCGGTGCTTCAGTTCCTGCTCAAAAGATAGCGCAACAGACTTTTCGCACGTGAATTTGTTTTCCGTATCGTTTGTCTATTTCCGCTCAGGGATGGGTTACATCCCATTTGCCACTAAGGCACGAAGTCACGATGAATATGTTCTTTGTGCCTTGGTGTCTTCGTGGCAGTGAAGGTCTCCATCAGAAAATCTAATCAAACTTCATGTTCATGAAATTGGTCTTGTCTTCGGCTCTTACGGGCGTTCGTGATTCAAACTTATCTTTCACCTGAGTGGAAATGTAAGTGCCAAGTCCCTTGCGCTGCTGCGCCATCTTCTTCATCACCTCCACAGCCACCTGGCCGGCACTTTCGTAGGTGAACTTGTAATCGTATGAGGCACTGTGAAAGCGCACGATGATGTAATCTTCTCCGATCTCGTACTTGTGCACCCCTCCGCCCACGTTTTCACTGTATAATTCCATGGCCATTGAAACCTGACTAAAAACTATTCTTCCATTTGATATTGCACCCAAGGCTGGGGCGTTGCTGATTGGAAATTTCTCTCCCCTTCAACAATGCATCGAGGGCCGCCCGCAAATCTTTGCCCGTTACGGGAATATCGTTGCCGGGACGCGAGTCATCCAGTTGGCCTCGGTAAACCAGCTTCAATTGTTTGTCAAAGAGAAAAAAATCCGGAGTACAAGCGGCATCATAAGCCCTGGCCACTTCCTGCGATTCATCAAACAAGTAGGGGAAAGCAAATCCCTTTTCTTTTGCCCGCTCAGTCATCTTTTCCGGACTGTCGTCCGGGAAGTTTTCAACGTCATTAGCGTTGATCGCGACAATGTTGATCCCTGTACCAGCATAGTCTCTACCAAGTCTGGCCAATTCATCGTTTACATGAAGAACAAAAGGACAGTGATTGCATATAAACATGATCAATGTTCCTTTTGCCCCCTTGGCCTGTTGGAGGGAAATCTTTTTACCCGAGACGGTGTCGGGTAGTTCAAAATCCGGGGCCAGGGTCCCCAGCGGTGACATGGTGGAAGGAATGCGGGCCATATTTTTCTAAAAGTCCTGTGGGCTACTGCAATAATTTTTTTCGGAGCGACTGCTAATCAGTTGCTCAATTTACGTGCCTGCCCTACCCAGTCATCGCGCAGAATGCGATCGGGAAAATATTTCAGGGCTTTGCCAACCTGTTGGATCATGTTCTGATCAAACTGACTGATTTGTTTAAAAGAGTATATGCCCATCGCATAAAGCTTGCGCGAGATGGCAGGTCCTATCCCTTGAATCTGTGTGAGGTCGCTGATCTCATCCTCCTTGGGCACACGCAGCTCTGATTTGCTCTGATTTTCAAACTCGAGCTGTTTCACCTTGAAGCGAAGATGTGCAATCTCAGCATCCAGTTGCTCCGTCCTTGGCCTGAGTTCCGCCAATTCCGATTTCAGTTTATTCTCCCCTTCTTCCTTTTCCTGAAGTGCCCTTTTTCCTGATTCAAGATCTGCCTGAAGTTGTTGATTAAGCTGGCTCTTTTCAGCCAGGAGGCTTTTGTAATGCAAATCCAGGTAAGACTTCTCGCTCATCAAATTCTGCTTGTCAGCGTTCAGCGATCGGGCAGTAAACTGCAGCTCTTTTTTTTCATGCTCCTCAGAGAAGAACGCGATCCGCCATTTTTTTATAGGTTCTTCCTGAAGGTAATACGCAGCCAGAAATCCGATGAGGAAGGCACCAAGGATCATTAAAAGTATTTCAAGGATGGCAATGGTATTGCCAGGCCCACTGAAATTGGCCGGATCGGTGTTTATCCCCTTCACTGAAAACAGGTACCAGAAGGCGCAGGCGATGCACCACACCACAAACAAAACAATAGCCAGATAAACCGTTCTTTGGGTTTTCACAAAGTGAATTTAAGGTTTTAATCCACCAAAATACAGGAAAATGGGCGAAAATGGGGATCGACCACTTTCATGAGTGGGCCCGATGCAACCCTCCAATTTGTTTTGCCGTCTTATATACATAATTCACTTATGTATTGACCCCTTATGCATTCACCTGAACTTTTGAAAGGTACGCTCCAAACCATTTTGTTGAAAGTGTTAAAAGACAACGGCAAAATGTACGGCTACGAGATTACGCAAAAGGTTAAAGAACTTTCACTGGGCAGAATTCTGCTTACCGAAGGGGCCCTTTACCCTGCGCTTCACAAGCTGGAAGCCGAAGGCTGGCTACAAACAGAAACGGTCCATATGGGAAAGCGTGTGCGCAAGTACTACACCATCACACCGACCGGCTCAAGCCTGGTGAAAGAAAGAGTCTCTGAATTTATCGATTTTATTAAAACGATGTCGGGCGTTTTGCAGGTCCCATTAACTCAGTCCACATGAGAATTCCAATTTTACTTTCTCTGGCGTTCACCGCCTGTCTTTCAATTCCTGCAAAAGCCGGGAATGAAGATGTGATTTTCAAGAGCGGCAATGTGGCGCTGGCCGGAACGTTGATGACGCCAAAGGGATCGGGTCCGTTTCCCGCTGTGGTTTTCATTCATGGTTCCGGGCCGGAAACGCGCAAGAATTCAAAAAAACGAGCAAAATTATTTGTGGACCGTGGGTTTGCCGCACTCATTTACGACAAGCGGGGAGCAGGCAAGTCCGGAGGAAATCCCGACTTTAACCGGTATTTCTCGATCGACACCCTGGCGGCAGACGTGCTGGCGGCCGTAGATTTTCTAACATCCCGTAGCGAAATCAATTCCAAAGAAATAGGGCTTGTGGCCGCAAGCCAGGGTGGATGGGTAGCAACCCAGGCGGCTAAAGATTACAACTTTGCCTTTCTCATTGTAATATCCGGCTCAGTCACTACGGTAGGTGAGGACAACCTCTTTGAGCGAAGCGCAAGACTGAAGGGCGAAGGTTTTACTGACAACGATGTTCGCGAAGCGGATGAAATGCACGTGGTAGACCAGGAGGTGAGCAGGAGCGGAAATCTGTTGGAAGCTTTTGCAACGCTCTGGGAGCAGAACAAAAACAAGCCATGGTTTCGAAGAGTCTATCTTGGCGACAAACCAATGGGCATTGATCATCCATACCGCCAATGGTACCGCACGGTTGTAGACCTTGACGCACACGCATCGTTGAAAGAAATTTCTATTCCCTCCTACTGGATTTACGGTGAACCCGCAATGGACCGGTTTTGCCCGGTCGAACTAAGTGTGGATCGTTTGAAGGCTTTACAGGCATCGGGAAAACCTATTGAAATAGAAATGGTGAAGGGAGCCAATCATTCACTGGCGGTCAATTCAAAAGAGGGATGCTGCAGCAGTCGGTTATTCAGCTGGCTGGATTCAATAATCAAATAGGCAATGCGGAAAATTGCGCCCACTGTATTCGTTGTTCTCGGTTACCTGGTTTATTACACCAACTTCACCGCGGTTGGCGCGATTATAGATTCCCGGCTCGCCTGTGTCATCCTCGCTCTTGCTTGCACGGCCTGGGCGGCCATCTTATTGCAAAAAGATAAATCGGTCATTAATTATTCGCTGACCGCCCTTTCGCTCATACTCATTGTGTTTACCTCCTATGAATACTTTTTTAGGTACGATGAAGAAGAAATAATATTTTCCTCCGCGGGGTATAATCTCAATGGCACCTTATATACGCCAAAACAGGGTGCTGACTGTTTGGTGATTATCCTCCATGGTTCCGGCTCGCAAACCCGCAAGGAATACGGCTTTCATGCACGGCAGCTTGCCCGGCATGGTGTTGCTGCACTTGCTTATGACAAACGTGGAAGTGGAAAATCTCAAGGCGACACCTACGGTACGGATTATTTTGGCTACGCAGAAGATGCTTCAAACGCGATAAAGAAAATTAAGGAAACAAATTCATTTAGGTCGATTGGCCTCATGGGGATAAGCGAGGGCGAGTGGGTTAGCTTGATTGTGGACTCACTTACCGAAGTCAATTTTATCGTCCTGGTCTCAGCATCCGGCACATCTCCCCTGGAACAAACTCACCGGGAATTGACTTTTAGGTTGGCCAACAAGAATTTTAACTCATCGGATATTGCAGAGGCGGCCGCCCTGTACAGGAGCATACTCACTTTTGACAATGATTCCGTCACACGACTCAGCATCGAAAGCAAGATTGAGCAGGCGAAGAACAAGCCCTGGTTTCAGGCCGCGGAAGATTTTGATGAAGAACTTTATTATTATCTATGGTGGAACAAAGTAATGAATTTTAATCCCCGCCCGTATTTGGAAAAATCGAGGACACCCCTGCTCGTTCTTGTTGGCAGTGCGAATCCATCCTACCCTTTTCAGGAAACGATCGAAAATTTTTCTCCATTTCCCAATGCCATGGTTAAAGTATTCGAAGGAGCGGATCACGCTCTTTTGGAGTGGAAACTTGGTCAAGGAGTGCCTCCGCCAAGTTATGCCGAGGGTTATTTAAAAACATACACCGATTGGATCAAATCGCAATGCGATAGTCAATGAGACTCTCCGGTGAACATATTGACTACATCATCAAGGACCTGCACTATCGCGGGTTGGTCTACGAACCTCTACAAGATGAGTTGGTGGATCATATATGCTCCAGTGTAGAGAAAGAAATGGAGCAAGGAAAAAAATTTCTTGATGCCTATCAGTCTATTTTAAAATCTTTTGGCAACACCTCCGGACTTAGGGGTGTACAAAAACAATCCCTGCAAGTCAAAAATAAAAACACCCGATTTATGTTTAAGAATTACCTCACGATCGCTGTCAGGAACCTGCGCAAGCACAGTTTTTACTCCCTAATCAACGTGCTGGGCTTATCCATCGGAATCTCCGTTTGCCTGGTTATAGTTCTCTTCATTGCCAATGAATTCAGCTACGACCGGCATCATGTAAATGGAGATCGCATTTATCGTATGACCAGTGAGATCAAGTTTGGAGGCAACCATTGGAAGATGGTGTATTGTCCAGCGCCCATGTCAAAAACACTTCCAATGGAATTTCCCGAGGTGGAGGTGTCCGCTCAGTTTCACAGTGAGGGAAGTTACCTGGTCAAACGCGAGGCAGACAACATCAAGGAAAATGATGTGATCAGGGCCAGCAGGGATGTCTTTAAAATATTTACCATTCCATTTCTGGAGGGCAACCCCGAAGGAGCACTGGCGGAGCCCAATTCGATGGTGATCAGCAAAAAAGCTGCCGATAAGTTTTTCATCAATGAGAGCGCCCTTGGGCAAACCCTGATCCTTGACAATAACCAGAGCTACAAAATCACCGGTGTTTTTGAGGATATCCCCACCAACAGCCACTTCCACTGGGACTACATACTGTCAATGGAAGGATACAAACAGGCGGAGGATGAAAATTGGTTAAGCAACAATTTTCAAACGTATTTCCTGTTGCGCGAAGGGGCAAAAATTGAAGACCTGGAAGCAAAATTTGACGGGATGATTTTAAAATACGTAGGTCCTCAAGCATCCATGGTGTTGGGTGGGGAATTTACCATGGAGCGATTCCGGGAGTCTGGGAACATGATCAGGTACGGAACCCAATCCCTTTACGATATTCACCTGTACAACACACTGCAGGGCGATTTTGAGGCGGGTGGCGATATTACGTACATCTTCCTGTTTGGCGCGGTGGCATTGTTTATCCTGTTCATCGCCTGCATCAACTTTATGAATCTGTCAACTGCCCGGTCTTCCAACCGTGCCAAAGAGGTTGGTGTAAGAAAAGTGATGGGGTCTCTTCGCTCGCACCTGGTACGTCAGTTCCTGACTGAGTCCACGCTGTTGAGTGTATTCTCTTTCATTATGGCCGTAGGCTTTGCCTGGTTGATGCTCCCTGTTTTCAACGGGCTGGCGAACAGGACGCTTTCCATTCCATTTACAGATCCTCTCCTATACGTTTTACTGTTTGGATTTGCGTTGATAACCGGATTAATAGCCGGTATTTATCCTTCATTTTTTCTTTCCGCATTTCGACCGGTCAACGTACTCAAAGGCAACGTGGCGCTTGGAATGAAAAGTGGGGTTATCAGAAGTTCCCTTGTGGTGTTTCAATTTGTAATCTCCATTTTCCTGATCATCGGGACAATTGCCGTATTCCGCCAATTGAATTTTATACAAAACAAAAAATTAGGATTCAATAAAGATCAGGTAATCATCCTGCCTGATGCCTACGCGTTGGGCGACCAGCGACAGGTCTTCAAGGAGGAAATCCTAAAAAGCAGCATGATCCTTAACGGCACCATCTCTCCCTATTTGCCTGTGGATAACTCCTCCAGAAGCGACAATTCCTGGTGGCCAGAGGGAAAATCTCCCACCGAAGACAATATAATCAACATGCAAAACTGGGGTGCTGATTTTGATTATATCAAAACCATGGGTATGAAGATCAAATTGGGCAGGGATTTTTCGTTGGATTACCCTTCTGATTCCTCGGGAGTGATCCTGAATGAAACTGCTGTAAAACTGCTAGGCATCGAAGACGATCCCATTGGCAAGCGCATTGTCACCTTTGCCGGAAATGACTTCACCGACTTATCTGAAAGTAACCTGACGCGCAAGACCGTAATCGGAGTGGTAGAGAATTTCCACTTCTCGTCCCTTAAGAACAACATCAGTCAACTGTTGATCTTCATCAATGAGCGGCCGAGGGGCATGATCTCCTTCCGCTATAATGCTGCTGATACGCGTGAAGTTATACAGCTGATTGAAAACAAATGGAAGGAGATGGCTCCCGGGCAGCCTTTCTCCTACACTTTTATGGACCAGGATTTTGCAAGCATGTACGCATCGGAGTCGCGGCTTGGAAAAATTTTTGGGATATTTTCCGGGTTGGCCATATTCATTGCCTGCCTCGGTCTCTTCGCACTGACGGCATTCACGGCAGAACAGCGCACCAAGGAAATTGGGATTCGCAAAGTGTTGGGTGCATCAGTGCCGGGCATTGTGATGCTGCTTTCCAAAGAATTCGGCAAATTAATCCTTATCGCCTTTGTGCTGGCCACGCCTTTTGCGTGGTGGGCCGTTGAAAAATGGATGGAGGACTATCAGTACAAGGTGCAAATTGGCTGGGCCGTCTATGCCGTGGCTGGTATCGGAAGCTTCCTCGTGGCATGGTTAACCATGGGTTTCCAGAGTGTAAAGGCAGCCACCTCCAATCCGGTGAAGGCGCTGAGAAATGAGTAATTGAAACGGGCCAACATGAGTCAACTTTCAAACGAACATATCAACTACATCATTTCGGATTTGAACTACCGCGGAATTGTGGCGTCCGGATTCGAGGACGAAGTAATTGATCACATCTGCACGGCCACCGAAATTGAAATGAACAAGGGCAATAAATTTATTGATGCCTATCACCAAGTTTTAAAATCGTTCGGTCACACTTCAGGTCTGAGGAAAGTTCAGCACGAAGTACTGAACGCGCAACAACAAAGAACAAAATTTATGATCAAAAACTATTTCACTATCGCATGGCGCAACTTAAAGCGTCAGGGTTTTTATACAGCCGTTAACATCGCTGGATTGGCATTTGGACTGGCGGCATGCATTATTATTGTTCTGTACATCAAAGACGAGCTGAGCTACGATGCATATAATATCAACGCCCATCGGATATATCGGGTAGACGCTGACATCAACTTTGGTGGGAATGAATTTAAGATGAGTTACCGAAGTGCTCCCGAAGCGAACGCTCTTCTGGAGGAGTATCCGGAAATAGAATCAACTGTCCGTCTCAGAAATGCCGGCTCCTACCTGGTGCGGACTGCCGATGCTGCGGAGAATATCAAAGAAGACAACGTGATCTGGACAGACAGCACTTTCTTTAAGATTTTCTCAGTTGAAGTTTTGGAAGGTGATGTGAACACCGCGCTGAAAGAAGCTGCAAGCATAGCCATCAGCAGACGTGTTGCCGAAAAATACTTTCCAAATGGCAACGCGCTTGGGCAATCGATGATCCTTGATAATAAGTACAACGCCAAAGTCACAGCCGTTTACGAAAACATCCCTTCCACATCGCATTTTCACTTCGACATCCTGGTATCTATGGTGGGTGATTGGCCCATCGCCCGCGAAGCAAAATCCACTTCATTTCTTTCCGAAAATTTTACCACCTATCTGCTGTTAAAAGAAAAAGCGGATGCCCGCGCGCTGGCGGCCAAGCTCCCCGAATTCCAGGAAAAATATATGGGACCGGATTTAATAAGGGTTTTCGGAAATGACTTTTCATTGGAAAAACTCAGGGCATCTGGAAGCAAGTATGATTTATCACTGATGCCACTCCGCGATATCCATCTCTATTCAAGTGTCCGGGGTGATTTCGAACCCAATGGCAGCATTACACATATCTATTTATTCGGTTCCATCGCAGTGCTTGTGCTTGCCATTGCATGTATCAATTTTATGAATTTGTCAACCGCCCGGTCAGGAAGGAGAGCAAAAGAAATTGGTGTGCGCAAAGTAATGGGATCGATGAAAGGTCACCTGATCCGGCAGTTTCTTACGGAATCCTTCCTTGTTACCGGATTGGCCATAGCGTTGGCGGCTGTTATTGTTTACCTCGCTGTCCCCTGGTTTAATTTTATTTCCGACAGACAAATCACACTTCCATTTAACGATTTTTCATTTTATGTGATCCTCCTGGCTGCTGCCCTGGTTATTGGGTTCCTTGCGGGATTGTATCCTGCCTTTTTTCTTTCAGGCTTCAGGCCGCTGCAGGCGTTGAAGGGCACCGTCTCATCCGGTATGAAAAGTGGACCGATCCGGAGTTCCCTCGTGGTTTTCCAATTTGCCATTTCCATTTTCTTAATCATCGGCACAATGACTATCTCGAAGCAATTGAGTTTCATCCGAAACAAGAACCTGGGTTTCGACAAGGAGCAGGTGGTCATCGTACATGATGCCTATGCGCTGCGGCCCAATAAGGTGGAATCTTTCAGAAATGAAGCGCTCAAAATTAACGGCATAGAAACAGGATCTATTTCCGGTTACCTTCCTGTAGAAAATAATTGGTCGTGGAGAAGCAACACCGCTTTCTGGAAGGACGGAACTGATGCCAGCACAGAAAACATGGCCAGCTCACAACAATGGGGAGTAGACCATAATTATGTGGAGACATTCAGGATCAGGTTGAAGCAGGGTAGGAATTTTTCTCCCGACATGTCCACTGACTCTGCCGCTGTGATCCTTAACGAAACAGCTGCCAGAAGACTGAACCTGGGTGACGATCCTATTGGAAAAAAGATTCATTCTTTTGACGGGAGTCCCGAACCTGAAAACATCGTCACATGGACAGTCATTGGCATCGTAGAAGATTTTCATTTCAGCACTATGAAGGCAAGTATATCAGGGCTGGCGTTGTTCCTGGACAAAAGTGACGGCAGCGTAAGTTTCAGGTTCCATGCCGAGAACACGAAGGAGGTGTTGGAGTCGCTCGAAGCCAAATGGAAAGAACTTGCTCCGGGTCAACCTTTTCAATATTCATTCCTCAATGACGATTTTGAGCGGATGTACGTATCGGAGGAAAGGCTTGGTGCGATCTTTACCATTTTTTCAGGACTGGCAATTATTATTGCCTGCATGGGCCTGTTTGCCCTTACCACTTTCACAGCTGAACAGCGCACCAAAGAAATAGGAATTCGAAAGGTACTTGGTGCTTCCGTTGGCGGAATCATATTTCTGCTTTCGCGGGATTTTGGAAAATTAGTTTTCATTGCCTTTCTGATCGTAATCCCCGCGGCATGGTATTCCATAGACTGGTGGTTAAACAGTTACACCTATAAAACCGAGATTGGCCCTGGCGTTTATCTGCTGTCTGGAATCCTGGCAGCACTTGTCGCGTGGATCACAATGGGATATCAATCCATCAAGGCAGCCAGTTCGAATCCCGTGGACGCCCTGAGAAGTGAGTAACTTACTTCCAGTTCACGCCTGGTTTAGGCGCGGTACCTTTTGTGTTCCTGGTCATTGTCCTTCGTTTTATTGGGCAAAAAAAACAAGCTTTCCTGCGTTTATTTGCAAAAACCTTACACAATTTGTATTACTCAAATCGATCTTTAACGAAAGTCACGCTTGTTTTGCCGTGAGGTTTTGGTTTTCCACTCTCGTCAAGGTTTACAAAAATTAATTTTTCGATAGATAGAATGGGGTCGCGGGTCATTTTATTTCTCACCTCACAGCGAAGCGTTATGGAAGTGCGGCCAAACGCGGTGGCCAGAATGCCGATTTCAATGATATCTCCCTGCTTGGGCGCTGAGATAAAATTGATCTCAGATATGAATTTGGTGACGATGTGGGTGTTGTCCAGTTGGATGATCGCGTACAAAGCCGCTTCCTCATCGATCCATTGCAACAGCCTGCCGCCAAACAAAGTTTGATTGGGGTTAAGGTCTTCGGGTTTCACCCACTTCCTGGTATGAAAATTCATCGAAGGGTCTTCCATCACTTTACTTTCTTGCCATGCTTGATCACAATATCAACCCGCTGCAATAAATCAATGTGCCGCAGCACATCGCCCTTCACGGCAATGATGTCAGCATACTTTCCCTCGGTTATGGTTCCATAATTCTTGTCAACGCCCATCGCCACGGATGGCCAATAGGTTGCTGCCCGTATCGTATACATGGCATCAAATCCAAATTCATTTACCCATACATTGAGTTCATTCCAGGTACTCTGGCTGTGAAACTTCATGGGAATACCGCTGTCCGTTCCAATCAATAAAACCGCACCGGCATTTTTAAGCTGGTTAACTTTTCGCTCCAGCGTGGGCTTGCGAATGGGATTAAGTTGAAAATAGGACAGCCTGTCCGGATGTTGGATAGATTGTTTGATGTCCTTGATGATCGAGTCCGGTAAATCAAGGTGCCAGTTATTATTGTCAAGAAATTCCGGGTTGTCTCTCGTGTATTCAAAATTAAACAATCCCTCCACCGTAGGCGTCCAAAATAGTGGGCCAAGGTTCATTTGTGCGGTTCGCTCTTTGATCATGGCAATAATATCCTCGGGATATTCCGGAGCCGATGAGAGTCCTGTGTGTTCAAAACAATCCACGCCTGCCTTAAGTCCGCGTCTGATTTCTTCCGGTCGATGGGAATGTCCCACCACTTTTAATTTGTTCTTGTGCGATTCGTCCACAACGGCCATTAATTCCTCCATCGTCATTTGATCCTGATCGATAAGTTTTATACAATTCACGCCAGCTTTGGCCAACTGTTGCACCTTGGCCCTCGCATCGGCCACGCCTTTCACGCCCCAGCGAAACGCTTCGGTACCAGGATAAGGCTCGTGTTGTATGAAAGGCCCCGACATGTACATCGTTGGACCCGGCAATTCGCCTTTATTGATTCTGTCTCGCACATTAATGCTTGCCTGCAATGGTGCACCCAAGTCCCTCGCACTCGTTACGCCCGCCAACAAAAGTTGGTGTGCCGAGGCCGGCATAATTACTTTCTCAAGCAACGGCAGGTAGGTCTTATCCCAATGGGTGTAATCACTGTGTCCGTTGATCATGAGGTGAACGTGCATGTCCCACAATCCCGGCAGCACGCTCATGCCTTCTGTCGAAATAATTTCAGCATTGGGCGGTATCGCCAGTGTCCCAACCTGGCCAATCGCCTTGATGCGCTCGCCTTCAATGATTATGACGGAGTTTCGAACAGGGGTGCTCCCGAAGCCATCAATCAGCGTGCCGCCTACCAGGGCTTTTACGTTCGACTGGGCAAAAGTGACGAGTTGCAGAACAAACAGGAGGGCAGCAAGAATCTGTTTCATATTCATTTAAGTTTAACGAATCCAAAAGTTAAAAATATTTACCCAGAATGTACGAACCATCGTCATGGTGTGGCAAGATATCGGGTTGTGTTTGGATGAAAACTTTCCCACGAGTGCCAGTACTCCTGGTACGACTGGACGGGAGTCAGTTGTTTGGTGTGCAATTCTCCCTCCCTGCACACTCCGTTCCATCCCCATACCGATTTCGTATTGACTTCTACCATCGATTTCAGGTTTTCGTCATACTCAAACCGAAGGGTGTCAAAATCCATGTTGCGTTGCCACACATGGAATGAGGCGCTGTCATTTTCCAGTGCCACGACAATGGGCAGACCTCCTATTTCGTCATTTATTACCCTAAGTTTTGTCAAATCATTCCAATCATAAGCCTTTGAAAACAAGCCGGACGATATCCCCACTACCCAGGACTTTCTTTTCCATGACAAAGAATCCCGTCCTTCGAGTGCACTAACTTTTTTTCCCTCATCATAATCCTTTAATTCGACATACTCATCATTGAACTTGCTATCTGGTTGTAGAATGAGCGAGTGCGGGTAGCGTTTCAACCAAGATTCCAGCGTCATCTGTTCGGATGGTATTTCTGGTAAAACACTTCCTTTGAGTGTGCCCTCAATGGCTTCACCGCTGACTTGTCTCCACCAACTTTGCGTAGTCTTATCTTCGAACATGGCGTTAAAGTGATCCATCCCAACAAGCCGAAAATTTTCCGGCTGTCCGTTTACTTCCGGTTTATACACCCTTCCCGTTCTGCACACTGTACAATAGGTCACCATCACCGACACGTTTCCAACGGTGTCTCTCACCTGATGATGGTAACCGATAATTTCAATGGGATAAGCCCGGGCTTCACCGTTTATAAATATCCCAAGCACCAAACTATTGACCGGAACTGTATTTCCTGCCGGAGAGGCAAACACCTTATTCTCTGGTTGATAAAACATTTTGTCGGCCATAAACCGAAAATTAAATAAGTAGACAATGGCCAGCCACATCACCAAAAGAACCGAAGAGATGATTTTTAGTTTTTGTTTGTCCGATTTTAGAATCAATAAGCCAGGATATAAAACAATCGCCAACGCCAGAAGCCGAAGCCAGAATATGTTCTGATGAAGAAAGTAGGCAAGTTGAATGGTGTCGTCATATTGACTGCCCGGAAACGGCATGATAAAATATACCCTGGCGATTTCAAGAATCATTAAGATCAAGATGCCTGCAATAAATAATGACGCTTTCATTTTCATGTTGGACTCAAGATGGAACCTGCTAAATTTTTTTGCTGTGAGTTGTCGAAAGGCAATTTAAAAATCACCTTCCAAAAAACATTTATCATTGGGGGGCCGACCCGAGGTAGGCGAGAACAATGGTGAGTTGGCGCATGTGTATCCTGCCGGAATAAATTTATCTCCCCATGCTTTGCACGCAGCGGCATCACAAAATGGTCCGGCAGTTCCGGCAGGCGCACCCATAACGGCTGCGCATTGTGCTGAACCCGAACAATCCCAATTGGCATAAAGATAATTCCTGGCTTCTTTGTTATTTTCTTCGATCGCGCATGTTTCGCAGGATTGGCCAGAAGAGGCGCATTCGGCAATCGTGCCGTAACACTTGTTCAGGTTTTTACCATAGGATGGAAGGGAGCAGCACTTTCCTGAACTGGGGCAGAAATAAGGGAAAAGGGGATCGCCACAAAATATATCCTGCGAAGCCTCCTCTTTCACGCAGTCAGTGAGCAGGCCAAGAAATAAAATGAACAGGGCACACTTTCTGGCAAAAGAATTCATGGCGAAGGGTTTATTAAACTTAATTTTTCCGTTTGTACAAAACAAACTCTCCGCCTTCATCGCCACTTACCTTTAGCGGGTTCCCAATGGGTGTCTGCTCTGCTTTCTCGGCTACAGCAAGTTTGACGCTTTGAATGATCTCTGATACTGCAATTTTTTCTTTTGTATTCGCTTTGAGGTACTTTAACAATTCCGTTGCAAACGGGCTATTGGTCCCTACCGCACCATCTGAAACCGTTTCAAGACGGCCTGAAGCCAATCCCCATCTCGATTTGTATTTCTCCACATTCTCCGCATACCCCCGCTTTTGCTCCCCAAAAAGAGACCCGGAGAAACATGCATCGGCCACCAGAAAGGTATGCTGTGACTGAATGTTTTCGATGATCTTCAGGATTGAGGAATTTGGCAGGTACTCTCCTTCCGCATTCAGGTGGGCTTCCACTGGCACCCAGTAGCCCTCGTTTAGCAGCTCATCAAAATGACCGTGACCCGAAAAATATATAACGAGGTTGTCATTGGGTTTTACCAATTCGATATAGCTGCGCAAGGTTTTATAGATGTTATTTCTGGTCGCCTGGTCGTCACGGAGTACAATAATATTGGAGAAGTCAAAGTTGTACATGCCCATTAAGGTTGATGCGAGGTCGTTGGCATCTTTGACGGCATTATTCAGATGCGGCCAAAATTGGTATTGATTTATCCCCACTACCAGCAAAAAGTTTTTTGCCGTGGATGGATCATAGTCTCCTCCTAGTAAATCCTGCCTGGAGATGACAAACTTTTTCAAGGCGATGTTGTCATTCACATCGGTCGCTTCAATGTTTACAAAATTGTCACCCATGCTCAGCGGAAGCTTGATGATGAAACTGCCATTTCGAATGGGCGTTTCGATTCCATTGACCCGCAAACGTCTTACGCCCGATTCATCTATTACAGAGCCAGCAATATCGATGAGATCTTTGGAATACCTCACCTTATCACCCTGAATGTTTGGCGGGCTTGATACAAAAATTTGTGGCGGGCTGACATCTTTCTTGTCGCGAAAGCGAAACACGGGTGAAATATTTAGCGACTCAATGTTCCAGTACTTGATTGCCGGTGCAAATTCTTCAATGGTAGTAAGTTCCTTGCCTCCCGGACTAATGGCCAGTGCCAATACCGGATTTTGAAATCCATTGAGTTGCAACGCCATCAACCCGGTTTGCACATCAAAGACATGCACTGCATTTTTTTCCAATGCGGCCGCCAGGTATTTCCCATCCTGGCTGAACTTCAATTCATAAATCCATCCCCGCTCTTCAAATTGTTTGATGGCTTTTCCCGTTTCAAGATCCCATAAAATTACTTTTTTGTCGTCTCCTCCACTGGCCAATATTTTATTGTCGGGTGAAAATGCCAGCGTCCGTACCCAGTTGTCGTGGGCATACCACCTTCTTACAATTTCCCCGGTCAACGCATCGCGTAAAATTATCTCTTTGTCCGCCCCTCCGGTCGCAATCCACTTTCCATCAAGACTTGCATCCAGTGCGCGGATGGCTTTATTGTGATCCTTCTTCGTGTAAATGAGTTTTGATCCTGCAACGTCCCAAAGCGAGAGGGTCATATCTTCCTTTATCGCTGCAATGTATTTATGATTGTCAACAAACCGCAGGGCAAGAATGGCCTTGTCTCCCTCCAAGGTTCCCGTTAAATCTCCTGCCGGTATTTTCCAAAACTTGATTGAGCCATCTGCACTGCCCGTGGCAAAAGTTGAATTGTCATTGCTGCACACCACGGTTGTAATTTCCCTGGTGTGGCCCAATTTCATACCTCCAAACTGTCCCGAGAATTCAAGCGCCTTCGTATCACTTCCTGCGTTGTACAATTGCAATTCTTTGCCGCTCGCTACGGCCAGGTATTTATTGTCCTGGGAGAAGGCCATGGCCGTAGGTGATTTGACTTTGATAGTTGTTTTAAGCTGATCTTGCGCCTGCAAGATCAATGAACACAGCGAAAGCACGAAAACGAATTGTACCCTCATTGTTTTAAAGATTATTTTTTCCTGCCGATATTATATAACAACCCCATTTTTGCATCAAGAACGACTTGGTCGTTCGCATTAACCCAGAAAATGTTATCCGAGATTTTTTTTATGCCTAACTCTATAACGGTGAGATAGAATCTATTCCCTATCTTTCTCATGATGCCGAAATTTGCACCAATTGCATTCGATTTGGCAGCCAACCTGTAGTCCACGTTATCCTCGACTACCTCGAGTTTTGAATAACTAATGGTCATATACTTTCGCCAACTTTTCGCCCTTCCGGTAGAAATACGGAACTCTATTCCCTTCACTAGCATTTCATTATCCCTGAAATATTGACTATTGTCGTTGTTGACATACTTACTTGCTCCACGAAAATTTCTCGAATAGAAACCCCCAATCGCAAAATGTTGGCTGATCAGGAAGTGGGCAGCTCCATACCAATTCGTAGTTTCAATAAAATCCAAATTTCCATTGCCTCCGTTGCTGGGAAAAACGTTTTGATGAACTTTGAACTCCACATCGATTGGGGGGAGCTGAACCTGAGCGTTGCCTGGAACTATGAACAATCCGAATAAAACCGCTAGCGTTGCTCTAGAAACCATAATTGAAATTAAAGTTTACAGTTTCGTTTTGGGTAAAATTAGTAGATGTAAGAACAGGACCTGGCACAAACCAATCTATACTATAGATTCCCAACAAAATCTTCCCTTCCGAAAATTCATCTCTAAAAATCATTAGCGGATTAAAATAAAAGGTGCCGTAATCGCGAGAGCCAGACGGTCCCGCATTAATTTTAACATCGGCCAATTGGATCTTAACAAGCTGATTAAATTGAAAACTTGTGACGATTGCAAATTGTGTTTGATTCTCACTGCCTGATGGCTGATTCCCAGAACTTGGTTGAAGAGCGTAGCCTGAACATGTCTGCGAATTATTTCCCTGCGGGCACGCGCCCCCTCCCTGACTGTACCTGAAACCGAGGTAGGAAAACTGACTTATGGTCCGAAAATTAGCATCACCCCCGTACAAGATGTCTATTGTAGCTTCTTGGGCCGGATCCGATGACCTTCTAATAATTCGTGAAATTTCGGAGGACAAATAAATAAGTGTATCACTGGTAAATATTTTGGCTGGCTGATTATCGATGGGATTGATGATGGTAACAATTTTATTGAGCCGGTTGTTTGCGTCATATCTGAACCGTATAACTTCAACTATAGAGTCTCCTTTCAGGATCGAAAAGGTATAAGGCTTCTCACCCTCTTTATATGAAATAAAAAACTCTGTATTTCCCGTTGTTCCACTTCTGAGTTTCATTTTCAAATTTCCCAAGTCCTGCAAGCTGTAACCCTGTCTCCGTACGACTTTGACCCCAGTCGCTGGATCAACAATATTCTTAACCGAATCAAACAATAATTTTATCTGGGAGGACTTGCTTCCTTTTGTCGTTTGTTGTTCAACATCGATAGACTTTATTTTTTTGTTTGCGAACTGACTGGCGTCCTTAATATCTGAGTCTTCAATTATGGTACATGCCAAACCCAGTGTGAGCAACACTATGAAAAGTGAGTAGGCGGCACGCGAAACACGAACCATAATACGGAGTAAAGTACATTAAATGTACCAAGAAGTTCTGTACCCTCAAATACCCCTCGCCCTCTGGCATTGCGCCAAGGATACTGGCAAGCTACTGATTCGGTAGGGCATCGAAATCGCCCCGCAACTGGCGATACCGTTTTCTGGCTTCGGCTGCATACACACTGCCGGGGAATTTGTTGAGGAACTCGCGGTAAATCTCCATGGCGTGGTCCTTTTCATTTTTGTAAACCTCCATGATTTCTCCCTGTAAAAAATAGGCATCATCAGCCAGGATATCTTCACCAAATTCTTCCATAATTTTCTGCAACAAGCCATAGGCCAGATCAAACTCACCCCTTTTTATCCTGATTTGTGCCTCAAGCCAGTACACGTTGTCAAGAATGGCGGTATTCGAAATTTTCGGAGCCTTCTTATCCCGATTGGGAAGGATTCCGGATTTCAGCGTAGCCATCCGGCTAAGAGCCGTATCTATCTTGTTCTGGTAAAGCAACAATTCTATTGCCGCGTATTCCTTCAATGCATATCCGACACTGTCGAAGGTGATGTTTTCTTTAATGAGTATGCTGAGATCCATGGCATCATTGGCAATCTCGCGTGTGGTTGCTTCCTTCAGAATATCGAGGTGCTCCTGGGCCAGTGCAAAGTCGCCTTTATAGTAGCTAAGTTTGGCATTGCGAAGTTTGGCTTCGTAGCCGATTGGGGTTTCACGCTGGGCCCGTTCTACCTGCGAATAAAGCAACGATGATTCCCAGGGTTCCTCTTTCAACATATAGATGTCCCCCAACTCCAGTTTCGCTTTTGCTTTGATGTATGGGGCCACTCTTTGGTTTTCTATCAACTCATTCAGTTTATCAATTGCGGAATCTTTTTCGTCCAGCATATATCCGTACAGCAATGCCTGATTCAGGATCGCCTCATACGTGTTTGTGTTCTCCGGATAGCTTTGCGTAAACGATTGGTACTCGTTTATGAGATAACGAACAGAGTCTTTCTTCACGGGATAACTCTTTTTCACTTTGGCTTCGCGTGCCCGAATTTGGCCGAGCCTTGCAGGCAGATAATTATCGGTATTGGTGTATTCCTTTACCACATAGGAAAATCCCTTGTCTGCATTTTCAAAATCTTCATTGCTGAGCGCGATATGAGCAATCTCCAGCGTCTTCGAGCTTTCCTTCTTAAACCGTTTGTCGTAAGCGCGTGCCTGAATAAATGCCCCGTAAAAATTCTTTTGCTGCAAGTTCACCCAAATGAGCAAGTCCGAGTAAACTTCTGAGTCTGGGCTGCGTTGCACCTTATCATAAAGCAGTCGCTCAAGGGCTTCCATCTCCTCCGGCCGGGTAAGCAGAATTTGAAGCAGGTTTTTTACGTAATTGATATTGCCGGGCGTCTGCGTAACGTAGTTGAGGTATTCCTCCACCATGGCATCCCGATTACCCTGAAGGCGGTACAGGTTGGCCAATTCGAGTGTGAAGAGATTGTTATTTCCATGGGACTGACGGGCCTCTTGCATGGCCAGCACGGCATAGTCGGTAAGTCGGTGTGTGGCCAGGTAATCGGAGATGGACTTAATTTTATAAATATCATTTGCGCTCGCCTTGATGATATTTTTAAACTGACGTTCCGCTTTTTGAATTTCTCCGGCTTTGATATAAACCAATCCCAAATCCAGGCGATAATTAATTCGGTCATCAACTTTGCGAATGAGCTTTTCAATGTAGTCCTCGGCATCCTTATACTCGCCAAGGTCCAACATTAAATTGAGATAGTCATTGTGTATTAATGGAATGTTGACAAAATTCCGCGCCAGGTCTTCGTAAACTTTTAGCGCCTTTTGTTTTTCGCCCTTCAGGACATATTCATTGGCGATTTGAATCTCTTCCCTGTTTTGACCAAATGAAATGCCCACCGTTAATACACATAGAGCACATGCTAATGTGATTCTATTTAATATATATATATAATTGATACTATAAGGGATGTGCATTTGTGGGTAACGTTCTATTGATAGCGGGTCGGGGATAGATTGTGTTAAACACTGTGTATATAATTCTTGTCTGTTTTGTGGTAACTGCTGTTTATTTGGAGTTGTCAACAACGTGTGGTATTGTGTGCAAATCGCTTCCACAAATTAACGAACTGTTGATGAATTAAGTTTGGAGGAAGTTATTAACGTTGTTTTTACCTTTTGGAAGGATATTTGAGCTGAGGTGAGTTTTGTCTCCCATCTTGGGTGAGAATTCCACATTATTCTAAAATGTCAACATGATAGGACCCAGCTCCCAATTGGCGCGTATGGGGAAGTCGTATTTTTTGTCTGCCGTTCTGTAAAAGTGGATTGGTTCGGGTTCGAGGCGTTTGTAAAAGTTACCCGGGTCCCAATGCCCGTTATTGTTTCTGTCAATGATGACTTTGAGCTTGTAATTCTGAGCTGGAAGGAAAGTGAAAGTGTGTTTTTTGACATTCTTTAGTTCCTGGATGATTTCGCCAGCAGCGTTCGAGAGAATGACAATATAGTTGGGTTCTTTCGTGTCGACTTCGATCAGTAGCGTGCCTGTATCGGATTTGGCCGATGGCGGAATTTCTCGCGTGAAGGCTTTGATGCTATCGGACTCGTAACTTACGAGGGCCCCTTTGCCGAGGATGACCTGTGCTTTTACCTTTTTGCTTTTGAAAAGGCTATCCCTGTCTATCTGTTTTTTTAGGGATAGTTTTTTTTGAATACTGTCATATTTGAAATTTTCGGGCGAGAAGAAGGCAAATTGGGCAGAGTCAATCTGGATGGACAAGCTGTCGAAGTTGATGGATGACAGGGGTTTTGAGAGGGCAAAGTCCATGGAGACTTCACTGGTGTTGAGATCGTATTTTGGTGAGCTGGCCTTAGCTGTAAAGTTTGACGGAATGGAGGGAGTGGTGACAGGTTTGATGTAGAAGATCGTGTCCACTTTGAAGTCGATGCTATCATACGCAGAGAAGGAGACTTTGAGGCTGTCAGTAATTTCCCTGGGATTATAGAACGCGACTTCCGTCTGGTCGTCTCCAAAGGAGTGAACAATTTTTTCGGGATGGAAAACCCGGAGTTTATATTCTTTGATGAATTTGTTGAGTTTAATTCGTGTGATAATGCCCGTGTTCCGGTAATTTGTAAGGGCGAGTTTGCGCATGTCAAGGTTGACCAGAGGCACAAATAGGGAGTCCATCGGACCGCTGAGAACGATGGAGTCTTTCAGAAAGCCAAACTTCTCAGTTCTGCTATCAACTTTCAGGTTTTTGTTCTTGTCGTCAAACGCGTAGAGATAGTAAGTACCGGCCTTAATGTTCTCCAGACTAAATGCTCCCTGTTTGTTATTGACGGTGATGTAGTTGGGCTTATGTTCGAAAATGTTAAAGGTATCAGATCGGTAAATGGCAACGGTTATTTTGTCCGGAATGGATTCCTTGATCGCGTGTTTAATTCTTCCTTTGATAATTAGTGAATCAATCTGGTTTCCGGTGCTGAAAGCAAGGCGAAGATTTTCCGGAGGATTGTTTTCAGTAAGATCTCTTATGCCTTCACGGAATGCAATGGAATAGGTGGTATTGTCTTCCCAGCCTTGTGGTGATGTAACGATTACTGTATTCTTTCTCGCTTTAAATTCTAGCGGTTCTTCCAGGGCTGGGGAAATCAATACTTCGTCCTTTGGATTGTTGATGTTGATGTACTCATCGAAGGTAAGTTCGAGTGATTTCTCCGTGTAGTTCTTTTGTTTGTGGATGGGTTTGGATCGGATCAGGTTGGGCGGTATGGTGTCCCGTGGTCCTCCGGTAGGGGTTGTTTGGTTGGCGCAGCTCCACAGCAATAAGGTAGCCATTGATCCTAATAACGCGATTCCTACCCTAAGCATGGCGTGCAATATAGATAAGGCTGGAGTAATTAAGTTTTTTTGAGGCCATAGAGTTTGACTTTAGCCCTGTGATAATTGCCTTCAGCGGGGTTAACAAATTGTGGCCGTTATTTTTATTTCGTTCACTGAGAAGGGAGACATAATAGGCATCCAGTTTCATGGGTACTATTTCGTGGACGAGAAGATCTGGACGCGCCAGCAATTGTTGCATGCTGTTTTTGGTAAAATGCCAGAAGTGTCGTGGCACATCGTATCCCGCCCAGTATTCTTGATAATGAAGTGCGTCAAAGGATTCATGATTTGGTACGGCCACAAAAATCAAACCATCTGGTTTGAGTCTGCCTTTTAGCCTGGTAAGCAATTGAAGCGGTTGCCCGATATGTTCAAGCACGTGCCACAAGGTAATGACGTCAAATTGCCGATTGGGAATTTCGTCCAGCGTTTGATATATTCGATTCGCGCCAATAAGCGTCCTCGCTTTATCAAGTGCCAGTTGAGATGGTTCTACACCCATAACATCCCAATTCTTGGTTTGCATTTTTTTGGCAAACTCGCCCGTTCCACAGCCAAAGTCCAATAGGGCTGTTCCTGGCCTGCGTGTGGTGATCAGATGATGTTTCCAGTTGAGGTTGAATGCCCGCGCCTTCAGGTAAACGTGATCGAAGATATTGCGTGCCTTGCTGGTATGGGAAATGTAGTCAGCGGATTTATAATAGTTGCCGATAGATGACGGATCGGGACGCGGATTGGTGATCAACAAATGGCAACCCGGGCATTTTTGTATTTCAAATTCCTGATTGCTGTAGGTGAAGTCTTTACAGGTGAGGTAAGGCTCGAAATTTCCGGAATTGCAAACCGGACAATTGCGTACGATCTCGGTCTGCATCGGAGTTACTTGCCCATGTAGATGGTGAGTACCGAAATGTCAGCGGGCGATACACCGCTTATTCTCGAAGCCTGGCCCAGGGTTTCAGGTTTTATTTTCTTCAGTTTTTCCCGAGCCTCGGAAGACAAGGCTTTTACCCGGTCGTAGTCAAAGTCTTCTCTGATTTGGTAATGTTCAAGCCCTTCGATTTTTTGGGCGAGTTTTTCTTCCCTGTCAATATAGGTGGTGTACTTTACCTGGATTTCGGCTTGTTCCTGTACTTCATCCGGAAAGGCGGACACGTAGTCGTTGATGGACGAGTGGACTTTTTTCAATTCATTCATTCCTATTTCCGGCCGTTTCAAAAAATTGACCACAGGTACGCGCTCTCTGATAATGGCGGATTTTAGTTCGGTGAGCTGACCATTGATGATGGATGGATCAAGTTTTAATTTTTCCAGTTCTTGTATGAGTTCATTCACCTTTTTCTTTTTCTCCAAAACTTTTTCCAATCGCTGGTCATCGGCCAGACCCATTTTGTGTCCGATCTCGGTAAGCCTGAGGTCTGCATTGTCCTGACGAAGGAGGATCCGGTATTCGGCCCTCGAGGTAAACATTCGATAGGGCTCAATGGTCCCCTTATTCACCAGATCGTCAATCAACACGCCTATATAGGCCTCCGAGCGTTTGAGCACCAGGGGTTCCTTTTCATTGATTTTGTTGTGCGCATTTATCCCTGCCATTAGGCCCTGGCACGCTGCCTCTTCGTAACCGGTTGTGCCATTGATTTGACCTGCAAAGTACAGATTATCAATGAGTTGTGTCTCCAATGACCGTTTCAATTGAGTCGGGGGGAAATAGTCATATTCGATTGCGTAGCCGGGTCTGAACATTTTTGCGCTTTCGAAACCCGGGATTTTAGTTAGGGCACTGTATTGAACGTCTTCAGGCAAAGATGTCGAGAACCCATTAACATATATTTCCACTGTATTCCAGCCTTCGGGTTCCACAAATATTTGGTGACGATCCTTGTCGGCAAACCGGTTTATTTTGTCCTCAATCGATGGGCAGTATCTTGGGCCGAGGCCCTGGATTCTTCCCTGGAACATGGGAGATTTATCGAATCCTTTTTCCAGTTCCTTGTGGACGGCCTCGTTGGTGTAGGTGATAAAGCAGCTGATTTGCCGCGAGAGAGGCTTGGTATCCGTAAAAGAAAATTTTGATGGGTTTTCGTCTCCGGGTTGCTCTTCCATTTTTGAATAGTCCAGGGACCGGCCGTCAACTCTTGGTGGTGTGCCGGTCTTCATTCTGCCCGATTCAAATCCAAGCCCAATTAGTTGTTCTGTGAGGCCGGTTGCCGCTTTTTCGCCAGTTCTACCCCCGCCAAAGTGTTTTTCGCCAATATGAATCAGCCCGTTGAGGAATGTGCCGTTCGTGAGCACCACGGCTTTTGCGTTTATTTCGATACCGAGGGAAGTTCGCACACCCGTAACCCGTCCGTCTTTTACGACCAGCCCGGACACCATTTCCTGCCAGAAGTCAATGTTGGGAGTCTGTTCCAGCATATGCCGCCACTCCTCCGCAAATTTCATTCTGTCGTTCTGCGTGCGCGGGCTCCACATAGCGGGACCTTTGGACCGATTCAGCATCCTGAATTGAATCATAGACCTGTCCGAGACGATACCGGAATAGCCTCCAAGGGCATCGATTTCCCTGACGATTTGGCCTTTGGCCACTCCACCCATTGCGGGGTTACATGACATTTGACCGATGGTTGTCATGTTCATGGTTACCAAAAGAACCTTGGAGCCCATATTTGCGGCAGCGGCAGCAGCCTCGCATCCCGCATGCCCCGCCCCTACTACTATGATATCGTAATTCTGAAACATTGATTTTTCATGGTTTCACGTGGAACATATCTCCAAACCGTTTGAGCCAGGGCTGATCGGGTTCCACGTGGAACGTTTAATTGCGCAAAGATAGGTAAGCTTCTTCTTTTTTGCGCATAAGCGCTTTGTCCCCGGGAGTTTTGTCTTTGTACCCAAGTAAGTGAAGAATACCGTGAATCATTACCCTATGGATCTCATTATCGAAAGAAGTCCCAAAACTTGCCGCATTATCTCTGACCCGATCGATACTGATGAAGACATCTCCAGAAATGGCTTTTGATTCCGGGCTACCCGTATCAAAAGTGATGATGTCAGTCAAGGTGTTGTGCTTTAGATACTCCCGGTTAACCTGAAGAAGGTATTGATCCCCGCAAAAAATATAGTTGATGTCACCCAATCTGGCTTTTTCTCTTTTGAGCGCCATCTCAATCCAACGGGCAGACTTTCGGGGGTGTAGGATTTTAAAAGGGATTTCTTCCGAGAAGAATCGAACCGGCATCAATTGTTGATGTAAAAGCTGAGTTCCACCACCCTTCCGCTTTCTTTGAAATCAACCTCGTCAGAAAGATGCTTCATCAGGAAGATCCCGCGACCGCCAGGTTTTTCAATGTTTTCAGGTGCGGTTGGATCTGGCAGGTTGTGGTAGTCAAATCCGGTCCCCTCGTCCTCCACCTTGAATTTGATCAAGCCATCTTCCAGCGAAAGGGCCAAAGTGACATTCTTGGTGGATTCACTTTTGTTCCCGTGCCGAATGGCGTTGTTTACGGCCTCCGTAACCGCTATCATGATATTGCCATAAATGTCATCGTTGAGATGAAACTTCTCCTTTGCATTATCAATAAAACTTTCGATCATCCGGATATTCTCAGACAGCGAAGGGATTTCAATACGGATATTGTTCATTTAGTCGTATCAAGGTTTTTAGTTCACAGAGCATTCCATTCAGATAATCGATCATTGCAAATTCTCAATCCTCTTAAAATACTCATTAACCTCCTTTTTATAATAAGGGTATAATTTCGGAGGTACCGTTTTCAACAATTCTACTTCTTTTTCCTTTAATCTTAAATACTCTTCAAAAGCGCGTGGGATTTCTTTTTGATAGTCTTTAGCGGTTTCCCCCTTTCGCTCCTCATCAAGATTCTGCTCCCTCATCGACTTCTCAGTTTCGAGCAGTCGCGTTAGGATATCTTTTTGCCGCCTGATGGTTTGCTCGGTAAGTTGTTTGTTAACGAGGTCCATTTCTGTTTGTTCCATCTTGCCGGGTAAATCTCCCCCTGGCACTTTGCCACCTTGCTGCTTCAACTTCTCCTGCATTTCCTGCAACGCCCTCCTTATTCTCTCCTGCTCTGCTGCCATCTTCGCCAGCTCCTCAGAAAGTTGCCGCCCGGATTTTCCACTGTTCTTCAGTTCCTGAATCTGATCATTTAGCTTTTGTTGTAATTCCCCCAAACTCTGCTGGCCCTTGGATTTTCCCTTTCCTTTGGAAGGCATAGCGTTGGCCATCATATCCATCATCATGTCGAAGTGATCATTTAACATCAAAGCGAGGTTATTTATGCTGGTCATGGAGAGTTGCATTTCAGAAGAGGCATTTCCCTTCCTTCTTTCTTTGATGTTATCAACGGCCTTGTCTATGTGATCATTTAGTTCGCCCACCTCCCGTGTTACGATCGATCCCATAAAAGGGTCCCTTTTGGCAAGAGCTAACAGGCTGTCTTCCAGCACCTTAGAGTCATCTTTCACCTTTAACTGCTGTTGGCTAAGTTGGATATATTTCGGGTCTGTCTGCTGGATTTGAGCAAATGATTTCATGAGCGACTCCTGATCATAAGATAGTTTAATCAAACCATGGAGAATTTGTCGCAGCGATTCCAGGTTTTCCATATTGATTTCCATCTGCATGGTGTTTTGCATTCCTTCCAGTTGCTGTTGCATCTGTTGCATTTTTTGAAGGGACTTTTTTTGCGGCTCCATGGATTTTTTTGGCTCACCCTGTTCCAGAGATTCTTTGCTTTGTTTCTGGGAGTCTTTGACGTCCTTCATCTCTTCTTCAGAAGGTGTGTTCGCTTGCTTATCAATTTCTTCACCGATTTTGTTCAAGTCGTCAACCGTATTTTCAAACTGCTCAAATTCCTTTGACAAGTTTTCCTGTTCCTGGGCGAGATCTTTGTTGTCCATCGGAGCGTCCTTGCCCCCGTTGTCCTGATTGGTATCTCCCTTTTCCGACTGTTTTGAGTTGTTTTTATCGTCCTTGCCTCTCTTATCGTCCTTATCGTTTTTTCCGGACTTATCCGTTTTCTCACCGGCTGCTTCCTTTGTTTTTTCAAACAACTCTTCCTGTTTCTTGGTCTGGTCCTTTATTTCCTGAATGGCCTGGTCGAGTTTGTAGTCGAATTGCAATTGCTTGAAAAGCTCCAGGGTACGCTCCAATTCTTTCTCCAGGTTTATTTCTTTCCTGTTCATTTTTTCAAGTTGCTCCTGGATCTGATTGATGTCCGAGTTTTCCCGCATCAACTTCTCCAACTCTTCAAAAAGTTTTTTAGTCTCTTCATCCAGCAGTTCATCCATCAATTTTTGAATCTGTTCTGACTTCTCCCTTATCTTCTCATCCATTTCAGACAATGATTCTTTCTTTTCGTTCAGCATTTCGTTTTGCTTTTGGAGCTGCTCGATAAGCTGATCGAGACTTTCCTTCTGCTTGATCAGATCCTCCAGCATTTTCTTGTCCTGCCACTCCATTACCTGTTTTCCCCTCAACTTCTGCTTTGCTTCGTCAATGGATTCGCGCAAGTCCTTGGCCTTTTTCAAACTTTGATCGATTTTGTTCTCAGTAGATTGTTGCGACCTGCTGATATCCGCCTTCATTTCATCCTTGCCCGGAAGTGCAAAAACATAGGACGAAGACCGGGTGGATTTCCGGCCGTTGACGCCATCATTATCCCAAACCTCCAGGTAATAATTGATTCTTTCTCCGGGTTGCAGTTGCAGCGAATCAAGGACCCACTGATAAAAGAAACTCTGTTGCAATTGGTTTTTGTGGACGGGTAATTGGATTACAAAATTTTTGCCGGCAACATCTTTGTTCACCTTTTGATAATTCAACGTGAGCGCGGTTACACCGTAGTCGTCAGCAATATTCCCGCCCAACAGTATGGTCTTATACAGGATGGAATCACGGAGGTGATCGACAATAATTTGGGGACGCTGGTCCTTGATCACACCAATCGAGTAGGTAATCTGGTCCTTATTTTTCGAGTGTTCATTTTCCAGAGAAATCCAATACCCGTCTGAGTTGTTGAAATTTTGTGAGTGTGTAAAATGTTGATTATCAAGTAATTGCATTGCATTTTCCTCATTTTTCGAAGAAAAACCGATCGTTGCTTTCTCGGTGTTTGACGCTCCGATTAACCAGGAGACCCGGGTGCCCTCAGGAATTTCCAGGTTCCCATTATTTATCAAGACCTCACGCTGCTTCGACAAATACGCTGGGTAATCCAGCGTAACCTTTAATTGTGTCAGTTCAGGACGATTAATGAGGCTGATGACATAGGCATCGGAGAAAAAACCGGACGCTTCAAACTGAAAAGGGATTTCGTTTTGAAGTTTTTCAAACGTGTACGTAAAAGTGGCATTTGACAGCGATTCCATCTTGAACCGTTGACTCCCCGACTGGATGTACACAGCCTGCGGTATTGCGCTGCCTTCGAGCCGCAAGCTTAGGGTAAAGTCTTCATTCAAAAATGCGTTGAGATTTTCGTTTTCGACTCTGAACATAAACGGAGCCTGAGGTGAAAATTCTCTATTGAACTGAACGATCCGCTGTGTGCTTTGCGTGAATATTCCCTGGTTGACAAAAAAAAGGATCGCGACAATTCCTGCAGGGATAAGCAGGTATTTGAGGTATTTTTTGTTTTCACCCAAATCAATGGCACTCTCAAAGGAAATGTTTTCAAACTGCTTCGACTTCTGGGTGATGCCCGCATCCAGCAACGCACTTGCACTGGACACCGATGAAAGCTGGATCAAGTTGAGGAGCCGGTCTTTTACCGTGGGGAAATAAGCCCCAATCATTTGTGCACTCTCCTCCTGACCCAAACCCTTGTGGTAAATCCACCACGACAATGGCGCTTTCAAGAAACGGTAGACACAAAATGCGACAAGGGCAAAAAATGAAAATAGAATAGTGAATCGTGCCCACCCGCTCAGCCACAGGTTGTATTCGATAATTGTGGCAATCAGAAAATAAAGTAAAATGAGGGAAAAGGTGAGTATTGATCCCTTAATGAATAGGCTCAGGTAATACCTTTTCCTGAAGGAATTCAGTCTGCTATCTATCACTTTAATACCTTCTCTCATTTGATCGCGTTTAACGATGAAAACGATGGGGTGATGTAGTTAGTTTAGAATTTACTAAGATAACGATGGTGTGGAGGCAATTCAAAACCATCTGTCAGTAAAATGAAATTCTGCAGCGACAGGTCATCCTCCAAGATGGGTCACGAAACATTAACCCGGTTCACCTGTCCATGACCATCCGTACTCAATGTCGAAGTATTCAAGGATGTGAATTTTTAGAAGCTTCTCCTGCTCCAGAAGATCAAAATGTGGCAGTTTCTTGATCATCGTCCAATGAGGCCATCCGTCTTTGTCCAGGCCGTCCAGTTTATAATATCCGGAAAGGCTAAGCACCTTGCAGATCGCGATGTGCATCAAATCCTGTTTCTCCTCTTTGGAAAAAGTTGCGCCTCCTTTGCCCAACTCCTGAACGCCAATTAAGAACAGCAACCCATTGAGGTCTTTGGGTTTTTTACCCAGTCGTTGGTCTATTTCCTTCAGCAGCCAATTCCACTTCCTTTCGAGTTCCAGGTCGCGTTTATACATTTTTCAGTTCTTCCCAGTATTCGTAGGCGCGCCTCAGGTGCGGAACCACGATCGTTCCCCCGACCAACGTTGCCACCCCCATAGCCTCATTGACTTCGGCCGTTGAAAAACCGAGTTCTTTGCATTTGCCCAAGTGGTATTTGACGCAATCGTCACATCTCAGTACCAATGAACATGTCAGTCCAATCAATTCCTTTGATTTTACGTCAAGAGCACCTGCAGCGTATGCGTTGGTGTCCAGGTTAAAGATTCTCTTTATGATCAGGCTGTCAGAAGCCAGAATCTTTTCATTCATCTTGCTTCTGTATTCATTAAATTGCTTTACAAGGCTCATAGCTTGAAAGGTTAATTGATGCAAATATGATGTCATTAACTATCAAAACAAACGGGTAATTCGCGATGGGTATCTTCGAAGACTTCATCGCGTTGTTTTTTCCCAGGTATTGCCTGTCGTGCTCCAATTCACTCGTAGGTGGAGAGGAAACTTTTTGCACGAAATGTATAATCGACTTGCCGAAAACCAGGTATGCGATTCATGATAACCCCATCAAGGATAAACTTGCCGGGCGACTGCCACTAACCTATGGCACGGCATTTTTAAAACTGAAGAAAGGCGGACGGGTTCAAAAAATGCTTCACCAACTAAAATATAATCACCACCCGGAAATAGGTGTAAAATTGGGCAAGGTGTTTGGATCCGAATTGAAGCAGCTGGGTTTCGGGAGCGCAATAGATTTTATCATTCCGGTTCCGCTGCACCCAGCGCGTATCAGAAAGCGTGGCTACAATCAGAGCGCGAAGTTTGCCGAAGGGCTTGGTCATGCCCTCAGCCTCCCCTGGGATGAATCAATTTCGATTAGAAAATGGAGCACCAAGACTCAAACCAATAAATCAAAGCAAGAGCGGTGGGAGAACGTGAAGAATGTTTTTTCCATCAGGGAGGGAAGTCTGGTCAAAGGTAAAAGTATCCTTTTGGTAGACGATGTGATAACGACCGGAGCTACGCTGGAGGCCTGTGGAAGCCACCTGGTGGCATGCGGGTGTTCTCAACTTAGTGTTGCTTGTATTGCCGAAGCACAATAAAAAACCCCGACTAAAGAAGTCAGGGTTTTTTTTATGGTAAAAAATTTCGATTAGTAATTCGAACCGGCCCGGATCATCGCGCAACGGAATCCAATGGTTGCCGTAGCCGAGTCCTGATCTAAATATCTCCGCGTACCTGGTGACATCCAATAGGCTACGTCTTTCCAGGAGCCTCCTTTGTATACGCGCGCTTTGTCAGTAATCAGGGAAGTAAAACCTTGAGGGTTTTGTTCACTGTTGCTGTTGTAACCTCTAACGTCATCCAGGAAACCGTCTCTGCGAATAGGGTTAAGGTCATCAAAATCCTGATAGGACATGGGTCGATAAACATCCATTACCCACTCACTCACGTTTCCAGCCATATTATAAAGACCATAGTCGTTTGGAGGAAACTCATAAATGTAGGAGGTTATTAATGCGCCATCGTTCAGACGTCCTGCAATACCAGCATAGTCTCCACGGCCTCTTTTAAAGTTCGCGAGGAAGAAACCCATTTGTTTGCCGTATGGATTACGTAACGCATGGCCATCCCATGGGTAAATGCGCTGGTGGGTTTGCATTTCTTCCAACCATTGTGTTCCTATCAACGCCTGTGCAGCGTACTCCCATTCTGCTTCGGTAGGAAGGCGATATGCGGGAATGACAATTCCTGACTCCAATGGAATACGGCCGTCTGTTTCTGCATACTCCTCACCTGACTGCTGTGCCAACTGAACGTTGACCGCTCGGGTTCTCCATACTGCATAATTATTGGCCTGCGTCCAGCTAACTCCCACCACCGGGAAATACCTGAAGCCCGGATATCTTAAATAATGATCAACATAAGGGTCATTAAAGGCCAATTTGCCAACCCAAACGGTCGTATCGGGAAGCGCGGCAGAATACACTTCCTGCGTAGAGTCTTTTGCAAGGTAGTGCAGGTATTCCAGCCAATGGATATTTGCAATTTCTGTTTCATCCATATAAAAAGAAGCAACAGAAACAGTTCTTTCAATATTGTCCCTGTACGACATCACATCCTCTTCAAACGATCCCATAATGGCACGACCGCCTTCAATAAACACAGTATTGGGTGCATCGGGCTGGCCTTCGAATGGTGTCACCTCAAATCCTCCCGCATCTTCATCGTTGTAGGCAAGTCCAGTTGCAGTACTCATTTGCCCGGGGTTAGTGGCGCTGGGTTTTCCGCCACCTCCAATTCCCAAGAGGGAACAAGCTGAAATAATGAGGGAGCCGCCAACTAAAAAAAGTAGACCCTTGAAATACTTCATTTTATTCATATTAATAGTCAAAGCAACTGCTAATATATGTACTTAATTAGATGTTTTCCAAAGAGAAAGGATTTTATTGATAAATCCCTGGTCTAAGTAAACCGATCATTTTTCTCTCTCTATCAACGCCCGCAAGAGACGCGTTATTGTGAACGCACCCGATTCCCAATTTTGGAAACATTGTCTCGATTTGAATCATCATGGAACCCTAAAGCGGCTTATTTGACCTGTTTTGGGCTTTTTCGGGCCTGGCATCCGTTTGGATAATCTGTGGGTGTCATTGAAAGACTGAATAAAATGAAATTATTATCACTGGGCGATTTTAAAACTTTTTCCTTCGATCAAAAGTGCGATGTAGTCACCATCTACTCCAACTACATTGCTCACAGGGAATTCCCGAATGGTAAAGCGTATCTCTACCACACCGGATCTTTCTTTATTGAAGTGGTGTACTCATCGGCTTTAAGAAAAATTCAAATGATTCATGCATTTGATAATCTGGAGCACCTTCAAGCTTATACCGAGACGATCTCGTTGGCAGACCTGAGTTTATAATTAGATAAGGGCTTAAGGAGTTCCAGCGCAGCGTCAACCGAAGTGATGTCTTCTACGGTGAGAATGGGTTTGCCTGCAACGTCTTTTAGCCTGCATTGCTTTGAATGAGATTGGACAAACGCGAGGATTTTGCCAAAAACATCTGACTTGAAATATTCATCCCTGTCCGAAATAAAGTAGGCTTTTAGTTTGTCGGCTTTCAGATTAATCTTTTCGAAGCCAAGCTCCTCACCTACCCATCTTAGCTGAACCGTTTTGATCAATTGACCAACGGATTCGGGTATCGGACCAAAACGATCTTTGAGCGAGTCCCGAAACCGGATCAGCGCCTTTTCATCCTTGATGTTGTCCAGGGTGGCATAAAGTTGAATGCGCTCGCTCGTGTTGGAAACGTAATCGTCAGGAATCAGGATTTCAAGGTCAGTCTCGATGGTGCAATCCTGAACGAGTACCTTCACTTTTTCAGACAGTTCTTTCGAGAACAATTCCTTGAACTCCGTTTCTTTCAGTTCCTGGATTGCATCGTCCAATATCTTGTGATAGGTATCAAAGCCCAGATCGTTTATAAAGCCGGTTTGTTCAGCACCCAGGAGATTACCTGCGCCCCTGATGTCCAGGTCGCGCATGGCGACTTTAAATCCATCGCCCAAATCAGAAAATTCTTCCAGGGCGGACAGGCGCTTGCGCGAATCCGAGGAAAGCACCGAGGTGGGAGGAGTGAGCAGGTAGCAATACGCCTTTTTATTGGAGCGCCCTACGCGCCCCCGCATTTGGTGCAAGTCGCTCAGCCCAAACATGTGCGCCTGATTGATGATTATGGTATTGGCATTTGGGATATCCAATCCCGACTCGATGATGTTGGTAGAAACCAACACATCGTATTCCCCTTCAATAAATTTGACCATGACCTTTTCCAGCCGGTTCCCTTCCATCTGTCCGTGCGCAATTCCAATACGGCTGTCCGGCACAAGTTTGAAAATGACATTGGCCACTTGTTCGATGTCACTTACACGGTTGTGCACAAAAAACACCTGCCCTCCGCGCTGCAATTCCTGACTCACCGCATCCCGAATAACGGTTTCATCATACGTGTGGAGCAACGTGGTTACCGGCTGGCGATTTGGTGGGGGCGTTGCGATGATGCTTAGGTCACGGGCGCCCATGAGTGAAAAGTGCAGCGTACGTGGAATAGGAGTAGCAGTTAATGTGAGTACATCTACGTTAACCTTCAGCTCCTTAAGCCGGTCCTTTACTTTCACACCAAATTTCTGCTCTTCATCGATAACGAGTAATCCAAGGTTTTTAAAGACGACATCTTTGCTCACCAGCCGGTGCGTGCCAATGACGATATTTATTTTGCCCTCGCCTACTTCTTTCACCACCCGCTTAATCTCCTGGGAAGTTTTAAACCGGGAGATGTACTCTATCTTCACCGGAAAATTTCCCAACCGCTCGCAGAAAGTACGATGATGCTGCATGGCCAGTATAGTTGTCGGAACGAGGACGGCTACCTGTTTTCCTTCTGTTGCCGCCTTGAATGCTGCTCTGATCGCCACTTCAGTTTTACCAAATCCCACGTCCCCGCATACAAGCCGATCCATCGGATGAGGAGTTTCCATGTCTTTCTTTACATCTTCGGTGGCACTGGCCTGATCGGGAGTGTCCTCATATAGAAATGAAGATTCAAGTTCGGCCTGCAAAAAACCATCTGGTGAGAATTGATGACCGGGCGCCTGTTTGCGTTGCGCGTATAAGTCGATCAGTTCTTTCGCTATGTCTTTTACTTTTTTCCTGACTTTAGCTTTTTTGTTTTCCCACTCACCGCTTCCCAGCTTACTAACCAACGGAGGCGTTCCCTCCTTACCTGCATATTTTGAAATTTTATGCAACGAGTGGATACTTATATAAAGCATGTCGTCATCCCTGAAAACCAGGCGAATGGCCTCCTGTTCCTTGCCATTGACTTCTTTTTTCTCCAAACCGGCAAACTTTCCAATTCCATAATCAATGTGGGTGACGAAGTCACCGGGTTGCATGGTTCGCAACTCGCGGAACGTCATTGCCTTCGACTTGGAGAATTTTTCCTTGCTGCGATATCGGTGGAAACGTTCGAAAATCTGGTGATCTGTGTAACATCCAATCTTGTTGTGGTGATCTACGAAACCAGCCCGCAATGGAAATTCCAACGGCTGGAACTCCAGACCTGGATTGATCTC
Organism: uncultured Ohtaekwangia sp.; assembly: GCA_964655635.1. Taxonomy (GTDB): domain Bacteria; phylum Bacteroidota; class Bacteroidia; order Cytophagales; family Cyclobacteriaceae; genus ELB16-189. The sequence continues at coordinate 81,594 of CAZZNH010000015.1, forward strand.
TTCAAAAATTCCCTGCAATCGCTCCAATTGTTTAGGTTGTTCTGCAGCGATAAAATTGGAGTAGCCTTGCCCCTGCGAGTCGATCAGTGAGGAAGTCATCAATTCAAAATTCTTATTGAACGATGCCTGCGCTGAAGATTTGAATTCCAGTGTATGAACGGGCGGCAGATAAAACCGGCTTCCAAATTCCATGCAAACAAAATCGTGCAGTCGTTCAATGAAATATTGGGGAGTTTCAAAAAGCTGTTCAGGCTTCATTGAAATTTTGGCATTCCCACTATCGCGAAGTATTTTATCGAATCGTTGAGATGCCTTGTCAAAACTTTTGGTCAGCACGTCCTTAACCAATTCCGTGTCCTTGATCCAAATGCGCGTGGAGGGTGAAATAAAATCCAGCAGCGAGTGGCGCGCTTCCTGAACCAGCCGCGTCTGAACGTTGGGCATCAAACTAATTTGATCAAGCACCTCAACCGATAATTGGGAGCCTGGATCGAAGCTCCGAATGCTTTCCACTTCATCCCCAAAAAGTTCAATGCGATAGGGGAGCTCGTGGGCAAATGAAAAGACATCAATGATCCCTCCCCGAATGGCAAACTGACCTGCTTCATGCACAAAATCAGTTTTTTCAAAGTCATACGTGTGAAAAAAATCTTCCAGAAACTGGCCATCTAATTTTGCGCCCTTCTTAACTGGAAATGTATTGGTGGCCAGCGACTTTTTATTGATCACCTTTTCGACCAGTGCTTCAGGATAGGTGACAATTATTTGCGAATCCGGATGACTGGCAATTAGTGTCAGCACTTCTGATCTCATCAGAATGTTGGCATTCTCAGTTTCATCGTATTCGTAAGGCCGTTTGTAGGACATGGGGAAAAACAAAATCTCCTTTTGCCCCAGCAAATTTTGAAGGTCATTTAAAAAGTAAGAAGCTTCTTCCTTGTCATGCAGGATGAGCAAGTGGGAAGATCTGATCGATCTGGAGACGGCCGCAAAAACAACCGCGTCAAGACTGCCGCTAAGCCCACTGAGGTGAATATTTTCCGGATTGGACGTACGAATTCTCTCACCCAGCGTTTGCACCAGGCCATCTGATGAATAAATAGACAAAAACTCTTTCGCCCTCAAGCCTTCAAAAAATCCAGGTTGCAAAGGTATTGTTTCAGGCTGTCTTAACCATAGGTTAAAATGATTTATTCATAAGGTAGCGCCTGTCTGTTTTGAATATTCAGCTTTAAATCTTGAATTTTAGTTATGCAATCCGTTCGCCTATTTTGTTTGTTATTAAGTTGCGCTTGTTTGATCTCTCTGATCATAGGTTTGTTCAAACCGTGGTTGTTACTCTGGTGGGAAGATGTACAGAACAGAAAGAAGATCATCCAGGTTTATGGAATCCTCTCCGTCATTTTTTTTATTGCCTACCTGGTAATGGGCTATTTCATATGATGCGCTCCGCGAGCACCAGGTATTTTTTTTGAATTCCTGAAAAACCCAGAATATAATTTTCTCCTCCGTCTTTGGTCTTAAGTTTCTTTTTCAATTGCGCTGGCGTAAGGGGATAATTGCGTGTCATGATATTGGCATAGCCCTTCTTCAAAACATCGAGAGCGGATTTGGAATCGGGTTTGAGCATTTGCGCCATGCTAAATATCCGACCGGGAAAGGACTTGACCATGGTGTCCGAAGTATACAGGTGCGTGTTCGGGGCCAGCTTTCTCAGATTGTATTTTTCAGCGATCAGCTTGAAAGCGCCCGCTTTTAGTATCATTGCATTCGGCTCGTACAGATATTTCAAAGGTGCGGAGTAGGTTACTTTGGCGAGGCGCTCCTCGTCAATGGAAAACATAAATGATTCGTGACTCAGTCCGGCAGGGGAAAGATCAACAGCCTCAATAAGGGGTTCCTTTACTTTTCCTCTAAAAAGGAATAATATTTCCTTGCATTCGTTCTCGACTCCGACAACAACAATTTTTGAAGCGGCACCCAGTTCCCGCGTGGCCTGGTGAATATCGATCATGGGAGAGGCCTTGATTAGAACGGCATCTGATTTCCTTAATAGTTTCGGGAGCAAGGACGCAGCATTGGGACTGCAGTCAGCAAACTTGAATACTTTTCGGTTCGCGTGGGTCCTTCGGGAGGGATCAAGAAATATCAGGTGGAATTGCTCACTGTCATTTTCTAACCATGATTCGGCTGTTGCGCAGCGATACTCAATATTTTTTGCACCCAGGATCTCGTGGTTGTGCCTGGCAAAATCAATCAGGGATTGATCAACATCAACGTGGACCACCCGGCTAAATTTTTGGCTTAGAAAAAAGCTATCAACACCAAAACCGCCTGTCAGATCAGCGGCCAGGTTACCGTTAACCAGATTGGACTTGAATCTTGCAGTTGATTCAGAGGAGCATTGCTCCATGCCAAGAGCCGGAGGGTAGAGAATATTATTTGTTATAATAAAGGGGCAATTTCATTTTTGCTTTTCGCCTGCATACTATTTGCTGGACGATATGTGCAGCGGGAATACCCATCAAGTCCCGGTGCTTTAGTAAAATGGCGTTTTCATCATCGTTTTCGTGATCCTTAATGAACTGCTGAACTTCTTTATTCAGTAGTGCTTCGAATTGCATTGGAGTGCTCATGGGTGATTTAAAAATAGTATAATTGTATTAAGCAAATTGATGAATCGATCGATATTCAAAATAGGTGTAGGGGTTTTGGCTGCAGTAAGCCTTTGGTCGTGTGCCACCCTCAAGGAGACCGCGCGTTACGAATTTATCGATGATGAATACTGGTATCGCCAGCGCCCAAATAAATATCAAAAAGTGTATGTCGATGCCGACCTGGAAAAAGATAGCATCAAAATATACCCTGTGTCTCCGGAATTCGAAGACGACCTGCCCGAGGTCATTGAAAATGCAGATCAATACTTTATCATGCGCGACCTCCACTTGAACATTCTCACCATACCTTTCAAGTTTCGCCCAAGCACAGCCGGTTTTCCCAGTCAATTGAACTCCAACATCAATGGGGAATTATTTCTAGGTTATCGCATAGACAAATTCAGGCGGCATTATAAAAATACGCCTGCAGGCATCAAAGATGAAATGCTTCACTGGGGTGTGAGCGCGGGAATATTCGGAGGATTGGGCAGTTCAGTGATTGCACCCTGGACGACCAGTTACCAAACCATGGACGAGTACAACGGTTTTATTCTCAGCAGGGGAGTGGGGGTACTTGGGTCTGTGAACCGGCTCAACGTGGGATTTGCCCTGGGATGGGATTACCTGACAGACAGGGACAAAAGCATTTGGATTCACCAAAACAAAATATGGTATGGTCTAGCCCTCGGCCTTACCTTGAACTAGCGACTTTCAATCAACCTCCCGGTTTTTCAGAAACCCCAAAAGGTCATAGGCACCCCCAATCACCAGTTGGGTTTCACTTTCAGTTTGGGGAAGGATGACCTCGGTGTATCCTGACTCATTGATTCCTCTGGCTATCTCAACCATCTCGTATTTCCGTTCAGGGCCGTTGCGAACCACAAACACATAATCCTTTCCTTCAAAGTTTACAATGGCATCCTCTTCAATGGTATTGACGCGATCCTTTCCAGATTCAAACAACGCGCTGAAATACATTCCCGGCAACAGTTCGGCATCTTCCTTTTCCAAATGGCCGTGTACACGAATCGTTCTGTCGGGGCCGATTTCCTTTCCAACGAGGTAAACTGTGGCGACCCGTTCCTCGGATTCATTGGAAAGCTGGATTCTTACCCGTTGACCAATTCTGATTTTCGCTACGTCCTTTTCATAAACAATAATCTCCGCATGCAAATGGGCGGTGTCCACAATTTTAAAGAGCACATCTGCAGGATTTACATAGGTTCCGATGTTGACATGAACCTGGGTAACATAGCCGGTCAACGGAGCGAATATATTAACGGTATGGCGGATGGATCCGTTCTTCAGATCAACCGCATCAATGTTGATCATTTTCAGCTTCGCGGCCAGGCCTTCCACAAGCGCCTTCGTGCTTTTATAATTGGATTCAGCTTGCTGCAATGTTTTTGCTGCATTTATATTTTCACTTGCCAATTCTTGTTGCCGATTGTAGTCGTACTCAAATAAATCCAGTTTGCTGCTGGCTTCGAGATAATCCTGCTGCAGCTGAATGTAGTCTGGGTGCTCCATGACGGCAATCACCTGTCCCTTTTTTACTTTCATTCCCTGAAGCAGCTCAGTTTTTTTTACGAATCCGCCCATTAATGCTGAAACCGTTACCATGTTTTGAGGAGGGACGTCCAGCATGCCGTTCGCTTTAATGGTGCTGCTGATTTCGCGTTTTTCGATCTGGCCTACTTTAATCCCTGCCAATTGAAATTGGGCTTCTGTGAGTTGCACGATGTTGGAAGAGACTTTGTCATCAGTTTGCGTTTGCTCCTTCATTTTTTCCGAACAGGATGAAATTAAAATGAGGATGAGAAGGGAGGTATGGTTGAATATTTTCATTTGTAAATCACTGTTAGTAGGTTCCGATAATGTAGTCAAGCTGGATAACGGCCTGGTTAAACAGGTTCAGTTTCTCCAGATAATTTATTTTGATAATTCGTGCCTGATTGATCGCCTGTAGGTATTCCAGGTACGAAATTTCGCCCGCCTCAAAAGACCTTTGCGCTTGCCTCATCAGCAGGTCAGCATTTTGATTAGCTCCATCTTCGTAATACCGCAGACTGTTTTCATGTTTTGTCAACTCCAATTGTGCTTTTTGCAAGTCGCCCTCCAATTGCAGCTGTACAAATTCGAATCGCTTTTGCGTAGCCTCTTGATTTAGGGCCATCGCTTTTGCGCGACTTTGCTGCGGCACAAACCAAAGTGGGAAAGAAATGCCCAGTTGAAATCCGGTAAATCGTTGATCCTTATCGAAGAACACAGGTGCGTTATTGACCTCCTGAAAACCAATAAGCGACTGCGTGAAGTAACCCACTGTAATGTCAGGGAAGAATCTATTCCGTTCAAGTTTTTTCATTCTTTCGGCAATGGTGATTTCCTGTCTGGCTAGCCGAAGGCTGGGGTTAAGATCAACGGAGCGTGATGGAGGCGACCACGAAAGTTTCATTAATTCACTGCCAACAACAGATTCTTCAGATGTATTCAATAGGGTTTGAAGTTGACGCTGGTAAATTGCCTGGTCTGAAATATTTTGCTGCAGTTGATTTTTGATCTCCATCAATTGCGTTTCTGCAGTTGTCTTTTCGAGCAATGTACTTTCTCCAACTCTAAATCTAACTTGCGTTGCAGACACAAATCTTGAATAGACGCTGTCCTGTTGGAAAAGCTCCCTGTTAAGTGTGTTGAGAAATGCAAGCTGGTGGTACAGTGACCTGACGGCTTTCACCAACTCGTTTTTTGTCATGGTGAGTTGTATGGCAGCGCCTTCAATTTGGGCGTTTGCCAGTTTGGCTTTGCTAACGATTTCAGACGGAAATGGAATTGTTTGCGAAATGGTATAATTATTATCCTTCAAAATTGAATTGTATTGGCCATGCATCCAGTTGACGCTGGTTCTGCCGAGGTCAAATGCGGCAGCCTTCAATTGCCTCTCATAAGCAACCGAGTATTCCCCTGATTTGACCATCAGGTTATTTTTTAATGCTGCGTTAATTGCTTCATTTTCACTTAGCGATTGCTGCCCGAACCCGGGTGCTGCACTTGCCGTGGATAGCAGGAAAATTTGAAGAATCTTTTTCATCGGGTGATAATTGATTTTATTAAGTCCAGATGCGTGCCCGTCAACATGCGGGCGAACCTCTTGGGCTTTATTGCGCTGTAGTTGGTTTAACTTCGTTATCATTTTCATTTTCTTTTTCAAAGTAAGTGTAGAGCACAGGCAATACGACCAACGTGAGCAACGTGGCGGTGATGAGGCCACCAATCACCACGGTTGCCAGAGGGCGCTGTACCTCTGCTCCTGCAGATTGTGACAGGGCCATGGGCAAAAATCCCAGCGAGGCAACCGTGGCAGTCATGACCACCGGCCGCAGTCGCAGTTGTGTTCCCTTCAATACGATTTCGCGGAGGCCTTTGAGCCCTGAAGCTTTCAGTCTGTTGAATTCTGCGATTAGCACAATCCCATTGAGTACGGACACTCCGAAAAGGGCAATGAACCCCACTCCAGCGGAGATACTGAAGGGCATGTCCCTTGCCCAAAGACCCAGGATCCCGCCAATGGCCGAAAGTGGAATTGCTGAGAAGATTAACAAGCCGTGTCGAACGGAGTGGAAGGTGAAATACAACAAAAAGAAAATCAAGGCAAGCGCAACAGGAACCGCTATTCTCAGTCGCTCCTTCGCTTCCTGCAAATTTTTGAATGAACCACCGTAGGAGATGTAATAGCCAGGCGCAAACGCGATTTCAGCAGCAATCTTTTTTCTTATCGACTCGATGATCGTTTGAACATCCGCTCCGCGGATGTTGAAGCCCACAACGACTCTTCGTTTTGCGTCATCACGCTGAATTTGATTTGGCCCGATCTCAAATTCAACTTTAGCGAGCTGCTCAAGCGGAACCTGAATACCGGCCGAGTTTGCAACAAACAAATTTTTGATGTCCTCAATCCGCTGCCTTTTGTTTTCGGCCAGCCGTACGACCAATTCAAATCGCTTTTCATTTTCAAAAACCACTCCTGCTATTTCAGCTGCAAAGCCGGTACGAATTACCCTATTCGCATCCTCAACGCTCACCCCAAATTGGGCGAGCTTAGTTCGGTCAAACCGAACCACAATCTGCGGGAGACCGTTTATTGGTTCTACGAAAATATCCTCCGCTCCGTCTACTGTTTGGGCCAGGGCACCTACCTGGTTGGCATAGGACTCCAGCAGTTCAAGGTTTTCACCGTATATTTTCATGACGACATCCTGGCGGGCCCCGGTCATCAGTTCGTTGAATCGCATCTGGATGGGTTGCTGAAAACCGTATGCAACGCCAGGAATGCTTTCGTTTAGCTTGAGTGACATTTTGTTGGCGAGCTCCTCGAGGGAAGACCCACTTACCCATTCACTTTTATCTTTAAGAACGATGATAAGGTCTGTTGCTTCCATGGGCATGGGATCGATCGGAATTTCGGAGGTTCCAATTTTTCCGACCACTTTGGTCACTTCAGGGAAATTATCCAAAATAACGCGCGCACTTTTCTGTGCGTTTTCTACACTTTTCGCCAGCGAACTACCGGTAAGTAGCCGCGTCTCTACCGCAAAATCTCCTTCGTCAAGTTGCGGAATGAACTCACCGCCCAATTTTGTAAAAAGGATTACCGCAAGGACAAAGGCAAGTAGTGATCCGGTGATTACCGCCAGCCTTTGGCGAAGAGCGAAATCAATGACCGGGTTGTATAACTTTTGGATAAACGAGATAATACGGTCGGAAATATTTTTCTCCCTCGACACGCTCTTACTGAGCAGCCATGATGCCGCCATGGGCACATAGGTAACCGATAATATAAGCGCTCCGATCACAGCAAAAACTACCGTTTGTGCCATGGGTTTGAACATTTTTCCTTCGATGCCCACCAGTGTTAAAATCGGGAGGTACACAATTAATATGATCACCTGGCCAAAGGCGGCTGATCGCATCATTTTGGATGAAGCCGTCTGAACTTCATTGTCCATTTCATCCTGCGTCAGTTTTCTGGTAATGCCCGAAATACCGAGATGGTGCATGGTGGCCTCAACAATGATCACCGCTCCGTCCACTATTAAACCGAAATCAATAGCGCCAAGACTCATCAGGTTGCCCGATACGCCAAAAAGATTCATGAGGATAAGGGCAAACAGCATGGCCAACGGAATAACAGACGCCACAATAAGCCCTGCACGAAGATTGCCTAACAAAAGCACCAACACGAGAACCACGATCAATGCGCCCTCTGCAAGATTTTTAGTCACTGTGCGAATGGCATTGTTTACAAGCTTGGTTCGATCCAGGTACGGCTCGATCTCGATTCCTTCCGGCAATGTCTCTTCTATTTGGGCAATCTTCTCTTTCACCCTTTTTATCACAAGGGAGGAGTTGGCCCCTTTTAGCATCATGACGATGGCGCCCACTACTTCGCCCTGATCGTTGTAAGTCATGGCACCAAATCGATTCGCGTGCCCGGACCGAACAGTGGCTACATCTCGTATAAGAATTGGGATTCCATCGTCCTTGAGTCGAATGACAATGGCATTGATATCGTCAAAATTCTCAACGAGTCCTTCGCTTCGGATAAAATAGGCGTTAGGTTTTCGATCAATATATGCACCCCCTGTGTTTTGATTATTTTTTTCCAGCGCAGCAAAAATTTCACTGATGCTTACATTCATGCTTCTGAGTTTTTCCGGATCAATCGCGATTTCGTATTGCTTCAGGTATCCTCCAAAGCTGCTCACATCGGCAACTCCTTCGGTGCCGAGTAATTGCCTTCTTATTATCCAGTCTTGTATCGTCCGCAGTTCGCTGATGGTAAATTTATTTTCATATCCATCTTTTGGTCGAATGATGTATTGATATATTTCCCCCAGGCCAGTTGTTAGCGGGGCCAGTTCAGGAGAACCGATGCCTGGAGGGATTTGATTTTTTGCCTGGCTCAGCCGCTCATTCACTTGTTGACGCGCCCAGTAAACATCGATGTCTTCTCTGAAGACAATGGTGACAACTGAAATTCCGAATCGACAGAAGGACCGAATTTCGGTAATGCCCGGGATGGTAGCCATGGTTTGTTCAACCGGGAAAGTGACCTGACGCTCAATATCCGGAGCGGCCAATGACGGAGAAACGGTGATTACCTGGACTTGATTATTGGTAATATCCGGAACGGCATCGATAGGCAATTGAGTAACCGAATAGCCTCCCCACAGGATAAGCCCAAGGGTAAGGATGGTTACGATAAATTTATTATTTATCGAAAACGATATAATGCTATTGAGCATGACAAATAGTTAAAGAAAATAGATCGGATGATTCGCTTGCGGAGTTGGCATGCATTTGCACCTCCACGAGCCGTGAAACCAGCTAAGAGAAATGCCTACCCTTTTCGAGGTGGTTGAAAGATGGATTGATGAAATTCCGAAGACGCCTTCGGCTGATAAAAGTTGGTGTACACAACTAAAGTGGATTCCAATTCAATGGACGTGTTGTCGTACTCGGTTAGGAAAATGGTCGAGTGAATGGTATTGTGGTCGGGTGCCTTAAAAGGCAGGCCTTTATGTTTTTCACTTTCTTCCTTGTCGTGCTCTTCCGCCATTGCGCCATAATGCAAATCAAAAAATTCGCTAAAGGAAAAGCCGGAATCCTTTGATTTGTGTTGGCTATAGTGATCCAGGAGGTACGGCAACTTGGCTATGTCATGTAGGTCGGCAATACTGCCCAACAGGATCACAATTGCAAGCTGAATAGATAATAGTTTAGCCACCTTGTAAAGTAACGTACTTTAATTCAATGAATCATAAAAATTCCGTAAGCGGCCCATAATTTGGACTGGTTCTAACTAAACAGGTTCAGGTTTCCCCCCTTCCTGAATTTTGTCAAATCCAACGCTGGCATTGACCTGTCGCTAAAGTATTTCTTTTTGGAGGCGCGGTAAAGCTGCTGGATGACGCTGGCGATGTTACCTTCCCCCAACATCCTTCTGCCGAAGATGGAATCGTTGACATTGCCTCCGTGAAGTTCGCTGACTTGATGCCAGACCTTTTCGAACCGATGGGGAAAGTTTTTCCGAAGCCAGTCTTCAAATATTTTTCCAATAGATCCATTTAGCCTGACAACAGTCATTCCGCAAGTCTGCGCACCGCTATCCGCTGCGGCTTTTAGGATGTCGGGGATCTCATGATGGTTCAAACCAGGGATGACCGGGGCGCACATGACGCCAACAGGAATTCCTTCTTTGGCCAAAGCTTCCACGGTTTGCAGTCGCCTGGGAGCACTCGCGGTTCGCGGCTCCATGGTCCTTCGCAATTCTTCATTGTGTGTTGTAATGGAAATCATCACGCTCACTAACCGATCCTGGGCCATACCGTGAAGGATATCGATATCTCTCTGGATCAGGGCATTTTTGGTAATGATGCCCACAGGATGCTTGTATTTGGCAAGTATCTGAAGCATCCTGCGGGTGATCTGAAACTTCTTTTCCTGTGGCTGATAACAATCCGTATTGCCTGAAAGCATGATAGGAACGGCTTGCCAGTTTCGTTGGAGCAAATGTTTTTCAAGCAGTTCGGGAGCGTTTTGTTTGACGATAATTTTTGTTTCGAAATCCAGACCTGCACTAAATCCATAATATTCATGCGTGTTTCTGGCGTAGCAGTAAATGCAACCATGCTCGCAACCCTGGTAGGGATTCATTGAAAAACCAAAATTCAGGTCGGGACTATTTACTTTGTTGACAATCTTTTTTGGCGTCTCGTGAAAAATTTGAGTCAAAGGAGTTTCCAATAGTTCTTCATCGAGCCCCTCGATATGGTCTGTCGTGTATTGCGCTTTTAAGTACTTATTTTCGGTCTTTATTTGGGCTCCCCGTCCCTTAAAGTATGCATCATCCATCAACTCAAATTACTAATATATTTAGCATAAGTAAAATAAGTTAGCATTGATTTATAACCGAACCCCTGTTATTAAGCTAAAAACGCAATTGGGCCCTTTGGAGGCGTTGGAATTGCTGATGAAGCGAGAGGACTTAAACCATCCGTTTACGTCCGGTAATAAATGGTGGAAGCTGAAATACAATTTGGAGCAGGTGGCGAGGACAACCCATAAAACCGTCCTGACTTTCGGAGGGGCCTATTCCAACCACCTGTATGCTACCGCTGCCGCGGCCCACGAGTTGGGTATGAAAAGCATCGGATTGGTGAGGGGAGAGGAGGCGGTACCTCTTAACAAGACTTTGTCATTTTCGAAAAGCTGTGGAATGGAGCTGCATTACTTGAATAGAGAAACATACCGACAAAAAAATGATAAGGAAGTGATAGCATCTCTGAGAAAAAAGTTTGGTGATTTTTATTTGATCCCGGAGGGTGGCACCAATGCGCTCGCCATAAAAGGATGTGAAGAATGGGCGCGTCATTTAGAAAATGAAATTGATTTTGATTACCTGTGCTTACCCGTTGGGACAGGGGGAACTGTTGCTGGCCTCATCAATGGCATGCCCCGAAAAAATATTATCGGGTTTTCGGTTTTGAAGGGAGGTGACTTTCTAAACGAAGAAGTAAAAAAATGGGTGCATCACGGTGAATGCAACTGGAGGATTGAGACGGCATATCATTTTGGAGGCTATGCAAAAACCAACACTGTGCTTAGTGATTTCATTGCTGAATTTGAAAATTCCTATGGAATTCCATTGGATCCGGTTTACACCGGCAAGATGATGTACGGAGTTATTGACCTGATAAAACAAAAAGCTTTTAAGCCAGGCTCCAGGATTCTCGTACTGCACACCGGGGGACTGCAAGGGCGGGCAATCTAACTTCTGATCACACTGCGCAATCTTGAAATAAACGGCAGCCGCACCGCGGGTTCTGGCAGCGCGCCACTTTCCTTTGCCGCCTTTACGCCTTCGATGGTATAGAAAGCGGTGGGTATCGCTTTTTTTAGTCCATCAATTACATATTCGAGCCTTTCGCGATCGAGCACGCAAAAGATTACGCTCTCTTCTCCGTCCGGGCCGAAGGATTCAATTTTTGTGTACCTGATTTTTTGGGTGTTGAGCAATGAAAGAAACTCAGTGGCATCTTTGCGGGTAATGATTCTGACGACCACCTTGCCATACGCAATTCGCTCCTCGATAATCATTCCTATGAAAATACCTCCGGCAAAACCGGCCGGATAGGCGATGTAGCAGAGCCAGTTGTCCAGGTGAGCAAATATCTGCCGGATGGCCATCAGCCAGATAAAGGCTTCAAAAAAGCCCAGCAGGGTTGCGGTCAGCCTTCGCCCGCCCAGCATGTAGATAATTCGTACCGTGTTGATGGAGACATCGCAAATCCGCGCAAGAAAAATCAGGAGCGGAAGGATGACAAAACTGAATAAGGCTTCCGAAAAGCCGAGTGTTTCAACAAAAAATGAATCCATAGGACAAAATTATTATTTAAATGCCGGGAACAATAGGAATATGATGTGGGTAGTGATTAACTTATCATGCGCCCGATTAAAGACGCTTGGTAACGCGCCAAGTCGGATGATAGGGCTGTCTAAACCATGATACTATGAAAGTGATCCTGACCTTCCTAACCTTTATTGGGTGCGTGATTTCTGCCTTTGCCCAGGAAATTGAGCTAAAACCAACGGCCCGCCAGGTTACCGCGGAAATGAACTTTGATCCTTTTTCAGGAAACGCATTAAGCATCAGCTATCTCCGATTCCGGATGTTCGCGTCAGACCGTGCAGCGTATCGCATGGGGTTTGCTGCTTCTTTCCGCTCCGAAGAGCCATCTGCTGATCTGAATCGCAACTATTTTGAGCTGAACATCCGACCGGGCTATGAAAAACACTTTGCCGGTACCGACAGGCTCTCTCCGTACGTAGCGCTTGAACTGGATGTCGCGATCAAACGATCAAAAGTGACCAATGATGGACCAGGATCATTCACTGACATCAAGGGGGCGTGGACTGACAGCGGACTAGAGAGAGGATTTACCCGAGTAGGTTTCAACGTTATCGCGGGTACGGACTTCTATTTTGCAAAACACTTTTATGTCGGAACAGAATTTGGGTTTGGGTTGCAAAATGTGAAGAGCAGTGACATCGAAGTGACGCTGACCGGGGGCAGCTCAAACGTGAACAACGGTGGAGGCACGATGCAGGTTGGGCCCAATTTTAACAGTTCAATTCGGCTCGGCTTCGTCTTCTAGCACCATGAGAATAGTCGTGGCCATGTGCGTTTTTCTCTCGGGCTGCTCGTTGGGCGGTGGCGGATTGGTCAACCCATCCACTTCCTACACGTTTGCGAGGGTTGCGGAACAGACTCTGGTTGAGTTGTTTCAGTCTTCCGAGCTCACGTTTGCGGATGCGGGTGTAAATCCAAGCTTTTCTACCGTGCAGGAATGCAGCGCGGGCAGTTATCTGATCATCAATAACGAGAAGATCAGGTTGCCCAGAACGAATACGCAGGTGACGGAGCTGGGCACGAATTTTTTTGCGTTCGATAGCGACAGGCGATATGCTGTCGTAGTATCGATAAACCTGCCTGGTAATAAAGTGTACTCTGTAGCGGACTTTTTTCTGTTAGCAAATAATGACATTGTTGTTTTTAGACTACGACCAGCCGGACAGAATGATTTCAGAATAGCCTCCACGCACACACTACTCAACACCCCCGGATCGATAACTGTTTGTGAAGACTCAAAAGGCATTGTGTTCAATTGCGAGGGCCTGGTATTCAATCGTTTGTCGGCCCTGGTTGGTTTGAATTTTAGAGGAAAGCTTCCCGGTTAAAAAAGATCTGCGATCACATCGGGAAGCTTGCTGAATGACTTGATGGCAATCTTAGACTTTTTCAAGTCTATCGACTTCTGATTGTACTTTGAAATATAGATTTCTTCAAATCCCAACTTCTCTGCCTCGGAGATTCTCTGGTCTATTCGGTTAACGGCCCTCAGCTCGCCACCCAATCCTATTTCGGCAGCAAAACAAATCTTGTCACAGACAGGAATTTCCTCCATGGAACTGATGATGGAAATGCACAAAGCGAGGTCAATGGCAGGGTCTTCCACTTTGATTCCACCAGCCATATTTACGAAGACATCCTGCGTACCCATTCTGAATCCGCATCTCTTTTCCAATACGGCCAACAACATATTCAATCTTTTGTGATCAAAGCCGGTCGGTGTCCGCTGTGGGGTTCCATAGGATGCCTGACTGACCAACGACTGAATTTCAATCAACAATGGCCGGTTGCCTTCAATGGTTGCCCCGATCGTGGCCCCGCTTACATGGCCTTCCTTTTGTGAAATTAAAATCTCCGAGGGATTGGAAACCTCGCGCAGCCCGGTTCCCAGCATTTCATAAATACCCAATTCCGAAGTGGAGCCAAATCGATTTTTTGTGGTACGTAATATTCGATAGGCCAAATGCCGGTCACCCTCGAATTGCAAAACGGTGTCCACCATGTGTTCAAGCACTTTAGGCCCTGCCAGCATTCCGTCTTTGGTGATGTGCCCCACCAAAAAAACGGGCGTGTTGGTTTCCTTTGCAAATTTCATCAATTCGGCAGTACACTGCCTTACCTGCCCGATGCTACCTGCGGCTGAGTCCAGCATGTCGGTGTGAAGTGTTTGGATTGAATCGATGATGACCAACTGCGGATTGAGCGATTCTATGCTGTGAAAAATATTTTTTGTGCTCGTTTCAGTCAGCGTAAAAAAATTGGTGGCTTTGGTTTCATCAGGGGCAAGGCGCTCCGCCCTCATTTTGATTTGTTGTTCGCTCTCTTCACCAGAGACGTACAAAATTTTTTGATTCTTTAGTGCCAGACCGATTTGGAGCATCAGGGTGGATTTGCCAATGCCCGGTTCGCCACCAATCAGAATCAACGAGCCCGGTATGATCCCACCACCCAAAACCCTGTTGAGCTCATTATCAGGCGTCATTATCCTGAATCCGGATGTCGGCTCAATCTCCTGCAGCGTTTTTGGTTTGGCAAGTTTGCTTTTGGCCGAGTCCTGTCTCCATTCCGTATGATGCTTGCCGGGTTTCTCAATGGTTTCTTCAGCGAACGTGTTCCACTCATTACAAGACGGACATTTCCCTACCCACTTGGCGGATTCATGACCACAGTTTTGGCAGAAAAAAAGAGTTTTTGCTTTGGCCATTATTTAAAAGGAGAATTTTCTTCCCTGGCCATCGTGATGTAAACAATTCTGTCCATCACACCTGGCGCCCACTTGTTGAGGAACACCGTGAGTTTCCCCTGAAAGGTTAAGGTCAGGTATTTCTTCCGCCTCACCACAGCATTGTAGATATGCATGGCGCACTCCTCCGATGTCATCATTTTTTCTTCTGCCCTCGGGGATTCGCCTTGGGGTGATCCGTCTTTGGTTAGCGAACTTTTGCGGATATTGGATGAGGTGAATCCCGGACTGGCGGTCAGCACGTGAACCCCCGTTTTTATTAATTCGGACCGAAGGGCCTCTAAAAAACCATTGAGCGCAAACTTCGAAGCTGAATATCCGGTGCGTCCCGGTAATCCACGGTAGCCGGCTATTGAGGAGATGCCTACGATCGATCCTTTGCTTTTAATAATGTGAGGAAGACAACAGTGCGTGGCGTGGACAGCGCCAAAAAAATTGATTTCCATAATCTTGCGGATCACAGCCATATCTACTTCGTGAAAAAGAGACCGCATGGAAATGCCTGCGTTGTTTATCAGCACATCGATTTGCCCAAATTTTTCCAGTGTAGTTTCTACCATTCTTTTGTTGTCCGCCTCAGCGCTTACGTCACCTTGTATTGCCATGACAGTTATCCCGGATTGAATCAGTTCGTTTTTTGCGCGATCCAGTTCCTCGGGCTTCCTGCCAGTAATGACAATTTTCGAACCACGGTTTCCAAAGTGTTGGGCCAGGGCCTTGCCGATTCCGGATGATCCGCCAGTAATGATGACAACCTTTTCCTTCATGCAGAGTTATTGATCCGAAAGATAAAGGATCGCCAAGATATTATTGTCAAAGCCTTCACCAGTTGGTAACTTTTGTACAGGATCGAAATCTAATGATACTTTGTTTAACTTGCCCGCTCGTTAAATGTAGTTGATGTTTTTTCTACGTATCCTGTCCCGATTACCATTCCGGGTGCTGTACCTGTTTTCTGATTTTCTTTTTTTCATCGCTTATCGGGTGATAAAGTATAGAAGGAAGATTGTTTTCAGGAACATGAAAAACTCATTTCCAGGAAAGAGTGACGAAGAAATAAGGGGATTTGAGAAGGAGTTTTATCACAATCTTTGTGACTATGCCGTTGAGACTTTGAAGTTGCTTACCATCAGCCAGCAGGAGCTTAACAGGAGAATGGTGTTTCTAAATCCTGAAACGATTGATCCATTCAAGGCCAGCAAGCAGTCTGTTATATATGTCACATCCCACCAGTTTAACTGGGAATGGCTGGTGGCTGCTGGGAATTTTTCATTACCTATTCCCGTGGATTTTGTGTACCAGCCGCTGAGCAATAAATTTTTTGACCGGTTTTCGCTGACACTGCGCACACGCTTCGGTGCATATCCGATCAAGCGGGCAGAAGTGGCCCGTGAAATCGTAAAGAGGAAAGACATCACCCGTGGCGTGGCCATTGTTGCTGATCAGTTTCCAGGCCATGGCAACGATAAACGATATTGGACGAATTTTTTGAACCAGGATACGGCTTTTTTTCAGGGGATCAACCAATTGGTATTTATGACACAGTATCCAGTTTTTTTTGCCAAGGTCACTCATGCAAAAAGAGGTTTCTACGAAATCGAATTGGTCAAAATAGCTGAGCCACCGTATGAGAAGGATAATTTTGAAATGATCGAAAATTACGCGCGGGCTACAGAGGCTGTCATTAAAAAAGATCCGGCAGGATGGCTATGGTCTCACAACCGGTGGAAGAAAAAAAGAACCGATTCTTAGTTCATCAACATTTCGATATCCTCGCGGGTCAGGGTTTTGATCACGCTCTCTTCGGTGCTGATCAGGTTTTCAGACAAGCGCAATTTGTGTTTTTGAAGGGTAAGAATTTTCTCTTCGACTGAGTTCCTGGTGATGAATTTATAGGTAAACACTTTCTTTTTCTGGCCAATGCGGTGGGCCCGATCTACCGCCTGTGCCTCGACAGCAGGATTCCACCAGGGGTCGAGAATAAACACGTAATCGGCCTCGGTCAAATTTAAGCCCAAGCCGCCCGCTTTGATGGATATCAGGAATACCTTTACCTTTTTGTCTTTGTTAAACATGGCTACCTGGTCTTTTCGATCGGTACTGGACCCGTCCATGTAGGCGTAGGGAATTTTTTCCTTGTCCAGCAATTCTTTTACGATGCCCAGGTGTTTTACGAATTGACTAAAAATTAAAAGTTTATGTCCTTCCAGAATGGCATTTGCTATCATGTGCGACACGTCATTGAGTTTTCCCGAATCGCCTTTGTAGTCGCTGAGAACCATTCGGGGATGATTGGAGAGCTGACGCAACTTGGTTAACCCTTCCAGGATGGTAAATCTTGAATTGTTAATCCCTTCCTTTTCAATGAGGTTGAGTATTTTATTTCGATAGAAAGACTTTGTCTCCTCGTACTTTTCCTCTTGTTCGGCCGTCATATCGGTGTAGTAGATATTCTCCACCTTTTCGGGCAGGTCCGTTGCTACCTGAGCTTTTAACCTTCTAAGTATAAAAGGTTTGATAATGGCGTTTAGTTTTTTTGTTTTTCCCTCATCGCCTTTTTTTTCGATCGGTATCAAATATTCATCCTTAAAAAACTTCTGGCCGCCCAGCAGTCCGGGATTGATGAATGTCATCTGAGACCACAAATCCAATGTGGTGTTTTCGAGTGGCGTACCTGTCAACGTAAGCCTGTTCTTCGATTTTAGTTTCAATACGGCCTTGGCAATATTGGAGGTAGGGTTTTTGATGACCTGGGATTCGTCCAGGATCACGTAGTTGAATAAGAAATTCTGAAGGTGTTCAACATCGAGGCGGGTAATCCCGTAGGAGGTCAACACCAAATCATATTTTTCGAACTTGGATACATCCTTGTTCCGGTGAGTGCCTGTGTAGCTGAGTATTTTTAATTTTGGTGTGAATTTTATTGCCTCCATCTCCCAGTTGTAAACGAGCGAGGTGGGCATGATCAGCAGCGATGTACCCGATTCTCCTTTCTCTTTTTCGGCTTGCAGCATGGCCAGGGTCTGCACCGTTTTTCCCAAACCCATATCGTCTGCAAGGCAACCGCCCAGCCTGTAGTCGTTCAGAAACCGGAGCCAATTGTATCCGGCCTTTTGATACCTCCTCAACGTTCCCTGGAATCCGTCAGGCAGCGGATAGTCTTTCACACCCGTGAATGAGTCCAGGTTGCGGAGCTTTTCGCTCATGTGCACCTTGGCCAGGTTTCCTTCCTGCAGCTCTTTGAGCAGCGTAATGTGATGTTTTTTTAATACTGGCTTTTCATTTTTACCGTGCGTTTCACTCAAGGCAAAAAGGTCTCCGAATTTGATTAGCCAGGCTTCGGGGATGATGGCGATCTCTCCGTTTGGCAGTTTGAATTCGACTTTCTTTTTGAGGATCAGCTTTCGCAATTCCTTGAATGGAATTTCATACTCGCCAAAAAATATTTTTGCGTGAATATCAAACCAGTCAATGGTCTCTTTTACATCAAGTTCGATAACTGCCTTTCCAACAAAATACTTTTTGTCACGGTTATCGGGTTGGCTCACTTCGAATCCCAGGTCAAGCAGGTTGATCCTGTTTTCATTTAACCACGAGAAGGCATGTGCCTTGTCAACGGCTGTTCTAAAACCGCCCTTCAGTTGCAGGCCAAGTTTGCTCAGCGTCTGTGAGTACTTTTTTTCGTCCTCCAGGTTTCGGACAATCCGGTGGAAGACATAGTCATTATCGTGCTTTTCCAGTTTGACACTTACGGGCCCGGGAGAGTCGCCCCGGAAGCGGTGCTTGCCATATTTGAAAGACAGATCAAAAATTATTTTCCCCGACTCATCGTCACTGGGGCCGGATGATTCTTCATCAAAAAGGGCAGGCGCGGATTTCGAGTTCACCGGTGGTAACTCGGAAAGTGTCAACAGGGGATGGGGAATGTAATCGTGCTTGGCAATCTCGAACCCGTTAACCTCCACGTTGTCAAAAGAAGCAATCAGGGGCGCAACGAAGCGATTGTAATAGGTTTCCTCCAGGTTTTTTGGAATGACCACAAATTTTTTGTTGAGGAACGGAAGTAGTTTCTTTCCATCAACGTGCACATCGAATCCATACAGTTTGCCGTTCAGCACCAGCCAGGCGGGATCTTTGCAAACGAGGTATGCATTTGGATTGGGCAGTTCAATCTTTTTCCCATCATAGGAGAGAGTCGGATAATAATTCGTGCTGTCTTCACTTCGTTTGAAATGGAATTGTATGGAAGCTTTGCGCGGCTGAACTTCCAGTTTTCTCCAGGTGGGTTCACCATCATTCCCCATTTCAAAAACCATTTTACCGGAGAGTTTTTCCATCACAATGGCCCTTCTCTTTTCCATGTAGGCTTCAATTTGCTCCTGCAGCAAATCATCCCCTTTGTCTTTTTTATAAACCTTCGCGAAAAACTCGTTGGGCTTCATAACCTTCTTGGAGAAGTGCTTGAGGATGGCGTCCTGGCTCATAGAATCCATAAGTTCAATGAGTTCGAAGTCGCGGTCATCAAGACCTTTCGAAAATTCCCGGGCATTTTTGGACGAAATGTTCTGGTGCTGGTAGGTAAGCTTGCCGCTGTCGTCCAAATGGACGATAAAGGACTCTAAAATAAACCCCAAAAACTCGTGCTGGTACAGCGAGTAGATGATTTGAAAGGGCTGTGCGGCCGATACTTTCATGGGTTCAATACCATTGGGTTCATTGAGCGTCAAACAAACACTGCTTTCAAAAGAGCCCCATTTGGGTCAAAAAATCACTTTTTCAAGTAAGCAGACTTGCAAAATACGCATTTGCGAGCAATAAAACCGGACAATATTGGAGGTTTTCCTACATGCCTGAAGCTACAAATGCTGGGTAGAATACGATTTGGTAGCAAGGGAGGCTGGATAAAATGAAACTAAAAAGGTGATGCCGATTATAAGCATGCTGGTGAGCACAAAGTCACTCCAAACCATCACCACGGGATAGTTGGGAATAACAGCGTTTTCCATGCCCATGCCCACCAGGCCAAATTGATCCTGGAGCCAACAAATAATACCACCCAAAAGGAGCCCGGAGCCAGCCCCGATAAACGAAATGATGGCGCCTTCGGAAAAGAATATTTTTCTGATCAGGTTTTGACTCGCGCCCACGGCCGACAATACACTTATGTCTTTCTTTTTGTCGATGACCAGCATCATCAGTGAGAAAAATATATTAATAGAGGCCACGATGATTAAGAGTGACAATGCGAGGAAGGTGAACAGCTTTTCAATTTTCAGCAGGCGATACAAATCTTTTTGCTGCTCTTCATTGGTCAATACAGTAAAATCACTTCCGAGTGTCGATTTTAAATTTTTTTGAATTTGGGCGATGCCCGATCCTTCTGAGGTCTTAATTTCCAGCGCGGTTCTTTTATTTCCATAGTCAAGCAATTCCTGGACAAAATCCAGGGGGAGGAAGATATAATTTTCATCGTAATTTTTTTCGATCGAGAACACACCTCCAGGCCGTATGGTCTTTCGCGAATACATTTGCGAGACATCCAATGATGACCTTCTTAAATCCTTTATATAAAATATCTGCACTGCGTGCATCTCATCCTCAACCGCCACCGATAACGCATATTGTATTCCCCTCCCCAGGATGGCATAGCTGATGCCGTCTTTTTTTAATTTTAGTTCTCCCTGGACAATCCTTTCGTCCAGCCGGTGCTGATCAATGAAATTATCACCTACGCCCTTGATCGTAGCCACTACATCTGCGTCACGATACCTGATATAGGCATAGTCTTCAATCACCTCAGTAACTACCGCCACACCCGGCACAGAGCTGACGGTTGACAGCAGTTGGTCCGAGATTTCAAAGGATTTTCCCTGAACCGCCTCAATCTTCAGCTCGGGGTCGAAAGAGGTATACAGCGACCTGAGCAATCCCTCAAGGCCATTAAATACCGAAAGCACGATGATGAGGGCGGCCGTGGAGAAGGCCACGCCCACCATGCTCAATATTGAAATGATGTTGATAAAATTCTGTTTTCGCTTGGAGAAAAAATAACGCTTAGCGATGAACAGGGAGAGATTCACAGAAATGTTTTTGAGAATTAGCTGTCAGAACTGTCTTTGTCTGCCGGGGGGATATGGAGATTATTGATCAAGGTTTCAATCCGGATGGCATTTTCCTCAACCTCGTCAATGATAAAAATCAATTCCGGGATAATGCGCACCTGTTTCCCGATGGACGAACCCAGTGCTTTTCTGATCTCATTTTTGTGGACATTGAGGCGGTCCAACGTCTGCTCTTTATTTCTGGCAAGCATCATGCTGATGTATATCTTCGCCACGCTCAAATCGGTACTCATTTTTACTTCGGCAATGGTGATCATTTCGTTGCCTAAAATACCTCGTTTGTCGCGTTGGAATATTGTGCTCAACTCTTTTTGAATCAGCCTGCCGTACTTCTGTTGTCTCACCGTTCCACTCATGCGGCAAAGATAAGCAAAAGTAGGAGGCATCTTACACGATCATGCTTCAATGAGCAAATCACCTGACGCTTTTGATGGCCAAAGAATATAATTGGTTCTGAACGCTCAATACCGAATTTTTCTCACAATATTCATTTAATTGCGATTTCAAAACCGGATTGCCAGTGTTGCTTCGTTTCTTCAGGATCAATGATCCTTACCGCCTCCTTGGGTTGCTTTTCATCCTCGTTCTGATCAGCCTTCCATTCTTGCTTGACCCGGCCGGTTTGTTGCTCAGTGAACTCAAATATGCCGTGCTTGGCGAAGCGGTGGCCGAGGGAAAATTAATGTACATCCAGATTTTCGATGACACCACCCCACTGGCAAGCATCATGTTCGGATGTATGGATATAATTTTTGGGAAATCAATGGTGGCAAAACATATCATCGCTTTGTTAATCATTTTTTTTCAGGCGGGATATTTTGCCGTTTTGTTGATTAGCAACAAAGCTTATGCGGAGAACACCTACCTGCCGGCTCTGATATTTGGCTTGTTATATTTTTTCTCATTCGACCTGATCACCCTATCTCCGGAACTGCTGGCCTCGACCATGCTGCTCCTCGCACTGAATCAGTTGTTTCATGAAATTGAGTTCAAGATTCAATTGGATGAGATCGTGTTGAAACTTGGATTTTACCTTGGGCTGTCCACCTTCTTTGTTTTCTCTTATTGGGTTTTTCTGTTGCTCAGCGTTCTCATTCTGATCACACTAACAAGGGCTGGATTCAGGAAAATTGCTTTGATGATTTTTGGTTTCCTTTTGCCGCATGCCCTGTTGTTAACGCTCTATTATTCTTGGGGAGAGTCGGGTTTGTTATGGCGTAATTTTTATCTCCCGAACCTGACTTTCTCGGGTGAGATGTTGGTGAGCACCAGGGGGCTGCTGATGCTGGGGGGTGTGCCGCTCGTTTACCTTTTGTTCTCCGTATTTATGGTGAACCGAGAGGCGAGATTTACAAAGTACCAATCGCAACTCATGCAGGTGATGTTCTTTTGGCTGTTGTTTGCTTTGGGCCAGGTGTTGGTAGCGAGAGAAATTAGCCCGGCCAGCCTTGTTACTTTTTTTCCCCCGCTGGCCTATTTTATTAGCCACTATTTATTGCTGATCAGGAGAAAATGGATAGCAGAAGGAATGCTGTGGATTTTTCTGCTGGGGATTGTAACAATGAGCTATATGTCAAAACAAGGGAGGGTGTCGGCAGTTGATTACACAAAGTTGTTTCCGGATCCGGCATTTTTAAGAAAAGAAATTGACGGTAAAAAAATTCTGGTTTTGGAAGAAGGGTATTATCAGTATCAGCGAAACGCGCTCGGGGGGTTTTTCCTCAATTGGGAATTGTCAAAGCCGGTCTTTGAAGATTTAACGGACTACCGGCATATTGAAATCATCGCCTCCTGTTTTGAAATGGATCCGCCAGAAGTCATCCTGGACAGGAACAATTATATGGCCAGCGTTATGGAAAGGATTCCATTTTTGAAAGCCGTGTATAGAAAAGAGGGCGAGGTCTATTGGAGGGTTAACAATTGATTTTATCAACCCTGCGCTGGTGGCGTCCCCCTTCAAAACTCGCCTCCAAAAACTGCGTCATAATTTTTTCGGCAAGACCCGCATCAACAAACCGGGCAGGGATACAGAGGATATTTGCATTGTTGTGCTGCCTCGCCAGGGAAGCCAGTTCTTCATTCCAGCAAATGGCTGCTCGCACCTTTTGATGTTTATTTGCGGTCATGGCCACTCCATTGGCAGAGCCGCAGATGAGAACCCCTAATTCATACTCACCTTTTTCAACTGCGCTGGCAACAGGGTGCGCAAAATCCGGATAGTCAGCGGACTCGGGGCCGTGTGTCCCGAAGTCCTTTGTTTTGTTCCCAAGACCCTCCAGGACGGATTTTAGTCTTTCTTTCAGCTCGAAACCTGCGTGGTCACTTCCTATGGCAATTTTTTGAATCATACTTGTGCCTGATCAGCTTTTAAATCTTCCTCGTCCTCCTTGAGCCTTTGCCTCGCCACCATAGCTGAGATCAAGATACTGATTTCGTAAAGTAAGTACAAAGGGAGCGATATCAGGGACTGACTCAATGGATCTGGAGGTGTAATAATGGCTCCAAGTATGAGTATCCCCACAAGAGCATGCTTCCTGTATTGCCGCATTAATTGAGGGGTTACTATTCCAATTTTTGAAAGGAAATAAACCACAACTGGTAGCTGAAAAAGCAAGCCACTTCCAAATACAAGTGCAGTAACTGTTGATACATAGGAGGTGATATCGAATTCGTTGGAAATCATTGGGCTGATTGTATAGGAAGACAGAAACCATACGGCCAAGGGACTCATGACAAAATAACCGAAGGAAATGCCGACCATAAAAAGAAAAGAAACAGCGGTCACCGCCCAGCGGGAGTTTTTCCTTTCCTTGATTTGTAATCCTGGAGTGATAAACTTCCATATCTCCCAAAATACGTAGGGAAAAGCTACTACGAATCCCAGTACAAAGGCGGCTGTGAGGTGCATGGTAAATTGCCCCGTCATGAATCTGCTCTGTACTTTAAAGGGAATAAATTCGACACATAGGGATTCAACCATGTTGAGTGCGTGCCCTACTTTGCACAAATACCTGAAAGTGACAAAGTCTATACGAGCAGGAGCGAAAACAATGTTCTCAAAAATCCAGGGGCCGAAAATGAAGGCCACAATCATAAAGATGAAGACGGCAGAAATGGCCCTTACCACGTGCCATCTTAGTTCCTCCAAATGATCGAGGAACGACATTTCCTTTTCATCGTTCATCCGCTACTCTTTATCAGCTGTATAATGGAAATTTTTGAACAAACCGATTCACCTTGCGCTTCATGGCTGCAATGTGTTTGCTATCGTCAGGTTTGGCCAGTGTTTCATCGATGAGCTCAACTACCTTCACAACGTCTTTCTCTTTCATGCCTCTTGTCGTAATGGCAGGCGTACCAATCCGCATTCCCGAAGTCACAAAGGGCGATTGAGAATCGAATGGAACCATGTTTTTATTAATGGTGATGTCCGCCTTCACCAACGCCTCCTCGGCTTGTTTTCCTGTTAGTTTTTTGGAGCGAAGATCGATGAGCATCAAGTGGTTATCGGTTCCTCCTGAAATAATGTGGTACCCCCGATCGACAAATGCTTTTGCCATGGCTTGTGCGTTCTTGGTCACCTGAACGATGTAATTGAGGTAATCGTCAGAGAGCGCCTCTGCAAATGACA
Organism: uncultured Ohtaekwangia sp.; assembly: GCA_964655635.1. GTDB lineage: Bacteria > Bacteroidota > Bacteroidia > Cytophagales > Cyclobacteriaceae > ELB16-189. The sequence goes on from CAZZNH010000015.1 coordinate 106,216, forward strand.
CGGCCTTGGCGGCAATCACGTGCTCGAGTGGTCCGCCTTGTGTTCCCGGAAAAACTCCAGAGTCAAGTATGGAAGCAATTTTTCGAACCTCGCCTTTTGGTGTTTTCAATCCCCATGGATTGTCAAAATTTTTGCCAATCATAATCATGCCACCACGCGGGCCGCGCAGGGTTTTATGCGTGGTAGTGGTCACCACGTGGCAATGCTCCATGGGGTCATTCAGCAAGCCGCGCGCAATCAGCCCGGCAGGGTGAGCAATATCGGCCAACAGTATTGCACCGACAGCATCGGCAGCCTGTCTTAACTTCTTGTAGTCCCAATCGCGGCTGTAGGCAGACGCACCGCAGATGATCATCTTGGGTTTTTCCTTTTGTGCAATCTTTATAACGTTATCAAAATCGATGAGGCCGGTTTCTTTTTCTACACCGTAAAAAACTGGCTGATATAATTTGCCGGAAAAGTTAACGGGTGATCCATGGGTTAGGTGCCCGCCATGCGACAAGTCAAATCCCAATATTTTATCTCCCGGCTTCAGACATGCCAACATTACGGCTGCATTGGCCTGAGCTCCGGAATGTGGCTGCACGTTGACCCACTCTGCGCTGAATAATTCTTTCGCCCTGTCGATGGCGAGTTGTTCGATCTCATCCACCACTTCACAACCTCCGTAGTACCTCTTGCCTGGGAGTCCCTCAGCGTACTTGTTGGTGAGGACCGTCCCCATTGCTTTCATGACTTGCGGTGAAGTAAAATTTTCCGAAGCAATGAGTTCAATGCCGTCCTGCTGGCGTTCCTTTTCCTTTTGGATAAGGTCAAAGATGAGTTTGTCGCGTTTCATTTATACGAATTTGGGCCCAAAAATAGGGGGAATTAGATAGATATAACAGCAGATGGGAATAACAATTGCCCCGATTAAATGCAGCAGAGATAACCTACCATGATCCGCTGCTTCCACCTCCGCCAAAACTTCCGCCACCGCCACCAAAGCTACTTCCACCACCCGATGACCAACCGCCACCGCTGCTCCAACCCCCATAGTAGCCACCACCGGATCTGCCGCTGGATGAATCCATTTTTTTTGCAACGCGTTGACCCCAGGCAGTCTTGCCCAGAAAAAGTTTCAACAACGGGAATCCTATCAGGTAAGTGTACAGCACCTTGATGCTTGCGCCAAGTACCAGCGTTGGAAAAATTGCCCAGAAAGGAATAAGGAAAAAATAAAGGAACCAACCTGATTTTCCGGATACCAGCCCTATAAAAGTGAAAAGGCCAATGACGCCATATATAAACAGACCAAAAAGAAGCAACTCGCTTCCACTGAGTTCGCTCACCGCGGTTCCGTCACCATCGTCCGCTCTGTATTCACCACCAATGGCCATGATGATTCCGTCAACACCTGCCTGCACGCCTGTTTCATAATCTCCTCTTCGAAATGCCGGTGCAATTTCATTTCTGATGATCCTGTTGCTCAGGGCATCCGTCAACACACCCTCCAATCCTTGCCCAACCTCAATTCTCATCTTGCGATCGTTGATTGCAATCAATAACAAAACACCGTTGTCTTTTTCCTTTTGTCCCAATTTCCACTTCTCGGCAACTCTTATTGAATATTGTTCTAAAATTTCTCCGTCCAATGAGGGAATGATAAGGATAGCAATCTGATTGGAAGTTGAATCTTCGTAGACTTTAAGACGCTGCTCCAGATGATCAACGGCCAATGATGACATTACTTTGGCCTCATCGTGCACGCGCATCCCCCAAAGTTCCGGCACGGGTTTTTGCGCGGTGGTAATAAAAGGGAAGAGGGAAATCAGCAGGAGTAAAGAGAATCTCATTACAGACAGGATAGCATTAGTCCTCAAGGCGGAGGTCGTCACGGAGTTCATTCACATCGTCTTTTGTTCTGACAAAACCATTTTCGAGGAGCACCTCGCTGCACCGCTGGATCGCAGCGATAATTCCATCGGTTACTTTTCCTCTTCGAATGCTTTCGATCATGTTTTCAACAATCTTGTCCCATTCCTTTTGCGCCACAACTTTGCTGATGCCACGATCCGCCATCACAATGACCTCGTGCTCGAAAAAGGAGACAAAAATCATAATGCCGGTCCGGTGGCGTGTATTAAAAATTTCTTCCTCGAGGAATGCATTTTCGGCCCGCTTCCGGGTAGACTGGTCAAGGTGAAACTGGCTTAAGAGCCAAAACTTTACAGGCAGGATGTAATTGGCAATCAACGCCCCCAACACGCCACCTGTAGTCACCAGCAAAAAGATCATCAATGGATCGTAGACAGATAAAGACGGCACGTATCGGTCGAAGATGACAATGAGGGCAAATGTGAACGAAGCAAGAATCATTGCTCCGCGGTAGTTGGCGATGGTATAGTGGCCGCTTTTTTCAACAAAAACAGGAACAATTTCACCGGAAATTTTACTCTCGGCTTCCCTTACTGCCGCTTTTACGCGCTCCAGGTCCTTTTCCTGAAATCTGTTTTTCAATGACATAGAGGGAACGGTTATTTATCAAATATACAGTTAGCCGGTCAATTTCTTAAGAGATTAAACCTTTCAGATAATTATTTACCAGACGTATAAATTAGGCATTTGTGGAGTGCTGGGGATTCGCTACTTAGGATTTGAAAATTCATAACCTATGACCAGTAAATACTTCAGTATTGCTTCAATTTGTATTCTCTTTTCAGCGGCAGTCTGTGCTCAAAACATTTCAGCAGAGCAGTCGATCAAAAAATTAAAATGGCGCGCAATTGGCCCGGCCAACATGGGAGGTCGGGTAACCGATATCGTGGGCGTGTCCGGAGATCCAGCCACCTTTTATTTTGGCGGAGCCGATGGAGGGGTTTTCAAAACTACCAATGGTGGCGTCACCTTCGAGGCTTTGTTTACTGATCAGCGCGCCTACTCGGTGGGCGCATTGGCCCTCGCTCCATCCAACCAGGAGGTGGTGTGGCTGGGATCTGGTGAGGGCGATCCCCGCAATAGCGTGGGTTATGGGAATGGCGTGTACCGTTCAGTGGATGGCGGTAAAACCTGGAAGCATTTGGGCCTGGATAAGACCGAAAGAATAAAACGAATAGTAGTTGATCCGAATGACCCGGATGTGGCGTGTGTTTGTGCATTGGGTAGAGAATGGGGAGCCAACGCGGACCGTGGGGTTTTTCTGACAAAGGATGGTGGAAAAAACTGGGAGAAGGTACTTTATATCAATGAAACCACAGGATGCTCGGACATCGCCATGGAATTGTCCAACCCTAAGGTCATGTATGCAGGGATGTGGACCTTTGGGAGAAAGCCGTGGCGATTTGACGATGGCGGTGGCAACACGGCAGTCTACCGGTCGATGGACGGGGGAAAGTCGTGGGAGAAAATCATGAAAGGATTGCCCAACAAATCCATGGCGAGAATTGGGTTGTCCATTGCCCAAAGCCAACCGAACACCGTTTACATGATCACGGAGTTTAAAGATTTGAGCGGAACACTTTTCAGATCTGATGACAGGGGAAACAACTGGAAAAAGATCAACGATGACCCCAATCTCAATTTCAGACCATTCTATTATAGTGATGTGAGGGTTGACCCCAGTAATCCCGATCACCTGTTTACCCTTTCGGGAAGACTGAGCAAATCGACAGACGGGGGAAAAACATTTAAGACCATTGCGCAGGACGTGCATGGCGATCACCAATCCCTTTGGATTGATCCGAAAAACGGAAAACATGTGTTGAGTGGTAGCGATGGTGGTTACCAGGTGTCTTATGACGGTGGTGAGACCTGGGATATTATTAATAACGTGGAGTTGTCTCAGTTCTATCAGATTTTTGTTGACAACAAAGTGCCGTACAACGTTTACGGTGGGCTACAGGACAATGGCACGTGGGTAGGGCCAAGCAATTCTCTTATTGAGGCGGGTATTTTAAAAAGGCATTGGACCCAACTTGCAGGCGGAGACGGGTACTACGCGGTTCCCATTCCAGGGTCTGAGAATGAAATATATGCCAACCTTCAGGGAGGCGTAATTTTTCACGTGGATACGAAACTGGGCAACGTGAGGAACATACATCCCTATCCGAAGATTACCGGCTCGGCCGGAGATGCCATTGACAAACATAAATATCGTTTCAATTGGGACTCGCCCATTCAAGTCTCTCCCAATGATCCGAACACCGTTTACACGGGAGGCAACGTGATTTTCAGGAGTAAAGACAAGGGCTACAGTTGGGAGGAAATCAGTCCTGACCTGACCACCAACGATAAATCAAAGCAGGCAAGTTCTGGCGGAGAAATTTATCAGGACAATACAGCCGCTGAATTTCATTGCACGATACTCACCATAGCCGAGTCACCAAAACAAAAAGACGTGATTTGGGCGGGGACTGACGATGGCAATATTCAACTGACAAGAGATGGCGGCAAGACATGGACCAACGTAAAGAATAACATTAAGGGGTTGCCGGCATTTTCATGGGTTGGAAAAATCCACGCCTCTGAACATGACGCAGGGACAGCATTCGTGGCGGTTGACCAACACCGGATGGATGACTTCACGCCTCATGCCTACATGACAACTGATTTTGGGAAATCGTGGACAACCATCAGTACAGGATTGCCTCAGGATGATTACGTCAAAGTGGTAAGGCAAGATCCGCATAATCCCAACTTACTTTTCGCTGGCATGGAGCATGGCATTTTTGCTTCGTGGGACAAAGGAAAAACGTGGACCAAATTAAATAGTAACCTCCCGCCTGTGTCGGTAAGAGATTTGCGTGTTCAGGGCCGGGAACGTGATTTGGTTATTGGAACGCACGGAAGAGGAGCCTGGATTATGGATGACATCAGGCCGCTTGAGGAGATGGGGACCGCATCCGGTAAGGAGGCCCATGTGTTTCCGGTCAGAGACGCCATACTTTGGCACTATGCTGAGCAAATCGAAAATCTTGGCGACCGAACTTATCGTGCAAAGAATCCTGCTTTTGGTGCCTATATCAATTTCTATTTACAGAAAGATCCCCTTGGTGCCATTGAGGTAAGTATAACTGATGCCAACGGCAATATGGTGCGTACCATGAAAGACACACTGGCCAAAGCCGGAATCAACAGGATCGTTTGGGATTTGCGATCCAAAGAGGCGACCAGATTGAACAATCCGCCCCGTGGCGGTTGGGGTTCCGGAAACTTCAATCCGCTGGTGGGGCCAGGAAACTATACCGCGAAACTTAAAGTGAATAACCAGGAATTGGAGACCACCATCGTGGTGAAAGCGGATCCCCGGGCAATATTGTCCGAGCAGGATTACAAATTGAAAACGGAGGCACTGGGCCGAATGAATGAACTCTTATCCAGGACCCATGAAATGATAAACAACAGTGAATTTGTTGTAAAGCAACTCAAAGAATTGAAGGAAAAATTGAAGTCAGCTCACGAAACAGCCGGTGACCAATCGATCAACGGCCAGGTGGATCAGGCCATTAAAAAACTTGAGCAATTCACAGACGATATATTAAGGCGCCCTCCTCCCAACATGAACTACCGGCAAAGGCCAAGATTGAAAGAAGAAATTTCCTCGCTGATGAGGGCGGTAGACGGTGCAACAGCACGGCCATCAACTCCGCAAGGCAATCGCTTGCTTGAATTGAACAAGGAGACAGACGAAGCGGCCGCCACATTGGAGAGGATATTATCCGATGATGTATCAAAAATCAACGACAAAGTAAAAGACATGCCGATGATTGTTGTTAAAAAACCTTCGCAAAAGGATATGTAGTCGGCTAACGGGTAATTGAAAGTTGGCACCGCCTCTAGGTCTTCCTATCCTAATTTTGTGCAAATTGGGAGTGCCGTTTATTAATTGGGATGAAGCGACTGCTCAACATCATTGCCATACTCTTTATTCTGTACCTGCTATTGAGTATTGTCATTGGCCTGGAATCGACTCTTGATTCGGAGTCTGATGAAATGTCGTTTGATTGTGAGGAATACACCATCGCGGATAGCCTCAATACAGGTGACGTGATATTTACCCATGCGCGATCATGGACCAATTACGATTACGACTCGATTTTTTGTTTGTCCTATCAGCTTTCAGGTGGTTCGATAGCAAGCTCTCGAGACCTCAGGAATCAATATTACACAAGGGAACCGATCTACGAGAATTATTGGAGAAACGTATACTATGAGCTGTACCATCACGACAATGGGCTTATCGAATTTTTAAGGGATTCCCTGGCGGGCATCGCTTTTCAAAAAAACCTAACCCGGAGAGGCGTTGCTAACCTGTTGGTATCGTTTGTTCAGGATATTCCCTACAACTATGTAGTACCTGGCGACTGTGCCAATCGGGATCGCCCCTGCAGGGGCAATGAAAAATTTGGGATTCTTTCACCCATGGAGTTTTTGTATACGCTTTCCGGTGACTGTGACACGCGCTCTGTGTTGCTTTACACTTTGCTTAAACAATTCCAATTTGATCCCATCATTGTCATTAGTAATGAGTACAGGCATGCGATGATTGCTTTGGATATTCCTGCCACCGGTGACTTTTTGCTTCACAAAGGCAGGAAGTTTTATTTTTGGGAGACCACCAATGTAGGCTGGCTGCCGGGAATCCTGCCTCCAGGGGTAAATAACATTCAATATTGGAAAATTACACTCGATCATGAATACACGCCTATCGCTTCTAGCCATCGTTGAGATACTCTCCGGTCTTAGCATCGGAATAGTCATCATGATTATTACCTACCAGATTTTAAAATGGGTTGGGCGAAAGCGCTATGATATTCATGAGAAAAATCTTGCCTACAGTATTTTCATGGCGAGCGTGTTGTTTTCTGTGGGGTATATGGTGAGCGGTGTAATCCAGCCGTTGCTCTCTCTTTTCCGGATCATGGCGGCTTCTGATAATTCAACCGCAGAGCTGCTTTTTTCTTTTCTTGGATCGGGAGCTATTTATATTGCAGTATCCTATACTGCGGGCGTTCTGGTGAGTTTGCTGGGCATCACGATTTATACCGGCCTGACTCCCATCGATGAGTTTGCTGAGGTGAAGAACAACAACGTGGGCGTTGCAATCATCGTAGGAACGATCATTATTGTTTTAACGCTCCTGACACGGGACGGAGTAAATTTATTGATGGAGTCGCAGGTGCCGTATCCAAAACATTTTACACAGTAGCAGTCTTGGCGGAGCCTAGGGCCAGCAAACCAAGAATCGGCCCGACAGCAAGGCTTGCCATTGCCATTCTTGGATCAAATTCCAGCACGAGAAAATTCATGAGTTGCAAACTGGGAATGGTGATGGCAAACCCGATGGAGTTTACTATGGTGAGCGCGGTACCCTTGGCCTCGCCCGGTGCCGATTGTGCTACCAATGTTGAAAATTGAGGGGAGTCCGCAACCACGGCCATTCCCCAGATGATCAAAAACGGTAAAAAGAAAATGGGCCTGAGCTGAAAAAAAAATTGGAAGGACAAGCAACAAATCCCTGAGACCAACAGAGCGGCAAAGGCAGTTCTTTTACTGCCAAAATATTTTGACATATAACCACCTGCCACGCAGGCAACGCCACCGCTGGCAATAATCGCGAATGACAACAAGCCAACGTGCAACGATTGGGTAGCACTCAGATTATAAGCCGCAATGATCAATGGCACGAATGCCCATACCGTATACAACTCCCACATATGACCGAAGTAGCCAAATGCAGCGCTGCGAAAACCTGGTTCCTTAAAGACCGTAAAGCAAGATCTGATATCGACCCTGCCGGCCTGCTTGCGATGCGGTCCATCGGGAACAAGCAATAACACCATCAACCCTCCGGCAACGGCCATGCCTGAGGTCGCATAGATTACAAACCGCCAATCCAATGCCGCTGAAAAAAGTTTAAGGAGGTGCGGGAATGCTGTGCCGACAACCAGCGCACCCACGAGGTAGCCAAGCGCTTTGCCCAATCCTTTGTCGTGGTAGTCAGAGGAAATTTTCATGCCTACCGGGTAAATTCCGGCAAGAAAAAATCCAACACTTGCCCGGGAAGCAAAAAGCAAACCAGCCGAATCCACCATGGTTATCAGCACGTTCGAGAAGGCTCCTAAAAGTGAACAAATGAAAAACACTTTCGATGGAGAGTAACGATCAGAGATTGAAAAAAGAGCGAACACAAGCGTCCCTAAGATAAATCCGACTTGGACCGATGAAGTAAGGTTAGCCACGGACTGATCCGATAGACTAAATACAGGTTGTAAGTCCTTGAGAATGGCATTACCTGCAAACCAGAGAGATGTTCCTGCAAACTGAGCAAGCACCACGATCACCAAAACGAATCTTGTAGTTTGCGATGTCACGGGTTATGACTGAAGTAAAAGATCAAAAGTTGTCCTCAAAATAGATATTTCCATCGTGATTCGAGACCTTGACATGGTCAATCTCACCTGTGCCCTGAAAGGTAAATCCAAGGCCAACAAACTTCACGGCTTTAAAGTTGATCGGAAAAGTGGCGGGGTCGTTGCCCGCCACGTGGACAGTAAAGGAGGACTTTCCGATGGTCAGCTTGAAATTCACCCACTCCCTGAAATCACAACCCAGGGAAGAGAGATCGGTTTTTTTGCCATCGAGATTCATGAACTTTAAGTCAGAGACGCAGCCCTTTGCAGAAAAGGGAACGAGAAGTGCCCCACCTGCAAATTGAATTCTCAATTCGCTATGCTGACAAATATTGGCCCCCGCTGCGTACGAATTTTTAAATGTGGTTTCAATAATCAAATCGTCTGACATGGCATTGTCGAAGTCTTGCATATTGTAATAGGCCACATAAGGAGGGCTTGGCTGCAATTGAATATGGTTGTTGGTCAGTTGTTCTACAGAGATTCCCAGCCTGCCATTTGAAATGACATCTTCCGCTTCGAAGTATACCGGAACGGGCTTCATATCGACCAACGAAGTCCAGCCTTTTGTTTTGATAAACAGGTTGTGCTCTTTCACCACGGTTTGGTTGATCCGCAGCTTTGCTTCAAAAAAGCCAGGGTGGTAATAGATCGAAGTATGCTGACGCTGACTCCTTTCGACACGAGTGCTTAGTCGCTTGTCCCAGGATTGTTGGATATAGACAGAGTCTTCCTCGCCCGCTGCGGACGCATCGTAATCAAAAATAACACTGTTTGGTACGCCTTCGTCAACCACTTTTTTGCTGCTGAATTTGAAATCGCCCGGGTTGAGTGAGGTTTCGCCTTTCGGCCCTGGGAAAAAATAATAAACAATGAGACCGACCGAAGCAATGGCTGCCCCTATGAGTATTATTTTTGCTTTGTTCTTTCGCGGCCGATGGGTATCAACTTTTACTGGATGAGACTGCCCGTTGCCGTTGGCACTTCGACCGCTGTGCTTTTGCTTGAAAACAAGCCAATTCTCATGGCCGAGATATTGAGCCAGGGCGTTGAGCGTGGTAATGGTTGGTTTACTTTCATAGCGCACCTTTCCCCAAATCCTTTTCAACGTTGCTACGCTTAGCGCCACTCCGGTAGCCTCCTGAATTTTCCTGCTTAACGATTCAAAGTCCTGTGTTGACCATTCATTGCTATCTCCCCATCCCAGTCGATCTTCAATTTTTCGGAGGCAAGAACTGATTAAGGGGCTGTCGGCTTCGAGTTCCATCTGAAATTCAGGATAAAATCAACTTGAACAAACTTGTCATGGCATTGCATGCGGCATGCAAGGGTCGCAAAGATCAAATTTGCGTTTTTAGCGAGACATTATTGCAATCGACAATCGAATTTTAAACATAACCCGTGATATGAGGAAACAATTATTATTTGGCCTGCTGCTGTTTGGGGTATTCGTGCAGCAGGGTTTTTCCAGTGCCATTCAGAACCCAAAGGTTCGTTGGAAGTTTAAAACGCAGGGAAGCATTCGGGGCACTGCTATTGTCTACGACAACCAAATTTATTTTGGTAGCGCAGACGGATATTTGTATGTGCTTGACAAGGGAACTGGTGAATTGAAGTGGAAGTACCAAACGCAGGGGGCGGTTTCTGCAACGCCTGCTATAAGTGCCTCAGCGATAGTTTTTACCAGCAGGGATAATTTTGTTTATGCGTTGGATTCAAAATCGGGCGAGTTGAAATGGAAATTCCAAATGCAATCACCGATGGCGGGCTTTTGGGAATGGGAGTACTTCACGTCAACACCGGTTATTGCCGATAATCGCGTTTATGTGGGCTCCGGAGATGGTCACTTGTATGCATTATCATTAAGTGCAGGAAAACTGATCTGGAAGTTTAAAACCAATGGAAGAATTCGGGCAACTCCTTTGATTACGGATAAGGAAATTTATCAACCCAGCAATGATGGTATTGTGTATGTTTTGACGAAGGATGGAAAGTTAATGTGGCGATTTGAGACAGAAGGGTTAAAAATCGATTCCTACAAGGTTGGCTTTGACCGTACCAACATTTTCGCAAAACCATTGCTATCAGATAGCGTGCTGGTGATTGCATCGCGTGATGGAAGAACATATGGCGTTGATATTTTTTCACAGAAAGAAAAATGGAGATTCACCTACGGACCTACCTGGGCGATGACGACAAGTATTGAGGATGAAACGGTATATGTGGGCTGGTCTACAAACAATACGCTGTGCGCATTGGATCTAAAGACAGGAAGCGAAAAATGGAAATTTAAAGCTGACGGAGTTGTTTACACCACTCCCTTGATCTTGAACAATGATGTAATAGTTGGATCTGGTGATGAAAAGGTGTATGCAATAAATAAGAAGAGTGGCCAGAAAAACTGGGAGTACAAGGCAGGAGGGAAAGTCAATTCTTCGGTCGTGCACGATGAAGGAATTCTTTATTTCGGTTGCGATGATGGTTACCTGTACGCGTTGGAGGAGGCTCCGAAACCCCACAAGGCAGTTTATTTTCCCCTGCGCAATCCCAAACACGATTTTTTTATTGTTGATCCCAAGATTACACCTTACCTGAAAGAACGCGGGTTCTATCACCTCGACTCCGCCAGGCTCCACAAGTTCTTGACTGACCGGATTGCAGACAAGGCACCCAGTGTTATTGTCTTTGCCTATGACATGATTCCCCCGAACATGGTGGGTGAAAATCCAAAAACGGGAATGATACGCCAGTACCTGGAGGCCGGAGGCAAAATACTATGGTTTGGAAATACACCTAACCTCTATGCTTTTGATGAGGCAGGTAAACCACACCAGCGCGTGGAGACGCCACAGGAATTATTAGACGTCAGGTTTGAACGCCTGGAAGAGTCGGGAAATTATTATAGCAAGACAACTCAGGAGGGATTGAACTGGGGCTTGCCTGCGTGGTTTATGTCCACTTTTGCTACCGTGTCTCCTGAGGGCATTACGCCTTTAGCATATGATGAGAACAATCGGGTAAGCGCCTGGCTTAAAAAATTTAACCCCAGGGCAGGTTCAGGATTTGTTTCGGTTCGAACCTGGGCCTGGTACTCACCCATTCACGATGCTGACTTTCAACTTATCCATGATTTGGCCATTTACGGGCTGGAATAGACTCTTTTTTTAAATCCATGTTCATATGATTCGATTTTACAGTGCATGCGTATCGTTGGTATTATTTCATCTGGTATCGACAGGGCAGAAGACAGAAAATCCAAACCTTGATTTTGAAAGGGTGCCCGAAGTGAAATGGAAGTTCAAAGCCAACGCCCCTTTTATATCTTCACCGGTAGTGAGCGATGGGATCGCTTTTTTTGGTGGGCTCGACAGCACGCTCTATGCCCTCGATGTCAGGACCGGGGATGAAAAATGGAAGGTAAAAACGGGCGGTGAGATACGTTCAAACGTTTCTGTTCATGAAGACAAGTTGTATTTGCTGGAAGGAAATGGCGTGCTGTCGTGTCTCGATAAAAATACCGGCAAGTCAATTTGGAGAAAGGTTTTTGACAATACTGCCCTCTTTATCTCCGAACGCAAGTATGATTTTGCTGATTATTTTCAGTCGTCTCTACTGATTCATGACGGGGTGATCTACTTTGGCAGTGGCAGTAATTTCATCAATGCAGTAAAACTTGAGAACGGAGAACTGCTATGGACTTACAAAACAGGTGATATAGTTCACTCGCGCCCTGCAGTGCATAGGGACAAAATTTTTGTCGGATCCTTTGACGGGTTTCTATACGCATTGAACATCGATGACGGAAGCCTGGCCTGGAAGTTTAAATCGGTAGGGCAGCAATATTTTCCCAAAGGAGAAATGCAGGGATTCCCTACTACTGGCTTTGGCACCGTTTTTATCGGGAGCAGGGATTTCAATTTTTACGCGATCGATGCCGAGACGGGTCAGGGCAAATGGAATTATCGTTTTCCAAAGGGGTGGGCGTTTTCAGCATCGGTGCAAGACACGGTATTGTTTCTGGGGACAGCGGAAGACCGCCTCATGTTGGCCCTGGACGCGCATTCAGGTAAAGAATTGTGGAAGACTGACTTAAAGTTTCACATATTCGGCCAATGCGAATTTTCTCCATCGCTGGTGTATGTACCCACGATTTGGGGAAAACTATATGCCCTTGATCGTAAAACAGGAAATATAAAATGGACCTTCACGACAGACGGGTACAAAGCCAACCATCTCCGTTATTTTAAACCAGATGACACTTATCGTGATGACATCTATACCATTTTCAAATCCTCTCTTGATTTGATCAAGGCAGAACATCAGATGGGTGGAATATTTTCTGCACCCGCCATATCAGGCGACATGATGGTCCTTACCACCACCGAGGGAACGGTTTATGGTTTAAAAAAATAAAGTAAAATGAAATTGAGTGCAAGAATTTATCTGGTGTCGTTGTTTACGATCGCTTTTTATGGGTCGATGGCCCAAAAGAGATACACCTTTAAAGTTGAAAAAGTGTTGGATGGGATTTATGTATTGCATCCGGTAATCAACAATTACAGATGGGTCACGGCAAATACCACGGTAATCATCAATCAGCAAGATGTGCTTGTCGTAGACAGCGGACTGCTGCCATCGGCCGCCACTGAAGCCATTAAAGAAATTAAGAAATTGACAAATAAACCCGTCAGGTACCTCGTCAACACCCATTGGCACGGAGACCATTGGCAGGGGAATGAGGTTTTTGCAGAGGCCTATCCTGGTGTTGAAATAATTGCCAGCAAGGAAGGGTTGGAAGGGATCAAAAGAGATGGCATGGTTTGGGCGAATATTTTTTACATAAAATATTTTGGGCGAATGATTTCCAACTATCATGAACGGCTGGACAAAGGAACCAAATCCGATGGTACCAGCTTGACCGACAAGGACAAGGAAGAAATTCAGGAAGGGCTCAGGGCAGTCAAGGAGGACCTTGAGGAAATTAAAAAGTTGAAGCCCCATTTTCCTACAATCAGTTTTGAAGATAGGATGACGATCAAAAGTGGTGACCGTGAAATTCACCTTCATTACCTGGGACGGGGGAATACGAAAGGCGATGCCATTGTTTATTTACCAAAGGAGCGGGTGCTGATCTCGGGCGATCTTGTGGTGCATCCTTCTCCCTACGAATCCGGAAGCTTTTCCATGGAGTGGATGGAAACGTCAAGGAGGTTGTCGGAATTTAAGTATGACATCCTGCTGCCTGGTCATGGAGAAGTTCAGCGCGACACCTCATATTTAGATTTTTTAAATGCTTTATTCGAGGAAATCATTGTGCAGGTGAACCAGGCCTACCTCAAGGGCAGCTACACGTTGGAAGAATTTCAGGAACTGGTAAACCACGACACGGTAACAAAAGCGATTGCCAAAGATCCTCGATTTGCCGAACACCTTAAAAAGCTCAATACCGGATTTGTTGGTACCTGCGTTGAACGGGTGCATCGCAAAGCACATGACGGCAAGTTGATAAAGTAATCTAAACGAATCCTAATCCCCACAGCAGACACACCGCGAGAAATGTGGTAATGCCGCCTACTAGTGTTGCGCCTCCGTATGCCAGCATGCCTTCGTTTACACTAAATCTGCTGAGGGACGTGCACACCCAGAAATAACTGCTGTTCACGTACTTGATGATGACCGATCCGGAGGCGCCCGATAGCATGGCGGCCTCGGGAGTTAAACCGAGACTCGGCAGCATGGGCGCAACGATGGATGCTGCGGTAATCACACCCACCGTAGTCGACCCGGTAATCATGTTGCCGATAACACCAATGAGAAACGGGAGAATAATAGGAGGCAACTTATAGTAGACAAAAAAATCCACCATGTAATTGACCACCGGAGTGCCTTTCAATATTTCACTTAGCGATCCACCAAGCCCCGTCACCACAAGGATCATGGCCGATCCCTTTAACGCCACTTCTATCCATTTTGTCTTGGAATCCTTTTTGTCATCGATGCTGTGAACATTTCGGTAGGCCAGCCACACGCCAATGGTGAGTGCGCAAACAGGCCAGCCCAAATATGTAATGATGGGATAGGCTACGTTGCCTTCGTTCAGGTATAGTTTCGCCACGCTATGGAGTGAAATCAAAATGATCGGCACTACGATCGGGGCATAGGACGCAATCATGGAAGCCATGGGGGGAAGTTCGGTATTGACCTCTGTGGTAAATTCCGGATTTGGCAGCGTTTTAATTCTTGGACCGGCCACCCACCGGCCCCATGCCCAGCAGGCCATCGAGCCGAAGAGGCAGCAGATGCTTCCGTAGACAATGGTCTTACCAATGTCGGCACCTACCAGCGCGGCTGCTGCAAGTGGCCCGGGCGTGGGCGGCACAATGGCGTGCGTTAATTGCAGTGAACCCACCAACCCGGTAGACATCGTGGCAATTCCTGTTTTGGTTGCGATGGCAGATGCGTGTACAAGGGGATTTAAGATCACGTAGGCCACATCGGAGAAGATGGCAATGCCAAGCACAAAACCCGTAAAGGTTAGGGCCAATGGAATGTTTTTTGACCCGACCATTGCGATAATGGATTGGGTAATGGTTTTAATGGCGCCTGTGTGTCTGAGCGCTTCAGCAATCACAGAGCCAAGTACAATGACAACTCCAATTTTGCCGAGGGTTTTCCCAAAGCCTTCTTCAAAAGCCTCTATGAAATTGACTTGTTGAACTCCGGGAATTATACCGAATAGAATGATGGGCACAAGCAAAGCAAGGAAAACATGCCAACGCCACTTAGCAATTAAAAAAAACAGGACAATAATCAGGAGGACAAATCCAACCAACGTGAAGATTGGATTACTGGATACTTCCATGTTCATTTGGTTTTTGAGTGTATGAGGGATTTCATCGCGGCCTGAATACCTCCGTCCGTATAAGGAATTTTTGTCAGTGCCATTCCCATCTCAACACCGGATAAAGTTGCCATCAGCATCAGTTCGTTCACATCTCCAAGATGGCCAATCCGGAATACCTTTGATTTCAACTTTCCCAATCCCGAGCCAAGCGACATGCTAAAATGTTGTAAAATATACTTTCGAAGGTCATCGGCATTGTGTCCTGTTGGAGCAACCAGCGCGGTGGTGGAGTCCGAGTATTCGTTTTTATTAAGGCATTGATTTTCCAATCCCCATGCATCACAGGCAGCCCTGCATGCTGCCGCCAGTTTTTTGTGCCGGGCGATCAATGGATCGAGGCCTTCCTCAAAAATCATAGAAAGCGATTCTTCCAATCCATAAAACAACCCGCTGGCTGGAGTGTAGGGGTAGTAACCCGTCTCATTCATTTCAATAACTTTTTCCCACTGCCAGTAAGACTGAAATGTTGTGATTTTTTTTGCACGTTCTCTTGCCTTGGCGTTGATGGAATTAAACCCAAGCCCGGGAGGCATCATAAGTCCTTTTTGCGATGCGCAGATAGCCACGTCCACTCCCCACTCATCCTGAGCAAACGTGGTGGTGCCTAAGGATGAAACAACATCAACCAGGAGCAGTGCGGGATGGCCCACGATGTCAATGGCTTTTCGCACAGCCTGAACATCGCTGGTGATTCCTGTGGATGTTTCGTTGTGAACAACCATTACCCCTTTGATAGTCGCGTTCGAATCCTGCTTAAGTTTTGCTTCGATCTGTCGCGCGTCAACACCATGCCGCCAATCGCCCTCAATCCATTCAACGCGCAGGCCGATCTTTTCGGCCAGGTTTTTCCACAGTACGGCAAAGTGACCCGATTCGAAGGCCAGTACTTTATCGCCAGGACTAAGCAGATTAGTCAGAGACGCTTCCCACGCGCCTGTACCGGATGACGGATAGATGATAACATGTCCGTTTGTTTGAAAAACCTTCTTTAAGTTTTCAAGAATTCTTTTGGTGAGCAACCCAAATTCGGGACCGCGGTGGTCAAGCGTGGGTTTGGCCATGGCCCGCAGCACCCTTTCCGGAGTGTTGCTGGGGCCTGGGATTTGCAGAAAGTGCCAGCCTCGATTAACGCCCATTTGAGACTTTATTTGTTCGGTCCATTGGTTAAGAATAGTTTCACAATTCTATCTCCAAGTTTTCCATATTGTGTGTCTGACGAATTGGAAAGCAAGACGAGTATGAGTTTTTTCTCTGGATAGATTCTGAATGCGGTAATCCCTCCGACAGATCCACCGGTATGACCATAGCCTTTAAGTCCGTCATGCTTTAGCCGGCTCCAGCCGACTCCATATCCGGTACTGTCGCCATTGTTGAGGACTTGTGAGGTTGTAAATTCGGTAAGTGTGGCTGCAGAGAGAAACCCAGGACTCATATGGGCCTCGCCAAACTTAATTAGATCGGTGGTTGTGGATATAAATCCGCCACCCGCCCACTTGTAGCTGTTATCCACGACAGGAGCGTTGATGACATTATTACTGCCACCCAACGCGTAAAAGGAAGTGCGATTGACAATGATACTGTCGTTTAAGTCGGGTGAAGTACTGGTCATTTCCAATGGAGAAAAAACTTCATTGTAGATCAGGGTTAAAAAACTTTGACCACTGGCCTTTTCCATTGCTGCGCTCAATAGGTTGTATCCGTAGCTGGAGTAGCTATAGTTTGTGCCGGGCTCAAACAGCAAAGAATCGTTTTCAAAAATGGAAAGGCTGCTGGAAACCGAGCTGTATTTTTGGTTCATTAAGAATTCCATGTCGCGATAGTGCCGGATACCGGCAATGTGCCCGGCAATTTGTTTAATGGTGATGGGATATCTTTTGGATGGAAAGTTGGGCAGGTAGGTATACAACGATTCGTCCAAGACAATTTTTCCCTGATCAACCAATTTACCCAATGCTGATGAGGTTAAAGTTTTCGAGACGCTACCAATTCTAAATCGTGTGGTGCCAGCTTTCACAGCGACCTGATGTTCAAGGTCGGCAAATCCAAATCCCTGCGACCACACAACCTCACCATCGATGGCCACCGCGGCATCGAGGCCAGGAATTTTTTGCGCAATCCGAATGGAGTCAATTAGCCTGGCACTTTCATGAATGGCATTTTGATAGGGTGATAGTGGCTTGGTACAACGGCAATAAAATAGCGCAAGCAGAAGAAAGAGACTCGAAGTGACCATGTGACGCTTCATTTCGGAAACTACTCATTTCTTTTTAAAAGATATTGGGATGTTGGGACGGAAATACGCCAGCGGTGACTGGCGGCACGTAGTCCATCAGGCCACCGATCAGAGATCAGCTTTGGCACCTGAAATATTTTCTATTAAATGACAGTCACCCGCGCCCTGCTATCAGGGTTTGACGCCATCAGCAACAATCATCTGGGTGATAGATGCCCTTTGTCGGATCAGTTTGGCGGGAGCATAACCGGGAGAATTCCACCATGCCTTTGCTTTCTCCAAAGAAGGAAATTCAAGAAGCACCAGCCGGCCCGGCTTCCAGTCCCCCTCCAATGTCTCCACCGTGCCACCGCGAACGAGAAACTTGCCGTCAAACGGAACAAGGCTCCCCGGAGTGTGTTTTTTATACTCCTCGTATTCTTTTGGATCCGTGATTTCTACATCTACAATAATGTATGCTGGCATAAAATATTTTTTAGGTACTGCCGATCAGATCACTCCCTGCGCTTTCATGGCATTGGCCACTTTCAGAAATCCGGCTATGTTGGCTCCGGCCATATAGTTTCCCGGTTTTCCATACTCTTTGGCGGCAGCCAGGCAAGTGTCGTGAATATTTTTCATGATGCCCTGAAGTTTAGAGTCCACTTCCTCACTGGTCCAGTTCATGCCCATATAGTTTTGCATCATTTCCATACCACTGGTGGCCACACCACCTGCGTTGGAAGCCTTACCCGGTGAATACATTACACCACTATCAATGATCAGGTTGATTCCTTCGATGGTCGTAGGCATGTTGGCCCCTTCTCCCAGTAACTTAATGCCACCCTTAATGAGGTTAGCTGCGTCTTTTTCATTGATCTCATTTTGCGTGGCACATGGGAAGGCGCAGTCCGCTTTGATCGTCCAGAGTTGGTTGTGATCTGCTTTCGGGTCTGAGGCATGAAAAGAAGCACCCTTGAATTTATCTGCATATTCTTTGATCCTACCCCTTCTGTTGTTCTTCAGGTCTTTTAGGAACTCCAGCTTATCACCAGCTATGCCGCCCTCATCATAGATAAAGCCGCTTGAGTCGGATGCCGTAACGGCTTTTCCTCCCATTTGATTTATTTTTTCAATTGAATACTGAGCCACATTTCCGGATCCTGACACCAGGCAGGTTTTCCCTCTTATGCTATCACCCGCGTTTTGCAGCATGTTCTCCGCAAAATAAATGAGACCATATCCGGTCGCCTCCGTTCTGATCAAACTTCCGCCCCAGCCGATTCCCTTGCCGGTAAGCACTCCGGTGAATTCATTTTTTATTTTTTTGTAAGCGCCAAAAAGATACCCAATTTCCCGACCGCCTACGCCAATGTCACCCGCGGGCACATCAAGCCTGTGGTCGATGTGTCTGGCCAGCTCGCCCATAAATGCCTGGCAGAACTTCATGATTTCATTTTCAGTTTTTCCCTTTGGGTCAAAATCAGACCCACCTTTTCCACCTCCCATAGGAATACCTGTCAGCGCATTTTTGAAAATTTGCTCATAGGCCAAAAACTTTAACACACTTGGCGTTACCGATGGGTGAAAGCGCAGCCCTCCTTTATATGGGCCGATGGCACTGTTCATCTGTACCCGGTATCCCCGATTGATTTGCACCTCACCCTTGTCATCGAGCCAGGTGACACGGAAAGAGATCATGCGTTCAGGTTCCAGCGTGCGCTCCAGTATTCTCAGCCGGGCATACTCCGGGTTCCTGTCCAACACCGGGGTGAGGGATTCAATGACCTCCTGAGCTGCCTGAATAAATTCTGGCTCATTGGGATTTCTTTTCTTAACGTTCTCGAGAATCTGGTTTTGCGCCATATCGCTTGCTTATTTTAGGAATAGGGTATTTAAAACGGCACCAATTTAAGGGAAGAAAACCACTTGCAAACGATTTCGAACATCAAATTGAAAAACCAGCAATATATAGCCGAGCTACAAACCCAATACTGGATTACCCTGATTCCAAATAATCTAGAATTCTGACCGCGGGATACCAGTTCTCATCCGACATTCAATAAATCAGCGTCCAATAAATTGAAGATCATTAGGCAATATTGCCGACCGAAACGGGGGTTTTGGTTTACAAACGGGTTTCAAAAGACAAGGAGAGGCAATTATATTCAGGCGATCATCTGATTATTGGAAAAAAGGCGAAAGACGTGCATGGAAAATGTATCAGGACATCCGGAATAATAAGCAAGGGATGGGACACGATTGGCAAATAGAAAACGGTTTCTGATAGAGTAAGTCAGCTACTTCAGTTCAATACCCAGCCATTTCTAAATTTAATCTCATTCGCATGCATCTCAATGAAATCGGAAATTCACTATCTTGCTGAGGTTTTTCTGGCACGACCTCTAGGGATATTTAATTTCAGGATGTTTAAATTGTTAAATTCAATTTGGGCTTTCTCGATTGCAGGTACTCTGTTTGCCCAAAGCCTAACGTACGAAGGGACAATTGGTGTTCCGCCAGGACCTGGCGAATTTCTAAACATTAGGGACATAGCTATTGGCGTGTCCGACAACAAGTATATTTTAGATGGAATTAACCGGACGATTCAGGCATTTGATGCAGAAGGGAACTTTCTATTCAAATTTGGCGAGTATGGCGATTTATTGGGGCAATTTAAAAATCCTGCTGCGCTGGCAGCCGATAATGATGGAAAAATTTACGTTGTTGATTCGGGAAACAAAAGATTGCTGGTATTTGACGAGCTAGGAACATTCCAAAAGGGTGTTGAAATTTCCGGCTTAAAAGGGGGCCCGATCATATTCTCACATCAAGTTCCTATTGGCGTCTGGGTGGATGGTGAAGGTAATATTTATGTTACTGACACCACCGGGACAATTAGTATTTTTAATTCCAATTTAGTACTTGTTATGGAATTTGGCTCGAGCGGGGTAGGTAACGGCCAATTTTCCAATCCCACGGATGTCGTGACAGATGCAGATGGTAGCATTTATGTGGTCGACTCAGGGAATAACAGAATTCAAGTATTCAATTCTCAGGGGATATTTCAACGTAAATTTGGCCAAAGGGGAATTAGCAGTGGATCGTTCGATGAGCCAACAAAAATTGCCATTGACGCAAGCAAAAATTTGTATGTCACGGACTATCACAACAATCGCATTCAAGTTTTTAGCAACACCGGCTCTTTCATCAGGCAAATTGACTCAGGACTAATCCCAAATGGAGAGATTACTTATCCAAACACCATTGCGATCACTTCAACCGATTACATTCACTTTTCTGGCATTGGCCCCACTGGTTACATATTTGATCCTGCCTCGAATTTCGCTGGCACCTTTGGCGGAGGATTGCTACGGGATGGACAACTTTCAACTCCCTTCGGTGTTTCGGTAAACCCATCAAATGGCGAGATTATAATTCTGGATATTGATCCTTTGCGAATCCAAACATTTGATAAGACTGGAAAATTTTTGAGTGGATTTACCCTAAATTCCCCTTATGCGTACAAGTCGTTGTCTCAGGCTTGTGGTCCAGATGGATCCATTTTTGTTGTTGATTTGGAGAATAACTTGGTTCATAAATATGATCGATTAGGAAATTTCCTTTTATCTTTTGGAGGCTCAGGAGTCGATCCCGGGAAATTTCAATCCCCAACCTTTGTTGCTGCAGGAAGAGACGGGAAAGTGTACGTTTCGGATGATGAAAAGGCAACGATTCAAATTTTTACCTCAGATGGAGATCTTATCAAAGAATTTGGCCGAAAAGGTACCGGCCCGGGAGAATTAAAGAGACCTTATGGATTGGCCTTTGATAATGCCCGCCAGATTTATGTGGTGGACCGAAGCCTCAAGCGCGTTCAAATTTTTGACTCTGAAGGGATTTTTAAAATGGCAATTTCGGTACCAGGTGTCTCTGAGTTATACTCCGTGGCGGTGAGTCGAAGCGGGTCGACAATCTACGTGATTGACCCCGCTGGCCCAGTAGATCATTATGGTACGATACTTGACAAAGAGGGAAATGCCCTTGAGAAATTTGGTGCTAGCGGTTACGGGGAACTCCAGCTCAGATCGCCAAGAGGGATGGTGCTAAATGACGATGGACGATTGATTATAGCCGAATGGGGAAACCATAGGGTGCAAGTTCTACGTGTCAAAAGGCGATCTCAAAATATCTTATTCACTAACATAGATGCAAGAAAGGCCATGGACCCGCCTTTTGAGCTTTCGGCTAAAGCGACTTCATACCTACCCATCAACTTTAATATTGAGCATGGTCAGGATATCGCTGTGCTTAATGGGTCTGTTATCACCCTAACCGGTAAAATAGGAAACGTTATGGTCAAGGCTACGCAGAACGGTGATTCCGAATTTGAGCCTGCGGAGCCGATTATGAGAGAATTCCAGGTCGGTCCAGAACAAACCTCGGATGACCCGCAAACTATAGTAACTGGGTTTGAAGACGTTGCTAGCCGAAGAGTTGCTTTGTCCCCAAATCCTGCAAACAATTATATCAAGATCGCGGGCGAGGAGTATCTCCGGATTCAAGCGATTGAGGTTATCGATCTTCGCGGTGAGCGGGTGCTAAAATCCGATTTTGGTAGTGGAGTATCCAGCCTAGGCCTTGACCTTGAGGAAATTAGCAGCGGGCTCTATTACCTCAAAGCAACTACAAACAAGGGATTAGTCATAAGGAGATTTGTTAAGGTCAGATAGTTTCCCTACCAACATTATAACTTCCCCTTCAAGAAAGTGGCTGTATAACCGTTCGCTTTCCTTACCATTTCTTCCGGAGTACCCGCAAACACCAAATTTCCCCCGTTCTTTTCTCCTCCTTCTGGACCCAAATCAATGACCCAATCAGCGCATTTAATTACCTCAAGGTTGTGTTCGATGACTATTACAGTGTGGCCTTCATCCACCAATGCATTGATAGCCTTCAGCAATTTGCTGATGTCGTGAAAATGCAAGCCGGTGGTCGGCTCGTCAAAAATGAAAAGGATATGCTCCTTACTGTCCGAATTTTTCTTTCCTAAAAATGAGGCGAGCTTTACACGTTGCGCTTCACCCCCGCTCAGCGAGTTGGAACTTTGGCCCAGCTTCACATACCCCAGTCCAACTTCGTATAACGGCAGTATTTTCTCGTAAACCGGCTTTTTATCTTTAAAAAAAGTGAGTGCGTCTTCCACCGTCATGTCAAGTATGTCGGCAATGTTTTTTCCTTCATACTCCACCTCCAGCACTTCCTGCTTGAATCGTTTGCCATGGCAGCTCTCACACTTCAGGAAAATGTCCGCCATAAACTGCATTTCTACCTTCGTCTCTCCTTCTCCCTGGCACGTTTCGCAACGCCCCCCCTCGACATTAAACGAATAGTGCGAAGGCTTATATCCCCTTTGTTTGCTCAGCGGCTGATCTGCATAAAGCTGTCGAATGGTATCGTACGCTTTGACATAACTGATTGGATTAGATCTTGAGGATTTTCCTATCGGGTTCTGATCCACAAATTCCACCTGGGAAATTCTGGCGATATCTCCCTCCAATTTATCATATCTCCCAGGGGTATCGGCAACAGATCCATTGACTCGCCCGATGGCCGGGTACAGAATTTTCTTAACCAAGGTTGACTTGCCACTGCCGCTCACACCAGTGACAACCGTCAGCACCCCCAAAGGAAACTGCACTTTTAAATTTTTCAGGTTGTTTTCCCGGGCGCCTGAAACGGTAATCGCATCCTTCCAACTCCGCCTTCTTTTTGGAATCTGTATTTCCTCTTTTTTGCTGAGGTAGTTGGTGGTATGGGATTGAATTTTGGCTTGTGGTTTCAATCCGTTCAGCGTTCCCTGATAGACCAACTCACCACCATGGGCTCCGGCATCGGGACCGATGTCAATGATTTGATCGGCAGCCCTCATTATTTCCTCTTCGTGCTCCACGACAATGACCGTATTGCCAAGATCACGCAGCGACTTCAACACGTCAATCATGCGCGCGGTGTCCCTTGGATGCAAACCGATACTGGGCTCGTCCATGATGTACATGGAGCCTACCAATGCACTCCCTAGTGCTGTGGCCAGCTTTATTCTCTGAAATTCTCCACCCGAAAGTGTTGACGTAAGCCGGTTGAGTGTGAGGTATCCAAGTCCTACCCGCACCATATAATCCACGCGCGAGCGAATTTCTTTTAGGATGCGATCGGAGACCTTCTTGTCGTAGTCGCTTAATTCAATCTTTTCAAAAAAAACCGCGAGGTCCTCCAATGGCATAAGGACAAGGTCGGTAATGGACGTGCCATTAATTTTTACATAGGCTGCGTCTTTTCTCAGCCTTGTTCCCCGGCAATCCGGACAGGTCGTTCGTCCTCTGTATCGCGAAAGCATCACCCTGTACTGGATCTTGTGCATTTTGGAAGCCAGGTACTTAAAAAACTGGTGGATGCCTTCGAAATATTCATTTCCGTTCCAGAGCAACTCCCGCTCTGCAGTTGTCAGGTCAGCATAGCTTCGGTGAATAGGGAAATCAAACTTAATTCCGTTCTTGAGCAAAGGCTTTAGCCACTTGCCCATGGCGGGACTTCGCCAGGGTGCCACCGCACCTTCGAACACGGACAAACTTTTATCGGGGATGACGAGTTCTTCATCAATGCCCAGCACTTTTCCAAATCCCTCGCATGTTCGGCAGGCTCCATAGGGGTTGTTGAAACTGAAGAGATTGGCTGAAGGCTCTGAGAATAATATCCCGTCCAATTCAAATCGATCGGAAAAAGAAATCGGGGAATGGCCTTCGCGATAAACTACGCAGTCACCATGGCCTTCAAAAAAAGCCGTCTGAACGGAGTCGGAAAGCCGGAATGTCAAATCCTCGTGATCTGCTTTTGTCACCGCACGATCCACCAGAATTTCGAAAACTGAAGACTTGGATGGTTTTTTCTTAGCCTCCAGTATTTCTTCGATAAAATGGCCTTCGCCATCCACGAGTACCCTTGTAAATCCTTTGCTTAACAACAGGTTGAGCTCATCAGCAAGTTTACGTCCTCTGGCAATTTTCAAAGGACACGCGATCATCACTTTTGTTCCGTCTGCAAATTGGCCTATTGCATCGAGCACGGATGTCACCGTGTCCCGTTTTACGAGGTCACCGCTGATTGGGGAATAGGTCTTGCCTATCCTGGCAAACAATAATTTAAAGTAATCATAAATCTCGGTCGTAGTTCCGACCGTAGAGCGGGGATTTCGCGTGTTTACCTTCTGTTCGATCGCGATGGCCGGAGACACTCCCCTGATATAATCTACATCAGGTTTCTCCATCCTCCCCAAAAACTGGCGGGCGTAGGAGCTGAGGCTTTCAACGTACATGCGCTGGCCCTCCGCAAAGAGTGTGTCAAAAGCGAGGGACGATTTTCCGGAGCCGGAGAGGCCGGTGATTACAACCATCTTGTTTCTTGGAATGGCAACGCTCAGGTTTTTCAGGTTGTTGACCCTTGCACGCTTGATAACAATGTACTCCCTTGGATCCAGTCGGTCGAGATCAGCTTCAGAAAATAGGGACACTTTGGGCATGAGCCTGCAAAAATAAGGAATTGGCGCGCAACGAGGGGAGAGAAATGAAGGGCAAGCGCACTAAATCATTGGTCAATTGCCAATCGAAAGATTTGAGCCTTAATTATCGAAATCAGGGTCGTAGCTGGGATCCTTGGCGGCATCTTCTCCGCCTTCGTCATCAAAATCGCCACCCTTTCCGCTGTAACCATCACCATCAAAATCATCTCCGCCTTCTCCATCGAATTCTTCCCGCTCTCCTGAATCTACATCATAACCTCCCGAACTGTTTTTGGTGGCTGGGACTTTTACCAGATATATAGAATCCTCCGTTTCCAACGGAAAAACGAAAATAGGCTCCTTTTTAGCATTCATTATTCGAGAGATGCTGCTCTCAAAACCATTTGGATGCTGCTTTTTGATCAAATCCTTTAGGTCCTCGGGAAGGGTCTCCAAACTTTTAATTACGCGCTTTTTACTATCACCCATGTGGTTGTATAAACTCAAAAAAATCGGCCTCAAATAGCATAAGAATTTCTTTAACAGACAATATTTTCTTGATTTTTTTTGCGCCCACGGAGAATATTTTTACCTTTTCAATTCAAAAATTAATAAACCTAACCCACACACTATCGAGCGAGACATCTACGTTACCTAAAAGTGAGACAGAATGATAGACAGAAGAGTAAGCGACCAGGAGTTGGTGACGCTTTATCAAAATGGTAATGAAGACGCGTTCGAAATGCTGCTTCTAAGACACAAATCCCGCATCTATACGTCCATTTACTTGATTGTAAAGGATCGTTACGTAGCTGAAGATCTGCTTCAGGAAACGTTTATCAAGGCAATTAATACCATTAAGGGCGGCCGTTACAATGAGGAGGGTAAATTTCTCCCTTGGATCAGCCGCATTGCGCACAATCTTGCCATTGACCAGTTTAGAAAAAACAAAAGACATCCTGAGATTGTACTTGAAGAGGGGAGTCGGTTGTTTGATACCATGGAGTTCGCGGACGAATCTTTTGAGTCTGCCCAACTGATCAGGGACACCAAGACAAGGCTCAGAAATTTTATCAAAGAGCTGCCCATTGAGCAAAAGCAGGTGTTGATCATGCGGCATTATCTCCAAATGGGCTTTCAGGAGATTGCCGACCGTACTGGCGTCTCCATTAACACAGCCCTTGGGCGCATGCGCTATGCCCTTATCAACCTGAAAAAGAAATTGACAAAAAACAAAATTGCCTATGACCCAAATCTTTACCCAAGACGATCTGATCAGGTATTTATACCACGAGACTACGGAGAAGGAGACGCGGGAGATTGACAAAGCCCTGATCTGCGACTCTGAGTTGCAAAAGCAATTCAAAGAGTTGACAGCCATGAAAAAGCAATTGGATACGATCCGGATGCAGCCGTCCGAAGGTTGCGTAAACGGTATTCTCAACTATGTGAGAGGACTTCAGGAGAAGCACTGAAGCGTTAAAACCCATGGATTCGAACCGCTATGTCTTTTGAGCAGGGCTGGTTCGGTTCTGCTATTCGTATCACCTACCTCGGAATGACATATCATATTTCGTAGCGCAATCCCTGCGCTAAGTCGACAATTGCTTTCTTTGCATTTGTGAAGGTACTCATCATCCATCAGCATTTTAAAACGCCCTATAGCGGTGGGGCCATTCGATCTTATTATCTGGCACAGGCCCTACTGGCTGATGGATTGGACGTAGAGGTGATCACCGCTCACCATGGGGATTACAAAATGGAAGTGATTGATGGTGCCTTGGTCCACTATCTCAATGTTCCTTACAACAATGGCTATGGATTTCTGAGGCGCAGTGTTTCATTTTTGAGGTTCCTGTGGAAGGCCGTTGATAAAGCGAAGGGGTGCAAGGATGTGGCGCTCTGCTATGCGATTTCAGTGCCGCTGACGGTTGGTCTTGCGGCCATGAGGATAAAAAAAAATCACAACATCCCGTTTGTATTCGAGGTTGGAGATTTGTGGCCGGACGCGCCCGTTGAAATGGGATTTGTCCGGAATTACTTTTTGAGAAAATACCTGTATGACATTGAAAAAAGAATTTATCAGTCTGCTCAGGCCATTGTAGCCCTTTCGCCACCGATTAAGCGAGCCATCGAACAAAAAATACCCGGCAAACAAATTGATGTCGTGCCAAACATGGCTGACACAGAGTTTTTTGTAAAGTCTTCGAAGGATGGGGAGTTGGTGCGCAAATACAACGTGGCCGGGAAGTTTGTGGTTTCCTATATCGGAGCCCTTGGCCTGGCAAATGGCCTGGACCATATCGTCCATTGTGCGGAGGCTACCCGTAAGGCAGGTTTACCGGTTCAATTTATACTTTGTGGTGAAGGCGCCCAAAAGCAAAACCTGATTTTAAAATCTAAAAAGTTAGAACTTCATAACATTACTTTTCTGGATTTGCTGAGCCGGGAGGGAGTAAAAGAAATTCTTGGCATAACCGATGCCGCTTTCATTAGTTATAAACCAGTGAAAATTTTAGAAACAGGATCTCCCAACAAATTTTTTGATGCGCTGGCCGCAGGCAAATTGATCCTCATCAATTTTGGTGGATGGATTAAGAATGAAATCGAGGAAAATAATTGTGGTGTATTTGTTGACCCGTTTCAGCCTGTGGATTTTGTGAGAAAGATAAAACCTTTCCTGGCTGATCCGCTCCTGTTGGAAAACTTTCAATTCAATGCACGGTCGCTTGCCGAAAAAAAATATTCAAGGAAAGAATTGTCAGCCAGGTTTTCCGGGTTGATCGCAGAGCAAGTAAAAAACCAAGACCACCGCTTACAGCGGTCTATACTTTGAATTCGTAAAAATCTGTACTGCGTCTGGGTTGGCCATCAGATCCGGGAGTGTCGTGTTTTCATGCCCCGACATGTATTTTTTTACAGCCTCCCATCCCACCCATGTGGCAATTCTTCCCGGGCATTTTTCACCGACTTCCAGCGTTTTTGGTCGCTCTGCAATATATTTTTGTTTTACCAAATGGCTCGTGGAGTAAAAGACTTCATCTTGCACCAGCCGCTTCCAGATCAAATCGCTGTTAGCCCTCGCCCCACTTAGTTCGTCCGCTGTATAACCAATGAAGACACTGTCGGGTACGCATGGCAACATTTGCTTGGCGAAATAGTAGGTCTTGCCATAGGCAATCATATCCGCCAGGACCGTGCGGTCATCCAGGTTGGTCTTATTAAACCGATCATCAATGCCGTACAACAGCAATATCGAGGGGACTATGAAATTCTTTTGGTACCTCCTGAGCATGTAGTCGTACATATTCGGTTTGTAACGGGCGCCCGGACCAAGGTAATAGTCGAGACCAATGATGATCAGCGAATCGGAAACAAAAATGTCGCTTTCCAATCCGGTAATGACAGTTTGGATTTTTGGTATTTTAAAATCCGGGTAATAGTAAGCTAGGTTGGAGAATGCTTCGTTCAGTTGTCCATTCAACTCGTGTAAATCGCCAAAAACATTTTTGGTGTCGATCAGCAGGGAGTCGAAGTATGGATTGGAGAAGCGGTTGTACAGTTCGTTGATAAAAACGGAATCATTGGGATAGGCCGGCCTGTTAAAAAAGACATCGCGCATCGCGGGGTGACTGGAAAAAAAATCAACCAGGTCTTGTTTAGAGGCAAAATTGGCAACCGAATCCTGGAGTTGATCAATAGTGACACGGACAGATGCCTCTGAAGTATCCGGAATGAAGGCGCATTCCTCCTTGTCATCTTTGCAAGTGGTCAATAAAAGGAGCAGTGATAAAAGGGATACAAGAATTCGCATGTGCAAAAGTAAGATTGAAGTTTATCAAAGCCTTAGTTGTTCAGGAAAAATACTGTTGATACATTAACGGGTTGTTAGATAATTAATATGAAAACTGATGAGAACCTACGCAGGCCTACACTTGGTAACCATCGATATCAAATGACCAACTCATGAGGGCGCTTACTTTTCAGGGTAAAGAAAAAATTGGATATGAGTCTGTTGCTGATCCTGCACTCGTTGCAGCCAATGATGTCATTGTTAAAGTCAAACTGACGTGCATTTGTGGATCTGACCTGCATGTCTATTTTGAGCATGAAAAAGGACTGGATCATGGGACCGTAATGGGACATGAATTTGTGGGCGAGGTGGTGGAGAAGGGGCCTGATGTCAGGCTGCTGAAGGTCGGTGACCTTGTGATGAGCCCGTTCACAACCAATTGCGGGGAATGTTATTACTGTAAGATTGGCCTTACGTGCCGTTGCGAAAAGGGGCAGTTGTATGGATGGGTGGAAAAGGGACGCGGACTCCACGGAGGTCAGGCTGAGTTTGTGCGTGTGCCCATGGCGGACTCAACTTTGGAGAAAATCCCTGAGGGAGTGAGCCTTGAAGAGGGGTTATTGTTGGGCGATATTTTATCAACCGGGTTTTATTGTGCCCATCAGGCGGAGATTAAAGGGGAGGGAGCCCACGCTGTGGTCGGATGTGGACCAGTCGGTATGATGACCATTCTCGGAGCACTGGAGTATGGATCAGAAAAATTATTTGCCATCGATTCAATTGATGAACGATTGGAAATGGCGAGGCAATTTGGCGCCATTCCTATTAATTTCAGAAAGGAAAATCCGTTGGAAGTGATCAAGGCGCATAACCAGGGTCGTGGCGCAGATGCTGTAATGGAAGTGGTGGGAAATAACAGCGCAGGAAAATTGGCGTACGAAATACTAAGACCTGGTGGGATCATTTCAACGGTGGGCGTTTGCAATGACCAGCACCTTTCGTTTTCACCCGCAGATGCATACAATAAAAACATCACCTTTAAAGTGGGACGATGCCCGGCACGCTTTTTTATGAGCAAACTGATACCGGTGGTACAACAAAAGAAATACGATCTGACCGCAATTCTCACCCATCGTATGAAATTAAGCGAAGGCGTAGCCGGGTATGACATCTTCGCCAACAAGAAAGATAACTGCATGAAGGTGATGCTGGAGGCATAAAAAAAAAGCGACCATATGATGGCCGCTTTGACGATTTACGATAAAAAAGAATTTCTATTTTTTCGCTACCAGTTGAACCTCAATTCTGAATTCTCCATCCAGCATTGCGTTCTCCAGTGTCCACCCGTACATCACCTCGAAGTCCGTTCTCTTTACTTTAAAATCGGCAGTCGCTTCCAGGGCCGACTTGCTGATGGATTTAATTACCGTGTCGAAAGTAATTTCTTTGGTAATTCCCCGGATGGTCAGATCAGCGGTGGTGTTGTATATATTCCCGGTTTTCTTTTCCGTTTTTTTGATAACCAGTTTGGCCTCGGGAAATTTTCCAACTGCGAAAAAATCTTCGGATTTCAGATGTCCCACCAATTTTGCATTGTCTTCAGCTTTCTCCAGGTCCTTGTCAACGATGGTCGTCATGTCAATAACAAATTCACCGCTGGTGATTTTGTTTCCGTCCGTTGAAATACTTCCGGATTTTAAATTGACAAGTCCCCAGTGCTGGTAAGATTTCGCCAGGTGATAGCCCGTCCATTTCAATTGGCTTGCTGCGGTATCGACAGCAAGCTTTTCATCGGGTACGGTCAATGCGGTTAGCACGCCAGCCAATACCACGAATAGTAGTGATGTTTTTTCCATTTTTTTAGAGTTATGAATTTGTATGTTTAAACACGTATTTGGTCTAAAAAAGTTCAACACCATGAAAAAAATTGTTTATTTGATCGTTTTTGAAGGATGAGCGGCCCTCATTAGCATCTTTCCGCTAACACCGGAAAATGAGAGGAAACTGCCATAGGAAGTAAATGGAGGTCGGTCTGCAGATGTGCTACTGCCCACCCACCAGGAAAACTGCGTTGGCAAAAAGCACCTTGCCGTTTTCCCAAAAAGACCGGAACATCGGATTATCAACGAAGTAAACGACCTGGCCCCTGCCCTTGTCCTCCACACCGAAGACGATTGAATTTTCCAGGTCTGCATTGGCTTTGTATCCGGCAAATCCAATCAGTGGCTTCACCTTTCCGCGAAGTGTGCCCACGTTCCATCCGTTTTGCAAATAATCATAACGCAGGGACGAGGTTTTTAAACTGAAGTAGTTGTCTAAACCGAACGTAAGCGGATGAGAGTTGTCCAATGAAACTTGGTAAATGGCACCGAAGATCGAACTTGAAAGTGCTTTTCGCTCTGCCTCATCGTATCGGACCAGTTGTCCCTCCTTTTGCTCTGTTTCGTCATCCTTTTCAGCCGCTTTTTTACCTTCTTCTGTAGCAAACTTTTTCAGGCTGAAACCTTTTTTATCAGCAAATGAACCGAGGGCCTGCGCGGTGACGATCAGTCGCCCTCCGGCCGATACCCAATCGCTTAATTTGTTAAGTTGTTCCTCATCAAACATTTTGTAGTTTCCCGGAGGCACAATTAGGACGTCATATTTTTCCAATGAAATGGTTTTAAAATAGTCCGTGCCGATCACAGTTAGCGGATAATTCAATTGCCTTTCAAAATAATGCCATACCTCACCGAAGCTGAGCGATGATGTTTGTTCTCCGCCAAGAAGGGCAACTTTTGGTGCTTTGATAAACTTCACATCTCCCGATCCCAAATCTTTTCCACTGTCGACAAATCCGGTTGGCGTGGTATAAATTTTTCGATTCATGGATTTTGCCAGCGTTTGCAATTCCTGGTCGAAATCGTTTTTGGATTCGTTGTTTCTTCGTGTCACAATAAGCGTCCCTCGTTCAAAATTTCCTCCCGCCACACCAAATGACTTTTCAGAAGATCGTACAACAAACCCGTCACGCAGCAGTGCTGCCAGAAACCTAACATCTTCCAAACTTTGGTATTTGAACAGGTAGGCGTAAGGTTTTGGTGCAACAGATCCATTGTCCGCAACCAGCTGCTTATAAGGTTTAGCAACGTTGATCCTTTCCGTCAGTGCATAGCCCTTCAGTCCGTAGGCGTACATCAGGTTCCAGGCTGTAATATCATAGGTGATCGAATCGGTCAGTTTTGACTGGGGCTCAAATAACGTACTCACAAACCGCCCCTTGGGTTGATAAATATTGATCACGATGTCGTCAGTCGATATAGCCGCATTGGCATTGCTTTGCGTACTGAAGTCAAATCCTTTCGTTGCTTTGCCAGTTGACGGATGCCCATACTGAATTCGATGCGTGTCCATCCACGCGGTGATGCGATTGATCTTGTCGCGGTTGTTTTCCGCCTTGATAACAAAGGTTTTAAACGTGGATGCCGGGTTTGTGAGATTTTCCCTAAAGTATTTTTCAAACGCTTCAGTCACTCTCACGGCATTTTGGGAGGTGACCTCGATGGTGGAGAGGCCGTTGGTGTAGTGATGGGTGAGTCTGTCCTTCAGCGTCAGCGGATCGCCCTCTTTGGTCGTGATCGTGAGCCCACCAAATCCACCACCTCCCTGCTCGTAAGTCATGCCAATGGCTCCGCTGTAAGTGGGATAGGTGTCGCCATAGCTTGGGTAAAAGAGATCATAACGCTCTTTGGTGAAATAAAGCCATCCCTGTTCATCAAAATACTTGGCGTTGTTTTTACCCACGGCATTCAGGAATTCCCGCTGCCAGGCAGATATCACTTCATGAAGAGGTTCTGCAGCTGGCGCAAAAAAATACGGACTGTTGTAGCCCATCTCGTGGAAGTCCACGTGAACATGCGGCATCCATTGGTTATACAGTTTGATCCTGGCCTGTGATTCGATTTGTGACTGCCATGCCCAATCTCTGTTCAGGTCAAATAAGTAATGATTTGCCCGCCCGCCTGGCCATGGCTCTCTGTGTTCCTTTGCATCGGGGCTGGGATCGGGTGGGTAATTTCCATACTGGTTGTAAAAGTTTGCATAGCGGTCGCGTCCATCAGGGTTGATACACGGGTCAATGATGACCACCGTATTTTTGAGCCATTCTTTTGTTTTGCCGTTATCCGGATTGGCAAGATCGTGAAGTGTTTTCATGGAAGCTTCCGTTGAATTGGCCTCATTTCCGTGAACATTGTAGCTCAGCCATACCAGGGCTACGTTGGTGGAAGGGGTGCCTTGTTCAAAGCCCGTTCTTTTCAGGTTATCCAGTCGGATTTGCTCGAGGTTCCTGAAATTTTCATCGGATGCTATTATGGCCACGATCAACGGCCGGTGCTCGTAGGTTTCCCCATACTGTATAATCCTGACATTATTCGGCCGGGCCGCTGCCACCTGCTGAAAATATTCGACCACCCGATGATGCCTGGTAAATCTGTCGCCCAATTCATAACCCAGAAATTGCTCCGGTGATTGCAGCGAACTTTGGGCAAAGGAATTGATAATAAAAAAACAAAAAAGAGTGGACAGTAGAATTCGATTCATGTGATCAGGATTTTGAAGCGGAAATGTAAGAAAGACTCACACAAATACAGTAAGGATAATTAGCGATCCGTGCAATTCTACTTCAAGAGGTTGTTAACCTGTGGCCAGTGGTGCGCGACATGTTCCTTCAAAAAAATTACAGCGTGCATAATGTTGAGCTTCCCTGCGACAACGTGTTTATAAATTTTTCTCTTTACCTGCTCATCCTTGATTTGCCCGAGGAGGGCACGGAATTCTGAACGCGTTTTATCCCAATCGGCAACCAAATCATCAATTCCTGAATAGGATGGCGTGAACTTGACAACGACAGCAGGCGCTTTGAACTTGAAGGGAAGACGTTGAGAGACTTTTAATACAATCATTTTCAGTTCTTCCCAGATACCGCTGTCA
Organism: uncultured Ohtaekwangia sp.; assembly: GCA_964655635.1. Taxonomy (GTDB): domain Bacteria; phylum Bacteroidota; class Bacteroidia; order Cytophagales; family Cyclobacteriaceae; genus ELB16-189. The sequence continues at coordinate 140,041 of CAZZNH010000015.1, forward strand.
CCGGCACGATCTATTCCCTGAATCTTTTTTGAAATGTATTGATTGGTTAACTTTTCTGCAGTTATAAGATGAGCAAGTATCTGATGTATGGACCATTGCTCGTCTCTTAATTTAAGATCAAATCTCTCGGGCGATTTTCTCACGTCATCGAGGAGTTGAATTCGTTGCTTTTCGATGTCCTCGAATAAAAATTTGAGTTTGGGATTCATACAACAGGATAAATAAAACCGAATATAGTGTTTTGAAAGCACCACCGCCTTTTCTTACCTTCAATAAATCGTAACCCAACCAAACCCTATAACCATGAAAGAAAATGCAGGTTTCTGGCTTCGCTTTGTTGCCTATGTGATTGATTACATAATAATATGGGTCGTCCAGGCTTTTATTGCTATTCCAATTCTAGGGATGGTTGGAATATCCTTTGCTAAAAACATGGACAGCATGAATTCGATGAATGAAGGTGAAATTTTTGGGATGATAGCAGGCGTGGTTGCCGCAGCTGCAGCCACCGCGCTGTTGACTACTATTCTTGTGGTATTGTACTTCACGTTAATGGAGTCTTCCAAGTATCAGGCAACGGTCGGGAAACTAGCACTGGGGCTTATTGTTACGGATGAAAATGGCGGTAAGTTGGATGTGGTTAAAGCACTAATAAGAAATTTATCAAAGATTATCTCGAGCATGATACTGATGATTGGGTATTTGATGATTGGATTCACAGAAAAGAAGCAGGGACTTCACGATATCATTGCCAAGACCCTGGTAGTGAAAAAATAGATACCAGAACGCTGAGTCTACCCAGGCTCAGCGTTGCTATTTGCAATTCTTTTTGATGGCAGCCTTCGCATCCGGAGAGCCCAACTCCTCCGCATGTTTTAAATCAAGGCAACCATCGTAGTTGTTGTTCATCAGCAATTTGACAAGGCCACGCTGGTAATACGTCTCCGGATCGCTTGGGTACAACTCGATGGATGTTGAATAGTCTTCAGCAGCCCCTGCGTATTCTTCTTTTTCCGTTCTGCTCAACGCCCTGTTGTCGAAATAGGTCGGATTCGTTGGATCAAGCTCAATGGCTTTTGAATAATCTGCAATGGCACCATCAAAGTCTTCGATTGTGTATTTCAACACGCCCCTCAGGTTATAAGTCTCCGGATCTTCACCATCCAGTTCAATGGCTTTCGTGTAGTCTTCCAGTGCGCCTTTTACGTCTTCCATCGCACTGCGCGCCAGGGCCCGGTTTTCGAACTTTAGCGGGTCTTTGCTATCGAGCTTGATAGCCTGATCGTAATCGTTGATGGCCTTGTCAAAATTGTTTGTGTTGTAATAAGCTACTCCGCGATAATTATAGAGGGAGGCGTCATTTTTATCCAGCTCTATTGCCTTGGTGTAGTCATCGATGGCACTGACGAATTCACCCAGCTCGGATTTCACCACGCCCCGGTTAAAATATTTGTCAGCATCAGGCGGGCCAATCTCCAGCGCTTTTGAAAAGTCAAAATAAGCTTCCTGGAGGTCATCAATATTATACTTTGCAAACCCCCGGTTGGTATAAGCATCGGCATACCTGGGGTTGTATTTGATGGCTTTGTCGAGGTCTTCGATGGCGCCAACATCGTCACCCAAACTAATTTTTGATTCTCCCCTGAAATTCAATGACACGGCATCGGTGGAATCAACCTCCAGGGCGAACGTAAAATCACTGATGGCTCCGTACAAATCCTGTAGTCCCATCCTGGCCTGGCCGCGAAGAGAAAGCGCCATCCTGTTTTTCAAATTAGCATCGATTATTTTCGTCAGTGCCGCTTTGGCTCCCACAAAGTCCTTGCTTTCAAGTTTTTTTCTCGCATTTTCCAAAGCAGGGTCCGATTGGGAAATGCCTATCAAGGGGAGAAAAAGCAAAAACAGCAGGACGAATGGTTTCATCGTTGGGCTAGATTGAGACATGGATGCGAAGTTACAAGAAATGGGCATATCAAGCGTGACAATTGTTAATCGCGCGAAAATGGCATATCGCTTTTTGGCAAGGGCATGTGAAAACCACCAGATGGCGTGGTTGTCCCCAGTGGACAATTAGAAGCCGAATTTTACGCGAACGAGGTCACTGCATCCTACCACTTATCCATTTTGGCCAACCAGAGTCTGCTGTTGCCGTATATATTTGTTTCAATCAACAACCTTGATACTACTGTTACTGCCTAACTGAATAATCTATGATGCGAAGAATGTCTTTTCTCTGCCTGGCTATGACTGCCGCGATTTTTGCGTGCGCACAGGAAAAACCGCTCGATATGAAGATGGAATTTGAGGACTACGATCCGCCTTCGAGTCTGGTTGTTCCTGAGCATCGGGTCACGCGCGCCAAGTTTCCTTTTGTGGATATACACAATCATCAGTTTGGCATGCCTACCATGGATCTTGGCAATTTGATTAGGGAAATGGACAAATTGAATATGGCGGTGATGACCAATTTGAGTGGACGCGGCAGGGGCAGCACTGAACACCTTGAAAATTCACTTAAAAATGTCAGAACCAATTATCCGAAACGTTTTTTGGTATTCACCAATGTCGATTTTGGCGGTATAGACGATGCCGACTGGACAAAAAGAACGGTAAAACAGTTGGAGGATGACGTGAAGATGGGCGCCAGCGGTTTGAAAATTTACAAATCCCTGGGGATGTTCAATAAGGACAGCAAAGGTGAGCGAATCAGGATTGACGACCCGAGAATTGATCCGGTTTGGGCGAAATGTGGTGAACTGGGCATTCCTGTGCTTATTCACGCGGCCGATCCCAAACAATTTTGGGATCCCATCGACAATCAAAATGAAAGGTGGCTGGAGTTAAAAACCCACCCCGGAAGAAGACATGACAATGATCCTGTTTCGTGGGAAACGATTATTGCCGAACAACACAATATTTTTAAAAAGCATCCTAAAACCAAATTCATTAATGCCCACATGGGATGGTACGCCAGCGACCTTAAAAAATTGGGCGAACTGATGGATCAGTTTCCCAATATGTACACCGAAATCGGTGCGGTCATCGCAGAACTCGGGCGTCAACCGCGTGCCGCAAAAGCATTTATCACAAAATATCAGGACCGCGTACTTTTTGGAAAAGACAGCTGGGTGCCGGAGGAATACGAAACCTATTTCAGGGTGCTTGAATCAGAAGACGAGTATTTCCCTTATCACAAACGGTATCATGCCTTTTGGCGCATGTATGGATTGGGACTGTCTGATGACCTGTTGAAAAAGATTTATTACAAAAACGCGCTTAAGCTGATACCGAGTATTGACAAGACACTTTTCCCTGATTAGCTAATTTTTTTACGTTGAGCGCAATTGGCGCTGTTGATTCGCGTTACTTTGCTCACCAAACTCATGCGTTTTCCCTTACTTTTCATCATTGCATTTTTTGCCGCGGGTTGCACCCTAAAGAAGGATGTAGAACTCCGCGCGATCGAAAACATTGAATTAACCCCGGGTGATGGAAAGAACCCGCTGCTGAAAGCGGAGGCTCTCTTTTACAATCCGAATCAGGTGAGAATGAAAGTAAAGGAGATCAAGCTTGATATCTTTATCGATGGAAAAAAATCAGCCAGCGTTGATCAGCAGTTGAAATCAGTTATTAAGTCCAAGGCCGAATTTACCTTACCCATTGAAGTGAAGCTTTCTCTCAAGGATATTGGACTGGTAGATGCCGTATTAGGTTTTCTGGGGGGAAAGAAATATCAACTTCACTATGTGGGTCATATCAAAGCCTCGGTAAAAGGATTTCCCGTCAGAATTCCTGTTGACTACACCCGCGAGGTTAAGCTCAGGTTATGATCAGGTAAGATATCTCGTCAGCGTTCGGCCAAAAGAAGTGAGCCACTTTTTCGAGTTAATTTTTTCTCCCGTCAATCATCACTAATTTCAGGGTAAGATTTTAATATGATTGTACTGGCATCATTTTTTTTGGCTGTACTGCTATTGTTTGTCGTGCTACTTCAGGTAAGGGCCTACTACATTCTGAAGAGGCAAAATATAATCATCACCGAGCAAAGCCTGGAAATACAAAAGCAAAATCAAGCCCTGGCCAGGCAAAATCAACTGTTGAATGACCTGAACATAGAAAAACAACAGATAATAAGTGTTGTATCCCATGACCTTAAAGGTCCTTTCAACAGGATATTTGCCCTCATTCAATTAATGAATCTTGGCAATGAGAATTTGACCAAGGAACAAAACGAGTACACTGGGAAAATCCATCAAATCGCGGTTGACGGGCTGAATATGGTGCGTAACCTGCTTGACGCGCGTAAAATTGAGGATAAAATGATGGAGATGACCATGGAAGAAATTCATCTTGAGCCCTATGTCTCCTCGTTTGTCAAAAATTATCAAATGGTTGCTGACAAAAAGAATATCGATATTCACCTCCATTGCCCCACCGAAGTAAATGTGTTGGCGGATCGGCTTTTTCTCAATAGGATACTTGACAACCTGTTATCGAATGCTGTAAAATTTTCACCCTTTAACAAGAGAGTAGTCGTTTCAATTGAACCGAAGAAAGACATCGTCCTTTTGTCGGTAAAGGATGAAGGTCCCGGTATCAGTGACGAGGATCAAAAAAAACTTTACATCAAATTTCAGCGCCTTACGGCCAAACCAACAGGGGGAGAAAGCTCAACAGGACTTGGTCTGTCAATCGTTAAATCGCTGATTGAGAAAATGGATGGGTCAATTTTATGCCATAGCCAATTGGACCACGGTGCGAAATTTACGATAACGTTAAAAAAAGCTGGCTAGTCGAAAAGGTAATAGTCATCTTCCTTGCCGGAGAGAATGGTTTCGAGCGATTCAATTACGTTCTCATCCTTAATGACGTAATCGCGCACCCCCTTCTGAATAAAACTGAGCACCATGTTGCCGTCATCCAGCGCACTCAGCATGATTACCTTGTTTTTATCCTCAACGCGATGCTTGATCTTTTCGTACAAGTCAATCCCGCTCATTCCTGGAAGTTTGTAGTCAATAATGAGCACGTCAGGAAGCTTGCCGTTCACTGCACTCAGGGCATCCTCCGCGGTTGTAAACGTGTTGATTTGATATTCGGAATTTTGACCAAGGGCTTTCTTTACGAACTCCGCGTAGATCTCATCGTCCTCTATCAAAAAAATCTTCATCCTGGGGCAAAATTGTGATTATGGATATGCAATATAATAACGTTTAGGGATTCCAGCATTTAAAATTTGGCGATATTGACCTTTTTTAGGCATTTGGAGCTTTTTATCCCCGTAACGGCCAGCTGATGGAATCCCCGGTGGGATGTAATGGGCTTTCCCTCTATCTTCGTTCCATAAATCTTTCATCGTGATGAAAAATCTTTTCGGGTACCTGTTATTGATCGTCATCATTTTTTCAAAATGTTCAACCACCGAGCAAAACCAGCGTCTGTTTTCCATCTCCTTCAGTCCAGAATTGGCCGGGAAGGCGCAGGATGGCAGGCTGCTTTTGATGTTGTCCAACAACAATGAGAAAGAACCCCGGTTTCAGATCAATGACGGACTAAATGCGCAACTCGTTTTTGGCATCGATGTAGACGGAATGCAGCCCGGGCAGGAAATAATCATCGATGACAAGGCGTTTGGATTCCCTGTGAGAACGATTTCAGCAATCCCGGCAGGTACCTACTACGTGCAGGCGCTGATCAACCGGTATGAAACTTTCAACCTGCAGACGGGTCATACGGTAAAGTTACCTCCGGACCGGGGAGAAGGACAGCAATGGAACCGGAAACCTGGAAACTTCTATAGCAAACCCGTCAAGCTTGAGCTGGGCCCCGGCAAATCAACGACCATACGCATTGTAATGGATAAGGAAATCCCGCCAGTTAAAGAGCCTGAAGACACGCAATATATCAAACACGTTAAGATTCAAAGCAAGTTGCTTTCCGAGTTTTGGGGAAAGCCGATGTTCCTCGGTGCCCATGTTCTTTTGCCCGAGGGCTTTGACAACCATCCGAATGCCCGGTATCCGCTCATGGTTTATCACGGCCATTTTCCAAGTGACTTCGGGGGCTTTAGAACTACTCCGCCAGATCCCGATCTGGACACGACAGACTACAGCGATCGGTTTGGTATTTATGGGTATAACAAAATACAGCAGCAAGAGGCGTTTAATTTTTATAAGCAGTGGACAGGGGCAAACTTTCCACGATTTCTAGTAATAGAAATCCAGCACGCCACGCCTTATTATGATGATTCCTATGCGGTGAACTCAGCAAGTATGGGTCCCTACGGTGATGCCATCATGAAGGAATTAATTCCTGAAATTGAAAATAGATTTAGAGGTATCGGTGAAGGATGGGCAAGATTTACCTACGGAGGTTCAACCGGTGGCTGGGAAGCGCTGGCCGTGCAGATGTTTTATCCCGATGATTTCAACGGCTGCTTTGCGGCCTGCCCTGACCCCATCGACTTCAGGTCATTTTGCCTGGTCGACATTTACAAGGACAAAAACGCCTATTACTATGACGGTGATTTCAAAAAACTGTCAAGACCTGCACATAGAAATTACCTCGGCCAAATACAGAATACCATGGAGGAATCCAATCACCTTGAGTTGGCGTTGGGTACCAGGACGCGCTCGGGTCAGCAATGGGACATCTGGGAGGCTGTGTACTCTCCGCAGGGAGAAGATGGTTACCCGAAGAGAATCTTTGATAAGATGACAGGCGAAATTGATCACACCGTAGCAGAGTACTGGCGGGAGAATTACGACCTCAGGTATATATTGGAAAGGGACTGGGCGACACTCGGGCCAAAGTTAGAAGGCAAAATACACATATACTGTGGGGACATGGACAATTACTACCTCAACAATGCCGTGTATCAAATGGAGTCGTTTTTAAAGAAAACCAAATCTCCATTTTATAATGGAGAAGTGGATTATGGTGACCGCGCGGAGCACTGCTGGAACGGTGATCACAATAACCCTAATTACATTTCACGGCTGCGGTACAACACCATGTATTTGCCAAAAATCCTGAAAAGAATCGGAGAAAGCGCCCCGAAAGGAGCTGATCTGAAGAGCTGGCGATACTGATTATCTGAGTTCCCTCAAGTAAAGCTGAATGGTGTTCTCCAGGCCGAAATAAAGCGCATCGCTGATCAATGCGTGGCCAATGGAGACCTCATCCAGCCAGGGAATACTGCTTTTGAGGAATCTTAAGTTGTTGAGGTCGAGGTCATGTCCGGCATTCACACCCAGGCCTGCAGCACGTGCCACCCTGGCCGATTCAATGTAAGCGGCCACAGCCGACTCGGCATCGTTTGCGTAGCCCACCGCGTATGGCTCCGTGTACAACTCAATGCGGTCCGCCTCGGTTTCGGCTACGGCCTCTACCATTTTTGGTGACGGGTCGACAAACAATGACACCCTGCACCCATTGGCCTTAACTTCAGCCACTACATCTTTCAGGAATTCCTTATTCTTGATCGCGTCCCACCCGGCATTTGATGTCAGTGTATCGGGCGGATCGGGCACCAGGGTAGCCTGGGCAGGCCTTACTTCTTTTATCAGGTTGAGGTAGCGCTCATCAGGATATCCCTCGATGTTGAATTCAGTTCGAACAACGGTTTTTAGATCGATCACATCCTTGTACCGGATATGGCGCTCATCGGGGCGGGGATGCACGGTGATTCCTTCAGCACCAAATCTTTCGCAGTCGCCAGCCACTTTCAGCACGTTGGGATTATTTCCACCCCGCGCATTTCTGAGTGTGGCAATTTTATTAATATTGACGCTAAGACGTGTCATGGATTCTTTTAGATATTCTTGACCTAACTTCGAGGCATAAATTTACACTACGAATTTGAAAGCCATGAGCCTTAAACAACAAATAGACAACGACATTAAATCTGCCATGCTCAATAAGCAGAAAGATGAATTATTGACCTTGAGGGCCATAAAGTCGATGATCCTGCTGGCGGAAACCGAAAAAGGTAAAACAGGCGAGCTGGATAAGGAGGCAGAGGATAAACTTCTGATGAAAGCTGCCAAACAGCGCAAGGAGTCAGCCGAGATATTTAAGAAAGAGGGGAGAGAAGATCTTTACCAAAAAGAGTCCTTCGAATTGGAGATTATTACGAGGTACTTGCCCAAGCAACTATCCAAAGAAGAGATTACCGTTGAGTTAAAAAAAATAATACAGCAGTTGGGTGCCAGCGGGCCGCAGGATATGGGTAAGGTAATGGGAACAGCGACCAAGTTGCTGGCGGGAAAGGCAGAGGGAAAAATCATCTCAGAAATCGTAAAACAGTTGCTGACTTCTTGAACAAGCTGGACATTTTTATTGTTTTGCTAATCCTCTTTGCCGCGTATCGGGGATACAGAAGCGGGTTTCTCATGGGGCTGATATCTCTGGTGGCTATCATCCTGGGAGTTTTTGGTGGATTCAAATTAATGGGTGAAGGAATGATTTTTCTTCAACGTGAATTTAATGCCGACAAAAGCGTGTTACCCTATTTGTCGTTTATCGCTATTTTTATTTTAATCGTGGTACTTGTAAATATTCTTGGCAAACTCGTCAAGGCGTCAATAGATCAAACCTTTTTGGGAACACTGGACGCGGGCATGGGCGCAATATTGGGAATAGTGAAGTGGCTATTCATGGTTAGTGTTGTTCTCTGGCTGCTTGACTCACTGGAAATAAGCCCGGGGAACGAATGGACCGGGGACTCCTACCTTTACCCCTACGTATCTTTGTTCGCTACAGAACTCGCGGAGCGAACGGCAGAATTTCTGCCTTTTTTCAAAGAAACTTTTAAGCAGTTCTAAGGTTCAATTTTTTTTGTTTACTTATAAGAAATTAAAGAGCGGATGGCCCTTGTTATTAAGGAAAAAAGCGGATTCAAGCACGTAGACGAAGGTAGTGGCCAGGCGCTGGTCCTTTTGCACGGCCTCTTTGGGGCTTTGAGTAACTGGGAGGAGGTTATTGCACGGTTTTCACCACACTTTCGCGTAATTATTCCCATGCTGCCGATCTACGAGATGCCAATCAAAGAGGCAGGGCTTGAAGGCTTGCGAAAATTTGTGGAGGACTTTGTCAAAGTGATGGATTTGAACCGTCTAATTATCATGGGAAATTCACTGGGAGGTCATGTCGGGATTTTATACACCCTCCACAACAAAGACAAGGTAGACAAGCTGGTCTTAACAGGAAGTTCGGGATTATTTGAAAATACCATGGGCGGTTCCTACCCCAGAAGGGGCAGCTATGATTATATCCGCGAAAGGGTTGCCTACACCTTCTATGATCCAGAGGTTGCATCAAAAGAACTGGTTGATGAAGTTTTTGAGACGACCAAGAGCATCCCGAAATGTATGCGGATCGTAGCAATTGCAAAATCGGCCCAACGCAATAACCTTGCGGCCGAATTGCCAAACCTGACGGTTCCCACGCTCCTGGTTTGGGGATTAAATGACACCATTACACCACCTATGGTAGCGCATGAGTTTAACCGACTGATACCGAATTCGGAATTGAGGTTTATCGATAAATGCTGTCATGCACCCATGATGGAGCACCCGAAGAAATTCAATGAAATAGTGGAGGATTTTCTAACCAAATAAGCGATGGTAGCGGCAGACATTATAAACCTTATGATTCCTCCCTTAAAAGCCACCGATGACGCGCACAAGGCAATGGTATGGATGGAAGAGTTCAGGTGCAATCATCTGCCCGTTCTTGAGAACAACCTGTTGCTGGGATTTATTTCTGAAGGCATCATCCTGGAAGCGAATGATATTGAAAAAAAATTGACCGATTTTGAACTGGTGGGCAAATCATGCACGGTAGGTCAGGACTCACACTTTTATGATATCCTTAAGATTGCCGGAGAACACAAGTTGCAAATCGTGGCAGTGGTGAACGAAGCCGGTGAGTATGAGGGAGTCATCACCGTTCAGGATATTATGACTTCATTTGCGCAGACGGCTGCCGTACAAATTCCTGGAGGAATACTTATTTTATCAATCGATCTCATTGACTATTCATTGGCCGAGATCAGCAGACTTATTGAAGAAAACAATGCAAAAATCCTCAGTAGCATCATGGTGGAGGACCCAATGGATAACCGAAAAATAAAGCTTACAATAAAAATAAATCAATTGGACCTTACCCGGATCGTGGCCACGCTGGAGCGGTTCGAATACAAAATAATTGGTCGGTATCAGGAAGATAAGAAAGACTTTGAAGACAAGGACCGGATCGACATGCTCATGCGATACCTGAACATCTAGAGCGAAAGTTTTTTACTCAACCCTTTCATATGCGAATCGCAATTCACGGTAAGGAAGTAAAAGGTCAGCAGATAAAATTTATTGAAACTTTTTTTGAAATCCTTGCTATACACAAAGCCGAGCTTTATGTTTCTTCAAAATTTTTGCGAAACTTTAAACATCCTCGCTTCTCAAAATTTAAATTAAAATCATTTGATCTGGGGGATAATCTTAAGGGAATGAATGCCTTCATTTCACTGGGAGGTGACGGCACCTTGCTGGATTCGATAACTTACATAGGCAAGAATGAAACGCCCATAATGGGTATCAATACGGGAAGGATGGGGTTCCTGGCAACCATCGGTCGGGACGAAATGGAGAAGGCGATTATCCATTTGTTCAAAGGTACTTTTCAGACTGACTCGCGAACTGTACTTACCCTTGACTCCGACAAGAAGCTTTTTGACGGGCTGAATTTTGGATTGAATGACTTTACCATTATTAAGAAGGACACTTCATCCATGATCAACATTCATGTGTTTGTTGATCGGGAACTCCTTAATTCTTACTGGGCAGACGGGATCATCGTGGCGTCTCCAACTGGTTCTACTGGATATTCCCTGAGTTGTGGTGGTCCTTTGTTGTACCCACGATCGGAAAGTTTTGTGATTACCCCGGTGAGTCCACACAATCTCACTGCCAGGCCAATCGTGGTGTCAGATAATTCTGAAATAAGTTTTCACATAGAGGGAAGGAGTAAAAAATTTCTCATTTCGCTGGACTCTCGTGTAGAGGCCATTGACGGCTCGGTAAACCTCAAAGTAAAAAAAGGGAAATTTAAGGTTCATTTGGTCCAAATGCCGGGTCAACACTACTTTAAAACCCTGCGGCAGAAGCTCAATTGGGGGTTAGATATAAGAAATTAATTTGATAGATTTGTGGTTGGCTAATTCTCTTCGGTATGAGAAAATTATGGTTGGTTGTGCTTGCGATGTCTTTGATGCTGGTTTCAGTTCCGGATACTTATGCGCAGTTGAATAGGAAATCGATAAAGAAAAACAACAAGCGAATTGCTAGCTATCGAGGAAAGAAGTCTGCCTTCGGAAAGGAGAAGAGATACAATTCCATCGGTTTTTCCATGAATGCTGTCAACTATTACGGGGATCTCGCTCCACGCCCCCAAAGGGTGAGCACTGATATCTCCTTCACAAGGCCAGGTCTTGGAGTGTCTTTTATCCACCGGTTTGGACCGCGCTATAGTTTGAAGGGAGAATTCATGTACGCAACGTTGAAGGGATCAGATGGTGATTCGGCCGATCCCAGTGATTTGAGTAATGGCATTTTCAGGTACCAAAGGAATTTGTCCTTTCGTAATCGAATAAAGGAATTGTCAGTGGTAGCGGTATTTGACCTTTTTGAAAACCAGTCAACATACATTAGTCGTGTCAAGTGGACGCCTTATGCATTCCTTGGACTGGCTGCCTTCCATCATAACCCGCAGGCGCAAGCCCCGGCAACGGCACTGGATGGAGTTACTTCTCTGCCGCAAGCTGGGCAGTGGGTAGATCTAAGACCGCTCGGAACAGAGGGGCAATATGCAGATTTGAATCCCACCGATGTTAATTTTGGCATCAAACCTTACAAGCAATTACAACTTGCCATACCATTTGGAATCGGAGCACGTTTTAGGATAAACGAAGTGATGGATTTGTGGGGTGACATAGCTTTCAGGTATACGTTCACCGACTACCTCGATGATGTCAGTCAGAACTATGTTGACCTTGGCGTATTTGGCAACAATGAATTGGCAAAAGCCATGTCATATAGAACTAACGAACTGGGACCACCCACTTCAACGTACACGTATACTTCAACCAGAGATGGTGCTACCTATGCCGTTCAGGCGGGGTACGGTCACGAACAAGAATTTAGTTATCGTGGAAGCAAGTCGGACCGCGACATCTACATGGTCACAAGCATCCGACTATCAATCATTCTTGGAGCAACATTCCACAGGGCAAAATTCAGATAACTAATGCCGAGGAGAGCAAGTGTGTTAGGACTGGTCCTGATCACGGGACTAAATTTTGCATCCTTTGATACATCAGCTCAAATTTCTCAACGATCAGAACTCGGATTTGGATTAGGGACGTTTACTTACACAGGGGACCTTGCAAGGACTTACCGACTGTCCAATTCACGACCTGCTGCTACAGTGTTCTATAGAGCGAACATCAGCAAAGTAATTAGTTTTAAAACTGCTCTAACTGGTGGAAAATTGGCTGCCAAAGACAAAACAAATCCAATTGATGCCTTTGCGGCTCAGCGTGACGCGTCATTTAATCTGTTTCTTCTGGAAGGCTCCGCCACGTTCGAATACCACTTTCTGGATTGGAGAGATGACAAAAGAAGACTCAGGTTTACCCCCTTCCTTTTTGCGGGTATGGGGATGTTTGGCATCTCGGGAGTGCCTACCAAAACAGCCGAGTACAGCAATGTACAAATTAGCATCCCTTTTGGTGGTGGAATGAAATATGTGATCAATCCGAAATGGTATATCGCTTTTGAAGTTGGAATCAGGAAAACCTTCTTCGACTACCTGGACAACATTTCGGACGAAAATGCGGCATTTAAAAACTATCAGTACGGAAATAAGTACGACAACGACAATTATTTTTTTACGGGACTATCGCTCACACGCACGTTTTACGATATCCCATGTGCCAAAAACCCATATTAAAGTTTCATCCAATTCGCGGTTAGCTGCGGGTTGCACAGGCGGTTTTTAAGGCAGCGGTATCACTTGTGAAAAGTTTGAAAAATAGGCTATTTTTGCAGCCTCGTGGCCTCTTTTAAGGAAAATATAGACATTAATAATTTGCCAAAGCACATTGCCGTTATCATGGATGGCAACGGAAGATGGGCAAAAAAGAAGGGAGCAGCGCGGATTTTTGGTCACAGGAATGCCATTCAGGCTGTCAAAGACGTTACTGAGGGTTGCGGAGAACTGGGCATTAAATACCTCACGCTGTATGCTTTTAGTACAGAAAACTGGGGGAGGCCCAAGGAAGAAGTTGATGGTTTAATGGAATTGTTGGTGAATACATTAAAAAAAGAGATTAATTCGCTCCATGAAAACCAGGTAAAACTAAGAACGATTGGCGATATCAGTCACTTGCCAATTGAATGCCAGGACAATTTGAAAGAGGCCATTGCCTCAACGAAAGATAACAATGGATTGACAATGATACTGGCATTGAGCTATAGCGGGAGATGGGAAATTGTGGAAGCTGCCAGAGCGGTGGCATCCCAGGTAGAAGCGGGAAGGCTGCATTCAGAGGATATTACCGAAGCAACGTTTTCCCAATACCTAAAAACATCTGGAATTCCCGACCCAGAATTGCTCATCCGGACAAGTGGAGAAATGAGGATCAGCAATTTTTTGCTCTGGCAAATAGCCTATACTGAACTTTTTGTAACCAAAACATTGTGGCCGGATTTTAGACGAGAAGATTTGTACGAAGCCATTTGTGCTTACCAAACGCGGGACAGAAGATTTGGGAAAGTAATGGAACGAACTGTGTAAGCTGATGAGAAAAATTTTACCCCTGGTTATTTTATTTTTGATGGTATTTGTTCTCGCTGCCCAGGGGCAGTTCAGAAGAAATCGCGTGCAGGAAAGTGCCCCACTAACCCAAAACACGCTTAATTACGCTAATCCGGTTGAGTACACGATAGGCGGTATCGAAGTCACAGGATTGAATATCCTTGATAAAAACGCCATGATCTCCCTTACGGGCCTCAAGGTGGGAGATAAGGTCAAAATACCCGGAGAGCAGATTGCCGGGGCCATCAGAAAATTGTGGAAACACGGTCTGGTCGGAGATGCCACCATTCTGGTTGATCGGATTGAGGGGCAAAACGTATTCCTCACCATCGCACTGGCAGAACGCCCTAGATTAAATGACTTTTATTTTACCGGCATCAGTAAATCAAGACAATCGTCCCTGAAGGACGAGCTGACATTGATCAGGGGGAAAATCGTAAATGATGCGATGATCCGAAACACGGAATTGTCAGTAAAAAAATTCTTTTCAAAGAAAGGGTTCCTTAACACCGAGGTGAAGGTGATTCAGGAACAGGACACCTTGAACCGGGGTGGAGTTAAAATTCGCATTGCTGTTGATCTCAAGTCAAAAGTCAGAATCAACGAAGTGATCTTTGAAGGCAACGAAAAAGTGGCTTCCGGTAAGCTGAAGAAAAAACTGAAGAAGACCAAAGAGCACGCGCGCATTTCGCTTCACCGGACGATCTTGGGAAGCATATTCGGTTTCAGAGCGCGCCATATTAAGGAATACAGGGATTCAACGCGCGATGTGAGTTGGAAAGATGCCAAGGAGTTTCTCAATGACAACGTGAAGTTAAACGTGTTCGCCACCTCGAAGTTTATAGCATCCGACTTTGAAGAGGACAAGTTGGCGCTGATTGAATATTACAACTCGCTTGGTTATCGCGATGCCGAAATAATCAGTGACACCACGGTGAGGCACTCAAAGAATAGTATCAATGTAAAAATAAAAGTTACCGAGGGCAGAAAATACTACTTTAGAAATATAACGTGGACTGGTAATTATATATACAGCGCAGCGACCCTCGACAAGATTTTAGACATTGAAAAAGGAGATGTTTATAACAAAGAGCTCATCGACAAGAAGACAAATTTTAATCCAAAGGGACCGGATATCAGTGGCCTCTACATGGATGATGGGTACCTGTTCTTCAGGGTTACACCTGTGGAGGTCGCTGTTGTAGGTGATTCCATTGACATAGAGATGAGGATTTTTGAAGGTGAGCAGGCAACCATCAAAGACGTTTGGATCACTGGAAATGATCGCACAAGTGAGCATGTAATTCGCAGAGAACTAAGCACTGTACCGGGCCAGAAATTCAGAAGGTCTGACATCATCAGGACGCAACAGCAGTTGGCTCAAATGGGATTTTTTAATCCTCAAAAGATTCAGCAAAATATCAAGCCCAATCCTGCTGACGGCACCGTTGATATTGGCTGGGAATTGGAAGAGCAGTCCAATGATCAGGTTCAACTCTCCGGTGGCTGGGGTGGCGCTTTTGGATTTGTAGGTACAGTGGGGTTAACCTTCAACAACTTCTCGGCTCGAAACCTCGGTGACTTCAAACAATGGAGGCCACTGCCGCGTGGTGACGGCCAACGCCTTTCGATCAGTGCGCAAGCCAATGGTGCTTCTTACCAGAGCTATAGCTTTTCCTTTACGGAGCCTTGGTTGGGCGGCAGGAAACCCAATTCTTTTACCGTTGCACTTAACCACTCGATAGCGCGCCAAATTTTTGGAACTTCCTTAAATATTGAAGGCAGTCCTAAGTTGAGACAAAGCGGAGTAACCATCGGACTTGGACGCAGGTTGGAATGGCCAGATAACTATTTTTCATTGACCAATTCATTGTCGTTCCTGGTTTACAATTATCAAGGCAATTATTTCAGGTCTCAAATATTGCCATCAGAGGGAAAAACTTATAGCGTAAAACTGGAAACAAACATTGCCAGAAATAGTATTGATAGCCCGATGTATCCTACCCAAGGATCAACCATTTCATTGAATGTCGCATTGACACCGCCATGGTCAAAGTTTAAAGACGAAAGCTACTTACAGGATATTAACAAGCAGTTTCAGTTTATTGAAATGCACAAATGGATGTTTGATGCCAAGTTTTACATCAAGTTACTGGGGAGCTCCAAACCTGACGGACGTAGCCTCGTGCTGGAAACAAAGGCACACTTTGGATTTATAGGCCAATATGACAAATCGCTTACGCCAAGTCCTTTTGAGCGATTCCTGGTAGGTGGTGATGGACTAGCAGGAGGATTCAATTCATTTGTACTTGGTCAAGATATTATTGGGCTTAGAGGATACGCCAATAATCTGATAACGCCTCCCTATTACGCCCAACGCGCTCCTGGTGGAGGCAATGCGAAAATTGAAGGCGGTATTGTATACGACAAGTTCGGACTTGAATTGAGGTATCCAGTGACATTGAGCCAAACGGCTACCATCTACGGGTTGGTGTTCGCGGAGGGCGGAAACAACTGGGACAATTATTTGGAATTTAATCCGTTTCACATTTACAAATCGGCAGGATTCGGAGCCAAAATATTTATGCCTGCCTTTGGTCTGATAGGATTGAATTGGGCTTATGGATTCGATAAGTTGCCAGGAGCTTTGAATAAGAGCGGAGCACAATTCCACTTTACGATAGGTCAGCAAATAAGATAATAATGCGGTTATTCCTGCTTGTTTCGGTACTGTTCGTTTTCGGCCTGAATTTTGCAAATGCTCAGAAGTTCGGCTATATCGATTCTGACTTTATACTCAGTAAGATTCCAGACTATAGGAAAGCGCAGGATGAGATTGACAGGTTATCATCGGTATGGCAGAAAGAGATCGAAGAAATGCAAAGGGCGATAGAAAGCCGGTATAATGCATTTGAGGCCGAGCAGGTGCTGCTCACCGAGGAGATGCGCCAGGAAAGAAAAGCTGAAATAGAGAAAAAAGAAGCCGAATTGAAGGAATACCAGCGAAAGGTTTTCGGATTTGGAGGGTTGTTTTTTTTGAAAAAACAGGAATTGATTAAACCTTTGCAGG
>CAZZNH010000016.1:0-96116 GCA_964655635.1 uncultured Ohtaekwangia sp.
AAAACGAATGAGAAGCATAATAGTAAAAACTTCTTCATAGGTTTTAGTTTAGTTATTAAAAAAATTAAGTGGCAATCCCACTAAATGGAATTGCATCTAAACAAACCTACCTATAATGCAAAGCGTGGGGTATCGACTAGGAAATGGTATATTTTAAATCCAATCTTTCAAGCCGGTCGACTATTTAGTTAGACGCCTAACGACCACCTATTTAAAATAAATTTTCAGCGATCCAAACCAGATGCAAACTGAAAGTACACACCAAGCAAACAACAGAGCCTGAAGGTTAAAAATCTCAACGAAAAAAATGTGCTGCGATTATATTAAGATACGTTCTCTGGTTGCTTTTTCGATAGCCTCCGATTTCGAGTTCACATTCAGTTTCACATATATATTTCTGATGTGAGTTTTTGAAGTTTCCTTGGCGATACCAAGTTCCTCAGCGATTTGTGAGTACGTCCAACCTTTAGCAATAAACTGGATAATTTGTCGCTCACGGTTGGTAAGGGGAGAATTAAGATTGGCGTGAAAGTTATTGATAACCATTTTTGCGATCCGGCTACTCATTGGAGCACCTCCATTCAATATTTCATCCAACCCCTCAATAATCTCAAAATAGCCTTCGCCCTTTACAATATATCCGGAAGCTCCGGCTTTAAGCGACTCGAAGACCAATTCACTATCGTCATGCACAGTCAACATCACCACGTCAATCAAATGATTTCTTTCCTTAATAATCCTGGTCGCCTCTATTCCGCTCATTCCCGGCAGTTGAATGTCCATAAGTATGATATCAGGGGATCTTCTTGAAATCATCGAAATGGCCTCTTCGGCTGTGGCATAGGCGCCAATAATTTCATATTTCTTTGTACCTGATATGATCATGCTATAGGTATTTCTAAGATCCGATTGATCTTCGATGATCACAATCTTTTTTGTAGTTTGAAAATTCATAACTCCTAATTTTTAATGTTATCCAAATCAAAGCTCAATCCAATTCTAGTACCACCATTCTGACGTGTATCTAAAAGCAATCCGGCACCTATCTTTTTAGCTCTGTATGACATATTACCAAGACCTCCATTCATCCGATTTTCAATTTTCATTCCAATCCCATCATCGCCAACCTCCATGTCGATTGTATAATTTGATGATTTCATAATGAAGAAAACGTTGACAGCATGGGCATGTTTTAATATGTTGGTGAAGGCTTCTTTGAAAATCAAGATGGTCTCCCGGGAAAACCGGTATGAGACCGGGTAAGTGGATGAAACTTTGTTCTCAGCCCTGAAAGCTACATTAGAGTTTTTAAATAGTCCATCTGCAAAATCTCTCAAATACAAGAAAAGATCATCCAGGTTATTATTTGACGGATTAATAGACCATATGAAATCCCTTGTTCGCAAATTGATATATTTGATTGATTGCGCAATTTTATTTAGCACCTCCACCTTATCATTTTCAGTCGCTTTCAGCAGCAAAACATTTACATTATTACTGACCATCACAAGGTGGTTTCCCAGTTCATCATGAAAGTCCCTGGCAATCTCCTGCCTTAGCCGGTGATTTTCCTCAGACCTTACCCTGGCCAACATAACCATTTTGTTCACTTTTTTCCGTAACTGGATTCTGAATAACAATATGATAGATACAAGAATGCCAATGGAGCCCAGGAAAAGAAACCATGATGTCTCGTAAAAAGCCGGGCTAATTGAAAAAGGATAGCTAATCTCTTCGATTTCAGTTTCAGATTCACCATCAATGGATTTTACCCTGAAATTGTAATCACCGGGAGGCAGCGAACTGTATGTTGCTTCGTTCGTCTTTGCATATTTAGACCACCGATTATCAAAATTTTCGAGGATATAGGTGTACTTGCTCCTTGAGCTTACCGAGCTACTGGTTGCATTAAATTTGAAAGTGATGTGATTTGCAGTTTTATCAAAAATTGGGTTATAAGGTATTTTGAAAAAGCCTGTCAGGGAATCAGCGTATTTCCTGGCCGAACCTTCGCCATCAAACAAAATAATGTCCTGGAAGTGAAGTTTACCTGGAACTGCCTTTTTTACCGGTACCTCAGAAAAACTATACACACCATCGATTGAGCCAAATAGTTTTACCTCACTATCGATGTAGGCCGAATTTGAATTTGTTTCAATTCCATCAAATCCATTTTTGTCGTTGAAACTGGTAATCTCCTTAACATCTAAGTTTTCATTGAGTTTGATTCGGATGATACCCAGCGCTGATCCAACCCATATAAAATCATCGTCTGCTTTTACAAAATATAAAATAGGCGAAATCAGACCATCTGAATAATCTATTGATGCCACATTCCCATCAATCACATTGTAAATAAATATGCCGCCTTCTTCGCTTGCGAAAACCAGGTGTTTCTCCTTATAAATATCCAACGCCCTGACAATCCCATCCTTCACCTTATTGATTTTCACTTTCACAGTCTTCCCGTTGGTATATTTATAGATACCCTGAAAGGTGCCTATATACAGTGAAGAATCGATTTCAGCATACCGAATCGCTATTGCTGTTTTATTTTGAAATGGAATATGGGTAATTCGAAAATCCTCGATCATCTCAATTCCTTTATCAGCTCGTCCTACCCATATTCTTCCTCTCGCGTCCAGATCAATGGATAGCACTAAATCAATAGGATTATTATCAGTATCTGTCAACCACTTTAGGTGGTCTGATTCTATCACCCCTAAGCCCCCATAGGTACCAATCCATAGTTTTGAGTCTTGCGCCTTCAAATCAACGACATAGTTTTTTCGTGGATTATCTTTAAAGAAGAATGTTTGATGTCGTTTGCCATCAAATTTTATTAATCCATTGCCGTATGTACCGAACCAAAATGTCTTTTCCCCCTCAACCACTCTCTCGATCGGCATAATTGGGTCCTTAAAATCAGTGGTGTAGAATTTATCAAATTCCTTTGCCTTGAGATTGAACAATCCCTGCGTGTAAGTACCAATCCATAACCCACCACCCTCATCCAGGACCCAGGATGTGATCTCGAAAATTTGCGGAAATGATTTGTCGAGAACCAGATCATTTCTTCCAAATGCAAACTGTTTTAGATTAATATGAAATGTCCAAAAAATGCTGTCGCGCTGGTTGAACAAAGCAGGGCCCGTTTTATGACTATTTAAAACATTAACAAGACCATTCTCACCTATTTTAAATATTCCCTTGTTGGTGTTCAATACCGGAGTACCCAAGAATTCGATCACTCCGTAAAATTGAATCCCACTTTCCAATTCTATATTCAATTTTTTATTGGTGATACTAAGCAACCTGTCTTGTCTGCTTTGATACAGGATTTCAGGTGTCAGACCTGCGATAATGAATTTCGCAGGCTGCGTATTCTTGACCCATTCAATTTTGCCCTCATCTATGATGCCTATCATACCCGCATCGTTGAGAACCAAAATAGAATCATTGTTCTCAACCAATTGCTCGATCATACTCTCTTTGTGAGAGGCGTCTACCGGAAGATTAAGGCTTATGTTCGTAAATGATAGTCCATCAAAGCGACTTATCCCCAATAACGTGCCAATCCAAATGTCACCTTGTCTATCCTTACAAAGTGAAGTGACATAATTGTTGACCAATCCGTCTCTTGTCGTATAACTTATGAATTCATTGCCATCAAATCTTACCAGTCCCCCGCCATGAGTTCCAATCCATAGATAACCCAAATCATCTTTGAGCAATGCCTTAATTTGAGAGGTGGGCAATCCATGCTGCAATGTGAATTGTCGAACACCAAAGGGCTGGCTGTTCGCAGTGTGAAAAAATAGAAAGAGGGCAACAAATTTACCAACATTTAAGGCACTCTTCATTTGTCACAATTTTAACCTGCTAAAACATACTACCGAATGGTCTATAAAGTTGATAATACCTGCTTTGGGATACCATAACCTTAATAGAGTGATTTTTATCAATAGAGTCCATTTTATTTTCAACTTGTTTGGGTAGACGAGTAACTAATATCCCACAATTAGCAGTATAAAGTATGTGAATACTATAACCCCTGGAAGAGGACTTGATTAGCCGCACGATTGTCCCTTCAGCCACTGTCGTTTTCTTGGCTTTTTCTCGATCACTCTTAAACGCTCGCGAGGCGCTCTCAAACAGCTTCGCGCAGGCGTGACAATTTAATTACGTTACTATGCTAAAGCGTATCGTTCATTTACTGTTGAACAATCTCATCATTCTAAAATAGCAACAAAAAAATAGTTCGGTTAATGTGCGGTTTTGTCGGCATCCTGATCGGCTGTAGTGAAATTACCTAGATAATAATAAGTAGTTATACGGAGAGAGCACCTGGAAAAGAAAACTCAATCCCTGCATAGCCCGATTGTATGCGTGGATTGAGTCGAAGGTAAAAAGTCAAAGCTCTAATAATACTTCAAAGCAATTGACTGCCGCAGGGGTTCCTTCGTCACTTTCACTACGGTCTTTTCAAAATCAGGCGGACCAAATCTTCCCAGGGCATTATTTCCAAATCCAAATCCCTCCTTCGGAATTCCCATAAAATTGGAATCAAGTTCGCCATTTTCATTTTCATCGTGAATTACACTCAATGCGTATTCACCGGCTGGTAAATTTTCAAAGGACAATGTCATCGATTCCCCGTTTACCTTTGCCACTTTTCCCTGGTATTCTTTCTTGAGAAAGGAGGATTTTTCGTTGAACACGCTCGCGCGTATTGAGCCTTTTACCTCCCTGATATTGGTCACAATAACTTCAAGCGAAGCCGACTGTCCAAAAACGGTAGCCGTGTATCCCATTGTCATTAGGCCAATGAAGGTTGTGATTACAGTTGTTTTCATGGTTTTAGAATTAATTTTCTGTAAAAAAACCCCCAATGAAACCGATTCGGAAATAAGAATTACCGAATCGTAGGTTAGCCTGGATGGATCGACTAAAACCCAACCTCGCCTTTATTTTGTGGCCGTGATGGCATTAAAATATTCCTTCTTTAAGAGAGGACAAATTCGATATCGTTCATCTTTGGTGTCTTCATAAACTGCTTCGAGCAATTCGAAAACATGACGAATCCCAATTTTGCTACACCATTCAAACGGGCCAAGCGGATAGTTCGTACCCAATTTCATTCCGATGTCAATATCCTCCCTTGAGGCCGTGCCTTCCTGCAAGGTAAAATAGGCTTCGTTGATTATCATACAAATCACCCGTGGTGTCACCATGCCGACCCGATCGTCTACCACCAGAAACTTCGTTCCTAGCTGTGAACAGATGAGGCTCAGCTTTTCTGAATCGCCACCGTACAGCGTCACCTCCAATGTATCGCGGTTAAGGAAAGTAGGCAGGCCATTGAACCCAAAAAGCGTGCACCGAATTGATCCACCACCAAAAGCTGACACCAGTTCCAACAAGCTAATCTTGGTGGTATTCAAGAAACCAATGGCATTTGGATGATCCCGATAAATCTCCATTTGCTCCGGGGACTCATCAATTAGAAAATCAAAGATCACGTTGCTATTCGCAAAGTATTTCTCCGCGGCCTGGTGGCCAGTAGTAAATTCATACGTGTGCGTCTTGCCAAACTTTAGCCTGCATTCTTCGAGGTGCTCGCGTTCGCCAATGACAAGAATATTCATAACAGGTAATGCGGTTGCGTCAATTTTTATGATATTTGGTCAAAAGTAACAAACCCTTAGGTATGTCAAAAGAAGTCGTCTATTCTGCCAATGCACCGGAGCCTATTGGGCCATATAGCCAGGCCATCAAAGCCGGCAATACCCTGTTTGTGTCCGGTCAAATCCCTATCGACACCAAAACCGGGAATATCGTAACTGGCGATATTACCGCTGAGACGCAACAGGTGATGAAAAATTTGAGCGAGGTTTTGAAATCTGCTGATATGGATTTTTCGAATGTGGTCAAATGTTCCATTTTTCTTAGCGATATGAACAACTTTCCCAAAGTGAATGAGGCGTACGGTCAGCACTTTAAAAGCAACCCCCCCGCCCGGGAGACTGTGGAGGTAAGCCGACTGCCGAAAGATGTCAATGTGGAGATCTCCTGCATTGCCGTGAAGTGACTTTACTTCCAAGTCATTACGAAACATTTGTCCTCGCGCGATCCAGCGAAAAGGTGATGGATCAGATCATGAGGTCAACCACCACCAAAATTCTTTTACAAAATCAAGAGCCCGGTGATTTTTTGTTTACAGGCTGGGCAAAAGATGATCGATTTCGCATATCTATGAAAATCAATCGCCCGAATAACTATATACCACTGGTGGTTGGACGGGTGGAGAAAACTTCCGGAGGCTGCTTGGTTTTCATCCTCTACAAATTGTTTCCTTCCACAAAAATTTTCCTGGTCTCCTGGAGCTTGTTTATTGCCGTGGCTGGGAGTTTCGCAGCCTATCAATACCAATCCTTGATCTATGGCTTTGCAGCGTTTGGTCTCATCATTTTTATCAACTGGGTCGTATGGTCAAACTTCAAAATCCAACTTAAGGCGACAAGACAAGTTCTACTGAAAGTCCTTAACTGATGGAGTCACTGGATTTCTTACCTTTGAAATCTTGACCGAAATGTTAGGATGAAAAGATGAGAGAAGTTAGGGTTCGTTTTGCACCAAGTCCTACCGGTGCACTCCATATTGGCGGGGTGCGCACTGCGTTGTACAATTACTTGTTGGCGAAGAAGCACAAGGGCAAAATGATTTTGCGGATCGAAGACACCGACCAAAATCGCTATGTCCCGGGAGCTGAAGCTTACATCAAGGAAGCCCTTTCATGGGTAGGTATCGAGATCGATGAAGGTCCGGATCAGGGTGGCCCATACGCTCCCTACCGGCAATCGGAAAGAAAAAACATCTATGCCAAATATGCGCAACAGCTGCTCGATACGGGTTGCGCCTACTATGCCTTCGATACGGCCGAAGAACTGGAGGCCATGCGCACCAGACTGAAGTCACAGAAAGGATCGAACCCTCAATACGACAGCACTACACGTATGGAGATGAAAAACTCGCTTACACTTTCACCGGACGAGGTAGCTAAGAAACTAGCGCGTAACGAACCTTACGTGATTCGCCTGAAAGTTACCGCAACCCAGGATATTATTATCAACGACCTTATTCGTGGGGAAGTGAAAGTCAACGCAGCGCAAATTGATGACAAGGTATTAATGAAATCTGACGGAATGCCCACTTATCACCTTGCCAACGTGGTGGACGATTACCTGATGAAAATTTCTCATGTAATACGGGGCGAAGAGTGGCTGCCTTCGGCTCCACTGCATGTGCTTACGTACAAATACCTGGGTTGGGAGAATGAAATGCCCTCGTTTGCGCACCTGCCGCTGTTGCTCAAACCGGATGGCAACGGAAAGCTTAGTAAGCGTGACGCTGACCAAATGGGCTTCCCCATATTTCCTCTTAACTGGCTCGATCCAAAAACCAAAGAGTTGGCAGAGGGTTTTCGTGAGCGCGGTTATCTCCCTGATGCCCTTATCAATTTTTTAGCTTTCCTGGGATGGAACCCCGGCACAACACAAGAGGTATTTTCCGTTGAGGAATTAATTGAAGCTTTCGAAATCGAAAGAATCGGAAAGGCCGGAGCCAAGTTTGATATTCAGAAAGCCAAATGGTATAACCAACAATACCTAAGGTCGCAATCTGCTGAATCGCTTAGTCATTATCTTATCCATGCGCTGGGCGAAAAAGGTATTTTAGTAACCGGGGAAAAAGCCATCGCCATTGTTGAAGCGCTTAGAGAGCGAATAACTTTCCCCGGTGACCTTGTTGAACTGGCAATGTTGTTCTTTGTAGCACCGACAGCATATGACGACAAAATCGCTTCCAAAAAATGGAACAACGAGGCCGTCAGCGTGTTGTCGTTGCTGAGAGACGAAATGATTCACTTGAGTGATCTCACGCAGGAATCTGCAGCAGCTATCCTGCAGAAAACAACTGCTTCGTTTAACATTCAGCAAGGCAAAATAATGCAAGCATTAAGGCTGGCCCTTACAGGGGGCGCCTCAGGTCCCGACCTATTGGTAACCATGCAGATACTTGGGCCAGACGAAGTGGCGAAACGCCTTGACAGCGCATTAACTTCACTAAGCGGAAAAATAAGTTGAACAATATAAAAACTAGCGTATGACCAAAAAAAGTGATAAACCAAGCAAAAAACAGGGGAAACCTCGTGTGCACAAGGACTTATCCGGATTGGAAATCTCAATCAATCAATTTGGCGAAATCAAATCAAACATGGATATCGAGAAAGTAAATGCTTTTTTGGACAAAAACGTTGAGGACAAAAAGCTGGTAGAACGGGATGAGACCATCAAAAAGACAAAAAAGAAAAAGAAGTAGTCAAAATATCCTCGGGATCAAAGCGGGCACTTTCGTTCTGTAGGCCGCATATGCCTCTCCAAATTGCCGGATTAATTTCCTCTCCTCAAAAATTATCCCGATGGGAATGTACACGAAAATACAAATCACCGACACCAGCGTTGGGAGGTTGGGACTAAATAACCAAAACCCAATGGCAATAAGTATAGTCCCCGAGTAAATAGGGTGACGAATGCTTCCCAAAATTCCGCTGGTAACCAGCACCTGTCCTTTCTCCTCGCTCAAACCTATAAACGAGGAAAGGCTGTAAGACCTAAACACAATCTTGATGAGAATCACGCCAAATGCTGCAAACATCAAACTTAAATATCTGGGAATACCATTTGGATCAAAAAAATTCGGAGAGCCCATGCTTGAATTCAAAAAGAAAAGAGCGAAAAGACCTACCACAGAAAACCCACTATAGATAAGTCGATAAAATCTGTAAATGCCCGGCATTCTATTCATCACAATATTTTTGACAGCATTGCTCGCAAACAAACTGTGGCTAAAAAAATAAAACACCCAGGCCGCTATTAAGTAAGTAATCTCCATTGATTCAAATTCGCATTGGCACCACTTTTTCCTCGGTCCTACCTTTCGTCAATTAGCTTTTAAGAATATCGCAAAGCTGACTACATTTGAAATCTTCTGCAATTATATATGGAAACGATTCGTCTTGGAATTATAAGAGAAGGCAAAACGCCCCCGGATAAGAGGGTTCCTTTCAGCCCGCTGCAAGTTGTTGAAATCGAACAGCGGTATCCCCATGTGAAAGTGATTGTCCAGGAAAGCAGCATTCGGGCGTTTACAGACGAAGAGTATAGGGAAAAAGGCATTGAGGTGGTCTCTGATGTAAGCGATTGTGACATCCTGATGGGAATTAAGGAGGTCCCAGTCCAGAATCTAATTGCAAAAAAAACATACCTTTTCTTTTCTCACACGACCAAAAAACAACCGCACAATAAAAAGCTGCTGCATGAAGTGCTCAATAAAAAGATAAGACTTGTGGACTATGAGGCCCTGAAAGATAAACTGAACAACAGGTTGGTGGCCTTTGGGCGCTTTGCCGGAATCGTTGGCGCCTACAATGGACTGCTTACTTATGGAAAAAGGAATAACCTTTTTGCTTTGCGAAAGGCCAGTGAATGCTTTGATATCAACGATCTGAAAATTGAATTGAGGAAGGTAAGCTTGCCCCCGATTAAAATAATCCTTACTGGTGGCGGGCGGGTAGGTCATGGGGCCATGGAGACGCTCGATTCGGCCGGTATCAGAAAAGTATCACCAAAGGATTTTCTCAATAACACCTACCAGGAGGCAGTGTATGTGCAGATCACCAGCGGTGACTACCATGTTCGAAAAGGGGGTGGACTTTTCAACAGGGAAGAATTTCACCAAAGCCCTCAGCATTACGATTCTACGTTTATTCAATTTGCGAAAGTGGGAGATTTACTAATTGCTGGCGCATTCTGGAACCCCAAAGCCCCCGTATTGTTCACCCGCGAGGATATGACCAAGCCGGATTTTAGGATTAAAATCATTGCCGATGTGACGTGTGATATTGAAGGATCAATTCCGGCCACCAAGCGACCAAGTACTATTGTCGACCCGATATACGACTATAATCCCCTGACCGATACTGTTGAGCCACCACTCAGCGACAGCAGCCTGGTGACAGTGATGGCGGTTGACAATCTCCCTTGCGAACTCCCCAGGAGCGCTTCCGAAGAGTTCGGACGGGACCTCATCGATAAAATTTTACCTGCACTTGTCATCTCCGATAAGGATGGGGTGATCAAAAGGGCAAGTATTACAAGGGGTGGAAAACTTACTGAGGGATTCGAGTACCTGAGCGACTACGCACTGTACCCATGATACTGTACAACGTCACGATAGGAATAGACAAAGCGATTGAGGAGGAGTGGGTAACCTGGATGAAATCCACCCATATTCCGGATGTTCTGAACTGTGGGATTTTTGTTGACTATAAATTTTATAAAGTACTCTCCCACGATGACGAAGGATCGGTATCTTATTGCGTACAATACTTCACCCCCACGATTGAACAGTTCAACCGGTATATCAAAGAATTCGCGCCTGCGTTCGTTGAGCAGCACAGGGCCCGGTACAAGGACAGGCATGTGGCTTTTCGTACTTTATTGGAAGAGGTGTAGGCTATTTAAGGATGGCTCTCATCTGGCCTGCCTCAAAACCGCAATTGATAAATTCGCGATTGAAATCTGCGTTATAACTCTCGTAGAAGCCAATGGCGTTCCTATTGTCCTTTAAAACCTGCCACATCATTCCGGAGCATTTTTCAGAAAGTGCAACTTTCATCGTGGCCTCAAACAACAATTTTCCAATGCCCTTTCCCCGCTCCGATTCGCGCACCACAAAATCTTCCAGGTAAAGTCGCTTGCCCTTCCATGTTGAAAAACGGTAATAATAGATCGATGTGCCAATGACAACTCCGTCCCTCTCCGCAACCAGCATCCTGTAAATGGGATCTGGGCCAAACCCGTCAATGGCCATTTGCTCCACCGTGTTCTCCACCTGATCCAGATAGCCCGTATAGGCCGCTAGCTCCTTGATCAGGTCAAGGACTGCAGGGAGATCGCTGACCTCTCCCTTTCTAATTTCAACATTGCTCATGCTGCTTTATAAAAAAATCAGTTGATCACTTTAAAACCGGTATAATCCCACAGCACTTTGGGGATCATGATGCCGTCATCGCTTTGATTGTTTTCAAGCAAAGCCGCCACAATGCGAGGCAGGGCCAGTGCACTTCCATTCAGTGTGTGAAGCAGTTGGGTTTTTCCGTCTTTGCTTTTATTCCTGAGTTTTAGACGGTTGGCCTGGAAGGTCTCGAAGTTACTCACCGAACTAACTTCAAGCCATCTTTTTTGAGCTCCGGCATATACTTCCATATCGTAAGTCATGGCAGAATTGAAGCCCATATCACCTCCACACAAAAGCAGTTTTCTATAAGGCAGCTCTAATTGTTCGAGAAGCCCCTGAACATAAACACACATTTCATCCAACGCTTTGTAGGAGTCTTCTGGTTTTCTGATTTGAACAATTTCTACTTTGTCGAACTGATGGAGCCTGTTTAACCCACGTACATGGGCGCCCCAACTGCCAGCTTCTCTTCTAAAGCACGGAGTGTACCCCACATTCTTGACAGGCAAATCATTATCGGATAGAATCACATCCCTGTATAAATTCGTGATCGGAACCTCAGCAGTTGGAATCATATAAAGATTATCCGCTGGCATATGGTACATCTGCCCTTCCTTGTCAGGAAGCTGGCCGGTTCCATAACCCGATGCTTCGTTAACCACAATGGGAGGCTGTATTTCTGTATAACCTTGCTCTAGGGCCTTGTCCAAAAAGAAATTGATAAGGGCACGTTGCAGCCTGGCACCTTTACCCTTGTAAACAGGAAAGCCTGCCCCGCTAATCTTATTTCCCAAATCGAAATCTATGATATCGTACTTCTTTATCAGGTCCCAATGGGGCTGGGCATCGTTAGGTAAAGTAGGCAAATTGCCGTGCTCGTGCACGCTGACATTGTCATCAGGACCGCCACCGGCCGGAACGGTCTCTGACGGTACGTTGGGAATGAGATACAGGACATTTTTGAGTTCTTCCTCCACATTTTCGAGTTCAGCAGAAAGTGAAACTGAATTCTTCTTTAAGTCTGCAGTTTGGGACTTGAGTGCTTCCGCTTCCATCTTTTTACCAGACTTCATCAGGTTGCCAACCTCTTTTGAAAGCTTGTTTACCTCGGCCAGAATTTCATCATGTTGAAGCTGCTTTTCACGCCTGCTTTTATCGAGAAGTATAGCCTTGTCGACCAGGTCAGCCGCATCCTTAAATCTTCTTTTTTGGAGGCCATCTATGACCCTTTTTCTCTCGTCACGAATTACATTTATCTGCAGCATGGGCTTTATTTTGAACTGCCAAAATTAGCGAACCTGGCTATAATTTTTTGGCCTGAATTTGATTATATTCAATTTTGGGCATATACTTGCACTATCATCACGGCCTACCCAGGCCATTTGATTTATAGATAACTCATTTCCTGCAAGCTATACATTATTCTAAACACTGAATGATTCAGACTTAGGTTCTGATTTTTGCGAGCATACGACTACTTATTTATAACTGTTAATTTTTTAACCCTTCATCACTAATCCCTCATGTACACAATTGACGACTTGAATGTCAGACTACTTTCTGAACTGAAAGACATTGCGGAACAACTTGGCGTGAAAAACGCGAAAAAACTTGCTAAGCAGGATCTCGTTTATAAAATATTAGATCAACAAGCCGTAACCGAACCGGCCCCCGCAGAAAAAAAGAATCCTGCCAATGGCAATAATGACAAAAATCGGCAGCGCCACAGGAGGCGTGAAAATGTGGCCCCTGAAACAAAACCCGAGAAAGAACTCTCCTCTGACGAATTACTTGAATCTATCGATATCGAACTGGACAACACGGTGACCAGCTTCAGCAAAAAAGACGAGGCCCCCTCAGAAAGTCAGGGCGCTCAGGAACCGCGCAAAGACAACAGGGATCAAAGAGAGCAAAGAGACGACAGAAATCAGGCAAACAGGCGCGAAAATTCCATCAAAGATTTTGACGGAGTAATTGCCAACGAGGGAGTCCTCGAAATTATGCAGGATGGTTATGGATTTTTGCGCTCGTCCGACTACAACTACCTGGCGAGTCCGGACGATATATATGTATCTCCTTCGCAAATCAAACTGTTCGGGTTAAAGACAGGAGATACTACCAAAGGACTTATTCGGCCACCTAAGGAAGGAGAAAAATATTTCGCGCTACTCAAGGTTGAGAGTGTGAATGGAAAAACTACCGATGAAATTCGCGACCGGGTTGCCTTTGAATACCTGACGCCCCTTTTCCCCGAAGAGAAATTAAAGCTTAGCACACGACCTGATAATATGTCAACGCGTATTCTGGATTTGTTTGCTCCGATCGGTAAAGGACAGCGGGGAATGATCGTTGCCCAACCTAAAACGGGAAAGACCGTATTGCTGCAGCAGATCGCCAATGCCATTGCCGAAAATCATCCTGAAGTTTATCTTTTGGTATTGCTTATCGATGAACGTCCGGAAGAGGTAACGGAAATGGCCCGCAATGTGAAAGCCGAGGTTATCGCCTCTACCTTTGACGAGCAGGCGGAGCGCCATGTGAAGGTAGCCAGCATAGTCCTGGAGAAAGCCAAAAGGATGGTAGAATGTGGACACGATGTGGTGATTCTTCTGGATTCTATTACACGATTGGCGCGCGCATACAATACGGTGGTTCCGTCATCGGGCAAAATACTATCGGGTGGTGTGGACGCGAATGCCCTGCATAAACCCAAAAGATTTTTTGGCGCTGCAAGAAACGTGGAGAATGGTGGGTCGCTGACAATCATTGCCACAGCCCTTATCGATACCGGTTCAAAAATGGATGAGGTTATTTTTGAAGAATTTAAAGGAACCGGAAATATGGAATTGGTGCTTGACCGTAAGCTGTCCAATAAACGTGTCTATCCTGCCATTGATGTGCCTGCCTCTGGCACAAGGCGAGAAGACCTGTTGATGAAAGAAGAAGAACTTCAACGTGTATGGATATTGCGGAAGTTCATGAGCGATATGAACTCTAACGAAGCCATGGAGTTTCTGCTGCAGAAAATGAAAGGGACAAGGAACAACGAAGAATTCCTGGTTTCCATGAACGGCTAGTTCTAATAAAAGCCAGAGAAGTTAAAAGGCGTGAGTCACGCCTTTTTTTTATTTCCTTTTTTGTCGTGAAAGGCCCCTTTGAATGACGGATCTTCCTTCTTTCGTTGATTGTCGATAACGCGCGCCATCAACTGAGCTTCCTCAAATGGAGTTGGTTCTACCGGCACTGACTGTGGTAATTTTTTCAAAAGGATTTTGCCCCGAATGAGTTCCTCGATTTTTTCAAGATACTTTTGCTCAACAGCATTTACCATGGTAATCGCCTTCCCCTTTTCATTTGCCCTTCCCGTTCTGCCAATGCGATGCACATAGTCCTCCGAACGGCTGGGTACGTCAAAATTAATCACATGCGAAACTTTCGATATATCAATTCCCCTGGAGCTCACATCTGTTGCCACCAATACGCGAACGTTACCACTTCCAAAATCATTCAACGCATTTAGTCTGCTGTTTTGACCTTTGTTGGAGTGAATTACCTTGACGCTGCCCAGTCCTTTTCTGTCAATAAACTTAAAGATGTTGTCGGCTATTTCCTTTGTTCGGGTAAACACAATTACCCGTTTGAAGTTTTCCCGTTTTAATAAATATTCCAGAAAATTAATTTTCGTTTTAAGGTTCGGAACCAAGTAACATTCCTGCGCAACTTGAATTGATGGAGTCGACTGCGGAGTTACCTCTACTTTCTGTGGGAACTCAAGAAAATCCTCAGACAATCTCTCCACCCTATCTGGAAATGTGGCGGAAAACAGAAGGTTTTGCCGCTTCGGTGACAGGACCTCAAAGATCTTTCGCAATTGATGCATAAATCCCATATCCATCATTCGGTCTGCCTCGTCTACAACAAGCGTTTTGATTTGTTTTACCGGTATCTCATTTTTTAGGTACAATTCCATAAATCTACCTGGGGTCGCCACCAGAATATCAACACCGGATTGAATAGCATTAATTTGGCCGGTAGGGCCAATGCCACCATAGAGAGGAATGATTCGCAAGTCGGTGTAGGCTGCCAGGGCTTTTGCATTTTCGGCCACCTGCACAACAAGTTCCTTAGTCGGGGCGAGGATAAGCGCACGTGGGCTACTTCCCTGCGCGTACTTGATTTTCATCAGCAGTGGCAACAAGTAAGCAGCAGTTTTTCCCGTGCCCGTCTGCGCAATGCCAATTACCTGCTGCCCTCCTAAAACGAGCGGAATGCACTTCTTTTGAATTTCAGTGGGCTGGGTATAACCCGCGTCCGCAATGGCGTTGAGGAGTTGTTTGTTTAGATTGAATTCACTCCATTTCATCGAACGATCCATTGATTCCACGATTCTATCTTATATTTACAAGGTATGAATTCAACCCTTATTCTTAATGCAAAACTAGTCAATGAAGGTTCAATTGCTGAAAATGATATTTTGATCGAGGGTCAATTCATTTCTAAAATTGGCAAGGACTTGCAATCTCTTCCTGCTAGCCGTGTTATTGATGCAAAAGGGAAATACCTGCTTCCCGGGGCCATCGATGACCAGGTTCATTTTAGAGAACCCGGGCTTACCCATAAAGCCAACATTTACACCGAATCACGGGCAGCCGTTGCCGGTGGAGTTACGTCATTCATGGAGATGCCAAACACCAACCCTCCCGCGTTCACCAACACACTGCTTGAAGAAAAATATTCAATAGCCAGCAAAACCTCATTGGCAAATTATTCCTTCTATATGGGTGCATCCAATGACAACCTGGAGGAGGTGATGAGGACCAATATCAAAAATGTTTGTGGACTAAAGATTTTTATGGGTTCGTCTACCGGTAATTTGCTCGTTGACGATCCTAAAACACTGGAGGGTTTCTATTCAAGATTCCCATCGATCATAGCCACGCATTGTGAACATGAGCCTTCTATTCGCAAGAACACAGAAACCTTCAGGGAAAAATATGGCGAGAATTTACCCGCTCATATGCATGCCCAAATCAGAAATCACGAGGCTTGCTATCTCTCCTCTTCTTTTGCAGTTGACCTGGCAAAAAAGTACGGGA
Source organism: uncultured Ohtaekwangia sp. (assembly GCA_964655635.1). Classification (GTDB taxonomy): domain Bacteria; phylum Bacteroidota; class Bacteroidia; order Cytophagales; family Cyclobacteriaceae; genus ELB16-189. Next base: position 16,176 of record CAZZNH010000016.1, read on the forward strand.
CTCATTTACACATACTTCACATCTCAACAGAGAAAGAAACGAATCTGTTTGAAAACAATGTTCCCCTGAAGAATAAAAAGATTACCTCAGAAGCCTGTATTCACCATCTTTGGTTTAATGATAGCGATTACAGCAGATTGGGTATGCTCATTAAATGGAACCCCGCGGTCAAGACAGCGAGGGATCAGCAGTCCATCCTGAAGGCCGTGTTGGACGATCGCATAGACGTAATTGCCACCGATCATGCACCACACACCTGGGATGAAAAGCAAAACACATATTTCAATGCCCCGTCCGGGGGACCTTTGGTTCAGCATAGCGTGGTTAGCATGTTGGAATTTCATAAGCAGGGGAAAATATCACTGGAACGAATGGTTGAAAAAATGTGCCACAATCCCGCTATTCTTTTCAGGATTGAAAAGAGAGGATTTTTGCGCGAGGGTTACTTTGCCGATTTGGTGATCGCGGATACAGACTCAGCATGGAAAGTCAGCAGGGAAAACATTCTTGCCAAATGCGGGTGGTCCCCATTTGAAGGACAGTCCTTTAGTTCGTCAATCCATGCCACGTGGATTTCGGGGCATTTGGCCTATTACAATGGCCAATTCGATGAGGGTCAAAGGGGATTGAGAATGACTTTCGACAGGTAATTTTTTGCGCCTTCCAGCATAAGAATGCACAAAAAAAGCCTCCTGTATAGAGGCCGTTTTGGGTGAAAGACGGGGCTCGAACCCGCGACCCCCAGAATCACAATCTGGTGCTCTAACCAACTGAGCTACATTCACCGTTTAAAAGAGCCGCAAAGTTAGGCAGGGTGAGACAATTTGCAAACCTTATTTCCCGAATCAAAATCGATCAAAAGCAGTTGGCCTTCCGCATGCAATGGCACGGCTAAAATGCTTCAGCACCGGGCAACAATCCAGGACGACAGAGATCCAAAGAGCCATGCGGCCAACATTGATCTTAAACAATTTTTTCTTTATGTTCGATTGATGATCACATGGACTGAATTCAGCAACTATTCTTTTGATCGTAAAATCAACACGCTCTACGCAAGTGGAAGTTTTGTAATGGCGATTCGTTATTACGGATTCAAGGTCAATCTATATTTGCTGGGCAGTTTTTATGTTGAGGTTTTTTTTAATCACAAAAAAGCGAGGATTGAAAAAATTTCACTGCTTGACACATCCCATAGCAGAATGAAATTCTACTATGATCAGATCAAACTTCCGGGAACAATAAGTAAGTAAAATCAAAAAGCCCCTGAGGGGCTTTTTGATTACGTTGCAATTTATGTTTGGTTATGCAGTTGCTGCTTGTGATTCTTCATGCAGCTTGGAAGAAACCCTCAGGTTGACGGTCTTCTTTGCCTTGTTTCCACAATATCCGCACTGGTAGTGTTTCAATAATTCTCCCTCCATTGTAGCGGACGGCTCTCTCACAATTTCTTCGCGTACTACCTTGAAGGTTTGATAATTACATTCAGGGCACTGAATCGCATGAAGGTGACCAGAATATTTCTCGATTTTAATGTATCCGGTTTCGTCATCTTTCCACACGTCATAGTCCATAGAGAAAAGGTTCTCCTCAGCCTGCATACCCTCATCCAGGTAAGCATCCTCTTCCTCCTCACTCAGGAGTTTCATAGGCTTGCCGGTTTTGGGCGAAATCCGCGGCTTATAACGTAAAACTTTGAGCCTCTTTTCTATAAAGAATGGATAATAAAACTTAAGCAGATTTTGAATAATCAGGGCCACAATCATCCCCATCGAAACGGTAGTGAACACCCTTACAAAAATCCACAATGCATTTAGCTCGATAATATTTGCATTGGCAAAAAAGCAAGCACCAATAACGATAATCAGGGAAGCGATCCAAAGCACCTTAATCTCATGCTTATTGATGAAATCATACTTTGTTTTGCTGTCTGAAGTAGTGGCTAATTTCAGGAAATAACCCAAAATGATGAGCAAGCCCACTGCCCAACACGCCATCGCGATATTCGCAGCCAGAGCGTTCCACGAATCATAAGAGGGTAAAGTATTTTCATCCATGATGCTATTTATTTATCGTTTCTTTATTTCAGGATAACAAATATAATAATCTATACCTCACTACTGTCAACTGGTAACTCAAATATATTAGAAAACAATACAATTTAGCACAGTTTTAGGGTAAAAAGCAAGGGTAGGCTTATTCTCTGACCTCCGTTTTCAGACCGGAAATGAACGAATTTATTAGCCTGCAGAACGCATCGGGGGCCTCATACATACCCATATGCCCAACTCGCGCAACCGTTTGTAACCGTGCTCCCCGGCTAACACTCACCTGTTCCACGAGTGTATCCACGGGTAACACCGGATCATTGTCACCTGCCAATATCAAAACAGGAGTCTTCCCGTCTCTAAGAACTTCGGTGCTTTCAGGTCTATCCCGCATCGCTTGCGTATAGGCTATAAAGGTAGATTCTGGCGTTTTTGCGGCTATTTTTTTCACTACATCTACTGACGGGTGATCCTTTACATGATACAATCCGGGCACAAATGAGTCTGTAAACGCTGGAACACCGTTGGCTCTTACGAAATCAATAGTTCTCTGTCTAATTATTCTCTTTGGCTCGCTGTCTGCCCCGGCTGTAGAATGAAACAGAACTAATCCTGCGAACAATTCAGGATTTTGTTTTGTCATGGATAACGCCACATACCCTCCCAGGGAATGACCCACCAGAATGGCGTTTTCGAAGTGATGTTCTAACACCCAATTGTTGACTGATGCGGCAATTTCGGCTATGGTGAAGGGGCTGGAGGGTAATTCGCTTTTGCCAAACCCGGGCAAGTCGATAATCACGATCTTAAATCCTGCAATAATCTTTTCTACAAAAGGGCTCCATACTTCGCCCGTTTCGCAAAAGCCATGAATAAATATTAAGGGTTGCCCTTCTCCTTTTGATGTAAAGTGAAGGGAGGTCATAAGCGGCTACAATGATCTTGCTGGTTCAAGCATATTGATCACTGCCTTGCGGATGCCCTCCGGATCAAAGCCACACTCGCGATGTAAATCTATCTGCTCTCCGTGCTCCACAATTTTATCGGGAATTCCTAACCTAGCCAGGGTTGCCTGATATTGGTTGTCCGCCATAAACTCAAGGATGGCACTTCCAAAACCACCCTGTACACAACCATCCTCCACGGTTATTACCTTCTTAAACTTCGAAAAAACTTCATGAAGAATCCTTTCATCAAGCGGTTTTACAAACCGCATGTCGTAATGGGCAATTTCAGTTCCCTTGGCCCTCAACGCATCGCAAACTTCTACTGCATAATTTCCGATGTGGCCGATGGTGAGGATGGCCAGATCTTCTCCATCACATATTTTTCTACCTGTACCAATTTCTAATTCTTCAAAGGGCGTTCGCCATTCTGGCATCACACCCTGTCCCCTTGGATACCGGATGCTGAAAGCGCCTTCTGCCCTGGGTATGGAGGCTGTGTACATCAGATTGCGCAGTTCCGACTCATTCATTGGCGCGGCCACAACCATGTTTGGCAAACACCTAAAATAGGCAATGTCATAAGCGCCATGGTGGGTTGGCCCATCTGCGCCCGCGAAGCCCGCCCTGTCAAGGCAAAAATTTACGGGAAGGTTTTGAATACAGACGTCATGCACCACCTGGTCATAGGCCCGCTGCATGAACGAGCTGTAAATGTTACAAAATGGTATCAGCCCCTGCGTAGCCAGTCCTGCAGAAAACGTGACCGCATGCTGCTCCGCGATGCCCACATCAAAAGCGCGCTCCGGCATTTCCTTCATCATGATGTTCATGGATGATCCTGAGGGCATGGCTGGCGTTATCCCTATAATCTTGTCGTTCTGTTTGGCAAGTTCAACAAGGGTGTGTCCGAAAACATCCTGGTATTTAGGAGGCTGTGGTTTATCGTACGTTTTTTTGAAAATCTCACCTGTGATTTTGTCAAACGTTCCGGGCGCATGCCATGTGGTTTTGTTTCCGCTCTCCGCTGGCGCGAAACCTTTTCCCTTCACCGTAACGCAATGAAGAATTTTAGGCCCCTTGATTTGCTTCAGATCATTAAGCACCGCCACCAAATGATCCACATCGTGACCGTCTACCGGCCCAAAGTATCGCAGGTTTAGCGACTCAAAGAAATTGCTCTGGCTTAAAACCGTTGACTTGATTCCATTTTCAATTTTTGAAACTATTTCCTGCGCATTCTTGCCAAAGTGCGATAGCTTCCCCAATAAATTCCAGACTTCATCCTTCAATTTGTTATAGGTCCTGGACGTGGTGATGTCGGTGAGGTAGTCCTTAAGCGCCCCTACATTGGGATCTATGGACATGCAGTTGTCATTAAGGACAATGAGGATATTGGAATCGGAGACGCCAGCGTGGTTCAATCCCTCGAAAGCTATTCCTCCGGTTAGCGCACCATCTCCAATGACTGCAATGTGCTGCCTTTCTGAGTCGCCTTTGTATTTTGAAGCTACTGCCATGCCCAGCGCTGCCGACACCGAAGTAGATGAATGGCCAACGCCAAAAGTATCGTACTCACTTTCCTTGCGCTTTGGGAAACCTGAAATACCTCCGTACATGCGGTTGGTATGAAATACCCCTTTTCTCCCGGTCAGAATCTTATGCCCATAGGCCTGATGGCCCACGTCCCACACCAGTTGATCGTGTGGAGTGTTGAATACGTAGTGAAGTGCAACGGTCAGTTCAACTACCCCCAAACTGGCCCCAAAATGACCCCCATAAACGGACACGTTGTCTACGATAAATTGACGCAACTCCTCGCAAAGCTTGACCAATTGCGCCTGATCGAGCTTTTTTAGGTCCTGTGGGCCGTCAATTCGACTGAGTAGTTTGCCGGGTTTAATTAACATTTGAAAAATGACGCTCTTTTGTATCCCTTAACACGCATTTAAGGTAAGTGTTTTAGGTTGTTTAGGTCCAATTCCGGCCTCAAATTTAAGCATAAGTTCCTAAAAGGTTTTCTGGGCTGATTTGAATACTTTTGCCCTCAAATTATGACAAAAGAAAATTTTGAAGTGCGCTTGCCCCTTTTTGAGGGCCCGTTTGACTTGCTGCTGTTTTTCATTGAACGGGATGAACTGGACATTTACGACATTCCCATAGCCACCATCACCAACGATTTCCTTGAATATATTCACCACTTTGAAGAATTGAACATAGAAGTGGCGAGTGAGTTTATCCTGGTTGCCGCCACCTTGATGCGGATTAAGTCAAAGATGCTGCTGCCTCGCCCCCAGATTGACGAGGCAGGAAACGAAGTTGACCCCAGAGAGGAATTGATCAAGCACCTGCTGGAGTACAAAAAATACAAATCCGTCATTGACGATTTCCACAAGATGGAAGATGCCGAATTGATGAAGGAGAAGCGGGGCAATATCATGAAGGAACTGCGAACGTTGGCCGAAAGCACCAACGTAGAAGCCGAACTTCAGGACGTGGATTTGTTCAAACTGCTTACGGTTTTCGAAAAAGTATTGAAGCGGCAGGAGGAGGAGAAGAACAAACCTGTTCACCAGGTCATCCAGTATCCCTACACGATTGACGGACAAAAACAGTTCATTGCCTCGACCCTAAATACAAAATCGCGAATTGCGTTCACCGAGCTATTTGAAGGTGCCCCTACTCGCATTGCCCTTATTTTTAATTTCCTCGCGATATTGGAAATGCTGGCCAACGGGCAGCTGGGTATTCAGGTGGGTGAAGGCTACAATAATTTTTGGATCAACAAACCTGAAGAGGCAACCGTTACCGAATAGTTATTTTTTCGGCATGTTGTCAATCAGTCCACCCGTTATTCGAACCAGGTTCAACTTGGTCGAGATGCTGTTAAAAATAGCCAAATAGGCCTCCAATGCGGCATTACGCGCATTTTCCTGAACGATCCTCAGGTCGATTGCACTGAGCGCACCGTTTCGATATCGCTCGTTGGCGAGGTCGAGATTAAGATCAGCTGCCTGCAGTTTCGTTAACGCAATACTTACAAGTTGATTTCTGAGATTGTACAAGTCATAATTGGCAAGCAGGTCATTTTCCAGAGAAAGTTTTAATTGATTCGTATTCAGGTCTGCAATTTTCTCCTGCACCCTTGCGTTTTCTATTGCCCTCCTGATTTGACCGCCATTAGAAAGTGTAAATCGAAGCGAGAGATTGGCGTAACCTCCGTACGAATTTCCGTTTTGAGTGAGTGGGCGTAATGCAGTTTCATTTACGGTATTAATTACCGGCATGGTTTGATCATTGTTCAAATAGCCAACGGTGTTGTCAATCGTATTTCCGGTATTGGTTCTGAAATTGGCATTCAACTGATCCAAACTTCCGTTGCCCCCCACGTTGAGCGACAAAGTGGGGGATAAGTTTGCCTGTTGAAGTTTCGTGTTGCTTCTAAGTATTTCCTGATTGATATATTGGTTGCGCAAATTGGTGTTTGACGCTGTCATTTTGGCCCGAAGGTCATCGTAGTTGTAACCTTCATGCTGGTATTCCAGCGAGTCAGTAAGTGCGTACCCCTTGTGCAAATCTTCGTTCAGCAGAAGATTCAACTGCCGGAGGGAGTTCTTATAAACGATACCCTGTAACAGCACATTGGCTGAATCGGTGAGGTAATTGTTTTGCTCTTGCAACACATCGAACGAAATGGCCCCGCCTAATTCCTTTCTTAGTTTGACATAGTCATATCTCTCTTTGGAAAACGACATGTTGTTTTCCAGAATCTGGAGGCGTTCTTTTTCTAAAAGGGCCTGATAATAGGCCAGAATAATGGATTGCAGCGTGGTTTCCATGACAAACGCAGCATTCCCATAACTGAGCTGCTCAAGCTGTTCGAGTCTTTGTTTATTAACCCGAACTGCGAAACCGTCAAAAAGGACAAACTGGACATCGAGCTGGCCGGTGACGTTATTGGAGATATTTCGCCCTGCTACGGCAAAAGGGTTGGCGGGCTTTCGCTGGACTACCGCATTGTTTTGATTGGATAAGAAAGATATGGTAGGCAACATTCCGGCCTGGCCCCACGAGTTGTTGTTCCTGGCCACCTCGACATTGAGTTGCTCAATCTGAACGTCAAAATTATTTTTCAGACCAATAGAAATGGCGTGCGCCAGGCTTAACGTGTCTTGTGCTTGAACTAAAAATGGAAAAAGCAGGTTGGAGCCCACCCATAAAAGTCGGTTCATAAAAAAATTAATCGATAGATGCCCTGGCTTCTTTACCACTGAAATAAGAATAAATGGCAGGTATAACAAACAAAGTTAAGAGCGTGGCGAAAAGCATCCCCCCAATGATGGCAATACCCATTGACACCCGGCTTTCCGATCCCGCGCCAAGCGCAAGGGCGATTGGCAATATTCCCAGAATGGTGGAAAGGCTCGTCATGATGATAGGACGGAAACGGGACTCTGCCGCACCGATGACGGCATCCAATACGCTCATTCCCTGTGACTTCCTTTGATTGGCAAATTCCACAATCAAAATACCGTTTTTGGTTACCAGTCCGATCAGCATGATGATCCCGATCTGACTGAAAATGTTCATCGTTTGATTGGTATACCACAAGGATACCAGCGCGCCTGCCAACGCGAGTGGCACCGTAAACATAATAATCAGCGGATCCTTAAAACTTTCAAACTGGCCGGCCAGAACCAGGTAGATGATAGCTAGCGCTAGCAGGAATGCCAGGTAAATACTTGAGGAACTTTCGGCAAACTCCCGTGATGCTCCGGAAAGGCTGGTGCTATAGGTTTCATCCAAAACCTCGCTCGCTATTCGCTCCATCTCCGCTATGCCGTCTGCCAATGCCACACCGGGCGCGGGTTGAGCGCTCAGCTTGGCCGATGAGTAGCGATTGAATCGGTACAATTGGGGCGGGCTGCTTTGCTCTTCGACAGTAACCAGATTATCCAACTGAATGATTTCACCCCGCTTGTTACGAACATAAAGGGTCTTTAAATCCAGTGGTTCATTTCTGTTCTTCTTCTCCACCTGGCCGATGATTTGATATTGCTTGCCATCCATGATAAAGTTTCCAAAGCGGGAACCACTGAGTCCCAGCTGAAGTGTTTGAGAAATGTCTATCACGTTTACGCCAAGGTTCCTGGCCTTGTCCCGATTGATGATAATATTTATCTCGGGTTTGTTAAATTTCAAGTCAAGGTCAACGAAGGTGAACTTCGGACTTTGATTTGCTTTTTCCAGCAATTCCGGAAGGACAGCTTTGAGCTTGGCGATATCAGCCGCCTGAATGACAACTTGCACAGGAAAACCTCCTCTTCTGTCACCTATTGTTTGCGACTGAGAAATGAAAGTCCTTACTCCGGTAAATTTTCTCGCTTTGGGTGTAATATCATCTACTATTTCCTGCTGGGTCCGCGTCCGCTCAGACGGATCCTTGAGCATCACTTTTAGAAATCCGCTGTTGGCTGCTCCTCCACTTCCCCCAAAACTGGGCGAAGTAATGCTAAGCACGCCCAGCACTTCAGGGACCTCATTGGCAACAAACTCATACATGCCATTGACGTAGGAATCCATGTATTCAAAAGTTGCGCCCTCAGCGGCCTGTGCCTGGAATCTGAATTCACTTCGGTCCTCGAGCGGAGCAAGTTCTGATGGGATGGTGGCCGCCAGGAAATAGATCAAAATACCTGCAACAAAAATGATCACAAACGCCAGCCACCTGTTCTTCATAAACCCTGACAATGCGCTGGCGTATGAACTCGACAAGTTGTTGAAGAAGGGCTCTGTCTTGCGGTATAACCAGGGCTGCACCTCTCTCCGTTTCAACAGCTTTGAACTCATCATGGGTGTAAGCGTGAGCGAAACAAAAGAAGAAATAGCCACCGCGCTCGCAACGACCAATCCAAATTCCCTAAAGAGCCTACCGGTTAAACCCTCCAGGAATATCACGGGAAGGAAAACTGCCACAACTGCGATGGTCGTTGAAATGACGGCAAAATATATCTCAATAGACCCTTTGCGTGCGGCCTCTTTTGGATCATTTCCCTCTTCTACTTTTGTATAAATATTCTCAAGCACCACGATCGCATCGTCTACCACCAGACCGATCGCCAACACGATGCCAAGCATGGTTAGCACGTTGATCGTGAAGCCCAACAGGTACATGACAAAAAAACACCCGATCAGTGAAATGGGAATAGTGACAACCGGTATCAACGTGGTTCGCCAGTCCCGTAAAAACATGAAGATGATGAAGAGCACCAGGATGAAGGCTATGAATACGGTCTCCTGAACCTCGCTGATTGACGAGCGAATAAACTCAGTGGAATCGTGGCTTACTACCCAGCTGATATCTTCGGGGAGATCCTTCTCAATTTGTGCAAGTTTTTTATACAGGTTGTCAGCGATTTCAATGTTGTTCGCCCCTGGTTGGGCTACAATGGCGATTGCCACTCCCGGCACGCCATCCCGTCTCATAAGCGTTCTGTCATTTTCCGCATAAAGCTGGGCGTAGCCGATGTCCTGAAAACGCACCACCTGATCCCCATCCTCTTTTACTATCAGCTTATTGAAGTCTTCGACTGAATTCAACCTGCCCATGGTCCGGACCGTCAGCTCCGTATTCTGGCCTTCTATCCGGCCGCTGGGCAGCTCCACGTTTTCGCGATTTACCGCCTGAAACACGTCCGTAGGGGTCAATTTTAAACCTGCCAGCTTGATGGGATCCATCCAAAGCCTCATGGAATACTTTTGTTCGCCCCACACATTGATGGTGCTGATGCCCGGAATTGTCTGCAGGCGCTCTTTGAAATAGATTCCGGCAATCCTGGATAGTTCCAGCAGGTTTCGCTTCCCGCTCATCACAGTCAAATAGATAATGGGCTGGGAATCTGCGTCTGCTTTGGAAACCACCGGAGGATCGACATCGGGCGGAAGGTTGTTGACAGCGCCAGCGACCTTATCTCTCACATCGTTGGCCGCGGCCTCCAGGTCTACGCCTAATTCAAATTCGATAGAAATATTGCTCCTGCCTTCCCTGCTCGAAGAACTGATGGTACGAATACCTGCAATGCCATTGATGGCATCTTCCAAAGGCTCTGTGATTTGTGACTCTACTACATCAGAATTGGCTCCAATGTATGACGTGGACACGGAAATTACGGGGGGATCTACGCTAGGAAATTCCCTCACTCCAAGATAGCTGAATCCGATAAAACCGAAGAGCACGATGACCAGCGAAAAAACCATCGCCAGCACAGGTCGGTTAATACTAATTGTTGATAAGCTAGCCATATCTTATTGCCTTAGTTTCGTAATTTGAATTCCCAGCCCGGGCCTTAGTTGAAGAATACCCGTGGTAATCAGGGTGTCCTGAGGATTTAAGCCTGAAACAATTTCCAATGTCAGGTTATCCCGAACACCGGTTTGAACGAATACTTCTTTGGCCTTTCCATCCTCCACAATAAATACCTTGTGCCCATTGAGCTCAGGTATCACGGCCTCGGTCGGAACCAGAATCGCGTTGGCTGTTGAGCCCAGGATCAATTCGACCCGTACAAACTGACCAGGCAACAAGAGGCCCTGCGTATTGTCTGCCAATGCCCGAATCTTGATCGTACGCGTATTGGCATCTATCTGTGGCTCGATCGCATAAACCTCGCCTTCAAAAGTGCTCGTATCACTTTCCACAGTGAATTTTATCTTTTGCCGCGGCTTTACCTGGGTGCTGTAGCGCCCCGGAATGGCGAATTCAATCTTGGCAGGACTTATGTTATACAGGTTGGCAATGGGTGTGCTCGTGGATATCAATGCTCCCTCACTTACATAACGCAATCCTATTACGCCATCAAACGGTGCACGTATTTTAGTTTTCTCCAGCTGGGCCTCCAGAACAGCAATATCGGCCTTGGTTGTGTTCAGTTTATTCAATGCGTTGTCATATTCCTCCTGGCTGATCGCATCTTTCTCCAGTAGTTTCCGCTGTCTGAATTCAATATCCTGATTTAATCTCCTGTTGAATTTTTGCTTTTCCAACTGAGCACGTATCTCCTCGTCATTTACCTTCACCAGCAGATCACCTTTCTTAACGGCCTTTCCCTCTTCAAAATAAATGTTGGTGATCTTTCCTGCCGTTTCACTTTTCAATTCCAACGATTCATTGGCTTGAACAGATCCCGTGATCACTACAACATTGTCGAGTTTGGAGGTGCTAATGACCAACGCCTCGATAGGCAGCGCTCCTTGTCCTCTTTGGCCTTTAGGAGCTCCTGCAACTGGTTCCTCCTTGTCGTTGCTCCACAGATTAAGTTTGGGTAACGCCAGCAGCCCAACTATCGCCAAAACAATAACTACAGAAAATATCCTTTTTTTCATCAACAATAGAATATGGAAATCAAAAAATTAGTTCGTCAAGCTGAACCGTCCGTGTAATTCAAGCACCTGAGGTATAACGAGGCGCGTCTCATCGTTAAAAATAATATGGTCTGCGTTGGCTATCTTCTTCTCCTCGCTCATCTGGTTTTTGATTATCAGTTCAATGTCCGCCTCTGTCCGGCCCGGGTCTCTTTTCAAGACCCTTTCAATACGAAGTTGTTTTGGTGCATTCACAACAACAATGACGTCCAATTTTTTCGCAGAGCCAGATTCAATCAATAATGCAGCCTCCTTGATAACGTAACTTGCCGTTCCTTGTTCACTCACCCAATTGGAATAATCCACCGCAACCCTTGGATGAACCAAGTCATTCAATTTTTTCAGTTTCTCGGGGTCGCTAAAAGCCTTTTTGAGGTGCTCTTTGTTTAAACCTCCTCCCTTTTCAAAGGACAAGTTTCCGAATTCTTTTTTGATTTGGCTGACCAGTATTCTGTCAGTGGTCATTAGTATTTTCGCTCGGCTGTCTGCGTCATAAACCGGGGCCCCAAGACTGCTGAATATCTTGCAAATCAGGCTTTTACCGGATCCAATACCGCCCGTAATGCCTACTTGTATTGGCTTATTCATTAAAACAAAGCGAGGTGACTAGTACATTTTAATTGACACCGAATCAATGTGAAGCACCCTGGCATTGTTGGGTAATCCTACTGCCGTGGGCAATAGTTTACTGCTGCCGCGTCTCAATCCAGTCAAATCGATTCTTGCCACACGGCCCCCTGCGACCTGACTGGTGTCGTTCGTCTGGTTCCTGGGGATCAGGAAAACACAACGGACGCTATCCATCACCATGCTCAACCTGGCTCCGGAGGGTAAGTTTTCAAGTTGAAGTTTTAGTCGTTGTTCCACCTGCAGCCATTCGACCACCTCAAATATCACCTCGACCGTGGATGGGTTGCGTTTTATTTTATCACCTTGTGGAAGAATCACTTCAATATCTTCGCGAAAGTCTCTGTCAATTTTTTTGTTGCCGATTTCCAGCATAATCGGGCTCGGGATCTTCTCGATCAGGCTCCTGGGTCCTTCCAGTTCAACCGAATCGGGCAATAAGACGACAGGACTTAACCGGCCATGTCCTTCTTCGAACGAAAATTTTTCAACGTCCACCGCCACTTTCACTTTTCTGCGAATTTTTGGATCCAGCGAAAGATAAAGTGTGTCGGTTACCACGTGATTGATACGAAGGCTGCCCAACTGTCCTGCCAGCAACGCGGGCAGCGTGCTGCCCACTATTTTTTTGACCTCGGTCGGTCGTTCGAGCGGAATATTCATGTCGGGCAAGTTCACGCCCAGGCTCTTTCGGAAAAGGTCCCAGCCGTTGCCGGTCACATTCATAAAAACAGACTTTGGCAGAGGCGCCACTGGAACAAAGCGGTCCTGGTCATACTCAAAATTTACCGCGAATCGAAGGTTGGTGGAGTAATCCTTGTTAAGCGCATTGAAAAACCAAAAGACAAGGGCCGCCAGAAAGCACAACGCTACTGCCTTCCAATTGGTACGATTGAAATGAAACAGATTAACAATGACGCGAAATATACTCACATCTGACTTGTTACTTTTTGTTTGATAACGCTTTGGTTGACTCCATGGATATGGCCGATTTATTAAATTTAATTCTTCCGCCTTTCTCCACTTCCAAAATGAATGTATCGCCCTCCACCTCAGCAATTCGACCGTGCATGCCTCCAATGGTCACGATATAATCGCCCTTGTTGACCTCATCGATAAATTTCTTCTGATCCTTGGCCTTTTTTTGTTGGGGACGGATCATAAAAAAATAGAACACTACTACAATGGCAAGCATGAAAACCATGGAAGTCCACCCGCTTCCACCTTGTGCTTGTAATAAAATGGCGTAATTCATTTGTTAAAATTTAGGCGGCAAAGTTATCCTTTAAAAAGCAAACATCCCAAACCCGCAAGGGCATGGGATGTTACGAAATTAGTTTTGGTGTTATCTACCTGGTTGGTCCATTATCACCGGTTGACTTGGGAGTCACCATCGCCTTAAACCGCAGCGTAGTAACTTTAGGCCATGTGTTGGCCGTCACGGTAATGGTCTTATTTTGAATATTGGGTTTGCCATTGCTGTCAAACTCGGCTTTAACAAAACCGGTACCACCTACGGGAATCGGCTCTTTAGACCACTCCGGTACAGTGCATCCACATGAAGGCTGCGCATTCTGAATAATCAATGGCGCTTCGCCCGTGTTGGTAAATTTGTAAGTGTAGGTCACTTTTTCTCCTTCTTTAATTGTACCAAAATCGTGATCCGTGCTTACAAACGTAAATGCCGGAAGCGGTCCCTCAGGTTTCACTTCAGGCGTTGTGGCTTCAACGGGTGTCGCAGCAGGGTTGGCAGCGGCATTCCCATTGCCTTCCAATTGAACCAATCTGCTTTCCAACTCGGCAATCCTTTTTTCTGCAGCACGATCCTTGCAGCTAACCAATGCTGCACTTACTAAAAGAACCACCCATACTTGTTTTAAGATTCTCATATCCTTCTGATTATTATTTAACAAAAATAAGTTCTGTTGCTCGGTCAGCGCCAACGACCGCGGTCAATTAACAAATTATTAACTTTTTTCAGTTCCCCTGATTTGTGACAACAACTCGTCCACATCTTCCAATAGCCGTTCAGCTTTATCCTTGGCCTCGGACACCACTTTTGCGCCCTGAGATTTGGCCTCCGTTGTCAATGGAGTTTCTTTTCCTTTTACAAGGTCATCCAGAAACTGCTCCAATACGCTCTTATACTTATCCAGCTTGTAGGTAAGCTTCTCCCTTGTGTTTGACCCTTTGTCGGGCGCATAAAGTATCCCTAATATAGCCCCAACGGCTGCACCTGATAAAAACGCCATTAAAGCTCCGCTCTTTTTACTCATAACTCTACAAATTATTTTGGGAGGCTAAAGATACAACGAAATAGTCAGAAGTCCAGTTTCGATGTTAAATGCGCTGTTTTCTCGGGATTAACTTTCTATTTATTGTCAATAAGGCCCCGGCCACTTTTCCTTATCTTGCCATTGGCCACGAGCTCTTTGGCTATTACATCCAGGATGCCGTTGACGAAATTGGCGCTTTTAGGGGTGCTGTAATGCTTGGTAAGTTCGATGTATTCATTGATGCTGACCTTCACAGGGATGGCAGGAAAGCAGATCATCTCAGTGATCGCCATTTCAATAATGATCCGATCGGTAAGCGGCAGCCTGTCGACCTCCCAGTTCCTGGTATTTTTCGCGATCAACTCCCTGTTCTCCAATTCAATCTGGGTTGTCTTTTCAAACAATGTGTTCATAAAAACAAGATCATCTTCCCAATCCATGGACAACTTTTGCACCTGAATCGTTTGCTTCTCAAAGTTTAGCGACTTGATCGTTTTGTCCACCAAACTCTTGACAATGTCATGATCTTCGGTCCACCGGATATCTCGCTCTGCGAAGTAATCATTGATGACGGTTTCTCCCAGAATCAATTTTCGTGACAAGTGCTTCAGTATTGCGCGCTGCGCATCTTCATCCGCATTCGCAGCTTTGCAGTATGCCGCAAAAGTTTTGTCGCTTTTGATCACATCCCGAAACCAGCCCTGAACGAGTGGTCTTTCATTTTCCCATTTCGCATTGGTCTTCAGCAAAGCACTCTGCAAGGATGAATCGTTTCGGAGGGCGAGTATGAACTTATTATTATTAAAGTGCGCGCAGCTATTTTTTTTGTCGGATTGGATGACCTCATCCAGCGCAAGCATCAGACCAAGCACCGAATAGTACCAGTGATTGATTTTCTCAACTTCCAGAACGAGGTTCTTCTTGAAAAAATTAAAATCTTTTTTGCAATGATCCCTGTACAGTTGCAGGGCTTCTGTTACCGCACTGTTTACTTCTGAGTCTTCACTTTCACCCGCATTGAGCGACTCGAACTTTCGCAGATACAGCGAATTAGCCTCTTTCCTTTTTTTCTTAAGATTAGCTTTATCCTGAACCTCCATCGAATTGAGGTCGGGGGTGAAACGTTGATCGATTAAATCCTGCGCCAGCGTATTGTTCGCTTCCTTGCACTGCTCATAGGCAAATAGGCTTTGCATGATTTTAATTCGGAGCGTACGTCTGTTAAGCATGATTCAATGAACGTTGTGAGCGCAAAACTACAAGGAATAGCGCACTAAAAAAAGATCAAAAATATCGGTCCGGAATTATCTGGGGATTCTTACTTTACCCACATCCGCGATTCGCTTTTCAGCCACCTGGATGGCAGCTTCCTGGCTGGTGATCTTTTCATTTTCGGCAAGATTGAGGATGTTGAGACAGGTGTCATAAATCTTTTCCGTTTGCTGGTAAACGCGATCCCTGTTGTAGTTGCCATAATACTCATTGCCAACGTTGATCAGGCCACCCGCATTAATCAAAAAATCGGGAGCATAGGTGATGCCTCTGTCTACCAACATGTAGCCGTGCTTGATTTCGTCTTTTAGCTGGTTGTTGGCACCTCCCGCCACGATGGCACATCGAAGTCTTGGGATGGTATCATCATTCAGCGTAGCCCCGAGTGCGCACGGTGAGTAGATGTCCATATCCAGGTCGTAGATTTTGTCCTGCGTTACCGTGGCCACGCCAAACCGCCTGGCCACCTCTTTGACTTTCTCGTCCGAGATGTCTGTAATGGTGACTTTGGCATTCTCCTTCACCAGGTGCTCAACCAGGTAAGTACCAACCTGCCCAACACCTTGCACGCCAATTTTTTTACCCGCGAGCTCTTCGCTGCCATAAACTTTTTTTGCCGTTGCCTTGATTCCAAGATATGCGCCATAGGCCGTCACCGGAGAAGGATCACCTCCGCCACCCATCGACTCGGGCAAACCCGTAACATACTTTGTCTCCATACCGATGTACTCCATGTCAGATGTTTTCATGTTCACATCTTCGGCCGTAATATATTTTCCGCTGAGGCTTTGAATAAATTTTCCAAACCTGCGCAGGTAGGCCTCTGTTTTTAAGGTTCGGGCGTCACCGATAAGCACGGCCTTACCTCCCCCGAGATTCAAACCACTGATAGAAGCTTTGAAACTCATCCCCCGGGAGAGCCTCATCACATCGGTCAGGGCTTCTTGCTCCGAAGCATAGTTCCACATCCGTGTACCTCCCAATGCCGGTCCGAGGGCTGTGTTGTGAATAGCGATCAAAGCCTTTAGTCCCGTGGCCTCATCGTAGCAATAAACAACCTGCTCATGCCCCAGTTGTGCCGACTTGGCAAACACACCTTCCTGCTGTGCGGACTCTCTTTCTATAATCTCCATCGACATCTGATTTAAGTTTTTGAATCGCTATTTTTGCCCGATTTCAAACGTGTGAAGTTGAAGTCAGTGGCGCAAAACTATCTTTTTTCTTCTTTTATTTCACCTGTTAAGTTTTTTTTTAACACCCATAAGTCGGCTGAATTTCAATTGGATGCACTGACGGTCAAAATGAACTAATGTAATAATCTTTCGTTTTCTGTAAATCGAGCTAATTTAATTTCATGAAAGAACTCCGATACCTCAATAAATACCTGATTAAGTACAAATGGCATATTATCTGGGGGACAGTTTTTGTAATTATTTCGAACGTTTTTCAGATTCTTCCAGCGCAAATGGTGCGCCATGCCATCGATCTCGTGATTGATAATATCCGCATTTACAAATCCTTCGATGAGGTAAACGTACAAAAGGACTTTTTTGATGTGTTTGCCTTCAGCATCCTGATTTATGCGGTTTTGATACTTGTAATGGCTTTGCTGCGAGGTATCTTTCTCTATTTCGTTCGCCAGACCCTGATTGTGATGAGCCGGCTGATCGAATTCGATCTCAAAAATGAAATTTTTGAACACTATCAAACATTGCCTCTCAGTTTTTACAGAAGGAACAATACGGGGGACTTGATGAACCGCATTTCCGAGGACGTGGGTCGCGTGCGCATGTACCTTGGACCATCAATCATGTATGGCCTTCAGTTGTTCACCTTGTTTGCCATGTTGATTCCGATCATGTTCAGTATAAGCCCGATGCTAACATGGTATTCTCTTATCCCGCTTCCGATACTCTCCTTCTCCATCTATTATGTGAATAATATCATTGAAAAGAGATCTGAAGAAATTCAAAAGAGCCAGTCGAAACTGAGCACGTTTGTGCAGGAGGCTTTCTCCGGTATCCGGGTATTAAAATCATTCACGCGCGAGAATGAATCGATCAATAATTTTTCGAAAGAGAGTGACGAGTACAAACGTCAATCGTTGAAGCTTACAAAAGTCCAATCTCTGTTTTTCCCATTGATGACCGGTTTAATCGGCTTGAGTACCATCCTGGCCGTTTACGCAGGCGGAGTGGAAGTGATTAATGGTGCGCTGACTTTTGGGAACATTGCGGAGTTCATCATTTACGTCAACCTGCTTACCTGGCCGGTGGCATCGCTGGGATGGACAAGCAGTTTGGTGCAGCGGGCGGAAGCTTCACAAAAAAGAATCAACGAATTTTTGAAAACAAAAACGGATATTGTTTCTGAAGAAAATCTCGAACGTGAGATTGAAGGGAAAATTGAATTTAAAAATGTCTCCTTTCAATATCCCGACACGGGAATCGTGGCTCTGAAAAACATTTCTTTTCATATAAATCCCGGGGAATCACTGGCCATCATTGGCACAACCGGCTCAGGAAAAAGCACTATTGCCAACCTGATCGGCAGGTTATACGATGCCCCTGAAGGAGAAGTCCTGATCGATGGCTTATCCATCAGGAAATATAACCTCGTATCGCTTCGTAGCCAGATGGGCTTCGTCCCCCAGGACGTGTTTTTATTTAGTGACACCATCTACAACAACATCGGATTCGGCATCACTGAATCCACGGATGAAAAAGTAAAACAGGCGGCCATCGATGCCGATGTGTATGATAACATCATGAATTTCCCCCAGGGTTTTATGACAAGGGTCGGTGAACGGGGGATAACGCTCTCCGGTGGACAAAAGCAGCGGGTGTCAATTGCCCGTGCTGTGGCGCGGGAGCCCAAAATCCTGATACTTGATGATGCGCTTTCTGCAGTCGACACAAAAACGGAAAACACAATTCTGAACAGCATGAAGAAGATCATGAAGAACCGAACGAGCATTGTGATCTCGCACCGCGTTTCTTCGGCAAAGCTGGCCAATAAGATTATTGTGCTCAACGATGCGGAAATTGTGGAAGAAGGAACACACGAAAGCCTGTTTGCAAGGGGCGGTGTCTACCGCGAACTCTACGAGAAACAAATGCAATCCAACGAGGTGGAGGGCTGATCCCAGTTTAGAACACGTACCTAAGCCCTACCCCACCCTGAAAGCGCTGATACCCCGGATCAAGTAAAGTGTCGGTAAACCATTCGATCTCAATAAACGCTGAAATCGGAAGGGTGAAATAGGAATACTCAAAGCCGGTGACGATCACGGGCCCGTGTGTGAAGCGGCTGCGGCTGAATTTATCAAACCGGCTCTCCCTGTTTACGATGAGCCCGTCCACGTACAAGTAGTCATATTCAAGTGTGGTACTCCTCCACTGCCAACCTAATCCGGCATAATACTGCAGGCCTTTCGAAATCTTATCGACATCCCACTGATAAAGAAATTTTGCCTGAATAAACCAGTCCGTTTTGGCCTTGTGGGCCAGGTACGTAATGCTCTGGTCGTCACCGATGGAGTCCGAAAGGTAGGTGTTGTAGAGTTCCCTATAATATTTATTGTAAAGTCCACTGGCCGCCTTACCTGCATCGGCAGTAAATGCCCAGTTTTTGTTAGGGTAAAACTTATAAGTCAGGGCGAAAGGATCGCCCATCTTTACGCCTATTCCCTGATAGGGGTATTCGCTCGTTTCGAAAATAGGGCAGACGATCCGCGCCTTACTGCGGGATACCTGGGGCACCTTGAACTTGGCGCTTTTAACACTTTTCCTCACCTGTGCGTGAGAAAATCCCGCCAGGAGCACCAAAGTTGCAAGTACAAATAATGTCTTTTTAGAAGGCATTAGGACAAATATAACTCTTTTGGAGTTATGGCTGCACGACAGGCACCCTGATCCGACCAACGTTACACCACCTCCTTATATTGCATTTTGTGGAGGTGGGCGTAATACCCGTCCTTCGACAAAAGTACCTCATGACTGCCGACCTCTTTGATCTCTCCCTTGTCCAGTACAATAATCGAATTGGCTTTTTGTATGGTTGAAAGCCGATGGGCAATGACTATCGAGGTACGGTTAGTCATCATCTTTTCAATTGCCTCCTGAATCATCACTTCCGTTTCATGATCAACCGAACTGGTAGCCTCGTCAAGGACTAAAATCTTCGGATCGTAAACCATGGCCCTGATAAATGACAGCAGTTGTCGCTGTCCGACCGACAAGGTTGCTCCGCGCTCCATTACATTGTAATCCAGCCCTCCCGGAAGGCGCTCAATAAACTTTCGGGCTCCTACCAAATCTGCCGCGTGCATGATCATTTCATCCGTTACCTCAGGATTTCCCAACGTAATATTGTACCGTATGGTGTCGCTGAATAAGAACACATCCTGCAGTACCACCCCAATATGGCTGCGTAAAGAACTCAACTCTACATCTACAATGTCGATACCGTCAACCTTGATGGTACCGCGGTTGATTTCATAAAACCGATTGAGCAAATTGATTATTGACGACTTGCCCGCCCCCGTTGCGCCAACCAAAGCAACTGTTTCCCCGGGTTCAATTTTTAAATTGATATCCTTTAACACGTACTCTGAATCGTTGTAAGCAAACCAAACGTGTTCAAATTCGACCTTTCCCTCCAGTTCATTCAAGGTTTTCGATCCGTTGTTAACAAGGTGCTCATCACTATCGAGTAAGTTCATGATCCGCGATGAGCTCACAATTCCCATCTGCAGGGTATTGTAACGATCAGCGATCATCCTGATCGGCCTGAAGAACATCTGGATATACATAATGAACGCGGTGAGTGTTCCGATGGTAATTCCGGTTCCACCACTGATCACACCACGAGCGCCATACCACACCAGCAGGCCAATTCCCATGGCAGCAATGATTTCTGCAACCGGAAAATAGACCGAATAATAAAGTACAGATTTGAGGTGAGCTGCCCGGTGTTCTTTGTTGATTTCTTTAAATTTTTCAAACTCCCTTTTTTCACTGCCAAAAATCTGCACCACGCTGATCCCCGTCAGGTGTTCCTGAACGAACGAGTTCAGGTTGGCCACCGCATTGCGCACATCGTTAAATGTAACTTTAATCTTCTCTTTAAAAATATAGGTTGAGAGCAGCATTAAGGGAATGGTGGACAAACTCACGAGCGCCAATCTCCAGTCCGTGTAAAACATAAAGACCAGGATAAAAACAATCTGGAGCAGGTCACCGGCCAGCGCAGCAAGCCCCTCGCTGAAAACATCCGCCAGCGCCTCCACGTCAGAGATGGTGCGCGTCACCAGCCGGCCTATTGGTGTTCGATCAAAGAACTTTAGCCTGAAGCCCACAAGGTGTTTATAAAGCTTAATCCGAATGTCCCTGATTACATATTGCCCGATGCGTCCGGAGATATAGGTGTGTATGTATTGAAATACCGAATGCAATATCAGCAGTCCGAAAATCACGAGCATGATTTGGACCATGCCATAGTAGTCTCCGTTGGCCACATGTTTGTCCAGGGTAAACTGGATGAGCAGCGGTCGCAGTGGGGTGAGCACACCCAACACCACAGTGAGTACAATTAAAAAATAAAACCTTCCCTGATAAGGTTTAACAAAGTGGAGAATTCGCTTTAATACATTAAAGTCGATGATATTTCCGCTGCTGATTTTTTCCTTCTCCACGCGTTAATCCAAAAATATGCGGTTGGGGTATTTTACATTGGTGAGATAAAGTCCGCTGGGAGGCACATTCATGCCCGCCTGTTTTCTATCCCGGCTTTTGATAATTTTCTTAAAATCGTTGATCGAAGTTTTCCCGGTTCCCACATCCAATAAACTTCCAACTATTGATCTGACCATTCCCCGAAGAAAACGATTGGCCACGATGGAGAAAACCAACAAATCATCCTTTTCATTCCATTTGGCCTTTTTCAGGTTGCAAATAAAATGATTTACATCCGTTTTCACCTTACTAAAGCTCTGGAAGTCGTGTTCACCGACTAATAACGCAGCGGCTTCGTTCATGGTTTGAATATCAACTTCCTTAAAAAAATGATAGGCGTACCCTTCATAAAAGGGGTTCTTGCGCTTCGTTATCCTGTATTCATAGGCGCGCTCTACGGCATCGTATCGCGCATGAGCATCCGGTTTAACGTTTCTAATATTGCTAATGGCAATGGCCCTCGGTAGAAATGAGTTGAGTTTTTGAATAGTGATTTGGTAATCCAGCACCACATCAAGATCGGCATGAAAAAACTGTTTCATACAATGAACACCCGTATCCGTTCTTCCGCTTCCTACAACGCTGATTTCTTTGCTGAATAATTTTTTGAACACATCTTCGACAACCGCCTGAACCCCTACTGCGTTGGTTTGTGATTGCCAGCCGTGGTAGTTGGTTCCATTATAGCTTATCTCAAAGAAATACCTCATTAACGGAAGTAAGAATAGATAAAGAGCGTATCAAGAATCAACTCGCTGCAACATTTTCATAGACCACCGCAGCACCTAGGCCGACACCAATACACATGGTGGCAAGTCCATACTTTACCCTTCGTTTTCGCATCTCGTGAATGAGCGTTGCACTAATTCGAACACCACTACAGCCCAATGGATGACCGATAGCGATGGCTCCGCCATTTACATTTACGATTTCAGGATCAAAGCCAAGCTCCTGGGTACACACAATGGACTGCGAAGCAAATGCCTCGTTCAGTTCTACCAAACCAATGTCCTTTGAGGAAAGTCCGGCTCTTTTCATTGCCTTTTGTGAAGCCGGAATCGGACCCACTCCCATAATAGCAGGATCTACACCGGCAACAGCCATCGCAACAACGCGGGCCAATGGTTTTAGATTCAACTTTTTAATTACTGCTTCATTCGCTACCAATGCTGCTGCCGCGCCATCATTTATTCCCGAGGAATTTCCCGCTGTCACCGTGCCTCCGTCTTTGAATGCAGGTTGCAAGGCACTTAACTTTGCAAGGGAAGTCTCCCTTGGATTTTCATCCTTGCTGAATTCAATGGGATCCCCCTTGCGTTGCGGAATAGTAATCGAAACCAACTCCTCTTTGAATTTATTCTCTTTGTCCGCTTTAAAGTAACGTTGCTGGGACTGCAGGCCGAATGCATCTTGCTGTTCGCGCGTAATTTTCCACTTGTCCGCAACGTTTTCTGCCGTCTCACCCATACTAAATGGATAATACAGCTTTGATAACCTGGGATTGGTGAAACGCCAACCGAGGGTTGTGTCATAAATCTCGGATTTTCTTGAGTAAGGTTCCGTTGACTTGGGCATAACAAAAGGTGCCCGGCTCATGCTTTCCACTCCTCCGGCTATGTAAACTTCTCCATCGCCAGCCTTTATTCCCCGGGTGGCATCAATGATCGCCTGGAGACCCGAGGCGCAAAGTCTATTGACAGTAACACCACCGATTTCCTTAGGTAATCCGGCCAACAACAACGCCATTCTTGCCACATTGCGATTGTCTTCACCAGCCTGATTTGCGGCTCCAAAAATTACATCCTCAATCAACGTGGGATCGAGCTGCGGATTTCTTTCCATCAATTTTTTGATCACATGGGCCGCCATGTCATCCGGACGAACAGTTGCCAACGTACCGCCATATCTCCCAATGGGTGTGCGAAGGATATCTACTATAAAAGCGCTGTTCATACCTATTAAAGATTAGGATTTAGACCACAAACCCACAATTTCATTATTTTTGCCGCAAGTTAAACCCAGATTATCGCAATAGGATAAGAATTGTTCTCAAAATCTGGGTTAAAATCAACCCCTATGTGGCAAAGGAAACAAACAATATTTCTGGTGATAGTCGGCATTTGTATGTTGGCAAGTATATTTTTCCCCGTATGGCGATCCTTCGCTGATGGAGTCGAGCGGTCATTATTTCCCCTCCACTACACAGAAATTGACGGAGAGGCAAAGAGCACAGTCTATTTCCCGTACAGTCTCACGGCCATTTGTGCGATTGCCGCTACTACCATCGCCTTCTTCGAGATCGGAAAATTTCAGAACAGGATGTTGCAAATAAAATTAGGCGCACTGAATTCACTTTTTATGGCTGGTTGCATCGGATCCGCTGTCTACTTCGCCACCACGCTAATCAAAACAAATCAATTGGCGGGCGAATATGGCTTTGCACTGTTTCTACCTGTAGTGGCCATGGTAAGCAACATGGTAGCCAACCGTTTTATAAGGAAAGATGAGAAGTTAGTGAGGGATTCCGACCGGATTCGATAAACATTTAACACATGGCTCAAACCAAACTAGGAGATAACACCGTCAACACCATTGGGGAATTACCTGCCGTTGGGTCTAATGCCCCGGACTTTACTTGCGTGGATAATACCATGCAAAATGTCAGTCTGAGTTCCCTCAAAGGGAAGAAAGTGGTGCTTAATATTTTCCCTACTGTTGACACCCGCATTTGCGCTACATCTGTGAGAGAATTTAACAAAAGGGCAGCTTCACTTGACAACACGGTTGTCCTGTCCATTTCAAAGGATTTACCTTATGCTTTCAAAAGATTTTGTGGAGCTGAAGGAATCGACAAAGTACTTACGGTTTCTGATTTCAGAAATCAGGGATTTTCACAAAGCTATGGCATGGAGATGGTCGATGGTGGTATGAAGGGATTGTTTGCCAGAGCAATTGTTGTCATTGACGAACATGGTAAAATCAAACACACGGAACTAGTCCCGTCTATTGGCCAGGAACCCAATTACGAAGCGGCTTTGCGTGCGCTCTAACTGCCCGGAGTTGCTGCAACTTCAGTATATTTATCATCCTGGTTCGATAGCCTATGAAATGGAGCAGCCTCTTATTGGTAATTTTTCTCTCTCACACCGTTTTGGGTCAAACCTACTACTTGCAGCCTGACCGTGTTTTTGACGGCAATGAAATGCATGAAAACTGGGTGGTGGTCGTCAGTGGAAATAAAATTTTAGAGGCAGGTCCTACTTCCAAAATTTCTAAACCCAAAGGGTCGATCACGATAGCATTGACAGGCACGACTTTGATGCCGGGGATGATTGAAGGGCATTCCCATTTATTGCTATATCCATACAACCAAACCAGTTGGAATGATCAGGTGTTGAAAGAATCGGATGCGTACCGCGTGGCCAGGGCAACCGTTCACGCTAAAAATACACTGATGGCCGGATTTACAACTGTCAGGGACCTGGGATCTGAAGGCGCGGGGTATGCCGATGTGGGTCTCAAAAAAGCCATTGAGGATGGTGTAATTGATGGCCCCCGGATGATCGTGGCCGGAAGAGCCATTGTGGCAACGGGGAGTTACGGGCCCAAGGGATTCGACAACGACTTTGATGTGATGCTTGGCGCTGAACCGGCTGACGGAAATGACTTGATTCGTGTTACACGCGATCAGATCGGCAAGGGTGCAGACGTGATAAAAGTGTATGCAGACTATCGCTGGGGAGCGAACGATGAAGCAGCACCAACATTCTCGATTGAAGAATTAAAATCAATTGTAGAAACCGCAAAAAGCAGCGGCCGGCCCACAGTGGCTCATGCTTCAACAAAAGAAGGTATGCGCAGGGCAACACTTGCAGGTGTTGAAACCATAGAACATGGCGACAATAGCGATGATGAGATTTTTAAATTAATGAAAGAAAAAGGCGTTGCGTTATGCCCCACCATTGCGGCTGGTGATGCTATTCTGCAATACAATGGATGGAAAAAAGGAATCGATCCCGAACCGGAAAGAATTACGGCCAAGAGGGCGAGTTTCAAAAGTGCATTGAGCGCGGGAGTAACCATTGTTGCAGGTGGTGATGTGGGTGTATTTGCTCACGGAGACAACGTACGGGAGCTCGAACTGATGGCCCAATACGGAATGGGGTTCATGGCGATTCTGAAATCAGTGACCTCTGTGAACGCCAAAGTCTTCCATATGGAAGGGTTGGGAGAAATAAAGCCCGGTTTCGTGGCCGATCTTATTGCCGTGAAGGGAAACCCTTCCCAGAACATATCCGATCTAAGGCGCGTCTCGTTTGTTATGAAAGATGGACGTATTTACAATCAGGAAAAATAGCAGTGCATATTTCGTCCTGATCGCGTTGCTGTGGCAGGTTGCGTTCAGCGGTGAAGCTCAGTCGGAATTTAAAATAAAGTTATCTGACGCTGCCATCGGGTTGACCAAACAAAAAGTCAGGTACGATCCTGCTTACTTTAGTATTGACTACCCGAATGGAGACGTTCCCTCCGACCGCGGTGTATGCACAGACGTGATCATTCGCGCCTATCGTCAACTGGGAATTGACTTGCAGAAAGAGGTACACGAAGATATGGCCAAAAATTTTTCCAGCTATCCCAATCATTGGGGCCTGACAAAGACGGATAAGAATATTGACCACCGCAGGTGCCCAACCTCATGACGTACTTTAGTCGGCACGGGGTGGTAAAAAAGAAATCACAAAATCCCGATGATTATGATGCGGGGGATATCGTTGCGTGGAACCTGGGTGGAGGAACAACGCACATCGGAATTTTAATTGATAAAAAGTCAATCGATGGCCAACGTCCGCTTGTTGCACACAACATTGGCAACGGGCAGGAGATTTCGGATTGTCTTTTTGATTTTAAAATCATTGGGCACTATGAGTATCCTAAATGAGTTGATTAAGGCTACTGCTTAGCCACGAAAACAAAATCACTGGCTGGATCATCATCTCCGAAACTGCCGAAACGCGGTTCCGAGGGAAGTTTGAGGAAATAAGTCCGCAACTCAAGCAAGGACAGAATTCTGCCCGTTCCTCCGCCAATCTCTTTTAAGCCTAAAATAAATTTTTCTGCAAAGGGGGAATGTTTACCTCTAATACCGTCCGATACGTACTCCTTGCTGCCGCTGGTTAGAAATTTCCGGGTGCGTTTGGTAAGTTTTTTGACCAGGTATTGAACGTCTACCGTCTCATCAATTGCTTCACCTGCTCTGGCCCGGGCGAGTAGTGGATCAATAGTACCTCCAAAACAAACATCCATAGCCAGGAATATGTGCTCACATTTAATGTTGTTGAGTCTTTCCCTGAGAAGTAAATGTGGCAAATAAGAAGATTTGCCCTTGTCATTGAGTAGAGAATTACTCGCTACCAGGTAGCCCTCGCCTAACGTCTCATCAAAATAGCCATGACCGGCAATGAATACAAAAAGTTGGTCTTGTGGATTGAATTTCTTTGTGTTGTATTCGTAGATCATGTTGTTGATTTCTTCCAGGGTGGGGTTTTCTATTACCTCAGTTTGAAAGCCATACTTCTCTTTTAATATGGATTCAATCGTACGCGCATCATTAACCGGGTTAACAAGGTCAGCCCAGTTGTCATAATTATCCGTGGCGATTATCAAAGCATAATCTTTGCGATTAATATCAACCGCATCGGCAATGGCATTCCGGCCTGTTAAAACTGATCGCACGCTGCTCACTATGCCCCCCTTACTATTCTCCACGATGATTTTAACCGTATTGTCGCCTGGCAAAAGCCTGATGGGTTGTTTAATGGTTTTGAACAACTCATTTTCACCCACCGCAATTTCTTTTGTTCTCGATTCCCCACCATTGGAAACCTCAAAACGAATCGCTTTAAATGGAATATCTGATCTGATCTCCAGTTCAAAAGTGGCGGACTCCTCTACGCTGTTGCTCCTTTCTACTTTGGGTGTAATCCACTCGATTATGGGCAACGTGGTGGCTGTAACCGCCTGATTGTAGTTAAGTCGAATGGCATTTGTTTTGTCGGAGAAATTCTGGCCATGTACTGAAAAAAATCCGACAGCAGGGAAAATAAAGATGCATGCCTTCATGGTTAATTATTTTGTTGTTGGAGGATCCGGAGGCGTCTTCAATTCTTTTGCCCCACCGCCCCCGGCAAGTGCTGGTATCATAGCACCTATCACCGCTGCGGGCAGTAGTTTTATCAACAGCGGAACCTTCCGCCTGACAATGAAAGAACTGGTCTTCATCACCTGATCCTTATTTTTTGAATCCGAGACTTTAAAAGAATAATCTTTCCCAGGTTTGATGGTGGTCGGCAAAATCATGTCGTAACTTCCTGAATTGGCCACATTGGGAATTACATCCACGTAATTATCTCCTTTGTATAATGCAAAGTTTAGAATGTTTTGCCTTGTACCACCCGACCATGTTATTGATTTGGGTTTACCTCTCTTAAATACCAGGCCGTGCTCAAATCCATCAAATCGAATAAAGGGAATGTATACACGCCCTCTGATCTCCAGCTCAATATCACCGTTGAAGGAAGATCCAAGCTCTTCCTTTGAAGCCCAGATAATTCTCTTATTTGTTCCAGGTCTCACTTCCAATCCTACATCTCCTTTTATCTTTTGTAATGGAGAAATGAAATTGTCGCGCGAGCTAAATACATTGATCGTATAGGTTCTGCTCTTCGCGGTGTCAACCAGGTTATAATAAATGATGACGCTTTCACCATTGATCTCAAGTTTATCGATGGAGAATTCCTGAGCACTCATGGTAAAACCGGTCAATGTCAGGGTTGTTATTATTACCAGGTGTTTCATGTATTCTTATTTCTTAATCATCCTTTTAGCTGAAGACAGAATCCTTCCTTGTCCTCGCAGTTGATAAATATATAGTCCGCCTTCTAATGGTAATCCCTGATCCGTATTCCCATCCCATTCCATGTAGTGTATCCCCGCTTTCAGACTCGGCCCCTCTAAAGACCTTAGCTTTTTACCCATCAGGTCAAATACCATAACTTCAACTTCGGGCTGGTCACTCTCGAGCAAAAACGGAATGGTAACCTGGTCGCTAAAAGGGTTGGGAAAGGCGTTGCCTAAAAGCGTAACGCCCGGAAGCAACGCTCCATCCCTGCTGTACAATATTTTAAACTGAGTGCCATCGCGCCATTCAAACTCATAAGTACCAACTGATTTCATTTCCACGAGAACTTGATTGGACAGATCCAGGAGGGCTATACTGGAGCGGCTTTGCTGGAGTGCCTCGTTGTCCCAGGACAGGGTTGCCGTTGGTTGACGCTGATTTGATGACACCGTAAAAAGCCAACTGTAATCACGTGAAGTCGGAACCACATCGGTCGCAAAATGAGGTGCAAAGAATTCTTTGTGATAAGTGTCCATCTCCACGTAATCAATAAAACGGGGAATGGTTATCTCATCAAATCTATCCTTTGAGGTTTTTGCATCCGGATGCATTCCTATGCCACTGGTCTGAGTGATCGCTCCCAATTGCAGCATCAAAGGGACTTGCCATGCATCATCATCAATTGAGGCAGGAAGTTCCTGTTCGTTGAGTCGCCCGGAAGAACTTGTTTTGGATAGTATAGGAAAATTAATTGTTCCCCCGTTGTCGCTAAATACAAATGCCCCTTTCCAGGGAGCCAGGACATCTTTCTTCTTGTATTCATTTTCATAAATCCAAAGTGAATTTAATCCCGGCTGTAGATTCGCGGCCTTGATCTGGTTCCAGTCAACATTAAAGGGATAGGGATTTCCAATCTGATTCCAGCCGGCTGACAATTGGATGGTGAAAGGATTCGATTGATTATTTTTCACAACACTGCCGGAAATTGGAACTGATCCGAGCACCTCCTTGGCCGTTATCCAATAACCTTTTCCGGGTTCAATAAGTGAAAGACCCGCCTGAAATTCCGCGTATTTTTCTCCTTGATAGTGAAATAGCCGCCATTTGGTTTTATCGTACGCGCCCAAAGCGGAAAAAACGGATTGAAGCACCACATCTATCTGGCTGCTTTCTCCCTTGGCGGGAATTGAGAACATACGATAGTCACCGTTACCTATTCCGGATAACGAGCTAATTGGTTCATTGACGAACGACCGGTAGACAAAAGCTGTAACGGTTGAGTCTTTGCGACCAGGTCCATCGGCTATGACATAGTAATATTCCATTCCCATTTCATCCAGCCATGAAGTATTGACCGTTATCGCGGTGGAAGATCCGGTGACATTTTGAGGAGCTTCTTCCTCAAACAAAATTCCCGCAATAGGCCGATGTTTAAGGGTTAAGGATAATGCTCCAACCCCGCCCGAATGGTTGGCCGCAATCGATGAAGCAGCTGAAGTACCATGAGAAACCACTGGCGGGTTAAGCACTGTGCCATCAGCATTGAGCGTTAAAACGCTCTCTACACTAGAGTAGGCAGAGTAGCCTCCGGAATTCCGGGCCCTTACCCGATAATAATAAACCGTAGAGGGGGTCAATCCCTGAACAATCTGATTGGTGGTGGGGATGCCTTCCTGTTGATAAACGATTGTACCAAAATTGGATTCTTTTGCAACAACCAGCTCATAATCATCAACAATACCGGCTACTACATTCCAATTGGCCTTGAAGGATGTACTTTGGGCGTTAGATGGATCCTTGATGATCGGGGCATCCGTGATAGTAAGTTGCTCAAATCCTGATAGCGGATTTGGCGAAATCCCCGATGCGTTTTGAGCCCGAACGCGAAGAAAGTAACGCGAGCCGGCTGAAAGACCCGTGATTGGAAGCGAAGGCGAAGCGGTTTGGTTGTTCGCAAACCCACTTACCAATTGCGCAAAGGCAGCATCCGTAGCCACATCCACATAGTAATTGGAGGCACTGGAAGAGGCACTCCAATTGGCCGTAAAGCCTGTGGTTGCAATTGAGGTGGAAGCCTGAACAACAGGAGTGGCTGGTATGGTAAGCACTGCTATTGTATTCGAGTTGGCAGACTGTCCTGCTCCATTCTCCGCACGCACCCGATAGTAGTAGGTTGCTCCCGGACTAAGATTGCCGATCGCGTCATTCAGCGCTCCTCCTCCGATCGCTTTGTTCTGATAGGTAGGGACAAATGAAGAAAAACCTGGATCATCAGCAACATCAATGTAATAATTGCCCGCGCCAACCACCGGTTGCCAATTGGCAACAAAATTATTTTGTGCTATTGAAGTCCCGGTTACCGCAATAGGCTCTTCTGTCAGTGTAAGTTGACTTGAAATTGGAGCACCTGTTAACAGGAAGTTATTATCTGGCCCAGCGCCCGTGTACTCTATCACCTTAAAGTGATAGACTGTGTTTGGCAACAAGTTGGTGACCGTTGCCTCGCTGTTTGATCCATCAAAGGAAACAAAATTCGATGCGCCCAGGTCAGCACCAGATCCAAATGTTGTGTTTGAAGAATAACTCTGTCCGTTGATGGGACCTGCACTCACAGCTCCATTTTGTTTCGCAACCAATAACCGACTGGTTCCATTTCCATTTGTCCAAGAAATGGTACTTTGATTCTTCGTGACATTAGAAAAAACAATTGCTGATGAGTGTGTTGTGGGTATCAATGCGAGCGTAATCCTGTTCGCAGGATTGCCAGCGACAGAACTTGTCTGGTATTCAATGTTGGCGTTATTGGCTCCGTACTTCCCATTGTATTCAAAAACTTTGAAGTGATAAACTATTGATGGATTTAGGTTGGTAACCGTAACAGAGGTACCCGTGCCTTCATACACAACGAAATTTCCTGAGGAGGCACCTATTTCAGTGCCACTTCCAAAGGCAGAATTGGCGCTATAAAAGGTACCACTATTTAATGTCGCGTTTACTGTGCTCGCGGCCTTCCCGACTACCATTCTTCTGGTACCATTTCCATTCGTCCAATTGAGGGTATATTGATTGGAGCCGAGCGAAGTAAAGGCAATTGTGCTTGCCTGCACAGCCGGGCGAAAGTCGGGATTTCCCCAAAAGAAACCACTTTGGTTGGATTGAGCCGAACCTTGCGACACAATGGCACCAATTGCCATCGAATGTTTTGTTGTAGTGCCAGCTGCATTTAATGTAGTTCCTCCAAAGCCCGCAGACTGGAATTTGATGACTTGGGCATTACTAACGATTGCGATTAAGCAAAGGAGATATTTTAGTTTACACTTCATTCTCTGCTATCTATAGATTATTAATGCCGTGTATGGCCTATTCATAATGTCTAGGGGTGGCGCCAAAGAATTATCGTGATTCCTTATTCGCAATGTGGTTGGGTCAATGAAATACCAATAATATAGACTAGTTGTACTGCCTGAAAAATTATAGCCGGGTGGGATCAAATTGTTATTAGCGTTTTTAACCAGGACAGTAATTGAGATAATTGTATCCTCTGTCGCGCCTGGACATGCAGAAGAAATGGGTCTGTCCTCGATTCCTCCAATAGACGAGCTTGTATTTTGGCCTTCCAGTAAACACGTCTTAATAGCAACTGTATTTCCAAGCCTGGTAAATCCTTCCACCGCTAATCCATTGGTTGGAGCAACCTCACTCCCAGAAAAAGTTGATCCAATGGCGACAGCGCCCTCAACATCGAGTTTATTTTGAGCATTCGATGTACCAATGCCTACATTCCCTGTAGTATTGTCAATTCTCATTCTTTCGGTACCGGAGGAGCCAGCACTACCCGTTGAAAACCTGATCGCGGACTGTCCGGTAATAGTGAGCAAATTGTTTGCAGTTGTGCCGTTTGCCGAAAATCCATTCATGTTGTTGATAAAAGAATCTCCCGCATTGTCAGTCCTCATATGAATCGCGCTGTTTGAAGTTGGATTCTTCAGGAAAACATCGGTGCCTGTCACATGAAGCTTGTAGGCTGGAGTGGCAATTCCAACTCCTACACTGCCGGTCGTACTTATCCCACCGGTTGTATTTATGGCAGTGGTCCCGCCAATGGTGCCGCTGGTTATTGCATTCCCTGAAACTTTGCCGGCCGTACTGATGGTAGCCAGTTTGGAATCTGTGATTGTTGCGGAAGCGATATCTGCATTCACTATGGTGCCATCCAGAATTTTGGCACTCGTCACCGCATTATCAGAAATGGCGTATGCGCTTTGAGCCTGAAAAGCATATCCTCCGGGTGTAAGCTGAGCCCGAGGAGAAAGTTCGCCCCCTGCATCCACAGTTATTCCAATAAAAATCTGCTGAGACCCAATTTGGTTCATCTCTGTTGAATTGAAGGGGGCGTTCGGTGAGGTACTTCCACCAATGATGCAGGTGTACAATCCTTTTGCCGTAGTCACGGAAACCGTCCTGCTGAATAATGCAGAACCCCCCGAGCTCACCGTGTAAAAGTTAAACACAATGCTATGTGCCCCATCTGTGATGGGCGTGATGAAGTCACTTTGCATCAAAATGCCCTGATAGGAAAGTGTACCGGGAACGGTTTGGGCTATCAGATTACCAACAGGCGCAGCAACAATGGTAAGGAGTAATAAAAAAATCCATTTTGATTTCATAATTGAATGATTGGTGGATACGGAGGTGATTTCCTACTAAAGTTCAGAATAAACCTAGCCTCAATCAATCCCAGAATTCAGGGGTAAGGATGCTAAAAAAAACCCGGATACAATCGGCTGGCAACGGCCATCATCTGGGGGGTATTCTTTGAATTGAATTTTCTCAGCAAGGATTTACGATGCGATTCGACCGTATTAAAAGTAATTCCCAACTGTAATGAAATGGCTTCCGTTGACATCCCCAGCGCCAGGCACTTAAGTACCTCTTTTTCCCTTTCGGTGATATGGGGAAGCCCGTTTTCAGGCATATATGGTTGGAATATTAATGCAAGCTTAACTTTTTCACTCCTAATGTCAATCCCTGAATTCAGGGATGTGTTAATTATTTGAACTTGGCTATGGACCCCCAATTGGCATGCTTCAAATTCAACTCACTTACTATTTCCCTTGATAGCATCCCTGCAAGAAAATAGCTACATACACCGCGATTTTTTCTATAAATATCCATTATTGGTCCAGATCGCAGCGTGTCGATCAAAATGTAGCTGAATACCAGCGCTCCATTTATTTCTGTAAATTACACTACAAACCCTGACCCAATGAGACCAGTCGCCATTCTCATCTTGGTTGCCTGCACTACCATGGCCCAATCGATCAATGAATACAAAGTGGTAAGGGTGGTTGGCCTTGTGGAAAGTCCGGTATTGAATCGGGCGCTTAGAACAGGGGATGTCATCAATGGCAAAGATCACCTCAAATTTGGTTCTAATGAGGCCTACCTGATTGTGACCAGTCCCAAGACAGGCAGAAAGAAAATCAGTGGAGTACCCGACAACAGCCCCCGTGAATTTTTGCAACTGCTGGAATCATTTATTAAACCCGAACTTAAATCAACGGCATCGCGCAGTATTTCTCTGCAATATTTGGAGTCACTTCAAAATTCTATGGCCTACGATACGCTTTTGGTGTTAGGCGATGGTTTTGTTCCGGTTGATACATCAAAACTTTCGTTGGGACCGCCTGCCGCGATTAAAGCATGGCACACCCGCAACGGCAAGGTGGTATATCAAAAAATTTCAACACGTATGGGCTTTTCACTTAGTCCGTCCATCATATTTGAAAGTCCTTTGCCCGATCGACTTCCACGAGTTGTCATAGAATATTTTCAAAACGAGAATGACGATCCAGTATTTGAACCCGGCCTGCTGCTGGCAGCATTTGTACCGTTGACTGTTGACGAAAAAAGGCTGGCCGATGAACTAAGGGTAATCCTGGCCATCGCTGCCGGTAAAGAGCAGCAAATGACAGAGATTAACAATTACCTGATCTCTGAATATGCCCCGGCTCAAAAGACCAACCTCGCAGCCTGGATAAGCGCCAATAATTTGCTCAAATAATGTTTCGAAAACCCTCCTTACGGGTGACCTGGTTTAGTGCAGCCCACGCGCTGATCCTCTCCGTCCTGACCCTGATATGGATGAATCAAAGCTGGGAATTCAGTGATGAAATAATTGTAGCCAGAATTAATCAGATTGCACGTTATGAAATTTTTGAAATAACTGAACCGGCAGTAGAAAACTTCCAGACCAGTCTCCTTTGTGTAAACGGTTCCTATGACAAAGCGCTGATTCCATACGAGGATGACTGGGGCTACGGCAACCAGCCTGTCACCGATCGAAAAAAACTTGCGGACCTGCTTTCCATTATTGCGGATGCTCCCCAACCCCCTAAATTGGTGGTGATGGATATTTTGTTCGAGGGAAAATCCACTTATGACAACTTGCTTGAAGCTCAACTGAAAAGGTTGGATAAGCTGGTCATCTCATCAAAGGTGAAGCCGAACGGTGAATTGCTGAGACCATGGCCTGGACTCAACTACGCTCTCGCACAATACGCAACGACCTCAGGTAAATTTTTGAAATACAATATCATGGACGACACCATTCATTACCTGCCTGCGGCCATGTATCAGCAGACCCAGAGTGAAAAGTTTCGCGAGCAGCTAGGATTGGCTAGATCAACCTCTGGCTGGTGGCACAATTCCTATATCGTAGACCTGCCGATTCGCCAGACTCAACTAAGCGAGAACAAAGTACTGGTTTGGAATCTGGGTGAGGCCCTTGAATTGTATGAGCGAGAAGAGATTTACTCCCAAATTGCTGATAAAATTATTGTTTTCGGTGACTTCTATACCTACGACAGCCATGAAACTCTGTTGGGGGAACAGCCGGGTCCGCTCATTGTTGCCAATGCCTACTTAAGCATGATTCAAGGGGTGCCACGCCTGAAATTTCTGGACGGAGTTTTGATTTTCCTCCTCTATTTTGTCTCATCTCTGTATGTTCTTTTCTGGAGGCCTAACAGAAGAAAACTATATGCGTTTAATCTTGATCGGTTTTGGGTTGGCAAGTTTGTGATGAAATACCTTTCCTATCTTTTGATCTTTTCACTTTATTCAATTTTCCTTTATCTTATCAATTCGAGACATTTTCAACTCTTGATTTTTGCATTGTATTTCAATTTATTTGAATACATCATGGATCGACATGTTGTATACAGCAAATTGAAAGCAAAAGGACAGGTTGTTCCCGAGGAAAAAATTACAACTGTCTAAGCTCCAATGCTTAATTTGTAGTTGAGCGCTGCAACCTCACCCTCGCATCATCTGCATTGATGTCCACTTTGGCGGTACCGCTTGCCAGGGATAGTTTCGTAAACCTTTCCGTTTTGTCGTTTACATCAAACGGCCCCTCAGCGATTACCCTTGCGTCATCGTGCCGAATGTTGAATTGTCCGCCTCCTTTGGTGATGATCATGGATACCAACCCATCCTGTGCACGAATATTGTATTCGCCATTATCAACCAGCGATGTCTCAACGATAAAATCACCATCGTCAATATCCGCAATAATCGAACTGAAGTGGGCATTTCTAATTCTCACATCGCCATCGTCTGTATCAATATCCAGCGAACCGCTGCCCCGGTCCATGGTGAGGTTGCCGTCATCAAGTTTAAAACGAAATTGATTTCCTTTGCACCCAACCAGGTCGATATCGGCATCATCCACACTCATAGAAATAGAACCATTGATATTCCTCACCAAATGATCTCCATCATCTCCCTTGATCACAATACTCGCTCCTTCAGGCGCTTCAATTTTAATTTCGTAGTCTTCATGATAATAACCAATTATTCCCGAGTGACTTGACGATGACCGCTCTCTAATTCTCAGGTTACCTCCCGAACTATCAATCTCCATGGCAAATTCGTCACTACCAAAAAATAATCCCTTTGTCGTCACGTCCCGGTCGACCTTTAGGTGAACCGTTTTTCTGCTGGTGCCGTTTATAGAGACTTTTGCATCGGATGATGACAGTTCAATTACTCCTCTGGGATCAAGATTGAATTCTTTATCCAGGTGGTAGTTTCCGTCCTTTTGTGCGGTCAGCACAAAGCTGATCACAGACGCTATCAAGGTGAGCACAGATTTCATGGTCGTCATTTGCACGTATGACGCGCTGTGGCAGCCTAAGGTTGCATGACCCTAAAGGGCTTTGATCAATTCCAGGTATAAATCAGTCAGCTTAATCTCTGCCTTTCCAGCGATTTCAATGATCTCTGAGATGTTGGCAGGTTTTAAATCATCCGGATCGCAATCATCGGTGAGCACCGAGATGGCACAGCATGGAAGCGAAACATGATTCGCAACAATAACTTCAGGAACCGTGGACATGCCCACGGCATCTGCGCCAATTCTTGCAAGAAATCGGTACTCGGCACGTGTCTCAAGATTTGGACCCGGCACGCAGACGTATACGCCTTCGCGTAGGGTAATTCCATTTTTAGTCGCAATCGCTTTTAGCTTGTCGTTCAACACTTTCGCGTAAGGTTGACTCATATCAGGGAACCGTGGTCCCTGAGAATCCACATTCGGGCCCCTGAGCGGATTGTCGGGTTGGAGATTAATGTGATCATCGATTAACATCAATTCCCCTTTCTGCCATTCAAGGTTCATGTTTCCAGCCGCATTGGAGATCAACAGGTATTTCACCCCCAACTGTTTCATTACGCGGACGGGCAAAGTGATCTGATCTGCCGTGTAACCTTCATAGTAATGAAACCTGCCATGCATGGCCAATACTTTTTTTCCCTCCACTTCGCCAAATACCAATTTACCCTTGTGGAACTCGACTGTTGAAAGTGGAAAGTGTGGGATTGAATGATAGTCAATTTCAACCGGGCGCTGTATCGATTTCGTAAAAACGCTGCCGAGGCCTGTTCCCAGTATTACGCCAATTTCAGGATTTGTTATGCCCTGAGAGATAATGTAATCCGCTGCTTCTTTTATTTTTTCAATCATAGGGAATTCAAAAAAAATTCAGGATTCGAAATTTATAACAGCACTTTAACTTCTGACTGCTCCAAATAAAAGTTAGTTATAGAAATCTTCTCTCTCCGTATTGGCTACATCAATAAAAAATCTCGCGACCATTTCAGTTACAGCCTGAAAATATTTTTCGCCTTTTTCTACGCTGGCCTTCCTCGGATCACCCACACCGGTATCTTCTGTTACTTTCATCCACTGGCGCTCCGCCCAGGCCCATCCTTCGCGGATGGCATCGAATTTAAATTTTTTGGACTTGCCCTCTCCTGCGATTGAAATATCAACTAAATCTGGCCGTAAGTATAGCAGTAAACTCGTTTCCATCTCACCGGCATGGTCATCTTTGTTGTCGAAAAATAATTTTTGATCAATCGCCCTAAACCAATCGCAACTGGCGATGAACATCTTCGGATACTGAAGGCCAAGTTCTCTGATCATGGGTTTAAAATCATTGCCTCCATGACTGTTGAGGATGATCAGTTTATAAATTCCCTGACGATTCAATACTTCCATTACATCTTTAAGCACAACAAATTGTGTGCTCGGATTCATGTTCAGGTCAAGCTTCACATCGTGCTGCCCTGTGTTGACGCCAAAGGGGATAGTTGGCAAGACTATCACTTTCGCTCCTGCCTTCCATGCAATTTTCGCAGACTCAGCTGCGATAGCCTCAGCTTCGATCACATCAGTACCATAGGGCAGGTGGTAATTGTGCGCCTCGGTGGCTCCCCAGGGCAAGACTGCCAAATCATAAGTTGAGGCTTTGACAGTATGCCAATTGTTCTCTGCCAATATATACGGTCTCATCATCAAGGGTTTGGAAGCGCAATTCTATAAGAGTCGTTTTTGCGGACGGTCAACCGATCATCCCTAAGCCATGGATTGTAACGCTTGAGCAGTTTATAATTTGTTCCATTCTCGATAGCGAAATCCACGAGATCGGGAATGGTTGTCTCTACGTTCACATACTTCACAGAATCTCTTTGGTAAAGGTGACGGGGATTGATTTTAAAACCATATGAGGCCGGGTTTTCAATAATTTGTTTGATAGCCAGTATCCTGAATACATACCTGGATGTTTCTTCGTTCAGGAAAAGATCATAGTAAGAATTGACTTTCTG
Organism: uncultured Ohtaekwangia sp.; assembly: GCA_964655635.1. GTDB lineage: Bacteria > Bacteroidota > Bacteroidia > Cytophagales > Cyclobacteriaceae > ELB16-189. The sequence goes on from CAZZNH010000016.1 coordinate 54,567, forward strand.
TTTTTGGATGGCGCGATCAAGGCCACTCATCCCCCGGTTGTAAGATGCCGCTGTTAAGGTCCAGTTTCCAAATCGTTTGTAAGCCTGCGCAAAGTACTTGCATGCCGCTTCTGTCGATTTGATGGGGTCGTAGCGCTCATCCACTTCCCTTGAAATCTCAAGGCCATTTTCCTTACCCGCACTTTTTATGATTTGCCAAAATCCAACGGCATTGGCTGGTGAAACGGCATTCATCAAACCACTTTCAATTAGAGGCAAATATTTAAAATCATCCGGTATGCCATGCTTTTTCAAAATAGGCTCAAACTGAGGGAGCCATTCGTTGGCGCGCTTGATCAAAAAAATCGTGTTGCTGTGAAAATAGATATTGATCTGTAGTTCTTTGTCGATCTGTTCACGCAGATCAGACCTGTCCATGGGGACTGGCTCTCCGGCAAATGAAATCTGTGAGGGAAGGTCATACGATATGGCAGTTAGCGGACCATCCTCGACAGGCAGCGCTTCATAAACAGCAGCGGGTTCACTTCCGGCAATCATTTTTTCCAATCGGTCGATCCGGTTATTGAGAAAGAGCACCAGGAACACCAATATGCCCAGTCCCAGCAAAACCAAAAATTCAACACGATATCTCTTCAAAAAATCGTCCATCACCATTCGTATTAAAAACTAAAAATTGGGAGAAAGTAAATATTTCGAATAAAAATCGTCAATCACTTTTACGGCATCCTCCGGAGTATCCACCAGGTTAATCAATTTCAAATCATCCTGATCAATCATTTTTTCGGCAACCAGCGTTTGTTTAAACCAGTCAAACATGCCACCCCAGAATTCATTCCCCACCAGCACGATGGGAAAGCGGCCAATCTTTTTAGTCTGAATCAATGTCAACGCTTCCATTAGCTCATCCATTGTGCCAAAGCCCCCGGGCATCACAATAAATCCCTGCGAGTATTTAACAAACATGACTTTTCGTACAAAAAAATAATCGAACGCAATCAGTTTGTCCGGATCGATGTAAATATTTCCTTTTTGCTCGTGAGGCAGAAAAATATTGAGCCCCACGCTCTTTCCTTTGGCGCGGTGGGCACCCTTGTTGCCAGCTTCCATGATTCCAGGGCCGCCACCGGTGATCACACCATAGCCATGCTCCACCAACCTGAACGCAATTTCTTCAGCCATGATATAATACTCGTTGTCAGGCTGTGTCCGGGCTGAACCAAAAATGGTCACACAAGGTCCAATCTTCGCCAGCTTTTCAAATCCCTGGACAAACTCAGACATCACTTTAAAGATCACCCACGAATCGGAGCTCTTAATCTCCGCCCAGTTCTTGTCAATAAAAGCCTGTCTTATCTTCTGCTCGTCATCCACCTGAGTATTCGCACTTTTCTTTTTCACCGTTTCAAATGTTTTGTTAAAAACGAACAGCTAATATATTGCAAAGAAGGGTAAGCACTAAGGTATTCACGGTTTGTACACCGATATGGCCCGTAACGGGCAGAAAAAAAGGCAGACTGGAACGCCTGCCTTACCCAAAAGAAGAAGTAGTAGATGGGTCAAAGATATTGCGAACAGACTGGCCCGGGTTGCTATTTGGATTAAGGTTTTGTTGTATCACGCCCCGGAATATCAGGTACAAACTAAGTTTGGTTGCAAAAAAATTGTGTTTGTAAATACCTCAGGCTCAACATGTAAGCGTTTCAAATATTAGCCTAATGTTAAGTTTTTCGAAAGGCCTGAAACTATCCATAACAAAATTTACATTTGGATAAACAGAAATATTTATGGACCAGCTATCGAAAAAAGAAATTAAGACCAAGGTTAAAGAATCTGTAGCCGAGGCGCTTGAAAAATTGCAAATCACCAAGGCTTCAAAAAAGACGAAAAGGGTTATTAAGAAGACGGCCGGCCAAATCGCCAAGGCGCTCACCCGGGAAATAAAAAAGATCGCCAGAAAGGAAAAGAAAGCCCATCACATAAAAAGTGTGAAACCAAAAAAGGCCATTAAAGCAAAAGGCAAGTCTGCTTCTGTTGCAGAAACTCAAGCTGAGGAACCCAAAATGGCAAGCTAATCAACTTGGCCTTTTCAGGAGATCAACCAGTGCTTTTTCCAGATCAGTAAACGAAAATTGAAATCCGGCTTGTTGAATTTTTTCTGATGACACTTTGCTGCCACCCAGCACGAGTGTGGCCATTTCACCCAGTATAAATTTTAATACAAACCCGGGTACATTTGGGAGCCACAATGGCTTGCCAAGTACCTTGGCAATTCGCCTCGTTACCTCCTCATTGGTAGCTGGCGTTGGCGCAACTGCGTTGTAGGCCCCATGCATTGATTTTTCTTCCAGTGCCTTGATGAACATATGGCACGCATCATCGATATGAATCCAACTCATGAACTGCTTGCCGCTCCCCAGCGGTGAACCGACACCCCATTTAATGGGCCTGGCAATTTCAGCAAGCGCTCCGCCCTTTGCACTCAACAATATCCCAATCCGAAGTTTTGCCACCCGGATATTAAGGTTTGCAAACTTGTCGGCTGCCTGCTCCCAGGATTGTACCACGGTGCCAAGAAAGTCGTCAGTTGCCGGATCGCCTTCCTTAAAAGTTTTATCAGCACCACCATCGCCATAGTAGCCAATGGCTGAGGCTGAAATAAAACATTCCACTGAATGACTTTGATTTTTCAAGGACTGGAATAGAAGGTTGGCAGATTTAGTTCTGCTCTCAAGTATTTCGGTCTTTCTTTTTTTTGTCCATGGTTTGTCTGCAATGCCAGCCCCCGCGAGATGGACAATGGCGTCAATGCCGTGAAAGGCATTGCTATCGATGTTCATGTTTTCAACGTCCCATACAAAAGTTGGTATGGTGCCCTGGCGCTGATTCCTGGATAAATGAGAAACCTGGTAACCTTTTTGCTGCAACAACTCCGTCAGCCTGGTGCCTATAAGACCTGATGCTCCTGTAATCAATACATTTTTAGGCATATGTATAATTAGTAGCTTTGAGCCAGACGAATCTAAAATTAATTAATATATGGCATTGTCAGGCTCAATCTTGACAATGAGAAAGATTTTATCATGATTTTAATTAACATTAATTCGTCAAGATTGAATCATAATAGTAACAACATGAAGATAAATAAGTTTGGACTGATCCTGGTCTGTTGTGGGCTCAGTATCCCCGTGCTCTCTCAAAAAGTGACAACTGACAATCAAACGTATAAAGTGAATGGTAGCGATGCCGCGGGCTATGCTACCACGCTTGAAGGCAAAAGGGATGATGTGTCAGCGGCATGGAACAAGTTTATCAAAGACTTTGGAAAATCGAAGACAGGCGTTGGCTACACCGCAATAACGGAGCCTGCACTCGGTGGCACTGTTTATAAGAAAGGAACGATCTATGCGGACGTCAAAGAAAAAGGAGAAAGTACGCAGGTTTGGTTAGGTCTGAAAGACGATGAATGGGAGGTTAACGACATTGACATCGTAAAAAGAGATTTGGAAAAGGAAGTATACCGGTTCGGTATAAAATTTTATAAAGACAAAATTCAGGCGCAGATTGATGAGGCTGTTCGAGCTCATGAGGCCACCACAAGACAGTCGCAACGATTGGTCAATCAAAATAAAGATTTGACAATTCAGTTGGGCAACAACGAACAGGAGAAGGTCAAGCTTGAAGAGAGGATCAAATCAAATGAATTGGAACACCTGGTGCTGTTGCAAAAGCTCGAGAACAACAAATTGGCTCAGGATTCCGTGGCACAGGTTGGGGAAAAGATCAAGAAGGTCATCGAGATGCATAAGGAGCGACAACAAAAAGTGAATTAAGAGTCACCAGACGAGAAGAGACTGTCTCCCATGCCTTGTTCTGCAGGCGGGAAAGGACAGTCTCTTTTTTTATGACCCTCCCGGGAAAACCTTAGCGAAAATTATAAGCGAAGCTAAAATTAATTCGCGTACCTGGCCTCAGGCTGCTGAAAGTCTTATCGCCAGAGCCAAAGGACTTATAAACCAATTTGCGCTCCGCGTTGAGCAAGTTGCTCGCGCCCAGCCCAATTTTGATTCGGCTTCCTATGCTTTTGTTTGCATTAAAATTCAAGCTATGAAACGGAATGGAATAAACGTCAGGACGGTCGGCCACGCCAACAAACGTCAAGGTCTGCCCCTGTACATTATAGTAAAATCCTGCGTCAATCCCGTTCTCTATTTCATTGTAAGCCAGCCCGAGGTTGATCAGGTAAGGAGCCTGTCCTGCCATATCGCGGGTATCGTTAATTTTCTCATCGGTTCTGGCGGAGGTGATTCTGGAGCTGAACTCCGTGTTGCTCATTTTTATGCTTGACTCGGTGACAGTAACATTCGCATTGATTGAAAATGCGTCCAGCTTTCTGGCTAAGATGCCCAGATTTTGCCTCGCTTCCAGTTCCAACCCAAGTACCTGACCATCTCCAACATTTCGAGGCTGAAAGTTATTTGGCGCCTGAACAAATTGAATGATCTCGATGGGGCTGTCAAACATTTTATAAAACGTGCTCAATGAAATAGTCTGGCCACTCTTTTGAAACACTTCCCACCTCAAATCGAAATTGTTGATACGCGTAGCTTGGAGGTTGCCATCCCAAATTATTTGCCCGGCACTGTTTTGATCCGGGAAAAATCCGCCAATAAAGGTTCGGCCAGTCAGGGGATCAAATATCTCAGCAAAAGACGCCTCTTTGAAAGAAGGCCTTGCCACCGTTCTGGAGTAGGAGAACCGCATGTTCTGGTTTTTCCTTACAGCGTAGATAAGGTTTAGTGAAGGGAAGAAATCGGTGTCATTCAAAACTTCAACATTGTCCAATGCGAGCTTCTGCTGATTCAATCCTGTGTAATTTTGGATATAGCTTTCCATCCGAAGACCTACGATGGTCTTGAAATTTTCTGAAAAACTGAATTCGTTGGATGCATAGTAGGCAGCATTGCGAATGGTGCCATCGTACTGATTGGTATTATCCGGCAGGAAACCTGGATTGAAATAGGTTCCACGTGTGCCTGATCCGTTCATGGGCCAAAGGTTTTCCTGCGCAAATAGTTCATTGGGATCTCCCGTCAGCGTTACGCCTTGCGGCACAAACTGGAAGCCCTTTATCTCATAGTTCCTTTGCTTGTAGGTGTACCCGCTTCCGAATTTTAATTCTGCTGGCTGTCCAAACAGGTTGTATTTTCTCTTGATGTCAGCGCGGCCTGCGAGGTTGTCCTCTTCAAGGAATCGCCAGATGCGCTCCGGGAACCCGGCCTCACTTCCAATTGGTGCCCCGTCTATTCTATACCGCACAAAACGGATGTCGGGATCGGTAATGGTGGATTTGGTTGGAGATAATTTCCAGTCAACCTCCCAGGTGGCATCGTTAAAGTAGTGTTCTCCTGACAACAGCGCATTGGTCAACGCGCGCTCACTGTATTCCAGGTTATTTTGAACAGAGATAAAGTTTGAACCGAGCTCAGAACCGGTAAAGTCAAACAATCCTGCCTTTGATTCGCCATTCTGGGAGTGCATCAGTTTCAAACCATATTTGGATTTATTTCTTTTGATAGCAAACCCGGCAACGCCACTCAGGATCACGTTGCTTGATCCGTAGTCACCCACCTGCAGTTCCCGCTCGATCAAATCCAGTTCTTCGGAGCTGCCTTTGCCGTAGCGGCCAAATTCTGCGCCTTTAAAAAATTCGGTAGAGTTGCGATAGTTGAGCGAAAAATTATAGCCGATCGTGCTTTCGCCTTTTACTTTTTGATCACCATAGTTAATGCCTAGTCCATAATCCATGAAGCTTCTTTCCCTTAAAGCCGCCATCGTGGGATTAAAATTGTTTAAGATACTTCTGTATTGAAGTCCTTCCTGCGAATCGGGGTTGCCGATAACTGAAGGATAAAGGGGTATGGATTGGTTGCCGGCCACTGGAAAATCTCTTGTTCCTCCGTCAAATCCAAGGAAGTCGGTATTGCTTCCGGAATAAGTAAGGTAATCTTTATTGAAGTGCATGGACGGATTGTAGCCACCGCTTACGGAGACATTAAATATCTTTTCTTCTGGGAAATCTTTTGTTTCAATATTCACGATACCTCCTGTGAAATCTCCGGGTAGATCGGAGGTAAATGATTTCATGACAATGATATTGTCTATCAGGCTGGTGGGGAACATATCCATCTGAACGGTGTTCCGGTCGGGATCGAGACCCGGTATATCCAGACCATTTAGCGTTGATTTGGTATATCTATCGCCAAGGCCCCTTACGAATACGTACTTTCCGTCTTCCACAGAAACACCTGGCACCCGCTTTACAGCTGAGGCAGCATCTGAATCCCCGATTTTTCTGAAGCCCGCGGAAGAAATGCCGTCCATAACGTTGGGCGATTTCATTTTAATCGCGAGGAGGGCCTCCTCAGTGGTCTTGATCGTCTCTGCAGTGATTACAATCTCTTGAAGTTCCGCAACATCCTCCTTTAGGCGTATGTTTTCAAATAAAGTAACTTTCCCCGCCTCAACCAATGTATTCTCAATACTCAGGTTTGCGTATGACACGTACGACACCTTCAGGTTGTAGATACCCGGCTCAACCTGAATCTCAAATTTCCCGTCAAAGTCTGTTGCACTGCCTATGGTGGTTCCATCAATGACCACCGTAACCCCAATCAACGACTCCCCGGTGACATCGTCATAAACCGTTCCCCGGATGATGCCCTTTTGCGCGAAGCCTGCAAAAGAGCAAAGCAGCAACGCTACCAGTACGATTGATCTTGAAATTCCTCTATTTGTCAATTTTTGAGCCATCACTTTTGCTAAATTTTTAACAAAATTGGCTTCATTATTTATGAAATATTGACCCTAAATATTAAGTCAATATTATCCTATTGTTAACCCGGTAACTATTTGGTAAACCAGAGCATTGAGCGAATTAAATTTCTTAAAATGCCTATAATACAAAAGGGCTGCCTCGTGAAGGCAGCCCTTTGACTATCACTTTCTTAATGTTTAGAATCCGTCCAATGCACCATTCTTTTTGGCATATGTCCAGTTGAATTTCGTCAGGTCAGCGCCTACCGTGTTTGCTCCCGCTGTCACGTAAGTGGCATGGGCGCTGGTCCCATTTTTGAACACCGATGTAATGGCGACTGCCCCAACCTGCACGGCTTGCAGCCCGCTGAATGAAAGGTATCCAGCAGCAAAATTATCCGTGGTCTCTGTAGGACTGGCAAGGTTGGCCGCGTTGTTGCTCAAAGAAAAATCTCCCCTGCCTGCAGCCAGTGTTGGATCAGGGAAATTAAAGAAGAAAATATTTGAAATGGTTGCTCTGGCTCCGTCCCTGAAGTCGCCCATTTCGGATCCTGCGCCAGATGTGCCAACAAACCCTTTTATTGTGCCATTGGTTATCGTATGCCCTTTTGATGTGCCCTCACCGAACGTTCCCTCGGGACCATCAATTTCCAGGGTGTGATCGGTTAACGATCCTGCAATCACCACGAAGTTGGTCAAGGTGCCCGACCAGGCTTGGTCCGTATCTACCCCGTCATCTTCGGGATTCCAGATCAAAAGATTGGTAACATTAACTGTCCCACCAAAAAACTCGACACCGTCATCCTGGTTTCCGACAATTTCAACAAACTCGATCGTTGTACCTGAGCCCACTCCGCCAAGTGTCAGTCCATTGATTTCATTTCCCTCACCAATATTCGCTCCGCTATGCCTGATTGAAATATATCTCACCGTGCCAGAATTGTCGGCAGGGTCATTGCCTCCGTAAAGTCCATTGGTATCACTGGCGGGAATTCCCTCTATTTGAAATTCTGTGGCATTGGTTGACACTGAAATTGGTGCCTTTCCAAGAATGATTAAACCTCCCCACAAACCGCTTGCATCAGGATCCAGGTTCGGGCTTTCGAAATTACCGGCCGCGATATCCGCAGGTGTTATCAGGTCTGCCACGGACGTGAAAATAATCGGAAGGGCAGCTGTTCCCTGTGCATCCAGCTTACCGCCTCTTGCCACCAGCAGTGCCGTGGCATTTGCTCCGGTTCCGGCCTGACCTTTCACTACTACACCTGGCTGAATGGTCAATGTGACTCCACTTAAAACGGATATCCCGCCTCCCAGAATGTAGGTCTTACCCGTTTCCCAGGTGGCATTGGCTGAAATATTACTTGAGATCGTAAATGTGGTTGGAGCTACTGAAACCGTTAAAACGGCTGTTGCATTCCCAACGTCACCTTCGGCATCCGTTACAGAGAGCGTCACAGACGCAGCCCCCGCAGCAGTTCCGGCCGTGAATGTTACACTAATCGTTCCGGTGGTTGCACCAGCCGAGCCATCGGTAGCGATTACAGCCGTACCCCCGGTGGCTGACACTGAAGAAGATGTGAAACCAGCGGCAGCTGTATAAGTAAAATCTATTGTAGCCGTAGCCCCAACTTCAACGTTGGTCGCGGCAGGCGCTGTGAGCACAGGCGAAGTTAAGTTGGGTGCAGGATCATCGCTGCACGAAAAGAAAGTCGTCACCAGCGTGGCCACGATGAACGATGAAAGTAATTTTTTCATGAGTAAAGTTTTAAGAGATTTTATCTGTGTCATTTCAGGCCCAAAGGTGAACTTCCAATGTTATTTGAACCACAATCGTGGTTTACCAAATTGTTAAGGAACAAGAATACATCGCTTGTATACAATGGTTGAGCAGATTCCCGCCAGTGTAACTTTCCGCGCCTTTGTCGGTAATGAGCGTAACCAAAACCGAAGCCCGTGAAAACTGCATTATTACTCCTCCTGGTTCTTGCAACAGAATATCAAATAGATTTGAAGCATGAGTTACCATTTCCAAAAGGCGCCAGTTATGTGGTGCTACAAGCCTGGGATGGGCCATACGGGCACAAAGGGAAGTCTAACTACGCTTACGATTTCCAAATGCCAATAGGCAGCGTAGTAACGTGCACCCGATCAGGGCGCATTGTTAAACTCGTGGAGGAATTTGAGGACGGAAATAGAATCCCAGGTAAGGAGAACTTTGTCATTATCGATCACGGGCACGGCATCTATTCGCGATTTTATCACCTAACCAAGAATGGAGTTCTTGTTGACTTAAACCAGGAAGTTCATCCGGGGGACACCATCGCCCTGAGCGGTGATACGGGTGCAAGCGCAGGTCCACACTTGCATTTTGACGTAACCAAAGGGTGTTATGAATGGGGTTGCCAAACGATCCCATTTGATTTTAAAAACACCGATCAAAATCCACTTGCCGCAGGCAATCGTTGCGTTGCCAGGTAAATTAACACGAAGACTGTTCCAAGATTATTTATTGATTGGCACTTTGGTAAGCAAAACCTTAATGATGTCTGCTGTACGCACGTTGTCGGCTTCCGCTTCGTAGTTCAATATGATGCGATGGTTAAGCACGTCCAGTGCAATCTCTTTGATATCTTCCGGCAGCACGTAGTCGCGACCCTCGAGGTAAGCCATGGCCCTGGCCGCCAGGTTCAAATTGATGCTTGCCCGTGGAGAAGCGCCAAACTGAATGTACTGCGCCTCATGATCGAGTTTATATTCTTTGGGCTTGCGGGTAGCGGTCACCAGTTCGATAATATATTTTTCCAGCGACTCAGATATTTTGACGTTGTTGACCTCTTTGCGGATGGCAAAAATATCCTCCTTGGTAAGAATGGGATTCACATCATAACTAAACTGCATGTTGGAAATCCTTCTCATGATCTCAAGCTCATGATCTTTGGACGGATAATTGACAAACACCTTCATCATGAATCGGTCGATCTGAGCCTCCGGTAGCGGATAGGTTCCTTCATTTTCAACAGGATTTTGTGTTGCCATTACCAGGAACGGCCGGTCGAGGCTGAACGAAGTTTCTCCTATGGTCACCTGCTTTTCCTGCATGGCCTCAAGCAATGCGGATTGAACTTTGGCGGGGGATCGATTGATCTCGTCAGCGAGAATGATATTGGCAAAAATGGGTCCTTTCTTTACCTCAAATTTTCCATCCTTCTGATTATAAATCATCGTACCCACCAAATCAGCCGGCAGTAGGTCAGGGGTAAATTGGATACGCGCAAAGTCCAGGTGCAAAACCTGAGCGAGCGTACTTATGGTTAGTGTTTTTGCAAGACCAGGAACTCCTTCCAACAAAATGTGTCCGTTGGTAAAAAGGCCAATCATCAAACGGTTGACCATATACTCCTGCCCAACCACCACTTTCGCCACTTCTGTGTAAACCTGCTTTACCTTTTGGGTGTGCTCCTGCTGAACCTCAGTTGCTGTCTCAAACGCCATATTTCTCTTCGTTTACCACTAATTTTAGCGCAATAATAAAGAATTAGGCTCAAAAATAGTTATGAAAGGATGGAAACGGATTTAAAACCCGCGCCCGGGTGTTAAGGAGATTCGTATCCGAAAACCATTTCAAATGCCCAACACTTTTGTCATAGGGGATATTCACGGCTCTCACCGCGCATTGTTGCAGTGTCTTCAACTTTCACGCTTTGATTACCGGCAAGACGCCCTTATTTGCCTTGGAGACGTGACGGACGGATGGCCGGAGTCACGTCAGGCGGTGGATGAGTTACTCAAAATCGACCACCTGATCTATATTCTCGGCAATCATGATTTTTGGACGCTGGATTGGATGGAAACGGGATTTGCCGATGACATCTGGCTGGGCCAGGGCGGTCAGGCTACCGTAGACTCTTATTCCTCGATAGTTCCGGAGGCGCACGTTGCGCTGTTTCGACAGGCGCTTCCGTACTATGCCCACCGCAATCAATTATTTGTACATGCTGGCATCAATCCCGATAAGCCGCTAAACCACCAGGGCATTCAAACTTTCCTGTGGGATCGGAATTTTGCCCGAAAAGCAAAAGACCTCCACGTTGATGGTAAAAAGAATAAACTCACCACATACGATGCCGTCTTTATCGGGCATACACCTATAGACGCCCCGCATCCCCTTCAGTTTTGCGAGGTGTGGATGATGGACACGGGCGCGGGCTGGTCCGGAAGGTTGTCAATGATGAACGTTGATACCAATGAATTTTTCATCAGCGATCCGGTGCCTCTTCTGTATCCGGGTGTTGAAGGCCGACAAAAAAATTAGAAGGTTATTACTTCCGCGCCCCGGGGGTTCACCAAATACGAGTTAATGAGGTTTTGGACAACGCGGTTCTCCTTGCTCACTTTGATAAAATCTTTTGCAGCCTCAAAGTCTGCCAGGGTCTCGTGCTTATCGATAAATCCATACCCCAGGTATGCACCATTTTCCACCAGCACCAGGGACCGTTCGTTGTTTTTCCTTCCTCTCCCCACGATGGCTAAGGAATTTCCAGTCTCAAAAAATGCGTCAATCGCATGTTGGGCTCGCTGATTGTATTTCCTCATGTCCTCCACGCCCATACACGCGCCTTTGCATTCGCCCGTTTGGTAGCTGAAGCACAATCCCTTCGCTATTTGTAATCCTGACAGCTTGGGGCACAAGTCAAACTCTCTTACTTTTTCCCACATGAAGTTCCACGCATCGCCCTTTGAGCTAAAACTTATCAATGGTTTCGTTCCTCTACTGACCGTGTTGACACTAAATCGCAGGTAGCCCGCCCGGTCCTCATAGTCATAAACACCCCATTCTTCGGTTCGAAATTTCTGCGCAAGGTTATACTTTGGCCACAATCGCCTGATCTCCTGCGATTCCAGAATCAATGCAATCAGTTCACTTCCCGTCAGTTCATAAGTAATATGATGAATCTCATTTCGGATGTTAGAGCGGTTCCACTCCCTGGCTTCACCGGTAAAATGGCCGGCAATTCTCTTCTTAATGTTCACCGCCTTCCCTACATAAATTACATTACCCCGTGCGTCCAGAAAATAATAAACCCCTGGCTTGGCCGGCAGTTTGTCAAAATCTTCTTTTGGTAAATTGGGTGGAAGAATCGTTTCACCAGAATTTCTTTTTAGCGCTTTTGCGATGACACCATCGGTGTCACGCTTAATCAGTAGATCAAATATTTGAGCCGTTGCTTCAGCATCACCTCCTGCACGATGCCGGTTGTGAATGGTGATGCCCAGGCTTTCGGCCAGCCTGCCCAAACTATACGAACTTAAGCCCGGTATAATTTTTCTACTCAGCCGTACGGTACAGAGTTTTTTTGAATTCCAATTTATCCCTGCCTCTTCAAATTCATTCTTTAGGAAACTGTAGTCAAAGTGGGCGTTGTGCGCGACAAATACCCGATCCTTAAGTTGCTCGAATACTTCACCGGCTATTTCAGAAAATGAGGGAGACTCTTTGACCATCTCATAGTTGATCCCTGTAAGGCCTGTGATGAAATAGGGGATGCTTCTGCCGGGATTAATGAGTGAATGATAATGATTGGTAATCTGCATACCATCGTGATGATAGATCGCAATCTCGGTGACGCGGTGGTTATTCGCGTAGCCTCCGGTAGTTTCAATGTCAACGATGGCATACATGGATCAAGGTCAAAATTAGAGTTTGACTTTTGCACTTAAAAGTGGAACTTGAATCAAATTTTTATCGGATGAATGGAGTTGTTCGTTTTTTACTTTCGGGCCTGGCCGTGCTGCTCACTGCCTATTTGCTGCCGGGTGTCCACGTAGAGCACTACGGCTATGCATTGCTCGTTGCCGCGGTGTTGTCGTTTGCCAATGCCATTGTTCGACCTATTCTGATTGTCCTCACCATTCCCATTACCATCTTTACGCTTGGTTTGTTTCTGCTCGTCATCAACGCCCTGATCATTTTACTGGTCGACTACTTTGTGCCCAATTTTGACGTGGATGGTTTTTGGTGGGCGCTGGCCTTCAGCCTCATACTTTCTATTTTCAATAGCATGTTCTCGGACATGTCTAAACCAAGACGGCAATAATCTTCCGTGAACCTCCGTATTAATCCATTCATAGAATAATTGGGGCAAACGGTCATCATTATCGTTTCTAATAGGCATCGGAATTAGACCAAATTGAACTCACCAGTAACCCCTGTGGCATGATTAAGAACTATTTCAAAATTGCCTTTCGCAACCTTGTCAAAAATCTGCTCTTCAGCGTCATCAACGTGACGGGGTTGGCCATCGGCCTGGCTTGTTTTGTTCTGGTGGGGATCTATGTAAAAAATGAAACCGGCTACGAGTATTCCTTTTCCAACTCGGCTAATATATATCGACTGAACACGCATGTTGATGTCAATGGCGCCCAAAACAGATATTCGCTATCACATTATCCTGCCGCATTTGACATGGTTGCCGACTTCCCCGAAGTGACTGGGGCTGCCACCCTGTTCAAACCTTTTTTCTTTTCCAATCTGCTGCCCACCATCAAGCACGAAGACCATGCTTACCAGGAACGAAAGTTCTATTTGGCGGATTCCAGTTTTTTCACCGTTTTTGATTTTGATTTTAAATATGGCAATCGCGACAAAGCATTCGAAACCGCCAACTCGGTGGTGATCACTGAAGAAGTTTCAAAAAAATATTTTGGAGAGGCAAACCCGCTCAGCAAAATCATCACCTTTCAGGATACGGTGTCGCTCCGGGTAACGGGCGTACTTGCTCCGTTCAAAGGCAAAACCCATTTGGACTTCGACTTTCTTGCGCACTCCAAACTATTGATCAATCAACTGGTTGGTTTCCGAATCGATCATGACTACAGGGGAATGTGGTACTACAGCTACGTCACCCTCGCCCCAGGGGCAAATCCGGAAAATACCGATGCAAAACTTCCCGCATTTGTAAAATCGCACTACCTGCCTCGTTATACAGAAAACAATGCCCAACTAAAACTTCAGCCTATCAGAGATATCCACCTAAAGTCTGAATTTAATAATGCCGACATGTCGGTGAATGGCAATATCCAATACGTCTACACTTTGTCCTCTATCGCGATCCTCGTCTTGATCATTGCCTGCATCAATTTTATGAATCTTTCCGTGGCACGCTATTCGAATCGCGGTAAAGAGGTGGGTATCAGAAAAGTCATGGGTGCCCAAAAAAAGAACCTTGTATTTCAATTCCTCGGGGAATCAATCCTGATTGCACTCATAGCCGGTACAATTTCGTTTTTTGTTATTTGGCTATCCATCCCGATTTTTAATGAACTGGCGTCAGCCCATCTTGACGCGAACCAGCTCCTCTATCCATCCAGCATGATTGGAGCCCTGATCATCACTTTGGCCGCAGGCCTCATTGCAGGAATTTATCCTTCATTTGTGATGGCCTCATTTCAACCGGTTAAAGTTTTAAAAGGGCTGCACAAAGCTGTCAACCGAAAAATAGGCCTGAGAAAAGTGCTTGTCATCGGGCAGTTTGCCGTTTCACTGATCTTGCTGATTGGAACGCTGATCATTTCAGACCAGCTGGAGTTTATGAGAAGTAAAGACATAGGATTTGATAAGGACCAGGTGCTCGTAGTGCGGGCCGTAGGTACGGGCATGGCATCAAACTTTGCGACCTTCAAGGAACGACTGCTCAAAGAATCCAGTGTGGTATCTGTTACCAACTTATCGCATGATCTGGGTCAAAAAAATCTTCCTTACTTTCCCATGATCGTGGAAGGTATTGATGATGAACAAATGCTCCCCATCATGTCGGGTGGGTACGATTTCCTGGAAACATTTGGATTGAAGATGATGGAGGGTCGCTTTTTCAATATTGATCATCCTTCCGACAGCACCCTTGCACTGGTGATCAACGAGGCCGCAGCAAAATCTTTTAACTGGAAAGATCCAATCGGGCGGAAGATTACTTTTGGCGAAGGTGGAAATCCCAACGTAACTGTTATCGGTGTCATCGAGGATTTTAATTTCGATCCATTAAGAAATAAAGTAAGTCCATTTGTGATGAGTTTTTCGCCAGCATTCAGCAACATCGCCATTAAAATAAAACCGGGGCAGTACAGCTCAACAATAAACCATATTGAAAAGACCTGGAACGATATCGTCCAGGGTACTCCGCTTTCATTTTACTTTCTCGATGAAGCGTTGTATCAAACCTATCTTGCCGAGGAGAGACTAGGTAAAATCTTTAAGATATTTTGCGGGCTTGCCATTTTTGTAGCGTGTCTTGGATTGTTTGCGCTGGCTTCGTTTAGTGCCCAGGCCAGACTCAAGGAAATAGGCGTTCGAAAAGTGCTGGGAGCGACCGAACCAAGTCTTGTCTTATTGTTATATAAAGAGTTTCTGGTTTTGATTTTAATTGCAGGGTTGCTGGCAAGTCCATTATCCTATTACATTTTCGATGGTTGGTTAGACGAATTTGCCTACCGAATTCAAATCAATCCCCTGGTCTTTGCAGGCGCGTTGGTCATCCTTACACTAATCGCCTTTGTTACGGTTGGTTATCAATCGTTTAGTGCAGCTAGATCCAATCCCACGAAGACACTTCGAAGTGAATAATTGTTGACTAGATTGTTTTCTGGCCCTGGTTTTCAGGAAGTTAATGTTTTAGTATCTTTAACCCTCCTCAAAACCAAACCGAACCCATGAGCTTCTTCAAAACTATATTTGTCATGATGGTGATACTGGTCATTTCAGTATCATGCAACTCTCCAAAAGAGAATGATAAGCTTGGCAACGTATATTTCGAAGCAACCGGGTCCCCAGAGGCAGTAAGATTTTTTGAAGAGGGGCTACTCCTGCTTCACAGTTTTGAATTTGATGATGCCGCCATTGCATTCCAGTCTGCGCAGGAGGCCGATACCACGATGTCCATGGCATATTGGGGCGAGGCCATGACGTACAATCATCCTTTATGGGCAGAGCAAGATTATGACAAAGCCATCGCTGCGCTCAACCGGTTAGATGCATCGCCCGATCAACGTGTTGATTTATGCCAAACCCCCATCGAAAAAGATTTTATGCAAGCCGTCAATATCCTTTACGGTGAAGGAGCCAAGTTGGATCGGGATATTAAATACAAAGACTTCATGGCCGGGATGTATCAAAAATATCCCGAGAGCCAGGAGGCTGCAGCATTTTATGCCCTATCGCTTTTGGGATCGGTCCCTGTTGGCCGAGATAAGGAAATTTATGAGAAGGGCGCCATTATCGCCAAAGGTATATTGGAGGAAAATCCCAACCACCCAGGCGCCCTGCATTATCTTATTCACTCTTACGATGACCCTGACCATGCAAGCCGCGCTGTCGAAGCCGCCAATCGATACATGGAAGTAGCCTCAGCGGCCGGGCATGCCCTTCACATGCCGTCTCATATTTACGTGGCCACCGGAATGTGGGACGATGTGGTGCGCGCCAATGAACTTTCCTATCAGGCGAGCGTGGACAGGATGACCCGAAAAAACCTGAACAACGATGCAAGAGGTTATCACGCCTTCCATTGGCTGCTGTATGGCTATCTTCAAAAGGGCAGAATTGCAGACGCACAAACCATTGTTCATCAAATGAAGCAATACACCGATGAGCTTCCTTCCGGGAGAGCCCGGGTTCACATGAATCTCATTAAAGGAACTTATATGGCCGAAACGCAAGATTGGGATAGCGAAATAGCGGACATCCCAATTGATCAAACGGGTTTAAATATAAGTATCGCCAGCATGGACAGGTTTATCAGCGGCATGAGAGCATCTGCTCAAGGCAACAAAAAAATGCTGAAGGAACAAATTGATGTAATGGAAAAAGAGAGAACAAAGGTTGCTATTCAATTGGAAAACAAAGGCATTGCCTTTTGCACAAGCGTTTCTCGTGAGTCACAAAAAGCAAATCAACTGGACGTGGACCAGGCATACATTATGGAAATGGAACTGAGGAGCCTTTTGGCCGACATGGACGGAAACACCACAGAGGCAGAGTCCTGGCTGAAGCAAGCAGTTGAGCTTGAGACTAATATCAGCTATTCCTATGGGCCACCAGCAATCGTAAAACCATCGTTCGAAATGTATGGCGAGTGGCTAAATAAGAATGATCGGGCACAAGAAGCGTTGAAGCAATTTGACTATAGTTTGGTTCGGGCACCTAAGCGGGTTCTTAGCTTGAAAGGAAAATTGGAAGCCGCGCGCAAGACTGGTGACAGCAAACTCGAAAATGAATTAAACCTGGAGCTTGAAAAGATTTTACAAAAATCAGACGTTAAACCTACATTGTCCAAAATCTAACCGGGTTTAACTTTGTCGATTGACACGGCCCAACTCAATTTCAGCCAGGATTCCCTCTGGGTACTTAATGTTTGTCTGGCGATCATCATGTTCGGCATCGCGCTGGATATCAAATGGGCCGACTTCAAAAAAGTAGCGGCCTCACCAAGAGCCACCTTCGTTGGATTGCTTTCCCAATTTATACTGCTTCCTGCTTCGACCTACTTGCTGGTTGTAATTATTCAGCCTGCACCCAGCATTGCCCTCGGCATGATGTTGGTAGCCGCCTGCCCCGGGGGGAATATTTCCAACTTCATGACCCACTATGCGAAAGGCAATACCGCCTTGTCTGTGAGTCTCACATCAATCGGGACACTGTTGGCCATTGTCATGACCCCGCTTAACCTGCAGGTATGGGCAAGTTTTTATCCTCCCACCGCATCGATCCTACACGAAGTAAGTTTGGATCCGTGGCAAGTTTTCCAAGCCATAGCTGTGTTGATAGGCATACCTCTGGTGCTGGGGATGACAATCAGCAAAAAGTACCCCCTAACGTCAGCCAGGATATCGAAAACGGTCAAGCCAATTTCGATTTTGATTTTTGGGGCATTTGTGGTTGTGGCATTTGCCACCAACGTGGATGCTTTTTTCAAATATATTCACCTGGTAGTGCTGGTCGTGTTTTTTCACAACCTGACCGCGCTGGTGTTGGGTTATCAGGTGGCAAGGATTGCAGGCTTGAACAGCAATGATAGAAAAACACTGACGATAGAGACTGGAATTCAAAACTCCGGGCTAGGGCTCATCTTAATCTTTGGTTTTTTTGGTGGCCTTGGAGGGATGGCCATCGTAGCGGCATGGTGGGGAATCTGGCATATCTTATCTGGCCTGGCGCTTGCTACCTATTGGTCACGAAGTGCGCAGACATCACCTACCGTCTAGTTTCAATCGCTTCTACCAAGACTCAAGTCGGCCACTTAGATAAATTTTCGGGCGTCCAGGATATTCTTTGGTACCTTTGCCCTTCAAATTTTATTTAACCGAATGAAGTTGCCAACCAAAAAAGCAGACCGAAATGGCGGGCGATTCTATTTAAAAAAATTCTAATCAATTTTTAACCAATGAAACTATTGTTCAAAACGATTCTGTCCCTGTCTGTCGGGTTTTTAATCTTTTCCTGTGCGAATAAAACGGAAACATTGCCGGAAACCTTCCAGCGCATCAACAATGAGGTGCTTCAGAACTCCAAGGCGTACGCCACACTTGGTGAAGCAACCTCTACCATTGGTCACCGGCTTACCGGGTCTGAGAACGGTTACAAGGCCGAGGAGTACACCTACAATAAGTTTAAGGAATATGGTTTTGATGATGTCAAATACCTGGAGTTCGAGGTGAAAGCCTGGTCAAGAGGTGAGATTGCAGTGGAGATAGATGGTGCTACGGTTCCTGCAGTTACCCTTGGGCATGCTCCGTTAGAGGCAAATGTGACCGGCCCGCTGGTGGACATGGGCAACGGTCTCGAAACCGACTATACCAGCAGGCCCAATGCCGCAAGAGATAAGATTGCCGTTGTTTACATCGGCATTCTCGAAGGAAGTTCTGAGGGATTGAACAATCTTCATCGAAGTGAAAAGACCGCCCTGGCCATAAAGCATGGAGCCAAGGGAATTATCATTATCAATCAGGTTCCTGATGGCGTGCTGCTAACCGGTACTGCATCAGTTACCGGTGAATTGATTCCGATTCCTGCAGTGTGCATTGGGAAAGAAAATGGAATGGCCCTGAAAGAAAAACTAAAGTCGAAGACTGTTTCGGCAACAATCAACATGACCAACCACAGTGACCTTATCAGGGCACGCGATGTGGTGGCCACGATCAAAGGATCCGAAATTCCCGAAGAAAGAATTGTCATTGGCGGGCACCTCGATTCCTGGGACCTTGCAACCGGAGCTATCGACAACGGTATCGGATCATTCTCAGTGTTGGACATTGCACGGGCATTCAAAGCCAACAATCTTCAACCCAAAAGGACGGTTCAGTTTGTGATGTTCATGGGCGAAGAACAAGGATTACTTGGTTCACGCTATATGGTGGAGCAGGAGATCAAAAACGGAACCATTGAAAGCATCAAGTACATGATGAACCTGGATATGAGTGGAAATCCAATCGGCATCAACGCTGGGGGAAAACTGGATGATCCTGATTTCTTCACCAACCTTGGAGCCGAAATTCAAAAAATAGACAGTTTGTTTAAGAACGAATTTACCAACCGCTCCGGACTGCATAGCGATCATCAGCCCTTTATGCTGGAGGGTGTTCCCATCGTGGGTGTGATCAGCAACCTTGACCGCTCGATCTACGGATGCTATCATTCAGATTGTGATGATTTCAAATTGGTGAATGAATCTCACCTGGTAAACACCGCACGTTTTGGCACCATGATTCTCTATGGCTTGGCAAACTCCGAAAAACTACCGGCTAAAAAGATGGATAGCGAAACGACCCGCCAATTTATGATTGAGAATAATTTGAAGGAACCGTTGAAGATTGGTGGCGATTGGAAGTGGGAGGACTAACTTAATTCAAAGTTTAAGATTCAAAATTCAAAATCGCAGGCCTTCCCCAATTTTGAATTTTGAATCTTGAATTTTTACATTTTGACAGACGCTTTCTTTACCATCACCATCTCTATCCCTTTGTCCTTTATCATACCGTTGATGGTGTTTACGTTCTTATCAATGAGGACGTCCAGATTGCGTAGCTCGGTGTCAATCTGCTGCGTGAGCAACTGGCGAACGGCTTCTCCCTGGTCCGTTGGCGGATAATCGCCCGCTCCCTGCTCTCCCAGTAAATAAGCCATCTTGTTGTTGAGTTTCACACCATAGTTCAACGGATCCTGAACACTCTGATTTCTGGTCTCATGAATGTTATTCTCAATCACGGTAAGTTCCTTTTCAAACGTGTCGATGGTGTTTAGCAGGTCCTTGTTTTGTGGGGTGTCCTCAACTTTTGTTTTCACATACCCAAGATCCTTCTTGATGCTTCTGATATCGAGAACACCCTGGTTGGCGTCACTCACCTTATCGCGCACCTTCACGAGGAAATCAAATTGCTTTTGAAACTCTTCCTGCGTTGTCTTAATCCTTGGGTCTTTCAAAATTTCGAATTCTTGTTCCGTGGTTTCTCCGCTTACGGAAAGGCGGGCCTTGTACTTGCCCGGAACGGCCCTCGGTCCGCGATTGCGGGCGTTGTAAAATACCATTCCTGGAAATGTCTTGAAGCCCGGATAGGTCATATCCCACACAAAGCGATTGCCTCCCTTCTCCACTTTCAACTGGGTGGCCTTTTCTTTTGACTTGTTGGTATAAGTCTGAATAACGTTCCCGCTGGCCTCCATCACTTCAAGCTTTATCTCCGTCTTCTCATCCATCTCTTTTACAAAATAATGCATCAAGACGCCCCCTGGATGATTTTGACCCTCCAGTCTGCGATCCACATCCCACCAAAAGGACACGGCCGGCATCCGATAACTTGGCATCGGTTTAAACAAGTAAGTTTTCCTGGCTTCAATCTCTTTTGAAATTTGATGAAGCGGAGTTAAATCGTCAATCAACCAAAAACTTCTTCCATGCGTTGCGGCAACAAGGTTATCATTTTTGATGGCAAGGTCGTGTATGGGAACGGGAGGCAGGTTCAGCTGAAATTTTGACCAACTGCCGCCATCGTCAAAAGATATCCACATCCCCTTTTCAGTACCAGCATATAAAAGTCCTGGGCGTTTCGGATCCGCCCGAACTACCCGCACAAATTCTTCGGAGGGAATTCCTTTCGTAATCAAGGTCCAGGATTTCCCGTAATCGCTGGTCTTGTATACGTACGGGGTATAATCGCCAAACTTATACGATGTACCCACCACATATGCCCCTCCCTTCACAAATGGATTCACATCTATGCTGTTCATCATGTTATTTTTCGGAGCCATGGATGGCGTAACATTGTTCCAGGTCTTACCACCATCGCGTGTCAAATAGACGAGACCATCGTCTGATCCCGTCCATATTTCATCTTTTGTATATGGCGATTCTGTCAACACAAAAATATTGGCATAGTACTCTGCTCCTGTGTTGTCCTGGGTGATCGGCCCCCCGGATGACTTTGTCGTTTCCGGATCATTCCGGGTTAGGTCAGGGCTAAGTTCTGTCCAACTTTGACCACGGTTGTAGGACACGAGCAAATGATTCGAGCCTGCATATAGTTTGTTGGGATCATGCGGACTGAATGACACGGGGTAGTTCCAGTTGAAACGATACTTCATTACCTCATCTCCGGAACCAGCCGGCAATATTGGCCAGGCATTGATTGAACGCTCGTGCCCGGTTGCAATGTCCTGCATGGTCATGTAGCCTTTCATGTCACTGCCAAACACCACATCCTCGTTCAGCGGGTCTGGTGCCAAATGTGCACTCTCACCAATCGAAAGAGCGACCCAATCACTTTGCGTAATGGTGGCTCCTGTTCCTCTGCTGTTGATTCGCACGCTGGTGTTATCCTGTTGCGCACCATAAATGCGGTAGGGAAAATGATCGTCTGTGGATACCCTGTAAAATTGTGCCGTTGGCTGATTCATGTAGGTAGTCCAGTTTGCACCCCCATCGTTGGAGACCTGCGCACCCCCATCGTCAGCAATAATCATTCTTTGATTATTGTGAGGATCAATCCACAAATCGTGGTGATCACCATGAGGAGCGTTCTTCAACTCAAAGGAGACACCGCCATCCTTCGACACGCCATAGCTGACGTTCATCACCCAAAGTTTGTCTTCGTTTTGGGTATCCGCTGTGATCCGTGTGTAGTACCATGCCCGCTGGCGCAGGGCGCGATCTTCATTTATTTTTTTCCAGGTAGCCCCGGCATCGTCTGATCTGAACAGACCCCCGTTGAGGTTTTCTATAAGTGCCCAAACCCGGTTGGAGTTCTTTGGCGAAACAGCAACGCCAATGATTCCATTGGTGCCCGATGGCATGCCATCATTGTCAGTCAGCTCATCCCAGGTATCTCCGCCATCCGTGCTTTTCCAAAGTTTTGAATCTGGACCTCCACTGTCCATTCTATAACCGTTGCGTCTAATGTTCCAGGTGCTGGCGTAAAGCACGCGCTGGTTGTTGTGGTCAAAGGTAAGATCAACAGCCCCTGCATCTTTGCTCGCAAACAATATCCGTTCCCAGGTTGCTCCTCCGTCCTTGCTTCGGTAAACGCCCCGCATGTCCGATGATTTCCAGAGGTTGCCCATTACCGCTACATAAACCAAATCAGGATTCTTTGGATGAATGCGAATTCGCCCAATGTGCCTGGAATCTCTTAACCCAATGTGTTTCCATGTTTTTCCGGCATCCACCGATTTCCAAACTCCCCATCCTGAAGAAACATTGGTGCGAACACCCTGTTCTCCCTCTCCCACGTAAATCACATTTGGGTCACTTTCAGCAACAGCGACCGCCCCGATGGTTCCGCCAAAATATTTATCCGTAATGTTAAACCACGTTTGCCCTGCATCGGTACTCTTCCAAACACCACCGCCCACACCACCAAAATAATACGTGTTGGGATCTCCAACCACTCCGGTAGCCGTCACCGACCTGCCTCCACGGAACGGACCCAGTTCTCTCCATTCAATGCCACCATACGTATCTGTGCTAAACGCGAGTTCAGCTTGTGGCGAGGCAGAGGAATTTCCCTTTTTACGTTGACCGAAGGCAAAACCCATCACCAAAAGGCAGGCAACAAGCAACAATAGATTCTTTTTCATGGACCTAATTTTTTAAGTTATTCGCTTTATCACTTGCGAATCATTTGGATTCAGTCACCACAGCCGGGATATTTTTGGCTTTAAACATGGCATTAAATGACGAGATATCTGTATTGATAATCTCCTGCATCTGTTGCCTATAGCCAGACCATTGGCTCTCAAGATCTTTAAACCGGTCTTTCACGCCCTGCGTAAGTGCCGGTTCATGTGCGTCTGCCACGCCCAACAGTTGAAAGTACTCCGTGTTCAATTTGCTGGGCCAGTTGATCACATCCTGCCCATTTTTTTGCCTTGTCTCAATCAGATTTGATTCCCAATCAGCCATCTTCTTCAGTAACGCCTTCCCGGCATCTACTACTTCCTTAGCATCATCCTTCGACTTCAGCATTTCGTTATAGGTCTCTACTTGCTTTTTTACCTTTCTCATGGAGTTGATGGCATTGTGAATCTCAGCAATCCTGTTCTCCACATCCGTAAGAAACTGCTGCTGTGTCGACCACTCGGCCACTGATGCCTTCACTCTCGGATCAGAAATGATTTCGAAATCAGTTTCTGTTGTAGCCCCCTTGTAGGTCATTCTTGCCTTATATTTTCCGGGCGCCACCTGGTGACCTTTGTAATTTCCATACACAAATGCGTTAGGCACATCAGTAATGTTCTCATGCCTGAAGTCCCAGGCAAAACGATTGACACCCGCCTCTGCAGGAATCACCTGAGGGGCCGGAGGGCCACCCGGATAGGGTTTGAAATTTTCATCTTTTTTGTTCGTGTAACTCCGAATTACCTTGCCTCCTTCATCCAGTATCTGCAATGATACTTTGTTGGTGTCGGCTTTTTCTTTTAAATAATAGTCCAGGATCACACCATTCATCGGGTTTTGTCCAATTCCCTTGGGCACTGGCATCCAGGACGGAGAGAAACTGGTGAACCGATAGGTTGGTTTGGGATGAAATAGTTTTACCACATCATTGCCAAAGTTTCCCTTCGATTGTTGAATTGCACTCAAGTCGTCCAATATCCAAAATGCACGGCCTTGCGTTGACGCAACGAGGTCATTGTCGTGAATGATCAGGTCCGTTATAGGAACCACCGGCAGGTTCAGCTGAAGTTTGCTCCACGCGTTCCCACCATTGTAGGAAACATAAAATCCCCGCTCGGCTCCTCCGTATAACAAGTCTTTCACTTTTTTGTCTTCTCTGATCACGCGGATGTAATCGTCAACTTCTACGCCATTGCCAATTTTGGTCCACGTTTTCCCATAGTCCGTAGTTTTGTAAGTCATGTTGCTGTAGTCGTTGAATTTGTATCTCGATGCGGAAACATACGCTGTAGCTTTGTCAAAGGATGATACCTCGATCGAGCTGATCAAACTCTCCGGCAAACCAGCCGGTGTTATATTCTGCCATGTTTTCCCGCCATCTCTTGTGATATGCACCAATCCGCAGTCGCTGCCGGTATATATCACTCCTTTTTCATGTGGAGATTCTATCAGGTAATAGATGGTGTTATAATTTTCTCCTCCTGCACCTTCATTGGTAAACGGGCCACCCCCTACGCCCTGCTTGGTTGTATCGTTGCGGGTAAGGTCAGGGCTGATCACCTCCCAGTTCTGCCCCCAGTTGGTTGTCTTGAAAACCACGTTGCCTGTATGATAAACTGTATTGGGGTCGTGTGGCGAGGCGACAATCGGTGCATTCCAATTGTAGCGATACTTCATATCTTTGACCTTGTAAGCGAGATTGCTGGACGGGTATTGCCTGACGTCTTTGCCTTCGCTCGTATTCACATTTAAGACCTCAATATTACCCTGATAACAACCACCCATAAGCAATTCCGGGTTTACGGGATTAAAAACGATATACGCACTTTCGCATCCCGGGCCATTAAACCAGTCTTTGTCCGTGATACCCATTGAATTGGTGCGGCTGGCAATCACAACTGAAGAGTTGTCTTGTTGTCCTCCATAGACTTTGTAAGGAAAAACATGATCAACATTTACTCTGTAAAATTGGGCCGTTGGCTGGTTGCCCAAGGTACTCCATGTATCTCCCTTGTTGAAACTTATTTCACCTCCACCGTCATCACCTAGAATCATGTTGTTATTATTTTTCGGATTTATCCACAAATCGTGCGTATCTCCATGACCTACGCGCACCTGCTGAAAGTTTTTACCTCCGTCAATGGATCTCATCATGGGAGCATTAAGGACATAAACAATATCCTCATTGATAGGATCAGCAAACACTTCCATGTAATACCATGAGCGGGAGCTGATGTCCTGATTGTTGCTCAGCATGGTCCACTTCTTGCCCCCATCATCGGAACGGTATAGCCCGGACTTGGATTTTTCTGTTTCCACTATCGCATATACCCGGTTGGAATTGGCGCGAGATACTGAAATTCCCATTTTTCCCAGCTCCTTCGGCAAGCCCTCATTTATTTTCTTCCAGGTTTCTCCTCCATCGGTTGATTTCCACAGTGCAGATCCCGGTCCACCGCTTTCAACTTTCCAGGGATAGCGTCTGTGTTGCCAGGTGGCCGCATACAATATCCTGGGGTTATTCATATCCATGCTCAGGCTGGAAACGCCTGTGTTTTCATCAACGTACAAGGTCTTTTTCCATGTTGTCCCTCCGTCAGTCGACTTGTATACACCGCGATCGACACTTGGCCCATGCACAGGACCCTGACTCGCTACATAAACGATATCAGCATTTACGGGATGAATCGCGATGTCGGCAATGTGCCTTGTCTTTTCCAACCCTATATTTTGCCAGGTGGCTCCTGCATCTGTTGATTTATAAACGCCATCGCCATACGATGTCATTACACCCCGAACGGCATGCTCACCCATTCCCACGTAAATGACATTCGGGTCGGATTCAGAAACGGCAATTTCTCCAACAGACCCGGTCTTGAAAAATCCATCTGAAATATTCGTCCAAGAGCTTCCAGCGTCTTCGGTTTTCCAAACTCCCCCTCCGGTGTAGCCTGTATAATAGAGCATATCATTGTTCACTACTCCGGAAACCGCGTTCGAACGGCCGCCTCTAAACGGGCCGATATTGCGCCACTTAAGTCCTTTATATAGATCACCGCTGGCTGAATTTTGTGCGGGCGCTTCAGGACTTGATTTTGATTTTCGTTGCGCCAGTACTCCGTTGGTCAATACCACGGCAACACAGACAAGAAGGTAAATTTTTCTCATAATTGGGTTAATTTGGATCGGCTAAGTACCGCAAGGATACCGGAGATTCCTACCGGAATTATTTGATCGGCTGAATAAGAAAGAATCAAGAACTGAATGACGAAAACAATTCAATCATCGATTTTGAATTTGCCCAATGGTTTTGGCAAAGTCAGCGGAAATTTTCTTGTGCGCTTTGTGTCTATTGAACTTGACAATCCAATGGCCATTGACAATGGTGCCCAGTATATGATTCGAATCACACGAATAAACAATCGCTGGCGTCAGATTTTTTATGGAGGTTGCATTGAGCAAAGGCGCCTTCCCGTCAAACACCACGGCATCAAACGGATCCCCGATTTCAAAATTATTTTCACTGTTTATACCCATCGCCTTGCGACCGGATTGAACTTCTTCATTGATCATGTACTGGGCGGCATCGCCATCAAACGTATTGCGCTCATGGGTCACCAGCCTTTGGCGGTAATCAATCATTCTTAGTTCTTCAAGCGGATTGATTCCGATGTGACTGTCGGTTCCGATCGACCACCTGCCACCCATCCTCACATACTCCTTCATTCTAAAAATACCGTCTCCGAGATTCCCTTCGGTCGAAGGGCACAAGACAACTTGCGCGCCTGATTTTGCCAACCGGAAAAGTTCATCATCGTTCAAATGGGTGGAATGCACAACATGAAATCTTGAATCGATGTCAAGATTATCCAGGACCCACTGCATGGGTCGTTTACCGCAAAAGTTTATGCAGTCTTCCACTTCTTTCTTTTGCTCGGCCACGTGAATATGAAACGGTAGGTCAGGCGGAGCGATTTTTGCCGTTTTTATAATGTCATTCAGATCAACTGCGCGCAGCGAATGAACGCTGACGCCAATGGAGGCATCCCGGTAATTCGCTATTGCATTTTGGGACGCTTCAAATAATTCGAAGTAGCTATCAATTGTTTTCGAAATAAACCTTCGTTGCCTGGGTTGCGGATCCTGACCAAAGGCTCCTTTCTGGTAGAAGACGGGGACCAGGGTTAGTTTTATTCCCACCGTGCTGGCGGCAGCCACAATCCGTTCGCCCAATTCCGCCAGGTTTTGATAGGGTTTTCCCTGCTTGTCGTGATGCAGGTAGTGAAACTCAGCCACGTGGGTGTAGCCGTGCCGCACCATTTCAGCGTAGAGCATAGTGGCAATCGCTTCTACCTGATCCGGATCAACAGACAAAGCACACTGGTACATGGCCTCCCTCCAGGTCCAAAAGTCATCACGAGAACCCGCAGGATGATTTTCCGCCAAACCTGCCATCGCATATTGAAAAGCGTGCGAGTGTGCATTCTGAAATCCGGGCAGCGCAAAACCATCCACAGAATCGATGGCAAATGCCTCGTCTGGCGGCTTATCTGATAAGTAGGTTATCTGCCCCTCTTTGTCAACGCCAACATAAGCGGGGCTCATCCAGCCATCGCGCTGCAGCAGGCCTTTAAATTTGAAATAGGAGGTTGAGGGTAATCCCTCTCCCCTCCCCCTCTCCCCTGGGAGGGGCGTGTCCGAGGAAGGACGGGGAGAGGGATTATCTTCAATCCTAGCTCTGCTCACACGCTTGATCTTACTCAAAACATCATGCATTGAATGAATTACCTCCTGATTCGAAAATCTCAAAATTTCAATGCCAAATTCGTTCAAATACTTGGTTCTACTTGCATCATACTGCAATTGCTCTTTCCCTTCATGATAGGTTCCATCAACTTCTATTCCCAACCGAATCTCATGACAGTAAAAATCCAATATAAATCCTTCAATGTGTTGCTGCCTTCTGAATTTAAGGCCCATGGTCTTTCTGTTTCTTAGATTGGCCCAGAGTAATCCTTCTGCCTCAGTTGGTTTTTTCCTCATTGCCCTCGCAAAGGCCAACAGTGGACCCGGAATCTTATTTCGGGACCATGGATTGGGATCCAAATCATCAGGAGAGTTCGATTGCATTGATCAATTTTTCAAATGTTGATTTAAGAACTTCTCTTACTTTGACAGCACGCACCTCATTGTAATTCATTTCAGCGTCATCCATATACATTACCTTACTCATTTCCAGTTGCAATGCATGCTGATTTTCAAGCGGTTTGCCAAAATGCCTGGTAATGTATCCTCCCTTAAACGGGTAATTGTGGTTGACACCATATGCTCCAGACTCCAATCCTTTCAATGCAATCTCTATCAGACCCGGTGAAGCCGAAGTTCCATCGGCATCACCCAGGATCAAATCCGGGAATTTTTCCTTGTGGATCGTTGGTACGTGTTGTCGTATCGAATGGCAATCCCACAACAATACTTTACCAAATTGTTTCTTAAGTTCAATCAGCAACTCCTCAATTCTCCTGTGATAGGGGTGATAATAAGAATTTAATCTTCTATTCACCTCGCGATGGTCCACCACGGTTCTTTCATTTTCATAAATTGAGTTACCAAAAAAATCAGTGCTCGGGCACAGCGCTGTTATTATCCTTCCATCGGTATACAACGGCTTACTTTCCGGATCGCGGTTCAAATCAATCACCCACCGGCTGTACACTGCGCTGATCATGCTGATTCCCATATCAGGGGCAAAGTCATACAATTTGTCTACAAACCAGTCCGTGTCGTCAGGGCAATCTGCCATTTTTCTTTTGTATTCGCCCTTCAACTCATCGGGAAATGCGGTGCCGCAGTGCGGGACGCTCAATAGAATGGGGACCCTTGGCCCCTTGGGTATAGCTTCTCTGTACGGCTGCATTCTATCAGTTACTCTTTTTTTTCTTTTTCTTCTTGTCCACCGGCTCTCCGCCAGTCATTTTTACCTGCTCCAGCTCCGCCTCAGTTTTTTCCAATTTTAAACGATAAGCCTTAAGTGCCTCCTGGCTTTTTAGCCATTCAGCGCGATAAAAATCACCCGGAGAATTATCCATCCTTTGTTTCAAGCGCATAATACGTTGAAAAGATTGATCTATTCTGGCCGCTGGGATAGTGCCATCCATGACAAATTTTTTTATTATCGAATGGACCCGGTCAACAGTACGATCTTCGCTTCCCTGAATGTTGTTCGAAAAGGTAAGGATGTCAACGCCTGCATTTACAGCCAGCCTAATGGCCTCCTCGAATCCATAATATTTGGTGATGGCGTGCATTTGCATATCATCTGAGAATACTACGCCATCAAATCTTAGTGATTTCCGCAGCAGTGAGTCAAGTATTCTTTTGGACAAAGTGCCTGGTAATCCTTTTTCATCCAGGTTTTTGTTTACAATGTGTGCCGTCATGATTGCATCGGCATATCCCGAATCAATCAGCGTTTTGTAAGGATTTAGCTCCTTTTCATTCCAGGTTCCCGACACATCGGCTACGCCAAGGTGGGTATCGGACTGGGAGCTGCCGTGCCCCGGAAAATGTTTTAGTACAGTGACCACTCCAACATTTCGATGCGCCTTGACGAAAGCCCGGGAATACATGGTCACGCTGTCGGGGTCTGCCGAAAAAGCGCGCTCTACCTTCGCAATAACTGGATTATCGGGATTAGAAGCCAGATCAACCACTGGTGCAAAATTTACATTGATGCCCAAACTGGCCAATGTTGCGGCCGTGGTTTCACCATAGTACCTGACCGAATCCATCGACCGACCCATGGCGGCAGCCGATATGGATCGGGGGAATCCATACTTCTCTTTCAAGCGATTTACCCTGCCCCCTTCCTGATCAATAGAAACAAATAATGGAATCGGGGCAACCATGTTGTAAGTCCACGACAAATTCTTCAACCTCACAAATGAATTTTTGGTGGCTATGTTTTTCTCAAAAAAAATAATAGAGCCTGCCTTGCCGTCACGAATCTCCCGCAGCACGGTAGAATCAACCGATGTGCCGGGAACTCCAATCAAAATCATTTGTCCGATTTTGATGTCGAGACTATCCCTTTCCTGTGCGACCAATGGACTTGTCAACAAACAGAAGAAAAAAATACCCAACAATACTTTAGTAGCGCTCATGTATGCTGTATAATATTGATTCCATGTTACTCCTTACTTCTCTCGCAGGCGCCGTATGGTTATTGTTCATAAAACTAAAAATCAACAGCTCGTTGCTTTTAGTGACAAGATAACCGCTCAGGCAATGATTATTGCTTAGTGTCCCTGTCTTGCCGAAAATATATGGAACTTCAGCTTGGTAATTATTTTTAATGGTTCCGGCCTTACCTCCAATGGCCAGCATTTGAAAAAGTCTATCCCGCGGTACCAGCGCCAGAATCTTTTCCCAAAGGCGCACAATGGACCGAGGCGTGAATAGATTATACCTTGACAATCCGGATCCATCTACCCATTGCGGCTCGTCTGGCAGATCAAAAAGGAAATTTTTCTTGACTGCCTCGATTGCTATTTCTGAATGGAGTGAATCACTGATCATACCTGCACAAAGCTGCAATAATTGTTCCGCTAAAAAGTTGTCGCTCTGTTGCATCATCACCTTATAAAGGCTGTCGGCTGGAAGGCTATATAAAAGTTTGGTGCCTGGAGGTTGAACGTCATCCACTAAACTTACCTTTCTTTTGAGTGTGTCGGTCAGTAAATCGGCAATCAACTGTCCGCTTGTATGAAAAGGTATTGTTTCGAGAAATCCCTCGGTTGCTCCACGAAAATAGGTAATAGAATTATCTGCGATTCCACGTTCCACATTTTTTTCAGTCTCTTTTGCATCTACCACGGTAATGTAGCGCTGAAAAAAAGGCGGAGAAGCAAGCACGGTATTTTCGACACTGTCAGTAAGCACCATACAATTCCCGTAGATGGGAAAAGATGATCGTTCAGGTGAGTAGCTATAATAATAATCATCCCAGGCCCATCCTGGTCCGAAATGAGGCTGATAAAAATTTGCTGCAGAAAAATAAAGCGAACGGGGCTGTTCTTTTAGAAAGTCGTAAACGGCCCGATTTTGATACACCTCGGGATAAAGAAACGAAGGATCTCCGGTTCCCCAAAAAATCAATGAGTCTCCTTTTTCTATGTACCGCAATGCGGGAATAGAATCCTCTAGAAGCTGAAGTCCTGTAAAAAAAGTAAAAATTTTTGTGTTAGAGGCGGGAGTAAAATACTTCGCAGAATTAAAATCGATCAACGTTTTCCGTGACCCGGGATTATATACCATCAATCCGATGTGGTCCTGAAAGGCCTCCTCACTTTCAGTCAGTTCCTTGTAAATTTTCATCCTTGGGGAACAGGAAGCCGCCAGAAGAATAAAAGCACTAATGAAAAATCGGAGCATCAATTCCAGGCGCTGAAATATCTTTCCTTGAGCACTTTCAGGTGATGTGATTCATGGCCTGCAATGATGAATCCCAGGGCAATCACCGACAACTCGTTATTATTCGCGGTGCCTTTTCGGGCAAGCATCTCAGGCGAAAAGCCTTCAAACATATCGATGGTAGATATCCGCAGATGCCTCATCTCGTTGATGATCAACTTCAAATCGCGGTTACCCGCGTTAGCCTCCGGTGCATAACTTTTCTCATCGAAGCCAGGCAGGTTGGTCTTGTCATTTCGCGCAAAACAAAGGGCGCGATAGGCAAATATTCTTTCAGAGTCAATCAAGTGGCAAAGCAGCTCGCGGACGGTCCATTTATCAGGTCCATATTTAAAATCCTGTTTGTCCACAGGTATTGAATGAAGCGTCTCCTGCATTCGATTTCCCGAAATCCTCAAGGCCTGCAATAAATCAGTCTCGTCAATTTGTTTGACATAGTTCTTATAAAAGTGCGGAACAGAATCAAGGTTGAGAAGCATAGGCCGTGAACATCAAGTTTGGTAAGACTTTTTAAAATTCTGAAAATAGTGACTCCGGAAGCTGCGCGTCCACCCTGACATTTTTGGGGCCGCCACCATCGGATCGGTCTGCTGACAATAGAATATTTCCGTAACGTTGGTAATTGTCCCATGGCCTGGTCCATGATGCAGAGTCCTGCTTTGCATCGCCATAAAAGGACCAATACCTGATCAGGTTTTCCTTCACGTCAACATAGAGATCATATTTGTTTTGAGGAGTATCTCCCACATTTTCAAACGTAAGTTGGAGAATGTTGTAAAGTTGGTTGTTCACTACGGTATCCTCTCCCATATACTTTAAGGTTACACCTGAATCTTTTAGTTTGAAAGGCATCACTAACCAATACGAGTCGTTGATCCAAATGCTCTTTGCACGCTTGAGCATTTTCGTTAAGGAATCTGGAATTGATAACTCCTGACCCTTTACACTCACCTTGCCCTCCATCGTATTCAGATTCAACAGGTAGATTATGCTGTCCCTGATACTTTCAATGCGAACCCTGTCCATTTTTTTGTCCCACACCAGATTCCTTCTGCCGAAAAAATTCCAGGAAATATAACGGGTGTCGTCCCAATTTTTTCGCCCTCCTATGGCCACCATGATGCTGTCGGCCAGTTCCACAGCTGCGGGATCAGACTCGGCCAAATTGAATCCCTCGGCAGGAGGATTATACAAGGCGTCATTGTCTTTGGAAGATTGACAAGACCATCCTATGAACGCCAGCATGGAAAGTACGATTAGGTGCCTCATAGAAAACAAGTTATTAAAGTGAAGTTAACCAAAATAAAAAGATATTAACGCAGTTTACTGCTTCACGCCTTTTAGGCGTTTTAAGTTGTATTTGCCTTCGGAAGCCTCTACCATAAATCTTCGCATTCGATACTCCAGGGGCAATATCAACAGCGCTATAAACACCTGAATAAAGAAATCCACGACCGGGGTTGTCTGCACAGTGATGAAAGACTCGGCAGTGTTTTGCATCAATTGTATCAACATGATTACAGTAAGGATCGAAAGCAATTGACTAATGTGCCGGTACCTGCTATTGGCCGCACTTAGCCGCAGTGAAATGATCACCAGCATAGCAAAGAACACAAACTCAAGCGCGTAGAACCAGGTCTGTTTCCAGTAAGGTGGTATCACCCTGAAATCGATGGATTGTAACTCGGAAATTTGTCCAAACAGGTCCCTGGATTTTATCCGCAGCTTGTAATCCCCGGGGGTAAGAAATGGAAAGTTCACAATATTGTTGGAAGCTGACCAATCCGACCAGCTTTTGCTGATTCCCTCAATCATGTATTGGTATTCTATAGCCAGTGCGTTGGTGTACTCGGGCTGGATAAATTCAAAAGACAGGGCGCTTTCCTGTTGATCAATAGCATTAAGCTGATCTGCGGGTAACTTGTTTTGTGGACCCCGTACTTCGCGAAGAAACAGGGGATATTTTTTTACGATTTCCTGCAGGTCAGTTTTGGTGAATTTATACAACTCATTTTCGGCCGTAATCAGCCAAAGTCCATTGCCGTTATCA
Organism: uncultured Ohtaekwangia sp.; assembly: GCA_964655635.1. GTDB lineage: Bacteria > Bacteroidota > Bacteroidia > Cytophagales > Cyclobacteriaceae > ELB16-189. Next base: position 88,062 of record CAZZNH010000016.1, read on the forward strand.
GCAGCCGTCAACGTCCGTATATCCGGGAACAACCCAAGCCACTCCAACCGGAGGCTGTTCTGGAGATTTCTGTCAACCGTCCGCCATCGATGGCCATCGTTAAACCAAAATGTACCCAATGAAGTGAAGTATTTCCGAGGGCCAGGCAATGAATCATAACGCGTGAATTCATGCTTGATAGGATCATAACGGTGAAACGACCCCGATGCAGCTACAAATACGTCAGGGCCCAAAGCAAATCCCATCGTTTCATCCAGCACCGGTGTTGTAAAAGGAACGGACGAGGTGGCACTGATCTCATCATCAATGATCTCCACTTTAACGACATCAGCCCTTCCGCAGAGCCAGATGTTTTGTGTGCGATCTTCAAAAATATTTCCTACATAAGCCCTCAGCGTATCCAGTAAAAATGTCTCTTTCCACCCCTCTTTGGAATTTTGATAGGTCCTTACCCGGTCGTTGTAGGTGCTCACCAATAACTGCCTGAGTGTGGGCGAGTAAAACAGTGCCCTCACCGGCACATTTAATATTTCGATCGAGTTAAGTCCATCAATTTCAAAGACACCGCCAACTCCGGCAGCAAGCAGTTTGTTCTCAACGCGCATTAGGTTCGAAACTTTCCCTTCAATGCCGCTTACTTTTTTATACGCAAAATCCAGTCCCGCCAGAACTTTTCGGGTTTTCTTTTCGACAACCCGCTCTGTCTTTTTGGTGCCTTCAGTTTTGGCAACTCCTTTGGGCTCGGGGGCTGGCTCTTCCTCTTTATTTTTTCGTTTCAAAAAGCTGAACAGGCCTTTCCTGCTTTTCTTGCGTTCAGCTTTTTCCTCTTCAGCTGCGGTTGCGGCTGACGAAGATTTTTTAACTCGGGTTACAAAGTAGGTCTCTTCACTGAAGATTTCTTCCTTATTAAGCTTATACAGCCCGACAGAAGTGCCCACGAAAACGCGGCTGCTGTCCGAAAATGCGCTCAGCAAATTACCTGACAGACCAGGATAATGGTTGTAAGTGCGAAAAGGAAGATAGGGGGCAATTCTGGTAAATCCATAATCGTGGGCAACCCACACGCCCTGATTTCTGTCTGTCATGAGCGCGAACACCTCGTTGTCCGGTAAACCGGTATAGTAACTGATTACTTCTTCCGTTTTGCCCGAGTTGACGCTGATGAAAACGACCCCTCCGCTCAGGGTTCCCAATGCTATTAGTCTCTCGTTTACCCATCTGCCACTGACGACCACATTGGTGGTCGTATAACTGCTATCTTCAATCCTGATTTCCGTGGCCTTGCCATTTTCGTAGCTAAAATATTTTCCCGAAACAGTTCCTATAAGATAGCGGGATGCCCCTGCATTTTTGTCGACAAAAAGAAGCTCATCACCTGCCAGAAAGGAGAAAGAGGTAACCGACAGTTTTCCGTCCTTCAACTCGTTTAAAGTTCCGGAGCTCTCGGAGACGTAAACTTTATTATCAATTTCGAATAAGCCATTAAAACTGCTGCCTGGCGTGGCATCAATATTGGTTTCAGTCTGTCTTGTTTTTACATTAAACCCAAAGAAGTGAGTTTCATTAATAAAGTATACATAGTCCCCATGTGCCACGCTTTTAAAGACATTTTTGGTCTTGTCTCCTTTCGAGAGCGATTCATAGGCAAGCACATTGTTTTTGTTGAGAGCTAGCCTGCCATAGCCGGTCAATCCGCCAACGTAGATTTCATTCCCATTTGAAATAGCAAGGGTATAAATCGCTCCGGGCGACTGAATGACATTCCAGTTCCTCCCGTCAAATTCCACGACACCGTTCTTATTAGCAAAATAGATAATGCCCCGGTCGGTCTGGGCAATATCAAAACTGAGGTAATCGATGTTCTCGTCCGAGGGCGTGTAATGCGAAAGGAAATAGTTACCCGGCTGTCCGAATGCAAGGCCACAAACAGTAATTAGCAGGCACGAAATAAGACACGATCTCATCATAACGATTTCTAGGGATGCCAATTTACAACTAAAGCAATAAAAATCGCGGATCAAATACGCGTTCAGGCCACAAGGATTTCCACGGCCGCAGCTACAACTGACCTAACCTCATCGCATGGGTCGGGAACCATCAGCTGATCCTGCTCCAATTGACCACCGTTTTCCTTAGGGACTCCACTTGGGTTTTGATCGCCAGGTTTTCTGGCAGTTTCAGGTCTGGATCAGCCTCTAATATCTCGATTGCAGCTTGCCGCGCCTGTTGCAGCAACAAGCCATCTTTACCCAAATCCGCGATCAACAAATCCAGCGCACCACTTTGCTGCGTGCCCATCAGATCACCGGGGCCGCGCAATTTTAAATCTGTCTCCGCAATTTCAAAACCATTATTGGTTTGCACCATGGTCTTCAGTCGGACTTTGGAATCAGCGCTGAGTTTATAATCGGTAACCAAAATACAATAGGACTGATCTGCACCACGCCCTACCCGGCCGCGCAACTGGTGAAGTTGCGATAAGCCGAACCGCTCCGCACTTTCAATGATCATCACCGAGGCGTTGGGCACATCCACGCCCACCTCGATCACCGTGGTGGCCACCATTATTTTTGTTTCCCCTTTAACAAACCGTGCCATCTCGTAGTCCTTCGCCTCCGTTTTCATTTTTCCATGAAGGATGCTGATGGGCACATCCGGAAAGGCGCGGGCAATACTTTCGTAGCCATCCATCAGGTGTTTTAGGTCCAGCTTTTCCGACTCCTCGATGAGAGGGTACACAATATAAATCTGCCGGCCTGCAGCAATTTGCTGACGCATGAATTCATTGATTTGAAGCCGATGCGAATCGTATTGGTGCGTGGTCTTGATGGGCTTCCTTCCTTTGGGTAGCTCATCGATCACAGAAATTTCAAGATCGCCATACAAAGTCATGGCCAGTGTTCGGGGTATTGGCGTAGCCGTCATGACCAACACATGGGGATAAACATTTCTATTCTTTTGCCAAAGTTTGGATCGTTGGGCCACCCCAAAGCGGTGTTGCTCATCAATGACAGCCAGTCCCAGCCGATTAAATTTTACTTCGTCCTCAATCAATGCATGAGTCCCGATCAATATCTTCAATTCTCCGGTTTCCAGCCGGTAGTGCAATTCTGTTCTCGCTCTTTTCTTGGTTGAACCGGTAAGCAATGAAATGGAAATTCCCACTAAATCGGCATATTTTTTTAAGTTGGCGTAATGCTGCTGCGCCAAAATCTCTGTTGGTGCCATGAGGGCAGCTTGGGCGTCACTGCCGATCACAAGCAGCATACAGATAAAGGCCACGATGGTTTTTCCGCTCCCCACATCCCCTTGCAATAACCTGTTCATTTGCTTTCCCGATTTCATGTCCCCATAGATTTCACGAATGACTTTTTTCTGGGCATCGGTGAGTGGAAACGGCAAATGATCCGAATAGAATTGAGTAAGAATTGACGTGTCGTTGAAAACAAGGCCTTTAAATTTTTCCTGTCTTACCAGTTTCATTTTAATCAGCCGCAGTTGGATATAGAAAAGTTCTTCGTACTTCAACCGTTCCTGTGACCTGGCTAATAACTCAAGCGACTTGGGGAAATGAATATTGGCAAGAGCATCCTTCTTCGAAATCAGCCCTTGTTTTTTTAAAACTTGGTCAGGCAACGTCTCCCGGATGTGGCCCATCGCTATGGTGATCAGTTCTTTTTGAATCCTGACAAGAAACTTATTGTCGAGATATTTGGATCGCAATTTCTCGGTAAGTGGATACACCGGCTGCAGATAACCTTGCTTCTCCTTAACCCCGGTAACCGGCTCAATTTCCGGATGAGCTATAGAAATTTTTCTTCCGTACCGATTGGGTTTGCCGAAGACAATGTATTCGATACCAGGCTTAATTTTATCCAATATCCAGATGACACCCTGAAACCACACCAATTCAACTTCCCCCGTTGCATCTTCAAAATGAGCCACCAACCGTTTCTTCCGGCCCCCACCAATCATTTCAAACCGAAGGATTTTTCCTTTGATCTGAACATAGGGCATTGTTTCATTGATTTCCCCGATGCTGTAAAATCGCGTCCGGTCTTCATGCCGGAAAGGGTAATACTGGATGAGATCGCCAAACGAATGGATGTTGAGCTCCTTTTTAAGCAACGCTGAGCGCTGGGGTCCAACACCCTTCAAAAACTCTATCGATGTCTCAAAAAAATTGGCCAAGGAAATGACGATGAAATGCAAATTAATGCCTCATCATCACATACTCACACTAATTCTTCCACTAATTGACTTTCCAGTCGAGGGAATTGATCATGTGCATCATGTCCTTCTTTACATACTCAATGGCAGGACGCAATGAATCGTTCTGAACTTTAACATTGAAATATAAAGCTCCACGTAAAAAATTACGGGATGAATCCGTCATGGTAAACTGAAATTGACTGGGAACCTCGCCATCAATTTCGGCAATAACGGCCACCTTGCCACTTGGCGCCCGCGTAATACTCTCGTCAATCGCATACGCTTTGATCTGATGTTTCGATGTAAGCGTGTAGGCGTCATTCAGGTATTCCTTAAGAAGCGCTGTGCTGTTGTTCAATTGTTTATACGTGACATGGATGGTCGCCTTTAATTCTGGATAAAAAATTTCAACCCAATGCTTTTCACTTACCCATGACGTATCTTTTCTCAACACCGCATGGGAGGAGTACTCAAATAAGTACGGCAGGGAATCGGGGGTAGGGCGATAATTTGCTTCGGGAAGCACCAGTCGGTTATAGCCTTTCGGCTTTGGCTGATACTCGGTTTGGCACGACCCCAGAAGTATCACCAGAAAAAGGCCTGAAAGACACGCGCCCAATCTCATGACGCAGGAATTTGCTGTTCATTGATCAACACCCTGATCCTTTTGATTCGCCTCTTATCTACAGACACTACAGTAAAAACAAACTTATCGAAAATGATCTGATCAGCCACTTTGGGCATCGCATTGTTGATTTCCAGAATGAGCCCTCCCAGTGATTCGCTTTCTCCTTTCACCGCATCAAAAACGCTCGAATCGACTTCTATGGCCTTGCAAAAATCATGAAGTGAAGTTTTGCCCTCAAATACAAAAGTCTTGTCATCAATCTTTACAAAGGATGCATCGTCCTCATCAAACTCGTCATTAATGTCCCCGATGATTTCCTCTATCAGGTCCTCCAAAGTAATCACGCCTGAAGTTCCACCGTATTCATCCACGACCACGGCCATATGGACGCGCTTGTTTTGAAAATCCTTTAAAAGGGAATCCAGTTTTTTGGTTTCAGGAACAAACAATCCCGGCCGGATTAGTTTCTGCCATTTGAAGTTGTCGGCTTCGTCCAGAAAAGGCAGAAGATCCTTGATGTACAAAACACCCTCAATCTTATCCAATGTCTCTTTATAAACGGGTACCCGTGAGAAACCTGTTGAATTTACCTTTTCCATCAGTTCTTTAAAACTGAGGTCGAAGTCAACCGCGGCCACATCCAGCCTGGATTGCATGATTTGTTTCACAGTAAGTGTACCGAAGTTCACAATCCCTTTCAGGATGTCCTTTTCTTCGGCTGAGGTCTCATCATTTTTGGTGGTGATCTCCAGTGCCTGGTTGAGTTCCTCCACGGTGGTGCTATATCCCTTCTTTTCAAACCTCCTTTCCACTACATCACCCATTCGCAAAAGTATCCATGAAATGGGAATGAAAATTTTTTCCAGTATAGTCCAAGCTCCGCTGATCAGCCGGGAATAAAACAGATTGCGCTGTGTAGCGTAAACCTTAGGAATAATTTCACCAAAAAACGTGATCGCAAAAGTTACGCTGAAGGTGACCGCGCCAACAATTATTTCCGTGGGGTTTCTGGTACTCGCGAGTTCCCACATCATAAACGTGGACAAAGTCACAATGGCCACATTCACGAAATTGTTCATGATCAATATCGTGGCCAATAGCAGGCGGGGATTGTTAAGAAGTGCAATAATTTTCTTGTCTCTCGGATCATCTGATTCGCGGCAGCGATCCAGGTCGTCTGCCCTCAGAGAAAAGAATGCCACCTCCGATGCGGATACCAGGGCCGAAAAAACCAATAGTATGGCAATGGCGATAAAACTCGATACCAAAAAATAGTCTGGTGTGCCAGACAGGAGATCGCCCAGCAAGGTGCTACTCGGAGGCTCGTCTAAAGATGTTGATGTTTCCAAAATCAGCTGATGATTGCTACATCAAAACGGTAAGTCGTCCGATGAATCCGAGGATTTGAATTCATCGTTTCCTCCCGGCTGGCTGCCCGCTGCCGATGGAGCGTATTCTGAAGAACCACTGGACGGCTTCGTACTCAACATGGTCATATTATCGCCAACCACCTCGGTGGTATACCGGGTCACGCCTTCTTTTTCCCAGGACCGCGTCCGCAGTTTCCCTTCAATATAAACCATGTCGCCCTTGTGTAGATATTTAGAAGCCACATCGGCCAGCCCTCTCCACAAAACAATATTGTGCCATTCGGTGATTTCCTTGCGATCTCCCGTAGTCTTGTCCTTATATGTTTCAGAGGTAGCCATACTAAAATTGGCCACAGTCGCTCCATTTTCAAGGTGGCGCACTTCTGGATCTTTGCCCAATCTCCCAACTAAAATAACTTTGTTTACTCCTGACATAGCTCTGTTCTTTTTTTATGGATTCCTCCCGGTCTCTGCCTCCCGCGTCCAGTTTCAAAGCACGGACCGATTTATAGATGGAGGGATTGCAAAATTACCAAAAATCTCCGGCTACTCTAATATCCCCATTTCGTTTAAAAAACGAGTAATTAAGGCCGGTTTCGGCAATTGCGCTACTTTTTTGAAACTGTAAAAATTTAATCCGCTGCCTTTAAAAACCGCATTCCCGGCAAACGGCAATCTCGCCTCACAAACAAAAAACCTGGCGTAGATGGTCTGGTGTGTAAGCACATGTTTAATGATCTTTGCTTTGCTTTCACATTTCATTCCCTTTAAAAGTCCGGCCAGGACTTTACTTTGTTTCGCCATCTGCTCAAGTTTTCTATTCTTTGCCCCCTCATATAAGTAGAAGTCAAATAGCCCGTTCCAAATATCCTTCTCCGTTCTTTTTCTCATAGCTATCTTTTTTCCAGACAGAAAAACGAAATAGTTAAAGTAGCGCTGGCGTATTTTAGGCCTTTTACTTTTGAAGGGCAGGTTATTGATCATTTCATGTTTTCTGGCAAAACATTGGGTTGAGAAAATGCAGGAATCACAGGCCGGTTTTTTTGGTGTGCAGCAAAGCGCCCCGAATTCCATGACCGCCTGATTGAAAATACCAGGCCTTGTTTGGTCAATGAGTTCGTTCGCCTTGCTCATAAATACCTGCCGGCCCCCGGAGGAGGCTATATCATTTTCAATTCCAAATATGCGCGCAAGCACGCGGTAAACGTTTCCGTCTGCCAGAGCTTTGGGTTCATCGAATGCCATAGACGCGATAGCAGCTGCGGTGTAGGGTCCCACACCCGGAAGACCAATGAGGTCATCGTACGTATTGGGAAACGCGCCTCCACGCGTGTTGGAAATCTTTTTTGCGCAAGCATGAAGATTACGGGCACGGCTATAGTAGCCAAGGCCTTGCCACGCCCTCAGCACTTTCTGCTGAGGGGCCTTTGCCAGGGCATCAACGTTAGGGAACTCCTTAATAAAACGATAATAATAGGGTAAACCCTGCGCCACGCGTGTCTGCTGGAGTATGATTTCGGACAGCCAAATTCGGTAAGGGCTCTTGCCTTTTCGCCAGGGCAAATCCCGCTGGTGCGTCAGGTACCAATCAATTATTTTTTTTGAAAAATCCCCGCTCCTCATTTTATAAACGATTCGCCCTGCGAAGGTCTTTAAAACCACTTTTGGCGTTGAAACTTTTGCCAAGATGGTCGGTTTTTGATTCACATCTAAGTGATAATCAAAGATTTCATTTTGCGGTTGATCTTTCTAGATTAAATTTGCCGACCTGAAAATTGAGAAATCCTAAACGTTACCAACGTGACCAAAGCAGACGTTATCGCCCAAATCGCTGAAAAAACCGGA
>CAZZNH010000017.1:0-62057 GCA_964655635.1 uncultured Ohtaekwangia sp.
CGTTACCAACGTGACCAAAGCAGACGTTATCGCCCAAATCGCTGAAAAAACCGGAATAGATAAAGCCGATGTATCGCATTCAATCGAAGCGTTCTTCAACATCGTAAAATCTTCCATGTCCACGGGACAGAACATTTACATCCGTGGCTTTGGCAGTTTTGTGAATAAAAAAAGAAAGAAAAAAATCGCACGTAATATTTCCAGAAACACCGCCATCATTATTGACGAGCATTACATTCCAAGCTTTAAACCGGCCAAGATTTTTATCAACAAAATCAAGAACAGCGAAAAGGTAAAGCAACTTGCCGAGAAATAAACCGTAGTCATTTGTCGAGGGGCCCCTGTCTGCGGCTGATCCATGCCAAATGCAAATGACATTATGCTCAAGACCAGAATTATCCTAATAGTAGCCAGTGCCATCGTAGTCTGGCTCTTGTTTTTGCTTCCCAAGGTGGTCGTTGAAAACGAATCTCAGATGGGAAATGTGGACGCGGATTCAACCGCCCCAGACCCACACACAACTGCACCTGCTGCTTTAAAGGAATCCATTAATTCCCTGAACGCCCAATACTTAGAAGTATCAGGAAATGAAAAAAGTGCTATCTTTGCCGACTCTTTGGCCAGCCTTTACCGGGAAGCAGGCCAATTTGACAGTGCTGCGTGGTTTGCTGAGAAAGCCGCATCGTTCTTTAAAAACAAACAGAGTCTCTTAAAGGCTGGAAACAGCTATTATGAAGCTTACACCTTTGCGCTTGATCCTAAAAAACAGGGTGAAATGGCCGACAAGTCAAGGTACTTTTTTGGAAAAGTATTGGAGGCCGAGCCAGGCAATCTCGATGTGAAGACAAAAGTGGCGATGACTTACCTGAGTTCACAAAACCCTATGCAAGGTATTTTGATGCTCCGGGAAGTGCTTGAAGCAGACCCTAAGAACGAACAAGCATTGTTCAACATGGGTATGCTCTCGATACAGTCAAGTCAGTATGACCGGGCAATCGATCGGCTAAAAGAGCTGGTGACCTACTACCCCGAGCATGTGCAGGGACACCTTTTATTAGGAGTTGCTTACATGAACACCAAAGATAAGGCCAGGGCAAGAGAGCAGTTTGAACTTGTAAAAAAATTAGACAGAGATCCAGCGGTTCAATCCGCTGCAGATTCTTATCTGAAGGACTTAAAATAATGTTAAACCACTCCGCTAATCCGGAGTATTAAAAAAACTTGTATGCCAAGCGGTAAAAAGAGAAAAAAACACAAAATGGCTACTCACAAACGCAAGAAGCGTTTGAGAAAGAACAGACACAAGAAGAAGTAATTGCATCAGGCTGATGTAAATTTTTAAACATCCAATTTTTAAAGTTTTGAGTAACGAACTAATTATTAGCGCAACTCAAAACGGATGTCGCATAGCACTTCTCAAGGATAAAAATCTTGCAGAATTTCATCATGAAGAGGAAGGAAGCAAGTTTGTAGTTGGTGATATTTACCTGGGCACTGTAAAAAAAGTAGTTCAGGGCCTTAACGCAGCGTTTATTGATATTGGATATGAAAAGGATGCATTCCTTCACTATCTCGACCTTGGCGCGCAATACGGATCGCTTCAAAAATTCACCAAACTAGTCCGTGGTAAGAAGGTTACCGGAGGCCGGTTGGACAAACTCCAACTAGAAAAAGACATTGACAAGCATGGGAAAATTTCCCAACAGCTTTCCAAGGGTCAGGTCATCCCGGTGCAGGTGGTAAAAGAACCCATATCCACCAAAGGGCCGCGACTTTCGTGCGAGTTATCCATTCCAGGCCGCTACCTGGTACTTGTTCCTTTTAGCAACACGGTAAGTGTTTCTAAAAAGATTACCAGCAGTGAAGAACGCAAGCGCCTTCTTCGGCTTATTCAATCCATAAAACCCGAAAATTTCGGGGTCATCATTCGCACCGTTGCCGAGAGCAAAGAGGTGGCGGAACTTGACAAAGACCTCCGCAATCTTACCAAAACCTGGGATGAGGGAATTAAACGGCTGGTCACAGCCAATCCACGCGACAAAGTAATCGGAGAAATCAGCAAGACCTCCTCTATCCTCCGTGATGTGCTCAACGAGTCGTTTGACAACATCCACGTTGACGATAAAAAGATCTACGAAGATACCCTTGCCTACATCAGGAAGATCGCTCCCGAGAAAGAGAAAATCGTTAAGCTCTACACGGGCAAAGCAAAAATTTTCGAGCATTATAATGTCGAGAAACAGATTAAGTCTGCCTTTGGCCAAACCGTAAGCTTAAGGGGTGGTGGCTACCTGATCATCGAGCATACCGAGGCGCTCCATGTGGTAGATGTTAATAGCGGAAACAAGTCCAACCGCGAAGAGAACCAGGAGACAACAGCGCTTTCTGTGAATCTCGAAGCGGCCAAAGAGGTGGCACGCCAGCTTCGGCTTCGCGACATGGGTGGAATTATCGTAGTGGATTTTATCGATATGCGCAGTGCCGAAAATAAAAGAATCATCCATAAGACCATGAAGGATGAGATGGCTGCGTCTGACCGTGCTAAACATACTGTTCTTCCATTGTCCAAGTTTGGGTTGATGCAGATTACCCGCGAGCGGGTGCGCCCGCAAATGAATATTGCCACAGTGGAGACGTGCCCAACCTGCAACGGTTCTGGTGCGATTACCGCGTCTATTCTTGTCTCTGATATCATAGAAAAGAACATCGAGCACTTGCTGGTAAAGCAAAATGAGCGGCACCTGGTGATTGCGATGCATCCATACCTTTTTGCGTATTTCACAGCAGGGATCATTTCTCGGAGAACCCGGTGGTTTTTCAAATACAAGCGGTGGGTGGAGTTGGTACAGGACACTTCGTTGGGCGTAACGGAATGCAAATACCTGAACAAGGACGGAGAAGAGATAGAGCTAAGCCAAGCTATGATGCTAACAAATTGATTATTGCTTAACTATTCGAATCATCTTTGATTGGTAATATTGTGTTTTTTTAATACCTTTCTAATGGTAATGATTCGATCTCAACAGGAATTAACTCAATTGCCTTTTCCTAGAACAATGTCGTATTTGGTGCGTTCAATCACTTTAGTCCTTCTTGATTGAATTTGCAATGACAAAAAAAATATTTAAGAAGTTAAATCCCGATATTATAGCAACTGCTATTTTCGAAATTCGATTTAATCTTGCAACACCTGAAACGTCATTACTTGGTCAACTTTATCCAATCCTCATTAAAGATTATCCGAAGCTGGAGCAAAGAAGCAACCCAATCCCAAGAGAAATAAGAACCCTTGATCCAAATCTGAAATTTTTTGTTGATTATACATTTTCAAATGAGGGCTTTTCTGTATCCTTTGGCCCGAACGCTTTAGTATTCGAATATTTATCAGATTATCAAGGCTGGGATCATTTTTTATCATGTATTAATAAGTTTTTGTCCAAGGTAGATAAGGCGAAGATTTTTAAGAGTGCAACAAGGCTTGGTTTAAGATACATTAATATTGTAGAAGGAAATCCTAATATCAATGATGTGCTAGATTTCAACACTAAAGTCGGGATAGAAGGGTATGATGAAACAAATATTATTTATCGAAACGAACTACACAGAAATGATGTTAAAGTGATTCTAAATGTTGCTAGCCAAGGAAAAATTGGTAAAAAAGGAGTAAAAGAAAAACAAGGACTTTTGCTAGATATTGATGTTGTGAAGGAGGGGGATTTTCCTAAATTCGGAACCGACCTACTTCCAACAATAAACAGGCTGCATGATGAGGAAAAAATTGTCTTTACAAACATCCTTCGGCAAAGCTATATTGATTCGCTAAACCCTGAATACTGAGACGATGAATGACCTTAGTCCAAATTCTACAATTGAATTAAAATCACAAACAAGTAGATCGAATACGATTGGAACCATTTTACTATTGATGAGTGGGTCCTATGTAAATGCTAATCCCTCGCCAGATATCTCCAAATTTTTAGGAGAAAAGTTTTTTACAGATATAAAAGATCGAAAGGCATTATCACTTGAGCACATGGGTTCTATTGAGCCAACATCTAAGTCTAATTCAAATCACTATAGATTCCGAGATTTTCTTAGAGATCTTGATCCTGAAAAGCTAATTGAAATTAACAGTAAGCGAGTTGTTATTGAAAGGTTGAAGGCAAGTTGTGAGGAAATCAACAATCAATTTGAAATAGATTTCAGCAAATTTGAGAACACCTTTAATATACTTTCTGTGCTGCCAATTCAGGATTGTATTTTTGAGGTTTCAAGTCCTAATTCAATACTACTAAAACTAAAGGTTGGGCATGAATTCATTTTAATTTTGAACATTCCGGTTTCAAAGTTGGATGAAAAAACTCCAGCTGTTGTTTATACGCTTTTAGAATCCAAACAAATTGTAGCAAGCAACTACTCTCAGCTCGAGGATGTGGTAGCTGGTGTAAAGTCATATTTGAAAGCCTAGGATTCTCGATGCATGTCTTACCCAAAGTCATTGCTTCCAAGAAAATATTACAGGACTTTCAATGTAAATGAACTTAATGCTAATAAAAACTACTATCTAGTCAGGAGATCGGAATTTTCGAAATCCGAGACCTTTGATAGATTCGGATTACTCACCAGTGAAGCCTTGCTGGGGGTCAATTCTGAACTAAGTCTTCCAGATATAAAGCAAGTTTTTGGAATGTCTTTGAACTTTCTAGGTCATTTCCTTCAGCATCATCTTATTTTTATTGCTAAAAATAATGCTTCAAAATACTGGAAAAATGAAAAACACCTCACTTGGTCTTTCAAAAAGGATATAGAAATTTCACACAGCTATGTACCTATCTATTTTAAATTATTTGAATTGCATAATTGTGAATTCCCCTACGTCAGAAAAATTGATAAAGCATTTACTAAAAATGTGCCTGATGCTTTGAAGAAAGGCTTAACCTCTAACCAAATTTCAGCTTGTGTTGAGGTGCTTCATAAGCCAACATTGTCCAATTTCTGGCATTCTGAATTTCATATCAAAGACAAGATAACAGGTCGTTTCTTCAAACCTGCTGACACCTCAGGCATTCAAATAGGTGAAACAGCTCCTACAAATCAGAAAATTGGATCTCAAGTCGCAAATCTGGCAATTCAAAATCTTTTAATTGTTAAAGCAACAAAGGAGGCACATAAACCAATTAGAATACCCCTTAGCCAATACAATCAAATCGTCCACAAAGTCCATCTTTTAATACAGAAGGTCATTAAAGCTCTAAAATCTAAACAGTTGTAAAATTAAAACAATGCCTGTCATCCTGTCACCCTTTGGGTGAGTGGAATAATATTTGGAAGCCTTAAATCCGCTAAAAAATCGATTTTATCATGCAAGAAAAAGGTACCATCTCCATCCATACCGAGAACATATTTCCCATCATCAAAAAATTCCTCTATTCGGATCATGAGATATTTTTAAGAGAACTCGTCAGCAATGCCGTGGACGCCACCCAAAAGCTTAAGAAACTTGCATCGCTGGGGGAGTTCAAAGACGAACTGGGTGATGTTCGTATCGAAGTAAAATTCGACAAAAAGAAAAAGACCATCACGGTGAGCGACCGTGGGATCGGGATGACGGCCGAAGAAATAAAAAAGTACATCAACCAGATCGCATTTTCGGGAGCAGCGGAATTCGTAGAAAAATTTAAAGATAAGGGTGATGCAAAAGACATCATCGGAAAATTCGGCCTTGGATTTTATTCTTCCTTCATGGTGGCCGACAACGTGGAGATCATATCCCGATCGCATACGGCTGCAGAAAATGAAGCTGCAAAATGGAATTGCGATGGATCAACCGAATTCTCCATTGAGCCAACATCGAAAAAGGATCGGGGAACAGATGTCATTCTACACATCAATAAAGATTCAGAGGAATTCCTGGATGAGTATAGAATAAAAGGTATCCTTGAGAAGTATTGCAAGTTTCTGCCGGTAGAAATAAAATTCGGAACCAGGGAAGAAAGCGTACCTGATGGCGAAGACAAGGACGGAAAGCCAAAATATAAGTCCGTTAAAGTTGACCGGATAATCAATAACCCCGATCCGCTTTGGGCAAAAGCGCCAAGCGAATTGAAGGACGAGGATTACCTCAAATTCTATAAAGAACTTTACCCGTTCTCGGAGGACCCGTTGTTCTGGATCCACCTGAACGTGGATTACCCATTTAACCTTACCGGAATTCTTTACTTCCCCAAGGTGAAGAACGACTTTGAACTACAGAAAAATAAGATTCAGTTGTACTCGCGTCAGGTTTTTATCACGGATGAAGTAAAGGACGTTGTTCCTGACTTCCTGATGTTATTGCATGGCGTATTGGACTCTCCGGATATTCCACTCAACGTATCGAGAAGCTATCTTCAATCGGATGCAAGCGTAAAGAAGATCAGCCAGCATATTACCAAAAAGGTGGCTGATAAACTCAGCGAAATGTTCAAGAAGGACCGCAAGGAGTTTGAAAAGAAATGGGACGACATCAACATTTTCGTAAAATATGGAATGATCAGTGATGAGAAGTTCTATGACAAGGCCAAAGACTTTGCCCTTTTGAAAAACGTCAACGGTGATTACTTTACCCTGAATGATTACAAGGACAAAGTAAAGGACCACCAAACCGATAAGGAAAAACAAACCATTTACCTCTATACCTCAGACGCTGGTAAACAGGACACCTACATTCAAATGGCCAAGGACAAGTCGTACGATGTGCTGTTGATGGATGGGATTTTGGACAGCCATTTTATCAGCAACCTGGAGCAAAAGCTTGAAAAAACTCAACTGAAAAGAGTGGATAGCGATACGATAGACAAGCTCATTGCCAAAGATGACAAAGTAGAAAGCGTGCTAAGCAAAGACGAAGAGGAGCAAGTAAAAGGAATCTTCGAAAAAGCGATCAATAATAAAAACATGACGCTGGTGGTTGAATCGATGTCACCTGCCGATCTGCCGGTGACTGTGACAATGAGCGAATGGATGAGGCGAATGAAAGACATGGCCAAAACAGGTGGTGGTGGAATGCCTTTTATGGGCAGCATGCCCGACAATTACAATGTCGCCATCAATGCCAACCATGGTGTAATTCAGAAAGTACTGAAAGCCGAGGGCGAAGAACAAAAAATTAAGCTGGCCAAGCAGGCGTATGACCTCGCACTGCTGTCCCAGAATATGTTAACGGGAGCCGACCTAACCAGCTTTATCAAAAGAAGTGTGGATTTGGTGTCGTAACCAGCATCGCTGAATTTATTAAAAAGCCTGCCGCTTCATTGGCAGGCTTTTTTTATGAAGGCTCAAAAAATATTTTTTTGCTAACTTCGTTATTCAAATCCTTCCACTTGTGGTCTCATGAAATTTAAGGTCTACATCGCTATATTTTTTTTCCCCTGTCTGGCAATTGGCCAGCCAGGCGAGGAGGCGCGCATCGTGGAGGGCCAATTTACTTTCGACACCGACAAACCATTCAAGCTCCTTGAGTTGGATGAAGAGATTGATGAGCCGATTGTAACTAAAAAGAAAAAACCAAAACGAAATGTCTTTTATGGCCTCAAAACCAAAAAAGGATTCACCAGAAAAGGGTACGGGGACCGGGTGGTCATCGAGTTATTTTACTATCTCAAAAATCCCGACAAACCCAATCGTTTTGTCCGGGATATTTATTGGTACGACTTTACGCGCAGGGAAATAAGAAGAAGCAACAATTTTGACCCAAGCAAGGGCGTGCTGCTGCATGGCCCGTACAGGAAAATGCAGGGCGAGACGTTGTTGGAGGAAGGAATTTATTACAAGGGGACGAAGCACGGCCGGTGGATGCAGTACGACAGACAAAACCTGCTGGTCGATAAGGAAAAGTACTACAAGGGATGGCCCAAAGAATCACTTATCGTTTATTACGATCCGGCTGAGCGAACAAAAATAAAGGAAATCATTCCTGTTGAGTTTGGTGAACGTGAAGGGTATTACTACCAATTTCACGAAAACGGTACCATTGCGGTAATGGGTGAATACCGATGGGACAACATGGTAGGTGAATGGATCGAAAACTATCCATCGGGTCGGAGAAAAAAAATTATCATATTCCCTGACGAGCCGTTTGACCATGAACATACACCCTTCGTGCGCAGCGAGTGGAATGAAAAGGGAAAAGAAGTGTACTCGAACAGAAAAGGTCAGTGAATCGCATCCTCAAAATGAACAATTTCGGGATCGCCTTCCCCTAAATTGACGGCAACTATATCATAACGGACGCTCCCCTTCCACCCGGTCTCGTAGAGGTACTGGTCGGCTCCGTCCAAAATTCTTTCGGCCTTCTTGTCATCCACAAACTCTTCGGGGTATCCAAACACTTGTGAGCTTCTGGTCTTCACCTCCACAAAAACTAGCCAGTTTTCTTTTTTAACAATCAAATCTATCTCCGCGCGCCTGTACCTGTAGTTGCGCTCAACGACTCGGTACCCCTTTCGTTCCAAAAATTCTGCCGCCAACCTTTCTCCAAGGATACCCCTTTTGATTTTATCCGTCATGCCAGTACATTTGGTCCCACTAAGTTAGCAGAGAAAATGAAGAAATTGATCGAAGGTTTTACTCGACAATTGGCCGATGCCTTGCGCATTGGACAGACGGTGGATTTGGTCCGCCCCGGCAGCGACATTCGGAATATTCTGATCACGGGAATGGGCGGATCGGGAATTGGTGCAAACCTGATCGAATCTCTAACCTTTGGGCGGATTCCGATTCCTTTATCAGTGAACAAGGGATACAACATTCCTCAGTACGTAGGACCTCATACGCTCTTTATTGCCTGTTCCTACAGCGGCAATACAGAGGAAACACTATCAGCCATTCAAAAGGCGTTGCTGAAAAGAGCGCATATCATTTGTATAACTTCCGGAGGCAAAATGCTCGAAGTCGCCAAGGAATACAACCTCCACTACATTCAAATGCCCTCGGGTTCGTCTAGCCCGCGGGCGATGCTTGGGTATGCCATGATCTCCCTGTTGTATGCATTGTATCACACCAACCTGATTGGAGCGGCCTTTATTAAAGAAACTGAAAATGCGATCGAGTACCTCGACAGGGGAGAAAAAGCTATTCAATCACAGGCCGAAATAATTGCAAGAAAGATTGCCGGTAAACTGCCAATCATCTATTGTGACGGTCGTCTGGAAGCGATGGCCGTTCGTTTTCAAAATCAGCTCAATGAAAACGCAAAACACATGGCCCATGTGAACACTTTCCCGGAAATGAACCACAATGAAATTGCCGGCTGGATGTATCCACAAAATGTGCTGTCGCAGTGCCAGGTCATTTATCTTTACACGGATCACGATCATGTACGCGTAGAGAAGCGGATGGAGATTTGTCGGGATATTTTTGAAAAAAAATCAAACCCTATAATTGACATTGTGGGAGAAGGTGCATCACTTTTGGAACAGTACTACCACCTCATTCATCTTACCGACTGGATTTCATATTTCCTTGCCCGGGAAAACAGCATCGACCCCGATCCTGTAGAGGTCATCGACTACCTCAAGGGCGAGTTAGAGAAACTGAAGTGAATGCAATCGTCAACAAGGAAACAAAATTCATTGATTTAGGGCTCAAGGACTATTCCGAGACCTGGAGTTATCAAACCGGCCTTTTTGACGCTATTCTGGAAATAAAAAAAAGGAACCGCGAGCTGCCAGCATCGCAACAGGAAAAAACGCCCAACTACCTGATTTTTTGTGAGCATCCTCATGTATTCACACTTGGCAAAAGTGGTGATGAAAAAAATCTCCTGATTTCGAAAGATAAGCTCAGGTCGATCGATGCGACCTATTACCATATCAACAGAGGCGGAGACATTACCTATCATGGCCCTGGCCAGATAGTTGTTTATCCTGTTATAGATATGGAAAATTTCTTCACCGATATCCATAAGTACATGCGGCTGTTGGAAGAGTCAGTGATCCAAACGCTGGATGAATTCAGTATAAAGGCTGGAAGAATTCAAGGGCTGACGGGCGCGTGGGTTGAGCCAAAAAATGAGCAGCAGAGCAGGAAAATATGTGCACTGGGAGTCAAAACCAGCAGGTGGGTTACGCTTCATGGTTTGGCATTCAACGTCAACGTTGACCTCAGCTACTTTGGGTACATCATTCCATGCGGAATAAACGAACGGGGCGTAACTTCGATGGAAAGAGAACTGGGATCCATACAGGATATCAATGAAGTCAAGTCTGTCCTCTTAAAAAAAATTGTATCCATTTTTGAAATGGAGGTTGTAAATTAAAGGAGTGAAAGTCAAATTATTCCTGATTCTTACCTCTTTAGGCATACTTGTTTTAACTGCCAGATTTATTTTGCCCGCGGACGGTGAGGTGGCGTTGCATTCCCCGAATAAACAGCAAGGTGTCTGCTGGGTTGGTGGTCGTGAAATCGTCAGCAAAAATGAATTCGCCCCATTGTTGACCAATCACATTAACTGGATATCCCAAACTCCCTTCGGCTGGCTGGCAAGTCCCTCGGATCCGAACATCCGCATGAATACCGGCAACGACCACGTGTGGTGGGGAGAATCCGATTTCGGAATTGCGGAGACCACCGCACTGGCGAGAAATGTAAATATTCAAACGATGCTGAAACCTCACCTTTGGGTTCGCGGAAGCTGGCCAGGCGAAATAAAAATGGGAAGCAGCGAGGCGTGGGACTTGTGGTTCTCAAGCTATCGCCAATTTATACTTCACTACGCACAATTGGCCGAGGCTAACCAGATCGAAATACTCTGCGTTGGTACGGAGCTGATGTATGCCTCGGCATATGAGGCGGAATGGAGAAACCTGATTGAGGAAATCCGAAAAATATATAGCGGAAAAATTACTTATGCGGCCAACTTCGATCAGGAGTACGAAAAGGTAAAATTCTGGGATGCACTGGATTTTATCGGCATCCAGGCATACTTCCCACTTTCCCAAAACAACAATCCTTCGGCAGAAGAAATGGCAGTCAATTGGACAGCGCATTTGAAATCCATCGAACAAATTCATAAGCAATACGGGAAGCCCGTCATCTTTACAGAAATCGGGTACAGGAGTACCGAAGATGCAGCCATCGAACCCTGGAAATGGCCACAGGAAAATCGAAATGCTGTATCATCGGCAGAGACACAGGCCAAATGTTACGAGGCCTTTTTCAATTCAGCCTGGACCAAGCCGTGGCTTGCTGGCGCCTACTTCTGGAAATGGTATCCCAGTGCAACCCATTCACTCGTGGATATTGACTTTACTCCGCAGGGAAAATTGGCAGAAAAAGTTTTGTTTGAGCACTTTAGAAAGAAAGAACATGATCAATGACATTGAATTTCCGGAAGTAAAGAATGTAACCATTGCTGTTGTAAAAGAAAGCGTGGACGAAAGTCCGTGGAAAGTCTACCTCATCAACAAAAACCAATTTCCGATCGAGAATACATTGGTAGCCAGCAAAGGTTACGGTGAATTGGAAGGGGAAAAGCAAAAGACTTCCGTATTGCGTCATTTTTTGCAAACGGTTCCCCCCAATGACGCTGCTTTGATTGAACCCATCGACCCGGCTGTCTTTCATCTGAACAATGAGTACTGGGTCAGTTATTATGTTGGCAATGAAATTTACGACAAGCGTTTTCTTTTTGTGCCGGATACCATTTGTGAACAAAACATGACCTTCATCAAAGAACTGGACAAAGAAGGTGTGCTGCACTCATAGGTATTTGTAGGCTGAGCCCGTATTTAACAGCAACACCGATTCCGATTTCCTGATCTCGCCCGCATCCAGCAATTTTTTCAAAGCCGGAAGTAATGCCGCACCTTCTGGACAGACCAGAAGCCCCTCCGAGGCTGCAATCTCTCTCATTGCCATCTTGATTTCTGCATCCGAAATCGCAATGGCAGTGCCGGACGACTCGCGGACCACTTTCAAAATTAATCGATGAGCAAACGGTGTGGGGACAGCCAGGCCATTTGCAAACGTCGCACTTCCCTGATACTCCATTACTTTCTCCAGCTTTCCAGCGAGGGCCAGCACAATGGGTTGGCAGTTTTCAGACTGAACAGCGATCATGCGCGGAAATTTGCAGTCTATCCATCCCATCGCTTTCATTTCGTGAAATGCTTTCCACATTCCAATTAATCCGGTGCCGCCTCCCGTTGGATACAATATAACGTCAGGTAACACCCAGTTCAGTTGCTCGGCAATTTCATAACCCATGGTCTTTTTACCTTCAAGCCGGTAAGGTTCTTTCATGGTCGAAATATCAAAATATGTCGTGCGTGACGTGATCTCAGCAACTTTTTTCGCACAATCGCTGATTAGCCCATCCACTTCAATTAATTCGGCACCAAAATACCTCACCTCCGTCTTGAAAGCCTCCGGTGTATGCCGTGGCATCACCACGGTGGCTTCGATTCCTGCTTTGGCGCAGTATGCGCTTAACGCGCCCCCCGCATTTCCAGCGGTGGGCACAATACAGCGGGTTATTCCAAGCTCTTTGGCTTTGGATATGGCCATACTTAGACCGCGTGCCTTAAATGAACCGGTGGGATTGGCTGATTCGTCTTTGATGAGCAACTCGGACACTTCATATTTATTTCCCAGTCGATTCGCCCTGACCATCGGTGTCCAACCCTCCTGAAGGGACACCACGTTGCTTTCATCGCGAACTGGAAGCATATTGTAGTATCGCCACATAGACCTTTCCGATAGATCTATTTCTTCCTTTTTGAAACCATCAGCCAGGTCATATCTGGCTAATAGCGGACTTTTGCCACAATTTTCACAATTAGAAAATGTTTGAATTTGTTCAACTGGGTAAACCCGCTCACAGGCAGAACATTGCAAATACGAAATCAGGGATTTTTTTTCACCTACAGCTATCATACACCTTGGAAATAAGGGATCAAGTTAGCTGGGACAGTATTCTCAAACCAATACAGTTATATTATTATCTATAACTTAATGTTATAATGATTCTTGGAGAATTTTATAAAAGAAGAATTTAAGCCACGGTTTTCGTCTCCATGTCTTTGCACAAAATAAAATTGACGGGTAATGGTAAGGTCCTCAATGAAGATTCGAACAAGCTCGCCTGCCGCAAGCTCTTTCGCAACCGCTCTTGCCGGCAAAAAACCAAGACTATCGTCTGCCAGTAAAAAATTTTTCAACGCTTCAGTGCCGCCCAGCCGCATGCTGATTTTTAGTTCCGACATCTTAATTCCCTTTCCACTCAACGCATGTTTAACCGCGGCCAGCGTCCCGGACCCGCGCTCGCGAAGGGCAATCGCGACCCCGGATAATTCATCCAATCCTAACTTGGGATTTTTGGCCAATCCACTACCTGCCGAACAGACGGGAACGACCTCATCCGTAAGAAATAACTGACTCTTGACCTGCCCAATCTTGTTGCGCCCCTCCACTATGCCAAGGTCAATCTCCCTTTCCACCAGCGCTTTTAATACACTTTCACTGTTGCGGTTAAATAAACTGATTCTCACATCAGGGTATTTTTTTCGAAACCCGGACAAAACGGGAGGGACTATATACAAGGCAACCGTTGTGCTGGCTCCCAGTTTTAGGTCGCCTTTGATTTGCGAAGGCTCGCGATATGTATTTAGCTCAAACTCCAATGATTTCTCCAACTCTTTACCCTTAAGGATAAAGTCATAGAGGATCGCTCCTTCCTCGGTTAAAGCGATTGTACTTCCTTTTCTTTCAAATAGACTTGTCCGGTATTCTTCTTCCAGCAATCGTATGTGTTTGCTGATTGCCGGCTGGCTGATAAATAAGGTTTGACTTGCTTTGGTAAAGCTTAGTTGTTTTGCAACTTCAAAAAACACATGATGCTTAAACGAAATCATTGGATCCTTCCTTCACCAGATCGGTTGTACAAATTAAAGTATAATAATTTCAGAATGCACAAATACAGTTTTGATGGCATGGAATAGCTAACTTACCGCCATGAATACCGAGTTGAAAGAGATCTTGTTTCTCGACATTGAAACCGTGGCTGCCGCTGCGACATACACCGCACTCGATGAGCGACTTAAAATTCAGTGGGCCCGAAAGGCAACTTTTTTCAAGAGAAATGAAAACCTTACCGATGAAGAGTTGTTTTATGCCAAGGCCGGCATTTATGCAGAATTCGGAAAGATCGTTTCGGTAGCAGTGGGATTGCTAACCGACAAAGAGAATGGAGAGCTTGGCTTGAGAACCAAACATTTTACTTCGCATGATGAGGCGCAATTATTAGGCGAGTTCAAAAATCTTCTTGAAAAACTCGGCCCGGCAACAAAATTATGTGCACACAATGGCAAGGAGTTTGACTTTCCGTACCTCAGCAGAAGGATGTTAATCAATAACATCCCGTTACCGGAGGTACTGACCCTGAGTGGTAAAAAGCCCTGGGACGTGGCGCACCTCGACACCCTTGACCTCTGGAAATTTGGTGACTATAAACACTATACCTCTCTCGATTTGTTGACGGCACTCTTTAATATCCCAACGAGTAAGAACGTCATGAACGGTAGCCAGGTGAACGAGGTGTATTACAAGGAAAATGACCTGGAGAAAATTTCATCATACTGTGTGGGCGATGTGGTTGCAGTAGCCCAATTGTACTTGCGGCTGAAGGGTCTGCCCCTGTTGCCCCAACAAAATATCGAGCACGCATAATGAGCAAGAAAAAATTCAAAAAAATAAAAGAGAAAAAGCACCGGAAAGAAAAGAGCTCCGTGTACTCATCCATCTTGGCATTGCTGGAGGAAATGATTGGCAAGGCCTATAGTACCAAACAAATCACAAAAAAATTGGGGATAAAAAGGAAAACCCTGATCACTGATTTGTATCGGATATTGGACCAGCTGGAGGAAGAGGGAAAAATTGAACAACTGGGGAATGGCACCTACCGAAGTGCCAGGGAATCTGCTTCATTGACAGGAAGGGTGGATCACGTAAATCCCAGGTTCGCTTATGTCATTGTTGAAGGGGAGGAAAAAGATATTTATGTCAAATCCCGCGACCTGGGGTCAGCCATTCACGGAGACATTGTCGAACTCAGCATTTTTTCTTCCAGGAAAGGAGCGAGCCCGGAAGGAAAGGTAACCAACATTGTACAACGTGGACGCAATCGGTTTGTGGGCAGAATTGAGGAATCGGCCAACTATGCTTTTATCGTACCCGACTTCAAAAAGATCTACAATGATTTTTTTGTCTACCCGGATAATCTCAATGGCGCCACATCCAACGACAAAGTGGTCTTTGAAGTCACCAAATGGTCGACACCAGACAGGAATTCCGAAGCCAGGGTAATCGAAATCCTCGGAAAGACGGGGGAAAATGATGCAGAAATTCACTCCATCATGGCGGAATTCGACCTGCCATTCCGGTTTGATCCCGGAGTATTAAAGGAATCGGAAGCGATTAAAGAGGAGATTACTGATACGGAAATAAAAAAGCGCAGAGACTTTAGAAATGTTCTGACGTTCACCATCGATCCTGAAGATGCGAAAGACTTTGATGACGCAATCTCTTTTCAACAGTTGGAAAATGGGCACTATGAAATCGGTGTGCACATTGCCGATGTCACCCACTATGTTCAAACGGGCACCACGCTCGACAAGGATGCCTTTGACAGGGCCACTTCTGTCTATCTGGTGGACAGGACTGTCCCAATGCTCCCGGAAAGATTATCCAACCAACTTTGCTCCCTCCGACCACACGAGGATAAATTGACTTTCTGCGCGGCTTTTGAAATCGATGATAGAGGGAAGGTCTACAAGGAATGGTTCGGCAGAACCATTATCCATTCCGATCATCGCTTCACCTATGAAGAGGCGCAGACAGAGATAGAAACAGGGGAGGGAAAATTCGCAAAAGAACTGCAACTCCTGAATAGCATTGCATTGAAATTACGCAAGGAACGTTTCTCCAGAGGTGCCGTAAATTTTGAAAGTACGGAGGTAAAATTCAAACTCGATGAGAAAGGCAAACCGCTGGCCGTTATTCCAAAAGAAAGAAAAGATGCACACAAGCTGATCGAAGAATATATGTTGCTGGCCAATCGTTCGGTCGCGACTCATATTTTCAAAATGAAAAAAGGTGACCAGAAAAACACGTTCGTTTATCGCACCCACGATAATCCCGACCCCGAGAAAGTCAAGGATTTTGCACAGTTCGCAAAACAGTTTGGTCACAAAATAAATATTGAGGATGGCGCGATTTCCAGATCCCTCAATCAACTGATGAACGAAATTGAAGGCAAACCTGAACAAAACGTCTTGCAACAACTTGCTGTTCGGTCAATGGCCAAAGCAAAGTATACCACAGATGCCAAGGGGCATTTTGGGCTTGCTTTTCCCCACTACACCCACTTCACTTCGCCCATCAGGCGCTACCCTGACATGATGGTGCATCGCCTGCTCCAGCATTATCTTGATGGAGGAAAGTCGGTGAATAAAAAGGATTACGAAGACAAATGCGTTCACTCTTCCGAAAGAGAAAAACGGGCCGCTGATGCGGAACGCGCCTCAATCAAATACAAGCAGGTAGAATTTATGAGCATGGCGGCTGATAAAGTCTATGAAGGTATAATCACGGGTGTCACCGATTTTGGCGTGTTTGTAGAAATAATTGAAACCAAATGCGAAGGCATGGCCAGATTAGCCGATATGAAAGATGACTTCTATGAATTCGATGAAAAAAACTTTCGGATTATCGGCAGGCGAAGAAAAAAGATTTATCGCCTGGGTGATAAACTGAATGTCCGTATTAAAAAAACTGACATCGACAGAAGGCTCATTGATCTTAGCATTGAAATCTAAACTCCCCTTTTTTCAGAATGACCCGTTACCAATCCTGGATTGAAGCTGAGATTAAAAAACAAAAATTTGGCTCTGCTCCCTCATCGCTTTACGACCCTATCCGTTATATCATGGGTCTTGGTGGCAAGCGCCTGAGGCCGCTCCTCACTTTATTGGCTTATTCGCTGTACAGAAGCGACACAAAACGCATTGTCCCTCTCGCAACAGCAATTGAAGCCTTTCACAACTTTACGTTGCTGCATGATGATATAATGGATAAGGCCCCGTTGAGAAGAGGGTCCAAGACAGTTCACGAAAAATGGAACATCAACACGGCCATATTGGCGGGAGACGTCATGCTGGTGAAGGTGTATGACCAATTAATAAAAGTTGATCAGTCACTTTTAAAGGACACGCTCTCAAGATTTAATAGCTGCGCTGCCGAAGTGTGCGAGGGCCAGCAATGGGATATGGAATTCGAAACCAGGCAGGAAGTTTCGATCGAAGAGTACATTCGGATGATTAAGCAAAAAACGGCTGTGCTGCTCGGCTTTAGTCTTGAGTTTGGAGCCTTGCTCGCAAAAGCGCCAGCCCGTGATCAGAAGGCGCTGCGCAACTTCGGAATCAACATCGGTATCGGTTTCCAACTCAAAGACGATTGGTTGGACGTTTTCGGAGACGGTCAGAAATTCGGCAAACAGGTTGGTGGAGATATCATCGCTAACAAAAAAACTTTTTTGCTCATTACTGCCTTAGCCAAAACAAAAGGAAAGGAAAAGAAAGAGTTACTAAATTGGATCAACCGAACAAAGTTTGACAAAAGGAACAAAGTGAAAGAGGTCACGGACATTTACGTCCGGCTAGGCATAAGCTCGCTCACTGAAAAAAAAATCAATTTTTATTTCAATCGCGGGCTGGCGCAATTGGATAACCTGAATATCAGTAGTGTCAGAAAAGAGGAACTAAAGAAATATACGCTCAATTTGATTCACCGAAAAAAATAATGAATTCAAAACCGGAGACGCCTATTCCCGCTGAATTTTGCAATTCTGAAACAGGAGCCCCCTTTTCCGAATGCTTGATGTGCCATCAATCACTACAGTCGTCTCAATACATCGTTGAAAAAGCCTTTAAAAATTATCCTTCGCTTGGCAAACGGGAAATCATTTTTGAGTACGCCATGTGTCTGGAATGCGCGGCAAAAATGAATATGAAATTATCTGACGAATCCCGCAGCCGTATTGAAGCCTACATGATTGCGCACCTGAAAAAGAGAGGAGGCCCGAAAGATGGGAACTCGCCAAGAGATATCAATGATTCCGTCTCACATTGTGCCGTGAACGAAACGGCTGTCAGTGATTCTGCCGAATACTCAATCTATGCACTTTGTGACGGCCCTGCGATTGTATTAGGCGAATTGCCCTACGCCCTGAGTGGCGAAGTTCAGGACGAAATCATGCAACTGCTGTCCGCCAAAACCCTGGATATCCTGGACGACTTCATCGGTAATCATTTCTCCGGGCCTCCTGAGGTAAGGGAAATATTGAGAAGAAGGCCCATCCTTATTTAGCCCGCTTATAGAAATATAGTTTTGCCCTTTCGCCATCGACACTTTCACTCAGCGTATAAAATCCGCTGCCGTCAAGCGACCAGGCTAAAGCCTCACCTTGTGGTTCTGGTTTGTAATTCAAGAGAATCGGTCGGGTCAGCAACACCTGCTGAATACTCAGGCTATCAGGTTTTTTCCAATAAAGAATTTCATCATACGTTTTCAATATCAACTCGCTCCCGTCCAACGAAAAATCCGCGGCCACCACATTGTAATAAGGCAGGGTTGCGATTTTCGTGGGAATAAGTGTGTCATGTTTTACCTGTTGCGAAGCCGCAAGAATATATACGTTGACGTTTTTCTCTCTTTTCGAGATCAAATAGATGTCTCCTGATGTCTGGTCTATGGTCATAGATTCCATATCTCTTGCGCCATCCGGCAGTTTTATAATCAGCGTATCGAATTCATCAATGGAGATTTTCTCCTTTTTCCCCAGTTGTGGTTCAGGTAGTCTGTAGATGTATTTCAAGTCATATTTTGCATCGTTGTCTCCTATCTCCCCAATGTAAACGTAGCTACCTTCGACCTCCGGTCCCGGGCCCACCGCAATATCTTCCCAGTCTCTGTTATCACCGTGTTTTAATTTACACGTCAGTACGATATCACCCCGGTCATCGATTAGAAATATTTCTGCAGAATTACCACTATCATTTAAAGTCCAAAGGTAGCCGGGGTTCGCCTTACTGGCGCTCAGTCCAGAAGCCTCCTCGAGGTCCAAAGAAACTTTACCTCGGCTGTCTCCCGTTTCAAACAAACCAGATCTGGCCGGTTTAGTCCTTTGGCAAAAGAGCAGCAAGAATGCAAGCGATAGAATGAGGTACCGTGGTATCATATTTCTTCTGAACGACCAATTGGCAAAATAAACATAATTATCAAACCCTCACCCTGTCTGGCGTCTCATGACTAATCCCACTTTGAATGTGTACTTTTGCCTCTCTGAAATAAATCGATGGGATCTCAATTTCGAAAACAGAATGGACCGAGCCGATAACCTTGAACAGGAAGGTGATGATGAAATGTTCGAACACTATCGCATCGTTGCCGATCCAAAGCAAAGCCTTATCCGGATAGATAAATTTTTGAATACGCGACTCCCGAATGTCACCCGGTCCAAACTCCAGGATGGCATCAGAGAAGGATTTGTCAAAGTCAATGACAGGGCCATTAAGCCCAATTATAAAATTCATCCACATGATGTAATCACTGTATCGTTGCCCGAGCCGCCCAGGGATACCGATGTAAAACCAGAAAATATTCCGCTTGACATCGTCTTTGAAGACGACCATTTGTTGATTGTAAACAAATCAGCCGGGATGGTCGTCCATCCGGCATTTCAAAATTGGAGCGGCACACTTGTGAACGCCCTCACCTACCATTTCCAAAATCTTCCGCAAATGCCCGGGAATGACGGAAGACCGGGATTGGTTCACCGAATAGACAAGGATACCTCCGGGTTGCTGGTGATCGCAAAATCCGAACAGGCAATCACCGGTTTGGCAAAACAATTTTTTGATCATAGCATTGAACGAACATACTGGGCGCTTGTCTGGGGAGAGCCTGATCCTGCTTCTGGAACCATCGATGTTAATGTTGGCAGGAGTCTGAAAGACAGGCGACTCACGGTGGCATTTCCGAAAGGAGATTTTGGCCGCAAAGCAATTACCCATTATAAGACGTTAAACACCCACCGCTATGTGAGTTTGCTGGAATGCAAACTGGAAACCGGACGGACACATCAAATCAGGGCACACCTGAAACACCTGGGACATCCACTGTTTAACGATGCAACATATGGAGGCAGCGAAATTGTGAAGGGTACCGTGTTCAGCAAGTACAAACAATTTGTGGACAACTGCTTTAAAATTCTTCCACGACAGGCGCTACACGCTAAAACGCTCGGGTTCGTTCATCCGATCACAAAAAAACAAATGTATTTCGACTCAGAATTGCCTGACGACTTTAAGGGAGTAATTGAAAAATGGGAACACTACGTCAAATACAACTAGAGCTGTATTACTGATCCACGATATCCGAAATTTTGTATTTCTGGATGATGTAGTATAAAAAGTTGAAAGAAAGGGCGTCCTCTTCTTTTTTGTCGGATGCGGGTTTTTTAGCAGTTTTCGCCTTACCAGAATTTATTGCGATTGAATCCCGCTGCAAACTTTGAATGGTACGCATCGGACGGTTCTCGGCTGGCTCAAATAGTAAAGACTTGTCCTCATTCAGGTTTAATTCCTGGTAACTTGGCTCCTGAAAATGATTCATTGGATACCCTTCGTCCTGCGCTAAAACGGTATGAGGCTGAAAGAAACAACCAATCGAGAAAAGTACAAGGATATAGGGCAATTTGGTTATCATTTCCGCTTTTCCTTTTTAGACAAGAACAGCAAAATTGGCATTGTTTTACCAAATTATGAAATTTTGGCAATGATTACATGGGATGAGTTTAATAAAGTTGACGTCAGGGCTGGCACCATAATCCGGGCAGAACCCTTTCCTGAAGCCAAAAAGCCAGCTTTTAAGCTTTGGATCGACCTGGGAACCGAATTTGGCATAAAAAAGAGCAGCGCCCAGATTACCATGATTTACCAAATTGATGAATTGGTCGGGAAGCAGGTGGCATGTGTTGTTAACTTCCCGCCAAAACAAATTGCCTCGTTCATGTCCGAGGTGCTGGTGACCGGATTCCCTGACGAAAACGGAAATGTAGTGCTCGCTACTATTGACAAACCTGTGCCTAACGGGGGGCGACTCTTTTAGTATGGTTTCCTTCTCCCAACTTCCCGCCATCGTTCAAGGTGAGGTACTCCAGCAAATCTTCGACAGTGAGATCACGTACCTTCTCACCGACAGCAGAAAAATCTTATCATCAACGAAATGCCTGTTCTTTGCCATCCAGGGGCCCAGGAACGATGGTCATCAGCACATCGCATCTGCTTATGAGCAGGGCGTGAGGCAATTTGTGGTGGAGAAAGAAATCGATTTAAAAAAAGTTCCCCTGGCCAATGTGATTAGGGTTGCATCGAGCGTTGCAGCGCTTCAGCGCCTGGCAGCTTCGCATCGTGCACAATTTGATTATCCCGTTATTGGCATCACCGGAAGCAACGGAAAAACAATCGTGAAGGAATGGCTTTTTCAAATGTTGAATGAAGATTACCATTGTGTCAAAAATCCGGGCAGCTACAATTCCCAGGTTGGCGCTCCGCTGTCGGTTTGGCAAATGACCGATTATCATAACCTCGGCATTTTCGAAGCCGGTATCTCGCTGCCTGGTGAAATGGAAAGATTGCAGCAAATTATACAACCTACAATAGGACTAATCACAAACATCGGGACAGCTCATGATGAGGGATTCAGTTCTATTAGGGAAAAACTAAATGAAAAATTGAAGTTGTTTACCCAGGCACAGACGCTGATCTATTGCTACGATCACCATGAAATAAGGGAGGCCTTGAACAACAACGACCTTAAATTGCCAAAAGTGATAGCGTGGGGAGAAAACGAGGGCTCAAATGTTTTACTTAAGTACATAAATCACGACACGATAAATATTTCCGGCCTTTTTGGGAACCTGGAAATCATGCTGCCTTTTATAGATTCGGCCTCCCGCGAGAATGTTTTACATGGTATTATGGTGCTCCTGCACCTGGGAATCGACCCTGCTGCGATCCAGCGAAAAGTGGATATGCTCCGAGCGATACCCATGCGCCTGGAATTAAAAATGGGAATTAATCAATGCCAGATCGTGGATGACTCGTACAACAATGATTTGGGAGGTGTTCGGATAGGCCTTGATTTTTTGCAGGGTCTAAACAAGCAGAATCGAACGCTGATACTGTCCGATGTTCTACAAAGTGGACTGACCCTGGAAGAGTTGTCGGAGCAGGTTGCCTCGCTCCTCATTGAAAAAAATATTCAAAAGTTTGTAGGCATTGGCTTTGGATTTCATTCCCACCAGAATCCATTTAGGGATTTGCCCGTGGATAAAAAATTTTACCTCACCACAGAGGATTTTATCCGGGATGCAAACTGGAGCGACTTCAGCAACGAGGCCATCCTGGTCAAAGGAGCCAGGGTTTTCCATTTTGAAAAAATCATTCAACTCCTGCAGAAAAAAATTCATGGAACGGTCATGGAGATCGATATGGGGGCGATGGTTCACAACCTGAATTTTTTCCGTTCGCTTTTAAAACCAAATGTCCGGTTGATGGCAATGGTCAAGGCCTTTGCCTATGGAAGTGGAAGCAATGAAATTGCCTCCCTGTTGCAATACCACCACATCGATTACCTGGGTGTAGCCTACGTAGACGAAGGCGTAGAGTTAAGGGCGAACCACATTAAGGTTCCTATTATGGTGATGAATCCCAGTGAGGAGGGTTTTTCCGCTCTACTGGAAAAAGATCTGGAGCCCGAGATATACAGCCTGAGCCTCCTCAAGTCATTTTCAAAATTTCTGGACGGCAGAGCGTGCAAAATCCACTTGAAAATTGATACTGGTATGCACCGGCTTGGGCTGGACGAGCATGAAATTGAGTTGGCGTTGGCCGTGCTCCGTGACAATCCCAATCTTCAAATAGCATCGATATTCTCCCATCTGGCGGGATCGGATGAGGCGCTCCACGACAATTTTTCGGCCGCTCAAGCCCATAAATTTGAAGCGATCAGCTCCAAAATCCTGGAAAAGCTAAAATACCGGCCCTTACGGCATTTGGTCAATTCCGCTGGCATCCTACGACTGCCTGACTACCAATACGACATGGTGAGGCTCGGGATAGGGCTTTATGGAATAGATCCTTCCGGCAAACTCCAGCATAAGCTTCGCCCTGCCACGGCACTAAAAACCGTCATTTCGCAGATCAAAAGGGTTGCAAAGGGTGAAACGATTGGTTACGGCCGTAAAGGTGTGGCAGATACAAACAAAACAACTGCAACCATAGCCATTGGATATGCAGACGGATATTCACGCAGCTTTGGCAATGGCGTGGGCCATGTCCTCATTCATGGAATGGAGGCACCGGTAGTTGGCAATATCTGTATGGATATGACAATGGTTGACATTTCAGAGATTCCGGAAGCCAAAGAGGGTGACGAGGTCATCATCTTCGGTCCCGGGCTGCCGATTCAAGAGTTGGCCGCCAAGGTGAACACTATTCCCTACGAAATACTCACCAACTCAAGTGACCGTGTGAGGCGCGTTTTCTTTGCCGAAAGCATCTAGCCTAGCCGCATCCCAGATTCTTTTTCAAATCACGCTCGGGCAGACCACCGTGAGGGCTTTGAGCCGCCACTGGCTGCGATTCAGTTTCCATGTCTTTCTCCTCACTTTTAGCGCGACTTCTTTTTTTAAGGTTCTTTTTGGCCATGCTTTAGCAACAAGATCCCAGTGCGCATGGTTTATTAACCACCAACAATTATCTTCACGCAGTTTAAATTTAATCTAAATAAAAGGGGTGGATTCTGCCAAAAGCATAGCTCAAATGGTTCCTGGTGAAACAGCGGTAGTGACCGGCTTTATCAGCCAGGAGCTGTCAAATAAGCTGTTGGAGATGGGCTTTTTGCCAGGATCCGTAGTCAAATATAACTTCAAAGCACCCCTGGGAGACCCCATTTGCGTAAGCATAGCCGGCTATGACCTCACCATTCGCCTGGAGGAGGCCGCAATGATCTCCATTCTAAATTAAAAGAGCGTAAAGTGAAACGGTTGAAGGTAGCGTTAGCAGGGAAACCAAACTCTGGAAAGTCATCTCTTTTCAATCAACTGACAGGGCTCAACCAAAAAGTTGGAAATTTTCCGGGCGTTACGGTAGACAAGAAAACCGGCATTTGCCACTTGGACAAGGAAACGATAGCAGAAGTTATCGATCTGCCAGGCATCTACAGCCTGTACCCACGCTCGTTGGACGAAAAAATAGTAACGGAAATATTTTCAGACAGGAGAAACAACAACTTTCCAAACAAAGTCATTCTTGTAGCTGATGCCACCAATCTCCAGAGCTCGCTATTGCTGCTCACGCAATTGATCGACCTTCGATTGCCAACCGTGTTGGTGCTTAATATGGTTGACCTTGCAGCAAAATCTGGCCAGAGTATTGACATCCGAACTTTCGCGTCCTTGCTGGATCTTCCTGTGTTGTTGGTTAACGCCCGAACGGGGCAGGGTCTTGCGGAATTAAAGCGAATTTTGTTAGAACCCATTCCGGTTTCATCCCGGAAGATGTATGCGATTGATAAGGAAATTCTTCCCGCGGTAGAAAATGTAAAATCGTTTTTTAAACTGGAGTCAGACTACGAGTCCTATCAATACCTTCAGCAAGTGGACAACCTTAGTTTTCTCACGCACAGTGAAAAAGACTTTATAAAAGAGACAGCCAGCCAGTTTAATTTTTTCACGGGCAAGTACCAGGGTGCCGAAACCATTACCCGTTATCAGCAGATTCAGGAATTACTGAGCAAAGTAATTGTCAAATCTGCTGACTCCGAATGGAAAAAATATTCTTATAAAATCGATAGCATCCTTACACACAAAGTTTGGGGATACTTCATATTTCTCGGAATCCTTTTTTTGATTTTCCAATCCATTTTTGCCTGGGCGCAAGTCCCCATGGACTATATCGACCTTGGATTTGCCAACCTGAGCAATTTTTTAAATAATGTATTTCCGGAAGGCCCACTTTTTGACCTGGTCACCCAGGGAGTTATTCCGGGTATTGGCGGGATCATCATTTTTGTCCCTCAGATAGCGATCCTGTTTGCCTTTATTGCCGTT
The DNA here is from genome assembly GCA_964655635.1 of uncultured Ohtaekwangia sp. Taxonomy (GTDB): domain Bacteria; phylum Bacteroidota; class Bacteroidia; order Cytophagales; family Cyclobacteriaceae; genus ELB16-189. The sequence goes on from CAZZNH010000017.1 coordinate 25,211, forward strand.
CTGGAGGAGACCGGCTACATGTCACGTGTGGTATTTCTAATGGATAAGATCATGCGAAAGTTTGGGATGAGTGGAAAGAGTGTGGTGCCATTGATTTCAGGTTGGGCATGTGCCATCCCTGCCATCATGGCTACCCGCACGATCGAAAACTGGAAAGACAGGTTGATCACCATCTTTGTCACGCCATTGATGAGTTGCTCAGCGCGATTGCCGGTTTACGCCATACTGGTGGCCCTCATTATTCCTGATGACAAACTTTTTGGATTTTTTAATTTTCAAGGCATCGCCCTGATGTGCCTATACCTCCTTGGATTCCTGGCGGCTATGGTCTCTGCCATGGCGATGAAATGGTTGGTAAATGTAAAAGAGCGAAGTTTTCTGATCATGGAACTTCCAACTTACCGGGTGCCAAAATGGTCTAACGTTGGACTGACTATTGTAAGCAAAACAAAAACTTTTGTCTTTGAGGCGGGAAAGGTAATTCTCGCCATCTCGATTATACTTTGGGTGCTTGCAAGTTACGGTCCGGCTGACTCCATGAACAAGGCAGAAACAGCTATCAGTGAAAGAATTGCAAAGGGCGAAATCGAATCGTCTGAGAAAGAGAATCAATTAATGGCTTATAAACTGGAGCACTCATATGCAGGAATCATTGGGAAGGCAATTGAGCCGGTCATTGCTCCATTGGGATACGACTGGAAAATTGGCATTGCCCTTATCACTTCATTTGCGGCACGCGAGGTATTTGTCGGAACGATTGCAACGATTTACAGTGTGGGGAACACCGAGGATCAGACAACGATAAAAAGCCGGCTTAAAGCTGAAGTCAACCCTGACACCGGGGGACCGCGATTTACAGTTGCGTCCGGCCTGTCACTTTTGGTGTTTTATACTTTCGCCATGCAATGCATGAGTACGTTAGCAGTGGTAAAACGTGAAACCAACGGATGGAAATGGCCGATGGTTCAACTCACCTATATGACCGCTCTAGCATACGTTTCTGCACTCATCACTTTCCAGCTACTTTCGTGACTGCTGAAGTTTCATAAGTCACATTTCTAGCTATATTTATAAGTTTATGAGAGCTATGAGCCAAAACAAAAATTACCATCTTGGTGTCCTTTACCTGATGCGTTTATTAATCAATGCCGATGGCGTGATTGACGCAGGGGAGAATGATGCGATGAACAAAGTAAAGCGGCATGAGAACATCCCCGAACAAACATTGATCGAATTTGAAAAGGATGTTTTGAGTAAAAATGAAAAAAGCATCTATCAGACCGGAATAGATTACATCAATCAATGCACCGATGAAGAAAAGCTCAAGGCTTTTGTCCACCTGTATAAAATGTCTGAGGCTGATGGCAGGGTCCACGTGAAGGAGGTCAGGCTCTTGCTCTACTCAATACGCATGGCTAAGATTGAATTCAATGAAGTGGTTGCACAGGCCAAGCAGCTAACATACAACTAGTCTATTGACAACTTGTCCATAAATAATTGATATTTTTGCGGCTCCATGAAGCACATGAGGCAGCAATTCTACCAGAGCAATTTTAAGCTTGGCATTTTAGGTGGCGGTCAATTGGGACGAATGCTTATTCAGTCCGGTATCGACCTCAATATTTCGTTTTCAGTGCTTGATCCTGATCCCAATGCTCCGTGCCGTCAACTGGCTGAGTTCAAAACAGGAAAACTTTCCGACTTTGATACAGTCCTGGAGTTTGGCAGCCAATGTGACGTGATCACCATTGAAATCGAAAATGTAAACACCAAAGCCCTTTTAGAATTGGAAAAAAGGGGGAAAAAAGTTTTTCCTCAGCCGGGCATTATTGAACTCATTCAGGATAAACGTCTGCAAAAGCAGTTTTTCCAAAAGCATCAAATACCGACTGCCGAATTTATTTTGACTGAGAATAAAAATGACATTGCAAACCAGGCCGCATTTTTGCCCGCTGTCAATAAGCTGGGCCGGGAAGGGTACGATGGCAGAGGCGTGCAAATACTCAGAACAAATGACGATTTGACCAAAGCATTCGATGCGCCCGGGCATCTGGAAAAGCTGATCGATTTTGAAAAAGAAATAGCAGTCATTGTTGCAAAGAATGAATCCGGTGAAGTCGTTTCCTATCCCCCGGTAGAAATGGTGTTCCATCCGGAGAAAAATTTAGTCGAATACCTGTTTTCTCCCGCAGAAATAGATGCGGAACTTCAACAGACAGCCGATACAATCGCAAGGAAGGTGATTGATTGCCTGGGCCTCATCGGCATCCTTGCGGTAGAGATGTTTGTAACCAGGGAGGGAAAAATATTGGTAAACGAGGTAGCTCCGCGGCCTCACAACAGCGGCCATCAGACGATCGAAGCGAATAATACATCACAATATGAGCAGCACCTGCGTGCGATCCTCGATTTACCACTTGGCAACACCGCAACAAGGTCATCAAGCGCGATGGTCAACTTACTGGGTGAAGAGGCTTATACAGGCGAGGCAAGATACGAGGGACTCAGTGAGGTGCTATCCATTGACGGAGTTCATGTACATTTGTATGGTAAAAAATTGACCAAACCTTTTCGCAAAATGGGGCACGTAACCATTGTCGATGAGGACAGGGAGAGTTTGAGAAAGAAAGCGAATTTTGTAAAGAACAATCTCAAAGTAAAAGCATGAGCAAAGCACTAGTCGGAGTAATCATGGGCAGCCAATCTGATCTCAAGATCATGAAAAAGGCAGCCGAAATGCTTGATGAGTTTGGAATTCCCTACGAATTGACGATCGTATCGGCCCATCGAACGCCCGAAAGGATGGTCGAATACGCGCAGTCGGCCAGGGGAAAAGGATTAAAAGCGATTATTGCCGGTGCGGGTGGTGCCGCCCATCTGCCAGGCATGATTGCTTCACTTACCTCACTCCCCGTCATTGGTGTTCCTATTAAATCGTCCAACTCAATAGATGGATGGGACTCTGTTTTATCCATTTTACAAATGCCAAGCGGTGTGCCGGTTGCAACCGTTGCGCTCGATGGTTCGCGAAATGCTGGCATTCTGGCTGCGCAAATAATAGGAGCGTTTGATTCCGCGGTGGCCAAGCGCCTTGATGAATACAAGGAAAATCTAAAAATAAGGGTGATTGCAACTGCCAAAGATCTGGAAAACCAGTCGTGATTTGAGTCTGTCTTGATTTCAACCATTTTTTGGTTAACTTTTCAGATTCGTTCAAAATGCAAGAAGGATGAAACCAAGCGAAAAGGGCTGGTTAAAAGAATACCTTGACTTCCGAAAAGACCTGCTTGGGGACCTTACTTCTGACAACAGAAAGACCTCACACCCCGAGCATTCACTCTACCGTATCATCCAACCCACTGGACTGATGTATGGACATGCGGTGGAAGTGCTCGACTACCCGCACCAGGAAGCATGGGATGAAAAAGACAAGATGAAGTTGCTGTTGGCCGAGAGCCTGATCAGCAGTTCCCTGCTGTTCCATGATCGGCAAGTCAAAGATCCAGAGGAACTTTCCAGGCTGATGGTCAAAACCCTCGAAAGCATTGCGAATTTTTATAACAATGTCTTCCCTGAATTAGCCACGCCCGCGAAATCGTTATTTGGGCGAAGAAAATCTCCGCTTGAATTGGCCGAAAAAATTCTTGATAAACGCATTGAGAGAACAGCCGATTACAGCGGTAATTTCTGGACCCAATTCTTCCACAACAGTTTGCTTTTCCTCGATATCTTTATTTTCGGTCAATGGATCCACACCAACGCAGACAGGATCGTATCAGATTTCTTTAAATACGAGCGTGAAGAGTTGCGTTTTTCTGTAGTCAAAATCATTGCCGCAGCCGCCCATTCCAACGCTACGATCGAGTTTGAGGAAAGAAAATTGCTCGACTTCTTTTTACAAAGTGCCGGCCTCCCACCAGAGAAAAAAAGAGAAGCATTGCAAATATTTGAAAAGGGCGTGGAGATTGAATCGATCAATCTGCCAACCAACAATTCGTGGCTTTTGAAAAAGTACTTTCTGGAAATGGCCATTCTCACCATTTGGTCGGACAAGAAAGTGGAAGAAAAGGAAAATGAGTTTCTCAACCGGCTTTGCGCCTATCTTGATTTCAAACACGAAGACCTTGAAAACAGCATGATTGCCATAGAAGGTTTTGTGCTTGAGCACTGGGAGGAGCTGGGCTATCTGCAAAACAAGCAGGATTATAACGAGCTAAGTGAAAAATTCATAAAGCGACTATCCAAACTTACTGAAAGCAACAAAGGCAGAATTATCAACGAGGTGAAAGAAAGCAAACGCCTCATGGAATTGCTCCGCAAAGCGAAAGTGAACGAACTGAATGAGCAGGAGAAAAAGCAAGTTCAGGAACTGATGTTCACCGTGCTTAAAACGATTCCAACGTTTGTAATTATTTCTTTGCCGCAGCGCTACCTGACACTTCCAGTTTTGTTGAAAGTGCTGCCAAGCACTATTTTTTCAGATAGTCTCGGAGATTAATCTACCTCCGCTGATTTTTCTTTTTTGGGCACTATCACAGAAAAGATGATGGAGAGGGTGAGCGTCAACAAGATGACGGAAAAAGAAAGCGTGACCGGCACGTGCATATCAAATATCTCCAACAACATTTTTGCGCCAATGAAAAACAGGATAATTGAAAGCCCTTTTTGCAGCAAATAAAACTTGTCAATTATTCCAGCCAAAAGGAAAAACATCGCCCGTAGTCCGAGCACTGCAAAGATATTGGACGTATAAATCAAAAATTCATTTTGAGTGATCGCAAATGCAGCCGGGATGGAGTCAACAGCAAAAATAAGGTCTGTCGTCTCAATCAGGACAATAACGAGGAAGAGTGATGTAAACATCAACTTTGGCTTGGTGACAATAAATTTACCTCCCGCGTCATCCGGTGTCATTGGCAGGTACTTCCTGCAGAGTTTTAATATTGGGTTTTTCTCAGGATCAATTTTCTCATCGCTGTCCTCAAAATATATCTTGATACCCGAATAGATCAGGAACACCCCGAAGACATAAAGTATCCAATGGAATTGCGCAATAAGCAGCGCGCCCACAAATATGAAAATACCTCTAAACACCACGGCCCCGAGGATTCCCCAGAACAGGATATTGTGGTAGTACTCCTCTTTTACATTGAAGTATTTGAGAATGAGCAGGATGACAAAAATATTATCAACGGAAAGTGCGTACTCGGTAAGATAAGCTGAGAAGTACTCGAGTGCGGCATCCGATCCACTGTCATCATATCGATAAACCAAATAACCAAAAGCGGTGCTGACTATTACCCAAAAAATGGATTGATAAAGGGCAGATTTGGTCGATATCTTATGTGCCTTTTTGTTAAAGACACCCAGGTCAATGAGAAGGAACAAAATAATGACCACCGCAAACACTCCAAACAGGATAGTCTCTGCCTGACTATCATTTCTAAACAGTGAGAATAGGAGCATTTGGGCCTTTTTCGTGTTTTTAGTAAAAAAGAGGTGATTATCGCTTTACAAAAGACAGCTAATCACCTCTTTTTTGTGTCAATATCCTGCAAATATAAACTAATCTCCAAAACTTACACGAGTGTTTAATCCGCCAGTGATTTAAAAAGAAACCGGGTTTTTGAGAACAATTTTGGGGCCTATTTACCAGCTAAAGTTTATACCCTATTTTGGCGAACTTCTAGGCGACAACGCAAAAATCAGCAGCGTTTGAAGGGGTCCCACATTTAACCCGCTTCGGCCAGGTCATTCGTCCTAGGGAGGATTCGATTCATGAGACCAGGTCAATAATTGACAGTACTTGAAATGGAGAACCTGACACTGTCGGTCAAAATCATTTTTTGAACACCCTCGATTCGATACCTGCTAAGAATTGCCCTACCCTCGTAGTCCTCGAGTTCCAATATGAGTTTTCTTGCCGAAAAGTACAGGGCGTTGCGCTCTCTGATGTCTGCCTCAATTTTCCTGATTTTGGCTGGAACTCCCTGGTAAAAAATCTTAAACTCGCGGACCGGAATCGACTGCGTTGCCCGAAAGACGGTGATGCGCAGATTGCTGTTTCTGTCCTCAACGCCATTAAGTCTTTGGTACGACTCCGCATATATAGGTTTGTTAAAAACCTCAAGTTGTCTGAAAACAGCCAGCTCCGTTGCCCATCCCGCACTGTCTGGCGTAAAAGTTGAGCGGTCTCTTGTACTATCAACCGATGCGGTTTTTGTGACCGAGGCATTTGCATCCAAGAGTGCCATGATCTGGCGATCAACCAGGCTGTCAATGTCAAAATATTCTTTTGTTCCCCCACCTCGTTGGTCGCACGACACTAACGCCATCATCCAGAGGATTATCAGTAAGCAGTCTTTCATTCAGGCATCGATTAATGGTGATCCGGTCATCTCCGCAGGTATTTCTATTCCCATTAACCGAAGGATGGTTGGAGCAAGATCTCCAAGCTTTCCGTCTCTGATCTGGCCCCGGTATTCGTTTGATACAAGGATGCAGGGAACCAAATTCGTGGTGTGTGCAGTATTGGGCGAACCATCCTCATTGACCATCATATCGGCATTGCCATGATCAGCGATGATAATTACTGTGTACCCGTTTTTCAGTGCGGTCTCAGTCACGGCCTCGTTGCACCGGTCGACAGTTTCGCAAGCGATCACGCCAGCACTAAAAACCCCGGTATGGCCCACCATGTCCGGGTTTGCGAAATTGAGACAGATAAAATCGGCAGCCCTGACGTTCAACTCGGGAATAATTTTTTCCTTAATATCGTTGGCGCTCATTTCCGGCTGCAAATCATACGTGGCTACTTTGGGTGAAGGGCACAGAATTCTTCTTTCTCCTTTAAATGGTTCTTCGCGGCCCCCAGAAAAAAAGAAAGTAACGTGCGGATATTTTTCTGTTTCGGCAATTCGAATTTGGGTCTTCCCCACTTTTGAAAGCACCTCGCCCAGGGTATTGTTCAGGTTATCTTTTTCAAAAATTACCCGGACATCTTTGAAGGTGTCATCATAGCTGGTTAGTGTCACATAGTGCAATTTGAGCGGTTGCATTTTTTGCTCGTCAAAGCTTTGTTGCGTTAGTGCCATCGTTATCTGGCGGCCCCGGTCAGTCCTGAAATTAAAACAAATCACCACGTCTCCATTCACAATGGTTGAAATCGGCTGACCAGTTTTATTAGTTACAACTATAGGTTTGAGAAATTCATCGGTAATTCCGTTGTTGTAGGAATTCCTGACTTCCCGAAGCGGATCATCTGTCAGCGTGCCGGACGAATGCACCATGGCATCATACGCAAGTTTCACCCTTTCCCATCTTTTGTCTCTGTCCATCGCATAGTAGCGGCCGATGATGCTCGCGATCCTCCCGACCGTTTTGTCCATATGATTTTGCAGATCCTCCAAAAATCCCAGCCCACTTTTGGGGTCTGTATCTCGTCCGTCAGTAAACGCATGGACGAAAACATCTGAAAAGCCTTGCTCGTGGGCGATGGTACATAGCGCCTTCGCATGACTAATATGCGAATGGACTCCCCCATCCGACAAAAGGCCAATCAAATGAACCGATTTTCGATTTTGCCGGGCATAGGTTATCGCCTCGATCAGTATCGGGTTACTGTGCAGTGTACGCTCTTCAATCGCTTTATTCACCCGCACCAAGTCCTGATATACGACTCGGCCAGCTCCTATATTCATATGACCCACCTCAGAATTTCCCATTTGACCATCCGGCAGGCCTACTGCGAGTCCGGATGCATCTAGCTTGCTATGGGGGTATTTCTGGTATAGTGAATTGATATATGGCGTGTGGGCTTGGTCGATCGCGGATACCTTCTTGTCTTTGGCAATCCCCCAACCATCCAAAATCATGAGCAAAACCTTCTTATTCATATGGAGAGACTATAGGAAGCAAATATAAACCCGCATTGACGATATGCATTGTTATTTGTTCCAATTGCTCAGTTAACAAGCTTAGGATTTACAATAAAGGATTTAAATTTAGGGGATGTCATTTAATGGCATAATTTTGGTCAGTTAAAGAGGTGAGATGAGCAGAACTGCAAAATTTGTTGGAATTCTTGTCGTTGCCTTTGCAATGACCAGCCAAAATGTATTGGGTCAGGATGCCATTTTCGACCCGATAAAAGATGTTATCAAGACAGGAAGTGCAAAGGAAATCTCCAAATACTTGAGTCAAAATGTAGAGATCAACATAGAAGGAAACGTAAACACGTACAGCAAGGCACAGGCAGAGTTTGTTTTTCGGGATTTTTTTAAAAAGCACCCTTCATCCAGCTTCACGATTGTTCACAAGGGAGCCTCGAAAGGAGGACAGCAATTTGCCATCGGCCGGTATGTAAGTAATGAAGACAGCTACAACGTCTTGATGCTTGTAAAGGAAGTCAGTGCCACTTACCTGATTCACGAAATCAGTTTTGTGAAAGAATGACCCCTCCTCCATACCTCACCGAAGACGCCATCAATTCTTTTATTAAATCTGCCTTGGCGGAGGACATTGGCGAGGGCGATCATTCATCGCTGGCAGCGATCCCAGCTGCACAGGAATGCAGGGCGAAACTCCTCGTCAAAGCAGAGGGAATAATTGCAGGCATTGCATTGGCAGAGAAAATTTTTCATTTTTTCGACAGGAGAATTTCGATTACAGCACATAAGGAAGATGGTGACCCGGTCAAATCAGGCGACATTGCGTTGATTGTCGAGGGCCCTGCCAGGTCGATCCTTACCACGGAGCGGCTGGTGCTAAATTGCATGCAGCGAATGAGCGGGATTGCGACATACACCTACAGGCTTTGCAAAATAATTGAGGGCACGCCAGCGCGGCTGATGGACACTCGCAAAACAACACCCAACTTCAGGTTGTTGGAAAAATGGGCGGTGTTAATCGGTGGAGGATTAAATCATCGGTACGCTCTGTACGACATGATCATGCTGAAAGACAATCATGTGGACATGGCTGGGGGAATAGCGTCAGCGGTCAACAACACCAAAAAATATCTGGAGACCATCAACAAGAAAATAAAAATTGAAGTTGAAACGCGATCCCTGGAAGAGGTGAGACAGGCGCTTGATGTGGTTGGTGTAGACGTAATCATGTTGGACAACATGTCTTTGAGTGACATGAAAAAAGCAGTCGCCCTGATTGACGGAAAATGCAAAACAGAAGCAAGTGGTGGAATCACGGAGCTTAACCTGCGGGAGGTAGCCGAATGCGGGGTTGACTTTATTTCTGTGGGTGCACTCACGCATTCGGTAAAAAGTCTTGATTTGAGCCTCAAAGTGTTTTAAAATTAATTTTTACCCCTCCGCGAAACCTCCTAATTTTGCGCCTCATTTTGTATCTCAATTAAGAACATGATTGTTAAGACTAAGAACTATCGGTTAGAAAAGAAAGACTACATCCGGCTGGCCATGCGAAATATTCTCAGGCAACAGTGGTGGGTGAGCTTAATTGTTATCGCTATTTGTATGGGATATGTGTGGATACCAAATGTTTGGTGGTTTATCGGGGCATTTATTGGTACAGCGTTGTACCTGCTATTTTGGTGGATTCAGTTTTATGGAGTAACACAGCTGGAACAAGGCAAAATGCTCTTCGAAAGACTGTCATATGAAATCAATAGCCAACAAGTACTCATCAAACTAAACGCACGCGAGGGCATGCCGATGAAGTGGGAGCAGATAAAGCGGGCTTCGGTTGGCAAGGACCATTTTCTTCTGATGGTGAATAAAGCCCAGTTGATTCACCTTCCCTTTAAGATCTTCAATTCCGAAAATGAGAAGAAATTCGTGGCCAGTATTTTAAAAACAAAGGGCTACATTAAACAGTAACCCGTTAGCCTCCTATTTTCTCCGACCTGATTTTGAATACACTGCCTTCTTGATCACTTTTGGAAAGTGAAAAAGAAGTTAACGCCCCAGCAAGCCCTCCAAAAAATATATCACTATTGTGCTTACCAGGAGCGATCTCACAAGGAAGTCCGCAACAAATTATACAGCTATGGCTTATGGCGAAACGAAGTAGAAGACCTGCTTGCGCGTGTGATCACAGAAGGTTACTTGAATGAGCAGCGATTTGCTGCTTCTTTTGCCGGAGGAAAATTCCGGTTGAAAAAATGGGGGAGGGTTAAAATCGAAAGAGCACTGGAGGCGCATGACTTGACAAGCAAATGTATAAAGTCCGGCCTAAAGGAAATTGATCCCCAGGAATACATGGACACGCTTAAAACCATGATCCTTAAAAAATGGAAAACCACGAGCGAAATCAATCCTTTCGAAAAGCGCGACAAGGTGGCCAGTTACGCCATAATGAAGGGTTATGAACCCGACCTTGTTTGGGGTATTATCAGGGAAATGACCCCGTGATATGTAATTTATAGGACAAAAGACGCATTTAGCAGAACCGAATTCTGCGCTTTGGTCGTTAGTTCTTTAACATTGCTGCACAAAGCTGATAACCCGTCTTTAACCATGAAATCATCCCTGCTGATATTGACATTGTTATTTGCCGCACCATTTGTTCACGGCCAGTCAGAAGCTGCGCGCATAAAAAACTATAACCTTAAAAAATCTCTGGCGATTGAAGGATATGATCCGGTTAGTTACTTCTCAAACAAACCATTGAAGGGCAAATCCGAACTGGCCTTTGAATATAAGGGAGCCACCTATTGGTTTGCCAGTCAGGCCAATCTCAACCAATTCAAGGCAGATCCTGTAAAGTTTGAGCCCGCTTATGGGGGATGGTGCGCTTATGCCATGGGCGATTCCGGAGAGAAGGTAAAAATTGATCCGGAAACCTTTAAAGTGGCTGATGGTAAACTCTTTTTATTCTACAATTTCTGGGGAAACAACACCTTAACGGATTGGAACAAAAGCGAAAAAGAACTAAAGCTAAAGGCGGATCAAAACTGGAAAAAAATAATCCAATAGCCTGATTACAAAGTATTTGCTTAAAGGTATATTTGCCGTTTCACCAAAAATCTATGCAGTTAATTAAAGCTACTGATTCGATTTTGTCGCAGTTGGCCGCGATCGTAAATCAAATTGATGAGAGACACTTTACTGCTCCCTGCCCATCGCTAGGAAATTCAAGTATAGGGGAACACTTGCGTCATACGCTTGAGTTTTTCCTTTGCCTTGAATGCGGTTGTGATACCGGATTCGTCAACTACGACAAGCGTGCACACGACAAACTTATTGAAAGCGATAAATTCATTGCCTTGGCGACAATCCAGCGTATTCGTGATTTTGTCTCCGCGCATCAGCAAGATTTCAAATTAAAGTTAACAGTCGGTTATGAGTTGGATAATGAGGAGAGCATTGAAATGGACACCAATTATTTTCGTGAACTGACCTACAACATTGAACATGCCGTTCATCACATGGCCATTATGAAAATAGGAATTCGTGAAGTCGCTGCCTACATCAGCCTCCCTGCTGACTTCGGAATTGCAGCGTCCACCATTCGCTATAAGGAATCAACCTTGGCAACCACTCGCTGATATTTTGCGATGGGTATCATTAGGCGGATTGTAAGAAGTAACTTCCTTATTAAGGTTAGGAGTTGGGAATACTGGCCTTTCGGATTTGTCCAGGCGCCAATTATCCTCTACTACATTTGGCTTTCAGTTAAAGCGCGGTCCTTGTTATTTTTTTCCGCCTCAAATCCCGGAATCCTCACTGGTGGCATGTTTGGAGAATCCAAATTTGACGTGCTCGAAAAAATTCCCGCTGAATACAAACCCACTTCCATCCTTGTAAAACATCCCACATCCGCTACGCAAGTGCGGCAGATTCTAATTGACAATGAATTGTCATTTCCGATAATATTCAAACCAGATCTTGGCGAACGGGGATGGATGGTGAAGAAAATCAAGAGCGAGGAGGAAATCGAGGACTACCTGAAAAAGGTGAGGTGGGATTTCATCATTCAGGAATACGTAGACCTGCCTCTCGAATTCAGTGTGTTCTATTCGCGTAATCCAACAGCAGAGAAGGGCAGGGTCACATCCGTAACCATGAAAGAAATGCTAAAGGTAACAGGCGATGGGAAAAGCAATTTAAAGGAACTCATACTTGCCAAAGACCGCGCAAAGCTGCAATGGCGCGTGTTGCAAAACACTTTTTCGGAGCAGTTGAAAGAAGTGCCGCAAGCGGGGAAAGAAATTGAACTGGTCCCCATTGGAAACCATTGCCTGGGCACCACCTTTATCAATCGGAACAATTTGATTTCCGAAAGGCTCTCGGATTCGTTTGACCTGATTAGCAAACGAATTTCCGGGTTCTACTTTGGGCGCTATGACCTGCGCGTGGCCTCTCTGGAGGATCTTGAGCAGGGAAGAATTGTAATTATGGAACTCAACGGCTGCGGAGCCGAGCCATCTCATATTTATCACCCGGGTGCCTCCTTTTTCAAAGCGGTCAGGGATTTATTTGTTCACTGGCAGACCATTTATTCGATAAGCATGGCCAATCATCATTTGGGCACGCCATTTCTGCCATGGAAAAATGGTGTTGAAATTTACAAACGTTTTAAAGCGGTAACCACCTCGGCATGAGCGAGCTGTTTTGGGTTTTTCTGATGGGGGCCGTTTTCAGTTTTATCGGCTCCATACCGCCCGGCACTCTAAATTTATCAGTACTTCAATTGGGGCTGGAGGGAAAAGTGAACACAGCCCTTCGATTCGCGCTTGCGGCTGCCATTATAGAATATCCCTATACATGGATAGGTGTGCAATTTCAATATTGGCTCACCTCCTCACCGATGGTGGTCGAAAATTTTCAACTTATCACCGCACTGGTAATGATCGTTATCGGATTGTTCAATATATGGTCAGCCGACAGACAGTCGTCCTTCGCCATCCGGTTCAACGAGAGCGGCTTCAGGCGAGGGCTTGTCCTCAGTATTCTCAATCCAATGGCAATCCCTTTTTGGATAGGCGTGACTGCATACCTGAAGGCACAAGGGTGGCTGAATTTATCTGATACCTGGCGGCTACATAGTTACATACTTGGAACTTCCGTGGGGGCGATGATTTTGCTGACACTCTTTGCCGTGCTTTCCCGGAAGCTATCAGGATATGTGAGAAACAACCGCTTGGTAAAACTAACTCCCGGGTTTACGTTGCTCGCGCTGGGGATTTATGCGCTCATCCAATTTCTGACCTAATACCTCCGAGTCGGTTATCTCATCTTTTTTACCTCCTGATAGCGAAAGCAATCAACCATGTGATCGTTCACTAATCCACAGGCCTGCATATGCGCGTAAATAACCGTACTACCTACAAACTTGAAGCCTCGTTGAATCAAGTCTTTGCTCAACGCGTCCGATTCCCTGGAGGTGGCAGGTACTTTTTTCATGCTGCGCCAGCTATTCACAATGGGCTTGCCATTTACAAAACCCCAAATGTAATGATCGAACGACCCAAACTCTTTTTGCACTTCGAGGAACCTTTTGGCGTTGTTTACGGCAGCGTTGACTTTTAGTTTATTGCGAACAATGCCAGGGTTCTGTAAGAGCTTTTCAATTTTTGAACTGGTAAATCGTGCCACTTTCGCTGGGTCAAAATCAGCGAAGGATTTTCTGTATCCTTCTCTCTTTTTCAGAATCATCGACCAACTCAGACCGGCCTGAGCACCCTCCAAAATTAAAAACTCAAAATGCACCCGGTCATCATGAACGGGCACACCCCATTCCCGGTCATGGTATTGAATGTATTGATCAAATCCTAAACACCAGGAGCACCGATTCTTTTCTTCCATTGTTAAAATTTCGATTAGATGTTGTTCATAAAAATCGTAACTTTCTTTCAAAGAAATGCTAATCAGGATGTTGTTATGCGTTGTTTCCAATTGCATCTTTTTAGGTGCCCATGGGCAAGTGCGTTCGGATACACCGTATGCGCTTGGCAATACAACGCAGACCGGCCTTACCTCAGTTATACAACTGCCTGACGATATTGACAACAATCATCGGCTTACAAGCCCAAGGTTGACGCAGACTATACCTGCATCCGGAGACCGCAGGTCCACATCTTATTGGACAAGCAATGTCACAACCAAATCGTACGGGCGGGGAAAATGGGGAACGTTCTATTACTGGGATGTCCAGGGCAACCTCCGCGAAATGAGGGGCTTCGTGGACATCGCAGGAAAAAATAAAAGAGGTCTTAAACTTGTATTCCCCTGGCGATAGAACTTAGAGCAATATCCCACGCATTTTTTCTATCTTGAAATTCATAAATCATATATCCGCATGAAATATCTACTCACACTTGCCTCAGTCGTGTTATCATTTGGTTTATCCTTTTGTCAGAAAGTTGACTATGACAAAAGAGTCAAGGAGTTGGGGATTGAGTTAATGACCCCCACGAAACCCATTGCAAACTATGTGAAAGCAGTCCGAACGGGCAACTTACTTTACATTTCAGGTCATGGACCCGGAAAACCGGACGGCACCAATATTACGGGTAAGGTGGGGGTAGATATGACCATAGAGCAAGGTTATGAAGCCGCACGGCAGGCGGGTATCTCACTGCTTTCTACAATGAAGGCGGAACTCGGAAGCCTGAACAAGGTAAAACGGGTAGTAAAGGTTCTGGGCATGGTCAATTGCAGTTCGGACTTCACCGATCAACCAAAAGTAATCAATGGTTTTTCTGACCTTATGGTTTCCGTTTTTGGAGAGAACGGGAAACATGCGCGCTCTGCGGTGGGAATGAATGCCCTGCCCGGCAACATCACCGTGGAGATAGAAATCATTGTAGAGGTTGATTAAATTCAAAAATTAGGTACATCCAATTTTTGTTGTAAGGAAGCCCCCACGTCACGGGATCAAGCCGATAAACTGGCTGCTGACTCGGGGAGCACCCACATCGAGGCGTTCCATTTTTTGACATAAAATGCGAAAATCATACATGTCAAAAAGGGGAGGTGGCTGATGTCCATTATCCGAATTCCAAAAAAAATGATGATATTATAATGCACTAAACCTATAGTTATGGCAGAAGGAATTTCCCCCGACTCAGGAACACCTATTGATGGCGTGACGGCAAAAAGATGGATGGACAACTATAAAGCAAGACATCCGGATCCTGACACAAAAATTGCCTGCTTTTACGGAAACAAAATCATCAACCAGATTCTGGCGCAGCCTGATTGCATTGGCATAAGAACCTATTATGGCATCGATGACACGGGTGATGAACAATTTATATTGGTAGGAGTCGATTCCAACGGGCATGACATTTGGAATTTGAGTTCAACACAGCCTGGCCAAGGTGGATTAATTGCTGATGGCGGAGGATGGTGCCCTCCATTTTGTAATAATTAATCTGACGCAGTCTCAGAAATTTTACTTGCTCTGTTCCTTGCATGAGTTTATTACCAAATGGCGGTGTGCGATCGACATCCAAACTGTTCGCATCTGCATGTCGTCAAATTTCTGAATTCCTCACCTGTTAAATGACAAAAGAAACCGCATCAATTTTGTTAGATATTGCCTTTTACTCCGGGTTACTGCCAATTTTTCTTGGATTGGTGAAGTGGAGAGTTATCAATCATCCGATGAGAGCCATTGTTATTTTGTCTATCGTGTCGTTTGCGTCAGAGCAGGCCACATTTATCCTGAGAGGACAAGGAATAAAATCAAATGTTTTCCTTCAGATTTACTATATCATCGCAACTGGAATCTATTTCTATTTCTACTATAAAATTTTGAAGAGGCCCCACTTCAAAAGGCCATTGCAATTTATCTTCATCATCACCAGTTGCGTGTCAATTTATGGCTGGTTTATTTCCACTAATTCAAACTTTAGTGGAGCTCTACTCACTGCTCATACAGTTTTCCTTCTGGTATTGGGTCTAATCTATTTTGCGCACCTATTTGCAGACACAGAGCCCCAACCAATACTTCGAAATCATCTATTCTGGATTAACTCAGGGCTTGTTTTTTATGCTGCAGGTGTTTTGACCTTGTTCATTTCTATGGATTACTTAATTAATGTGCTCAAGGTCGATATGTATCTATTCTGGAGCATCAACAACATTCTAAATATCGTTCTGCATTTTGTATACTTTGTGGGCATTTGGTTAAGTATTGCAACAAATGAATAAAGAAGACACCCTCGCCATATCCACTTTATTGCCAATCGGGATTGGGTTGTTAAAGAAGTCTCCTGGTGACTCCTCTAAGGCGTTGGCGCTATTGGCCGCTGCTTCATTTACGGCTGATCAACAAAAGGTAGCGCTAGTGAGTCAATATAAATTCTAATCTATTACAACAGATATATAAGATTTCGGGTACAGGAATTTTCAAAAAACGATGACTAAAGGAGGATACTACGTCATAAATTACATTGCATTTTACACCACTTTATTGCCAATAGCCATTGGGCTTTGGAGGTGGAAATCACTTAGCACCCCTGTCAAAACAATTGTAACGTTATCTATCGTCTCTTTTATCGCTGACTTATCTACAAAAATTCTAAGGAGCCAGGGAATAAATTCAAATGTGTTTCTTCAGTTATACACGATAGCATCTACCGGCATTTTATTTTACTTTTATTTCAGTGTCCTGGGGAGACCTGCTTTAAAAAAGCCACTGCTATTTATTTTCATTGCCCTTAGTTCGGTTACCATCTACGGGTGGTTCTTTTCGACTAATTTGAACTTAAGCGGTGTTTTTTTATCCACCCATACATTTTTCATACTTGCTTTGGGTTTGATCTATTTTGCAACTTTTTTTGCTGTTCGCAGCTCCCAATCAATTGTCCGAAACCATTTGTTTTGGATTAATTCAGGGCTTGTTTTTTATTCCGCTGGGATTTTGACCTTATTTATTTCCATGGAGTACTTAATCAATGTGCTGAAGGTCGATATGTTTTTATACTGGAGCGTCAATAATATTTCAAGCATCGTGTTAAACTTAATATGCTTCATTGGTATTTGGCTGAGTCTCGTAAAAAGCAAATCAATTGTAAAAATTACAGAAGTTAATTCCGTAGAATAGTTCAGTAACATCCACTACTTATTTATTTATTTGGGAAGCCACGTTGAAATACGTTGGATCAGCCTTCCGAATGCCCATTATCAGCATTTTAAATTAAGAATTCCA
Source organism: uncultured Ohtaekwangia sp. (assembly GCA_964655635.1). Lineage (GTDB taxonomy): Bacteria > Bacteroidota > Bacteroidia > Cytophagales > Cyclobacteriaceae > ELB16-189. The sequence goes on from CAZZNH010000017.1 coordinate 42,347, forward strand.
TCTTAACTTGTAGGTTTATCTTGCTAAGGTATGGCCAGTGATGAGGCTCAGGTGGTATTGCTCTTTATTGCGGGCACAGCGGTTATGATGCTGATGGCAGGGGCCATAATTCTTTTTGTCGTTTTTCATCAGAAGAAAATGGTGCAGGAGGAAATCAAAAGGCAGGATCTGGAAATCGAATACCAGAAAAAAATGCTCAAAGCTGCCCTCGAATCACAGGAGAATGAACGCAAACGGGTGTCCAAAGACCTTCACGATGATGTGGGCATGATGCTCATGACGCTGCGCGTCAACCTCAACAGCCAGCAGGACGGGCCGATGAAGGACATGTTGAAGTTGGTGGACGAAACCCACGAGTCGGTGCGCAGAATATCCTGGGACCTGATGCCCTCCACCCTGGATAACTTCGGGCTGTTCCAATCCACCCAGGAAATGTGCGAGCGGCTTTCTTCCCGCGATGCGACCGTAGTAACTTTTAAGGAGGAAGGTAAGCGCCTGGCTCTTGATAAAGATCAGGAACTTATGCTGTATCGCATTGCCCAGGAGTCGGTGACCAACGCCATCAAGCACGCCCATGCCTCGTCCATTGAAGTCAGGTACCAATGGGCAGATGATGGCCTTACGCTGTCAATAGCTGATGACGGTCTCGGGTTTGATTTCCCTTCCACAAAAAGCAAAACTTCGGGGAGGCATGGTCTTGGCCTTTTCAACCTGGAAAATCGTGTAGCCCTGTTAAACGCCACCTTAACTTTCAAAAAAAATCAACCGTCAGGCACCATAGTATTGGTATCTTTACCACTTGCATATGAGCCGCATTAATGTTTGCATAGTAGACGATCATAATCTATTCAGGAAGGCCATGGTTCGCTTACTGAAAACCTTTAAACGAATAGATCAGGTTACTGAAGCCCAGCACGGAAAAGACCTTTTGCAACTGCTCAACACCCATGTGCCAGACGTGGTGCTACTTGACCTGGAGATGCCTATCATGAACGGGGTTGAAACGGCCGAACACATTTTACCCAAATACCCGGACATGAAAGTGGTGGTACTTACCCAACACGACAGCGAAAAGTTTATGCTTCACATGCTCGAAATGGGAGTCCATTCATTTTTGTTAAAAAATTCCAACCCTGATGAACTGGAGCGAGCCATCGTCTCAGTTTACGATAAGGATTTTTATCATAATGATCTCATCTCTTCGGTCATGCGAAAGACCATTTCCCTACGGTCAGAAAAACCGGTGTTTTCGAAAATGGCGGAACTCAGTGAGCGGGAGAAGGAGATTTTCAGGCTCATTTGCGAAGAGCACTCACTCAAGGAAATCAGTTTGATGCTCAATATTTCAGAGAAGACCATTCACTCCCATAAAGCCAACATTCAGGGCAAATTGGGGGTAAAAAACACGGTCGGTATGGTCAAATTTGCGTATGAAAATGGGCTTTTGATCTGACCCGATTTTTAAAGGATTCCTGATTTTTTTAAGGATATCCCTAAAGCCCTGCCACTAAAAAGGCCGAAAAAACCCTAAAAACGCTGATTTCAAAAACGGTGGCATCAGTCCCGGCAACCAGCTCCAATTAACCATCGACTTTCAAACGATCTTGTTACCAAGGTTTAGGGTACGATGAGTGAATACTTGAGGGTACTTGTGGTCCATCGGCAAGCTTCGGTGGCGGATGATATTAAGAGACAATTTGATAGTGCTGGCTGGTTAGTTCACACGGCTCATAGTGGACTTGACGGTTTACTGGCCGCACGAAAAGAGAGTTTCAATCTAATACTCAGCGCCATCGACTTGCCGGTGATCACAGGTATCGAAATGATCCGCGGAATTCGAAATTTCTCCTTTAACGTAAACACTCCGGCAGTCTTCATCGATAATGGCTCAGAGAGAGGATATGCCGGAATTCTAGACAAGCTGAAAGCCAGAATTCACAAAGCCGACCTTGGAGACCTTTCCTCCCTGACCTCCATGTTTGCAGCACCTCGGTCAGCCGATAATTTGCTTAGCATCAAGCCATTAGACGATAATCAAGACTAACAGAATTTCACGTGTACGCTGACATCCATTGTTATCCGGGCAAAGTCGCCTACGACACATCCGCTATGGCTGAGGACGGTTTTGACAAAATACCTATGGACCCGTGGCAAATACCCCAGTCCAATTTGAAAGATCAGGCAAAAGCAAAACTTGCCCGAGACTACAGCCAATGTGACCTGGTCAAAAGCACACAAGCAAGGGTAAAGTTGATGTTCGCTTCGTTGTATCCAATAGAAAAAGGATTTTTCTACGGGATCAATGGGGGCCGAATTAGCAAAAAGATGGTGGGCGACTACTTTAGAAGAATACACTTCGATGGCGTGGACACAGCCCTTGACTGGCTCGTTCATCATGTAAGGACCCTTCCGGGACTTGGGAATCTGAGAAAGAACGAACTCCACTTTTTGCAGAATCGCTTTATCAGGCTCCCACTGGAGCGAATCATGTACGTGCAAAACGGACACTACGATTATTTCGAAGAGCTGAAGCGGGAGTATAAGTTTTATCGAACCCGGGCAGGGGAAAGAGTGACAACTCCCCATAAGTTGCAGTTGGAACCAGGCGGACCGCATCGCACCTGGGAGGGGGTCTATCAGTTGGCTCAAAATGGCGATGATGTCCGATACCGTTTAAGGCCAGATAATGACGATGTGATCATCGTGGTCACCCTTGAGGGCATCCATTCGCTGGGTATCGGTAATCCTGAAGACGAACACCTTCGCCCGGGTGAAAAACCAAAAGATGTTACCATTGGAAAGTTGAAAAGCAGGATAAGACAGCTCAAAGGAGAGGAAAGCCTGGATGATCAATCTCTGAAAAAATGGGAGCATCGACCTTTCTATATCTCCTTCGCAAGCCATTTCAATAACACCCTTTGTGGTCACGCGCGCAGCATGCCGGCCAAGTCCAGGATTATTTACGACCAGCAAAAGAGTATGGACAAGGGTATTTTGAAGAACGCGACTTATGGCATTATGCGGGAACTGCTTGGACTGGATGATCAACTGCGATCTACTGGTTCAAAGAGAATACTGATAGATGTTAAGCACATGAGTGCCGCATCTCGCGCTGACTTCTATAAAAACGTTGTGCGCCCATACAATAAGAAACCCGAAAACGCTCTTTCCAAAATTCCGGTTATTGCCAGTCAGGTCGGCTACTCAGGAATTGACGAGCTGGAAACGCTTGTTAAGAATGCGCAGGGGGGGAAGGAAGAAGACAACTACCTGGTAGACGGATTCAAGGCATGGAACATTAACTTGTCTGATGAAGATGTAATCGAAATTCATCACAGCGATGGTCTGATTGGTCTTTCGCTTGACCAGCAATTGCTCGGTCATTATCAAAAGTCCTGGCTCAGTCTTCCGCTTCCGGCAATTGAAAGAAAAAGAAGCAGGAATTTGCTGGCACGTACCCTGGAGCAATTTATTCATATCCCGTTCGATTACAACCTGAATGAACCGATGCGGATTTGGAATATCCTGTGTATCGGTACTGGTTTTGATGGAGCGAGCAATCCGTTAAACGGATATTCAACAGTTCTTGATATGCACAAGCTTGAAGATGACCTGACTAAAATTTTACAAAAGATGAAACGAGAAAGGCCCAAATGGTTTGGCCATCGTTCTCCCGAAGACCTTGCGCGAAAAATATGCTTCGAGAATGCATATGATTTTGTGGTGAAGCACTACACATAAAGCAGTGCAGGCAAACCGGGCTGGGCTGTCATAATTTGAAATAATATGAAACCACCGCTAAAAATCCTGATGATCGAAGATGTTGCTGAGGATGTTGAAATGGTGAGTCGTGTGTTGACGCAGGGTAATTTATCATTTGACATTCGGCAGGTCGATCAACGCGATGAGTATATCGCTGAGTTGGTAAAATTTAAACCAGACGTGATTCTTTCTGACCACAGTCTCCCTCAATTTAATTCAGTGGAGGCTTTGGAAATATGCCATCGCATCGGAATCAGTGCACCCTTTATTTTAGTTACCGGAACTGTGTCGGAAGAATTTGCCGTTACATGCCTGAAAAATGGTGCCGATAACTACGTGCTTAAAGGAAATTTAAGTCGCCTGCCGTCCGCGATAGTCAACGCGCTGGAGCATCGCGAAGCTGACAGAAATCGCAAGCAAGCCGAAAAGGAATTGCACAAGCAAAACCAGGTGCTCGTTAAAATAAATCAAGAGCTTGACCGGTTTGTATACAGCGCATCGCACAATCTGCGGGCTCCATTGATGTCTGTCCTGGGATTGCTTAATATCGCCCGCAAAGAAGTCGCGAACAAAGACACGAGCAGGCTTTTGGAGTACTTTCACATGATGGACGAAAGCATTGAGAAGCTGGATAACACGCTGAAGGAGATTGTCGACTACTCAAAAAATTCGCGCATTGAAGTAAAAATTGAAAAAGTAAACCTCAAAGAGATCGTAATGGATTGCCTTGACAAGCTGAAATACCTTGAAGGTGCCAACCGGCTAAAGACCGAACTGGTAATGAACAACCATGAAACGATCTATTGCGACCCATACCGGTTAAATATTATTTTCATCAACCTGATCTCCAATGCGATTAAATACCGGGATGTAAATAAACCAGAAAATACGCTGTTAATAACCTCCAATAGCCAGCCTCACAAAACGACCATTTCATTAAAAGATAACGGGATTGGAATCTTTTCCGGATATGTAAGCAAAGTGTTCGATATGTTCTACAGGGCCTCCGATAAAAGTACGGGGGCGGGTTTGGGTTTGTACATTGTAAAAGAGACGATTGATCGATTGAACGGCAAGGTATCCATTGACACGGCCATCGGGGAGGGTTCAACTGTCGAGTTTGAAATCCCATTTGGCTATCAACTCACCAGATAGTGACCAAAAAATAGCTGATATTTGCTGACTAACTTCTATCCTAAATGGACAAAAATGTTTTGCTGGTAGATGATGATTCTGTTTGCAATTTTATTAACGAGGCCACGCTTAATAAACTGGGCATCGCAAAAGAAATTCATTCCGCCCTCAACGGAAAAGAGGCACTTGATCTAATCAACGGATATTTTTTAGGTGATCGGTCGATTCCAGATGTTATTTTTCTCGATCTCAACATGCCAATCATGGATGGCTTTCAGTTTATCGAAGCTTTCAAACGGCTGGAATATCCCAAAAAGGACAAGATTCTGATTGTTGTTCTCACCTCCTCCGCTAATCCGGACGACATCACCAAAGTAAAAAGTCTGGGAATCGACCACTACATGACCAAGCCGATCAACGAGGAAAAGTTGATGGCCCTCTTAAAGAGCTAATTGATAATATCAAAAATAGCCTTGCAGGTGCAGCGCATGTATTAAAGTAAAACTTCAATCGGCTGCCGCTGTTTTAGGTATTTCTCCATCGCTTCTTTTATTTTTTGTCTTAAATATTACTCAAATGTTATTATTCCGTTATCAGCCCGGCCGCTGCTTGAACTACACCATATTGTTTTACGTTATTAGCGCTAGAAACCACTACGTAAAACCATGAAGAGTCTACCCAAAATAGCCATTCAGGCTTCATTGGATGAGCTTGACGGACTTCAGGCAGAGCAAGTTTTACTCTACATCAAGGGGCTGCTAAACAAGCCGCGTAAAAACCGTGATTACTACGAGTCAAAACAGGAAGCCATGCGTGAAATCCGGCAGGCACTCAACAAAGACGAAAGTCGGGAACTTCCTGTATAGTTCACCGTCTTTTTGAAGATAAACGGGTGTTCTAAACAATGCCTGAGGGATCGCTTCACCCCTAAACTAATCCGGCCTGCGCGTTAACCTCAGGTTATACAGAATCAACTCTCACTCTTGACCATAAATTGCTCGAGATCCTTGAGTTTCAATATCCCCTCATAATAAGCTTTTCCGAAGATCACCGCGTAGAGCCCAAGTGCATCCAGTTTTTTAATATCATCGATGCCCCTTACTCCCCCGCTCGCAATGATGTGCAAGTCTGGAAATTTCTTGATGATCTCCTGATAATATGAGAATGCAGGCCCTTCCAGCACACCATCGCGTGAAACATCTGTGGACTTCACAAATTTAAGTCCATCGTCATAAAATTGCTGGATGTGGTCAAACAAGGTCGTTTCAGATTTTTTCAACCAGCTTCGGAATACAATATTTTTTGATTTGATATCGGTGACATCAGCGCCCAGCGTGACCTTTTCCCTACCATACGAAACAATCCATGAAGAAAACAACTGCGGGTTGGTTACTGCGATACTCGCCACGGTAACGTGCGATGCTCCATATTCAAATGCTTTGCCTATATCTCCGTCCGTTGAAACGCCACCGGTAAAATCGATTTTTAATCCGGTATAGGCAGCCATCGCTTCCAGCACGTGATAATTTTTTGGAGAGCCTTTCTCGGCTCCATCCAGATCTACGAGATGCACTTTCTCAATGCCGCTGTCCTGAAATCGCTGTGCAAGATCCAGGGGGTTTTCATCGTATGCCTTTTCGCTGGCTGGCTCCCCTTTTCTCATTTTTACTACCTTTCCTCCCCGAATGGCAATGGAGGGTATTACCTGGATCATCTCTTTTGCTTTAAAATGTTTGATGCAAGAAACTAAGATACAACCTCGATTTCAAAGTTTCACCAAAAGTTTGCACAATTTGACCGGGCGGGGCAATGAATTTGCTTTTAAATTTAATAACCAAAACCAGCTGCATGAAAACCTCTCTTCTGATACTTTCCATTTTTCTGCTTCACTCATTGACGGGATTCAGCCAAACGAGATTGAGGAAACTTCCAATAACCATTAATCATCCAGCGATTAACGTGTCTGCTCCCTACACCAGTTTTGACGGGAACACGCTCGTTTACATTTCCGACAATTCTGACGAGAACCAACTGACCATGTTTTACACGACAAAAAGGGACGCGGTCAACTGGAAAGAACCGATCATGCTGCCAAAAACAGTAAACAATCGATTGAATTTTTTGAATGGCTTTGCCTTAAGCCCCGATGGCAGGCGCATATACCTGTCAAGCCTTAAATCCGGAGGTTTAGGCGGCTTTGACATTGTGACGAGCGACCTGCGGGGAGCAATATGGTCAGAACCCGTCAATCTGGGATTACCTATCAATTCACTGTCCCATGAAGCCTGTCCTTCTGTCTCAATTGATGAGTCAACCCTTTATTTTATGAGGTGTGAAAAAATGGATCAAAAGAGTGCTGCCGGGTGCAAAATACTTGTTTCGAAAAAGAACCGGTTAGGCAGATGGGAAGAGCCAACAGAACTGCCTGCATATATCAACACGGGGAACTCACAGGCGCCCAGAATCCTTGGCGATAGCGAGACGCTTATTTTCTCCTCAGATCAACTTCCTCAAAACAAAGGCGGAATGGATTTATACATCACAAGATTGGAAAGCGGCCAGTGGTCCAAACCCATCCCGCTGGATTTTGCCAATACTGCCAACAATGATCAATTCGTCAGCGCGTCATCTCTTGGGCGCTACTTGTTGATGTCCCAACCCGGGGCCAGAACATCTGAAATTGTAGAAGTACTTTTTCCAGCCGAAGTTAAACCCAAGGCAACCGTGAAAATTGATGGTAAAATCTCCGGATTGGAAAATCCCTCGTCTCCCTATATTGCTGTGTTTGACCAGAAGGACCAGTCGCGGGTCTTCAGCGGCCGGCCTGAAAAGGATGGATCGTTTACATTTTATTTAAAGGAGGGCACTCGTTATGACCTTTCCATCGAGCCGGAAAAGGATAACTACACCTTTTTTTCCAAGATTTATGATCTGACTGGCGACCAAATTCCCATGGCCGATCGGATTGACGTGGAGATAAAACCCTTAACGGTCGGGACTGAAATGAGCCTGGGGTTAACTTTCAAGCCCCGGGCTGCGGAGGTAGCCTCCTCGGGTGTTCAAGACATTAGAAGGCTGGTGAGGTTGGTCAAAGGCAATCCAAATCGGAAATTCCTGATAGATGTAAAACTGGCGGGATATCTCTCAGATTCCATCAAATCTGATCCGGATCTCACCGAACTGAGATTAGACACCGTTCACTATCAGGTTGAAAAGCAGGTTCCTGACACCGTGCGGCTTGATTCAATTCTAATGGTTCTGAATAGAAGGGATTCGTTGACGCGGTCGAGTGCTGACTCAACCCTGATCGCAACCCGCGATTTCTTTAAAGCCCAAATGGATTCATTGAGTAGCAAAGCGTTCAAGACGGTCATGGTCGACTCTATCGCAATTAGAAAGACCTACCATAATGACAGAACTTTGAAACAGGCCCAGCACGTGGTGGACTACCTGATCAACGAGGGTGCAATTCCAGCGAATCTCAGCCTCAGCAATCGCGCTGTGCCCGAACAAGATCCCGCAAGACGAAACACAACGGTGACCATAAAAGTTATTCAATGACCCGCTACTGAAGGGTAATTGGAACGACCACCACAGTTTTGTCCCATAGCAGGATGAGTTCTATATCCTCTCCTACGCGCTCCAGCGCAATGGTAAATTGCTCAAACTCTTTGTCGTGTACCAACGCTGGCACCTCCACAGTTACAATATCTTTATTGGGATCGCGGTTGGCAACACCGTTAAAATTTACCCCCCATTGACCGGTTTCGGAATTGAAAATAACCTTCCAGTTTACTTCGCCCGGGATCGTCCAAAGCGAATATTTCCCGTTTTTCAGCGGCTGCCCTTTCACCAGTAAATTCTTGTTGGTTTCAAATGTCGTTGCTTCATTGGCGCCAGTGCGCCATACGGTATCAAAGGGTACCAACTCTCCAAAAATTACTCGTCCCTTTTTATAAGGCCTGTTGTACGAAATTTTTAAAGCCACACCATTCTGGTTATACTCAGCAACTCCTTCCGGACTAAAAGACTTTGTATAGTAAAGCCGAATGAAGGCGAGGACTCCCAGAATGATCAGGAGGACGACACCGCCCACGATGAGGAATCTTTTCATTAAAGTAACATTTTAAACCAGGGCAAATTATTTTGTTAAACTTGTTAAGGAATAAATGGTTGCATGACTAACTTTTATTTGCGCATGCATGAGGATTTCTAAGTATGTCATTTAACTTTACCATTGAAAAGTAATAATAATATGCCAGCAATTTCAGTCGTAATAGCCCTTTTTGTATTAGCCATCGTATCCCCATGGATATTTCCCAACAAGATGGTGAGCAAAAATGAGCATGATGTAAAACACTAAACTCCCCCATTTCGCTGGGCCACTATGAAGGTTTGCGTCTTTTGCGGATCCAGCACTGGCACGAATCCAATTTACGGGGAGGCGGCAATTCTGTTTGCCGATGCCCTGATCTCCACCAATTCGACCCTCGTTTACGGAGGAGGTAATATTGGGCTGATGGGTATACTGGCCGATCGGGTCCTGTCCAAAAAGGGACGGGTTGTTGGCGTTATCCCGGATTTTCTGATGCAAAAAGAGGTAGGCCATCTCGGGCTTACACAATTGGAAATCGTCCATAGCATGCATGAAAGGAAGAAGCGAATGGCCGATCTTTCTGATGCGTTTGTTGCCCTGCCTGGTGGCTGGGGAACACTGGATGAGCTGGCCGAAATACTCACATGGCGCCAGCTTGGGCTGATTTCACAACCTATTGGGCTTTTGAACGTAAACTCATTCTTTACCCCATTGCTAGGGCAAATGGAAAAGATGGTGGAGGAGGGGTTTCTTCAAAAATCGAATTTGGACGACCTGATCATTGAAAAAATACCCCAATCTCTGCTCGCCAAACTCGGTATTGAGCCCGCTTAAACCTTCTATCTTCTTAGTATTTTTCAATAGTTTTAAGAACTGTAGGTGTGCCTATGCTAAAAAGTCTACTCACTCATTGCATTCTTTTAATCACCACCTTTAGTTCGGCCCAGCACCTCGGTTTTAAGCTCGAGAGCGATAAAAAAAAGGTCATTATCCCGGTCGAAATTCTGAACAACATGATTGTGGTGCCTGTCGTGCTCAACAATCAGATTCCGCTGAAATTTATTCTTGATACCGGTGTTCGTACAACGGTGCTTACGCAAAAAACGTACAGCGACATTCTTGGGCTGACGTATTCAAAGGAGATACTAACCTCGGGTCCGGGAGGTGAGAAACTGGTCCATGCTTTTGTTACCGACAACGTCACCCTCGACCTGCCTGGTGTACATGGCGAGGGGCACTCCATGTTGGTGCTCGAAAAAGATTACCTTGAACTTAGAAACTACCTTGGGGCCGAAGTGCACGGCATACTTGGTTATGAATTGTTCAGCAGGTTCGTGGTCCAAATGGATTACGAAAGAAAACGCATCGTACTTCTTTCAACAGACCGGTTTAAAAAAAAGCGAAGGTACCAGACCATGCGTATCGTGGTGGAGGACACGAAACCATTTGTCCTTGCCAAAATAAGAATGACGAAAAACACCGAGCTGGAAGCAAAACTACTCATGGATACAGGTGCGAGCCACGGACTCATTTTGGATCCCGAGTCGGATAGTCGAATTACAGTTCCGGACAAAAATCTGAAAAGTGTCATTGGCCGAGGCATCGGTGGCGTGATTACGGGCCGCATTGGAAGAGTAGACGCGCTAGAACTGGGGAAATACAAAATTCAGGAGATCGTTGCCAACTTCCCCGACCCAAACAGCTATCTGGACACGCTGGTGAGGCAGCAGACGGAAGACAGAAATGGTGCAATCGGTGGTGAAATACTGAGCCGCTTCAGCGTCATCTTTAATTTTTCAAAGGAAGAAGTGTATCTGAAAAAGAATTCCTTCTACAGGCGTGAATTCAATTATGACATGGGCGGAATTACCGTGAAGGCAAAAGGTGCCCGGTTAAGGACCTATGAAATTACTGATTTAAGGGAAGGGTCTCCAGGTGCGAAAGCCGGCTTGAAAGTCGGAGATCAAATAATTGCAGTAAATGGGACCATGGTTTTCAACCTGGATCTCAATCACGTGAACGGCTTTTTTAATTCAAAGGAAGGAAAACGCGTATCGATTGAGATCGAACGTGATGGGAGCCGGATGAAAATGGATTTCCGATTGGTGAATCAAATTTGAGGGACTGGAGTAATAAGACGTTTTAGCTGGCCTTTTCTTCTCCTTAATACTTTTTTCAAATACAACTGCGTCCTCCGAAATTTTAAAGAATTGGTTAATGCCGTATACAAGGAATGGCCATTGATGTTCTCCTTGAGAATATAGTCCATCACCCCAACACTGAAAACCTCCTCATAATTGGAATTTTTCAGGATGGCAATGGGAACATTTTTCGTCTTCTTGTCACTGCCGAGAAGCTTCACCGCATTTTTCAACTCCAGCTTGCCGATGTTATCATCTATGAGGATAAAATTAGGACGGAACCTTGCCAGCCTCTCCAGTATGGTCTTTATATCAAAGGCGATCTCGGTCAATACTCTTTTGCCAGGAACGTTTTCGATATTTTCGAACACTTTACTCAGTTCGATGGGGTTGTTTCCAACCAACAAAACGTTAAGGTTTTCAAATCCCTGCTTGCTCTTTATCTCTGCTTCCATAAACCAACCTTTAGACAACTTTTATCTCACAAGGTACCACACGGTAACCAATAAGGGTTATGTTTATAACGGTTATAAAGAGAAAAGTATTGATCCGATTGTCAACATATTTTCCACAACGCTGTTTTAGCTGTCAAAACCAGGTGTCGCGATGAAAAAAGTAGCGATCGTTGGGGGAGGGCTCGCAGGATTGATAACATCCATTCAATTGGTTCGGGCGGGGATACCGGTTCAACTTTTTGAGCGAAAACGCTACCCTTTCCACCGGGTGTGCGGTGAATACATTTCAAATGAGACTGCGCCCTTTCTTCGTTCACTTCATCTTTTCCCGGAGGAGTTCAATCCCCCGGAAATCAAGAGGCTCCAACTGACTTCGGTGAATGGAAGGGCTGCAGAAATTCCACTTGATCTTGGCGGCTTTGGCATCAGTCGATTTGCATATGATCATTGGCTCAGCAAAACAGCTAATCATGAAGGAGTTGAAATTATGGAGGAAACTGAAATCAATAAGATTTCGTTTACTGATGATTTTTTTCAACTCACTTCACCTAGTCAGTTGTTCAACGCGGACGTTGTGGTTGGCGCATTTGGCAAACGATCCAAACTGGATAAATCGCTGGGCAGACTCTTCTTAAAAAAAAGATCTCCCTTCGTAGGCGTAAAGTATCACATAAGAATAGATCATCCCGGGCATACCATCTCCCTGCACAATTTCAAGGACGGATATTGCGGAATGAGCGCAGTGGAAAATGGTGTGACCAATCTTTGTTACCTCACGGAGAGAAAGAATCTGAAAAATTCAGGTGGAGTCCGGGAGTTGGAGGAGTCTGTGTTGTTTGAAAATCCATTTCTCGAACGCATTTTTAAAAATGCCGACTTTGCTTTTGATGCGCCTGAAGTGATCAATGAAATTTCTTTCGAAACCAAAAAGCCAGTCGAGCATCACATATTGATGGCGGGGGACGCTGCAGGAATGATTACTCCTCTGTGTGGCAATGGCATGGCCATGGCCATTCATTCCTCTAAAATATTAGCTCAACTATTAGTTCCTTATTGTGCCGGTGCCATTACCCGGAAAGCGCTGGAGAATGCCTACGCCAAAAGCTGGACCAAACAGTTTGCACTACGTTTATGGACGGGGCGACAACTTCAAAAACTTTTCGGAGCGGAATGGTCTTCAAACTTTGCCGTCAATCTTGCCAGGTATGCCACTCCAATCGCCAATTACCTGGTTTCAAAAACACACGGACATCCTTTTTGACAAACTAAAATCCCGCCTTAATGGCCTGTATCACCTGGCTGGTGTCAAGAAAAAAATACATGAAAAATCCGTTCAAACACATCGCTGAGATAAAGTTCAACCTCATCGTATTGCTGTAATTTGCCGCCATTTCATTTGACATTGATTTTTTCATCCACATTAAAAAAAATACCAACACCGGTAAGAGAGAAAGCATAAAAACAACGGCATATTTCATCTGATAGTAAGCGTTAAAAAATAGAATAAATCCTCCAGTAGCAAGTGAAAACACGATCGCAGTCCATATAAAAGTTCCCCTCACGCCAAGCAGGATACTGAGGGTTGTATCACCCCGCTTTTTGTCTTCCTCATGCTGATAAATCTGGGTCATCGGATAATTAGCCATCAGCATGACGCTGGTAAGTGCTGCTGGAATGAGCAGCTGGGACCTGAAGAAACTATTTGCGCCAAGCGCATTGATCCCCTCATAACACATCAGGAAGGTAAAAAAGCCTTGAAAAAAACCGGTTGTCAGCCATCCAATGAATGGATATTTTTTTAGTCTGACAGAGGGGTGACTGTAGGCTTTGGAGGCCAGACCGTAGATGAAAAGCATGCCGGAAAAAAGTAAACTTATCTTGATGGCGAGCGCAATGGCCAGCAGGTCAAATGCAAGCGAGGTAAAATACAAGCTCCGATTAACTTGTGGAGGGTTTCTAAGCCCTCCTATACTTTGTTCGTCCTTGTCAAAATAGCTGTTGTAACCATTGCTTGCCGGGTACAGCAAAAGGTGAATAACAATAAAGGACAAGATTATCCGGGGTTCTGTGAAGTTGGGCGAATTACCAAGTGCAAAGAGATAAACCGGCATCAAAAAAAATGAAAAGGGAATGCGCAGATGGAGTAAAGTACTGAGAAAAAACATACGCACGCTATTTGAACCAAGTTAGTTTATTTTGGTTTATATTGATCAATGAGCTTCATAACTTCTATCGGAACTGCCAATCCGCCACACCGCTTCAGCCAGTCTCAGATAGCTGACTTTATGGTGTCGGCAATGCGCCTTTCAAAAGATGAAGCTGCGCAGCTCAGGATTCTCTTCAGGGCCAGTGGAATAGAATCGCGCTACTCGGTATTGGAAGATTATGGTAATTCAGACAAGTTCAGTTTTTTCACCAATTCTGAAACGCTCGAGCCGTTTCCCTCAACCAAGAACCGGCTCGAACTGTTTCGGGAGCAATCCGTTGGCGTGAGTGTAAATGCTGCACTAAATTGTCTCGATCAAAATCCGACCATTAAGACAGCTGACATTACACACTTGATCGTGGTCAGCTGCACGGGAATGTTTGCCCCCGGCCTGGACATTGAATTAGTCCGTCATTTGGGTTTAAAGTCCTCCGTGCAGAGGACAAGTATTAACTTTATGGGGTGTTATGCAGCGTTTAATGCCCTCCGCATAGCCGACTCGTTTTGCCATCAGAATCAGGATGCAAAAGTTCTGATTGTATGTACAGAACTCTGCAGCATTCATTTTCAAAAAGAAAATACAGAAGACAATATACTTGCCAATGCGCTTTTCGCTGATGGATCTGCGGCCTTGCTGATAGAATCCTCGCCAAGAAATAGCGTAAGTCTAAAAGTAGGTAGCTTCTTCTGTGACATCGCTCTGGACAGCGAACAGGAAATGGCCTGGACAGTTGGCAATCAGGGATTTGAAATGAAATTATCCAGCTATGTCCCCAATGTGATCAGATCTGGAATTAAGAAGCTTACGGATTCTCTGCTTTCGCTAAACAAAATCAAACTAGCTGACATCAGCTACTTTGCCATTCACCCCGGAGGAAAAAAAATTCTTGAAGCTATTGAAGCCGAACTCGGTTTGAAAAAGAGTGACAATGAACATGCCTACAGTGTCATGAAAAATTATGGGAACATGTCATCACCAACTATCCTATTTGTCCTTCGCGAAATATTTTCAAAGCTCAACGGAGAAGATCATGGCAAAAAGATCCTGAGCTTTGGTTTCGGCCCGGGACTCACCCTCGAAGGTCTCATTCTTACCGTTGAGAGCAATTGATCTGATGGGCTCCAAATTTTCGCACCGGTCCAGCGCCTCAGAAATTATGGATGACCTTCACTGTGCTGGAGAGGTCGTGAATCAGACTTTACGCGAACTGGAGATGATCAACAGGTGGCTGGGAGGTAACGCTGCCACCTTCGATGGTGTGTCAAAACTGATCAAGTTAAAACCAAAAAAGAACCTGGCAATCGCTGACATTGGTTGTGGTGGTGGTGACATTCTTGAGGGGCTAGCGCGAATTGCCAGAAGGAAAAATATGAGTATACGGTTTTTCGGCATCGATGCGAATCCTCATATTATCGATTTTGCAAAAAAGAATACGGAACAGTATCCCGAGATTAGCTACCGCGTTCAGAATATCTTTTCCGAGGAATTCAGAAACAGTAAGTTTGATATTGTAGTCGCCACTTTATTCACTCATCATCTCGGTGACCGCCAATTGATTGATCTGATTAAGCAACTTCAAAAACAGGTGAGTTTAGGAATCGTTATCAACGACATTCACCGGCACTGGATTGCCTATCATTCAATCAGGCTATTGACAAAGTGGTTGTCTAAATCGTCCATGGTCAAATATGACGCTCCTGTATCCGTATTACGATCTTTTAATAAGGCGGAGCTTGAATCCATTCTCACACAGGCGGGTATAATTAACTATTCACTCAAGTGGAAATGGGCCTTCCGGTGGCAGCTAATCATCCCGTCAAGTCTGGCATAATTTTTCGTACTTTTAGACAGAATAATTAACATGGTTACTCCTTGATTGCCCGCGTAAATGCTTCACACAATCGCTGGTCGGTCATTCGATGTGACCCAAACGAAATATAATAACCCATGAAATTCAGCCAATTGTACCTGATCGCATTGCTCACTGCCGTGTTTTCTTGCGCGTCTGGCCCTTTAGGGCAGCGGGTGAAGGAACCCTTCAGAGGTAAGGCTTACGAGTCCAACAACCGATGGTTCCGCGGAACAGGCAAGGGGGAAAGTTCGCAAGACAACATCGCCCTGGGCAAGGCGGACATTGCGGCTAAAGCTCAGCTGGCGGGACAGGTCAATACAACCATGAAACAAGTAGCGGACCAGTACCTCGGGCAGACCGAAAACGAAAGGGCTGCGGATGTTGCGGATAAATTTCAAAGCCTGGTGCGCCAGGTGATGAACACTGAAATTGCCGACCTGCGAAGGATGGGTCAAGAAAAGTATTTCAACAAAAAGACCAACACTTACACGGTCTTCATCGCTTACGAAATAAAGAAAAACGCCATGTTCCGCTTTATGAAGGAACAGGCAAGAGTTGATAAGACCATTGACGAGCGGCAGATGGACATCATTGAAAAAATCCTCGATGAGCAAATCAAAAAGGCGGACGAAGCAGATATCAATTAAGATTTGACCTCGGTCATTCGCTCAGCCGTTTCCGCTATTTTCAGCTTCTCGATAAATTCTCCTATCTCACCATTCATGACAGCCGGGAGGTTGTATTGGGTGTAACCAATCCGGTGATCAGTAACCCTGCTTTGAGGGTAATTATACGTTCGAATTTTTTCTGAACGGTCGCCACTCCTGACCTGCGATTTTCTGGCTGCGCCTATCTCTTTGGCCTGCTTCTCGAGTTCCATTTCGTACAACTTCGTTCGCAAAATTTGATAGGCCCTTTCACGGTTTCCGTGTTGCGATCGTTCCACCTGACAGGTCACCACTATGCCTGTGGGTTTATGCGTCATTTGCACTTTGGTTTCAACTTTGTTCACATTTTGACCTCCCGCACCACTGGACCTGGCCGTTTGCACTTCGATATCGGCAGGGTTTATTTCAATGTCAACCTCTTCCGCTTCCGGCAAAACAACCACCGATGCTGCGGAGGTATGTACCCTGCCCTGCGTTTCCGTATCCGGAACGCGCTGCACCCGATGCACTCCGGATTCGTATTTGAGCAAGCCGTATGCTCCTTCACCCTCAACCGCACTTATTACTTCCTTATAACCTCCCGCGGTTCCTTCAGTCACATCGATAACCGACAGTTTTAAACCTTTTTCATCGCAATATCGAACGTACATGCGGTAAAGGTCCCCCGCAAAAATGGCCGCCTCATCACCTCCCGTGCCGGCTCTGATTTCGAGTACGGCATTCTTCGAATCATTCGGATCTTTAGGCATAAGCTGAGTCTTCAGCTCATCTTCAACGGCTTGTTTTTTTGGTGCCAATTCCTCCAATTCCATTTTGGCCAACTCCCTCAACTCGGGGTCTTTCTCCTTTTCCAGCACTTCTTTGGCGTGTTTTAAATCATTCAGTATCGACTGGTACTTCCGGAATTTTACAACCACCTTTTCCAAGTCACGATACTCCTTGCTTAGCTGCGTAAATTTCTTCTGGTCTCTGGCCAGGTCAGGCTGTATCAGCAATTGCCCAATCTCCTCAAACCGGTGGCTTATTTCCTCTAGTTTTCTAATCATATTTGAAAAAATGCGGCACAAAGTTACTAATTGGCAGTGACCCCGCCTATTTGATCAAAAGGTTTGCCCAGCCGTTTCCCTGACCTAACTTTAGCCGTTAATAACAAAAGAATGAGATCTACTTTACTCGTCTTGATTTTTTTGATCGCTGCCTGCCAGGGTAAAATGACCGATGAACAAAAACGGGAGGTCCGCGAAGGGTTGAAAGCCAATGAAATCAAAAAGATATCTGAGGCGGACATATTGAATGCGGCCTTCAACTATGGGCGAACCATCGCCAGACAAGTTGAGGAGATGAAGGAAACCCGTGATGATGACGCTTTACATGATCTTGAAAACAAGTATCAGGTGGTCATTTCTCCCTTAGAACCTGGCGATTCCCTGCTCATGGAAATAGAGCAGCAATTGATCGAAGCTTATATCTCGTCCAGCGGAGTACAAGTCACCGACAATGTTCAGAAAATCGGAGACGATTCTTTGCTTTATACGCTGCCAGTGATGAAGACTCAGCAAGACGGGGCTGAAGTTTTCCAATACGCGTTGGGGGTTCGGATGTCGAAGAAGGTGGTTATTCTATCTATGGATAATTAATCGAAAACCAATTCACCCTTTTCAGTCGATACCTTCAACGTTGCGGTTGCCGATTCCACCCAGGGGTAATTGGGTGCGTCATGCCCTATCGGGAAATTAAAAGCAACTGGATAGGAAAAAGCCGATACCTTATCCATTATCAATTCTTCAACGGTCTGGCTAAATGGCAATTCCGTATCCTTGATATCTGTCATGTGACCAATTACCAACCCCGCAAGATGGGATAACTTTCCGGAGCGCTTCAAATGATTAAACATCCGATCAATTTTATAAAGTTGCTCATCGATCTCTTCCACGATCAAAATTTTATTCTCGCCATCCAGCGATGTTGGTGTACCCAAGGAGTCGACAACCAGCGATAAATTTCCACCCACGGCAATTCCAGATGCAACTCCCGGCCTGTTCATTTTACTTGAAGGTGCCTGAATGGCTACGCGCTGATCTCCAAACAAAAGATTCTTAAGTGCCTCAAGGGACGATGTATATTCCGGTTTTGAATATTGAACTGGCATAGGTCCGTGAATGCTCGGAATGCCAAGTTGGTTGAGCCTCAGGTGAAGTGCTGTAATGTCACTAAAGCCGACAATCCACTTTGGACGTTGCGTGAATTTGTCAAACACAAGTTGGTCGATAATCCTGGCTGTGCCATAACCCCCTCTTGCACAAAAAATAAGGTCGATGGATGGGTCATCAATCATCTTCTGAAGATCCTCGAGGCGATCGGCATCTGCAGCGGCCAGGTATTCATTCGCATTGGAAAAACAGTGGTCGGCAAACCTCACCTTCAGTCCCCATGATTCAATCGCAGCGCAACCCTTTCGCAGTAAGGCCTCATCTACTTTGCGTGCCGGCACCACGACCCCGGCAGTTTGCCCGACCTGAATTTTAGGAATTAGCATAAAGGGAAAGTAAACAAAAAAACCCTGCTGAGGGGCAGGGTTTTATATTTAATCAATCAAGGGCTTTCAGTTTGTTTTTTTAACCTGAGGAGTTACACCCAGTTTCTTCAAGACCATATCCGAGATATCATACTTATCATCGCTATAAAGCAGAATGTCACCGCCTCCTATAAGTTGCGGATTGATGATGAATGAGTAGCCATGTTCCTTGGCCACATCTTCAATGGTTTTTCCCACTTTCGTAAATACGGGGCTCATCAATTGGTCTTGTTTATTCTGTATGGAAGTCTGCGCATCTTGCTGAAACTTTTGAATATTTTCCTGCAATTGCGTCAATTCGGTTTCCTTATCCTTGCGGATGGCGTCAACCATCGTGGCGGCACCAGCCTGATAGGCCTTTAGTTTGGTTTCATAATCTTTATATTTCGCCTGAAGCTGGTTTTGAAGCTGATCTCCGTGGGTCTTCATCTCGGCTTCTATTTGTTTATACTCAGGCATTTGGCTGAAGATATAATCCCAGTCGGCATATCCGATTTTTTGCGCATGATCAGATGTTTGTGCCAGGGCCGTAAGGCTCGCACCACCTAAAAGGATTAATGTCAAAAATTTTCTCATCGTGTTTAAAATTGATTTTTAGTTTATTTGATCTGATCGTTCGGGTCTCCCAATCCAAGTTCCTCCAGCACAAAATCCGTATAGTCATGGCGCGGGTCAGTATATATCATTACCAGTTCACCCGCTTTGTCAAAAATAATAGTTAGCCGGTTTGATTTTGCCACCTTCTCAACCGCCTCGAATACCTTGTCCTGCAAAGGTTTAATCAATTCCTGTTTTTTCAAAAAAAACAACCCTCCAAATCC
>CAZZNH010000018.1:0-61141 GCA_964655635.1 uncultured Ohtaekwangia sp.
CCGATCAACTGCACGCTGTTTCTTAAACTTTTCATGATTGTAGAATTTAATTGTTTTACATTAATTACTCATTATGGCGATTCCCTACCTGGAAAAGCTGCCAGCCGGGTAATTGTCGAACTGACGATGCAAAGGTGTGGGCAGAAAAAAAACGGAATCGTATTTTAGCTGGTTACTTTCGGTTATATTCGTGAGTAAACGTTTGTAATCGGAACAAAACCGTGTAAAAAATGGCCAAAAAAGACGAAAAAAGCTGTTTGGAGTGTGGTGACAAAATCATCGGCCGAGCCGATAAAAAATTCTGCTCTGACCATTGCCGGGTTTCCTATAACAACAGACTGAACAGCGACAAAACCAATTACGTGCGGAATGTCAACAACATATTGGGCAAGAATCGCAGGATTCTAACCGAGCTGAATCCTACGGGGAAAACCAAAGTGAGCCGAAGCAAATTAAGTCTTAAAGGATTTGATTTTTCTTTTCATACCGATACGTATCGGACCAAAGATGGGGCGTACTACCGGTATTGTTATGAGCAAGGGTATCTTGAGATTGATTCCAAGACCGTTTTGGTAGTTAAGAAAGAGGTAAATTAACTGACATGAGCGCCTGGACGTTGAAAGGAAAGCGAGCATTAATTACCGGTGGATCAAAAGGAATTGGATTGGCCATTGCCGAAGAATTTGTTCACCTCGGTGCGGAAGTAATTCTCGTAGCAAGAAATGGAAAAGACCTGAACAGTTGTGTCCAAATGTTTCAGCAACGTGGGTTCCAGGTCGATGGCATTGCGGGAGATTTGTCCGATGGGGAATTCAGGGCAGCGCTGTCCCAAGCGGTTATTCACCGGTTTGATTCGCTGGACATCTTGGTCAATAACGTAGGTACCAATGTCAGAAAAAAATTAATAGAGTACTCCGAAACCGAATACAGAGCCCTTTTTGAAACCAATTTGTTTAGCCTCACAGAAATGGCAAGGCTGCTTCATCCCATGCTGAAAAAATCCGGCAAGGGAAGTATGATTAACATTGCCTCAGTGGCTGGATCCATCGATGTGCAAAGTGGTCCGCCCTATGGCATGACCAAGGCGGCCATTATTCAACTAACCAAACACCTGGCAGTCGAGTGGGCGAACGATCAAATCAGGGTGAATGCGGTTTCACCCTGGTATATCGAGACCCCCCTTACCCAACCGGTACTGTCAAATCCCGATCGACTAAAAAAGATAATTGAAAGAACACCCATGAAGCGGGTCGGCCAGCCTGAAGAAATCGCCAGCTTGGTCGCATTCCTCGCCATGGACAAAGCCAGTTATATCACCGGTCAAAATATCAATGTGGATGGGGGAATGATGTCCAACGGTCTCTAGGTTGATCGTGCCGCACATTGGCACAGATCACAAATAGAAAAGCTCCTTGGTCCATCAAATGTCAGATTTATTGAGCTTGACATAAGCCCAGTAATTGAAAAGGAAAGCCCAACCTCCCACGACCAGAACCGAAGTGAGGCTTACGTAGTCCTGGATTTCTCTAAACACATATCGCGGAAATGGCAGCGGCACCAGGTTGCTGATTGACTCCATAGGAAAGTAGGGAATAAGCCATGGAACGTAGTCGTCCACGTTCGCCCGAATGATTGCCTCAATCATTTGCGACAGCACCAGTATAACGATAGTGAGACCTGAACGCTGTATGATCATTCCCAACAAAAGGGCAAAGGATAAAAACGCAAATACTTCAAGGAAGTAGGCAGGAAAAAATTCGAGATCCATCACCAAATCGGCCCCGGAAATGGATGGGCTGTAAATCAATCCTGTGATCAACGCTATGACAAATACCATGACCATGCTCATCGCGCTTAACAACACATTGGTGAGCACTTTGGAAATCAGAAATTGTTTTCGACTCAGACCATCTATGACGTTTTGCCGGACGGTCCGGTAGGAGAATTCATTGGTAATGCTGATCACCACCATAAAAGCCAGAATGGCTTTAAAAAAACCACTTACGAATGTGATGTTTTGCCAAACATCCGGAAAATGGTAAAAGGGAATTCGGGTGATATTGATATCCGCACCAAATTCAGCCCCCATCCTCACAAGCCATTTCAAAAATTCCATTCCGCTGGCCGTGGTCATTCCCAATGTGAAAAAATACAAACCACACACGACCCAAAATGTGCGGTAGTTGGTCATTTTCTTGAGATCAATTTTTAATAAATGAAGCATCATTTCGAATCGGCAAGTATTTCCAAAAATTGTTTTTCAAGGCTCTTCTTTTTAGTCACCAGGTGGGAGGCAGTGATCCCCATATCAAACAGGAACTTGTTAAGGTCCTGACTTTTCTTCCCTTCCGTTAGTGTAACTTCAAAATAACCGTTTTCACGAACGACTGAAGATGCTCCGCTAAAATTCTCAAGTACACCGACTATATCGACATCGGCCTTAACTTCAACCGTTTCAGCGCCCTTGCTCACATCTTCAACCGGCCCGCTATATACCATGTTTCCCTTCTTTAAAACGGCAAAGTGTGTACAAACCTTTTGCACTTCATCGAGCAGGTGACTGGCCAGGATGATGGTCCTGCCATTGGCCGCGATCTTTTTAATCAGCTCTCTTATCTCGGCAATCCCCATCGGGTCGAGGCCATTGGTAGGTTCATCCAGGATCAACACCTGCGGAGCATTCAACAAGGCTGAGGCAATGGCAAGCCGCTGCTTCATTCCCAGCGAATAGGTCTTGTATTTGTCGTGCTTCCGATCGGACAACTCAACCAGGTCCAGGGCTTCTGTAATTTGTTGCTGGCTTGCACCCTTGATCATGGCCGTCAGTTCAAGATTTTTCTGACCCGACAGGTAGGGGTAAAAGATTGGGTGTTCAAGGACCGCCCCGATTTTTTTTCTTGTATTGTGCGTGGCCTCTTCGCCAAACCATTTAAAACTTCCAGCGGTAGGATTCACCACACTCATTAGCATGCCCAGTGTAGTGGTCTTGCCGCTGCCATTTGGGCCAAGCATGCCAAAAACCTGACCTGCCCCCACTTCAAGGCTCATGCCATTAACAGCAACCAGCCTTCCAAATTTTTTGGTGAGGTTTTCAATATTTAAAACTACTTCCAATCAGATGTGTTTAATTTTTATGAATGTTTCTTCTTAGTCTGCTACGAGATTCGCTGTCATCTGAAAACGCCTTGATCATTTTGCCAATTTCGGCACTGCCATCAATTGCACTGAAAAGTTTTGTCACATTTTTTAGCTCGACTCTACCCAACAGATCGAGCACGTACAGGTTGGTGGAATCATTGGCAAGCACAACCATTCCCCGGGTTGACCCATTCTTTTCCTTCAGCAATACATCAAACGTCTTGCCATCAAACCGGCTGGACATTATTTCCTCGTAACTTTCACCTGAATAGCCTCCGACTAACTTTTTATAGTCGCTATTGTCAAAGCCGCCAGCTTTGTCAATAACCAAAAACTTCATCTTCTCAATATCCTTAATGAGGTCATCGAACTCCTTGTTCTCACTTTGATTGAGCATCCTTAACGTGTTTTTATAAAAATACAGTGAGAGTGCGTTGTCAAATCGCTTGTGCAATGCATCCGTTGTTTCAGTCTGTGCGGAGACCTGCAAAACAATGGCAGCGCAAAGGAGTCCGGTGAAAATGACCTTAATTCTTAGTCTCATAAAAAATTCCAAAGCTACAGAGGACGTGCTAATTCTTGTTCTTTTTCTCATTGAGTCGTTCAAGGTTCTTCAGCCCATCGACATCCATCTTGCTTCCAATCTTGGAAATTTGCTTTAAATCAATTTCTCCAAAGATCGTCAAAAACATGAATTCACTGCTGCCACCGGCAATCATCACCAACTCACTGATTTTGCCCGCCTTTTCGTTGATAAAAAATCGCATGTCTTTGTCCTTATCCCTGACGTACATCAGTTCTTCATACTCATTTTTGGGCAACGCCTTGTTGGCCTCATCGTAAAGCCCCCGGGCATTGCGCGCATCATCCTTGGCCAATATCTTTAAGCCTTTGAGCTTGCTGATCGCATCCAGTACCTCCTGATCTTCTTTGTTTTCAAGTTCCATATTGGTAAACAGCCCAAACATTTTACTTGATACGGTCACCTGGCTAAAGGTATCATCCCCCTGATACTTGCTAAAAAACTTCGACACGGCTTCACCCTGGGCAAACACACCGATTGCCATCAACATCATCACTCCCAATCCAATTCCTTTTTTCATTGTATTAAATTTTAAGATTTCTAAATATCAACTTGATTTGCTTTATCACCCCCCGATGTTCCATTCTGAATAATTTGTTCCGCCTCATTGAAGACACTTATCTTGCCCGCTTCCTGTTTGGCCTTGCCAAATGTTTTGGAGATCATCATCAATGCTTTCTTGGTTTCTTCAAAGGCCAATTCAGGATCACTATAGGTATCTACTACTTCGGTTGGATAAGATTTCCGGATCTCTTCTCTCACCAAAAATGACGCAGCCAACAGCACCACCACCCCTGCTGCTATTTTTGCAGAGGTGAATATCATTTTTATCACTTTACCTCTGTCCTTTGAAGTTGTGTGTGCCGCAACTTTCCTATCGAAGTCAGTTCCATTTAACTTCAACTGCCGCTGCGACTCAAAATATCGAAAAAGATCAGCCGTTTCTTTCATACTTTCCGGAACTCCCTGGCCGTTAAAAAAATCCCTAAGAATTTTTTCTTCTTCGAGCGAGGTCTCGCATTTCCAGTATTTTTCCAGCAACTGTTCTATTCTAGAGTCCATAAGCGTCAATCTTTATCAATTTTTCCCGTACTGCACTACGCGCTCTAAACAAACTTACTTTCACCTGATTCAAATCAATTTCGAGAATTTCTGAAATCTCGTTGTAGCTATACCCTTCCACATCCCGCAGGTGAATTACCTGGCGTTGCTTTTCGGGCAGAGATGAAATCAATTTGTTTACCTGTTGCATACTCTCAGTCAGTTCTGTGGTCTCAAGTGGCGACAGCCCCTCTTGCCTCACCTCAAATCCCATGGCGATCGGGTCCGTTGGCTTTCGCTGCTGGGATCTTATTCTATCTAGGGAAAGATTCTTAGTGAGGCGCATGCACCAGGCTTCCCAATTGTTAATCTGATCCATGCTTGCCCGGCCATTCCACACTTTAATCATCACCTCCTGAACGACATCCTCTGCCTCCTGTGAATCTCCCAAAAGCCTTGTCGCAAACCTGAAAAGTTTGTTTTTACAAGGTAAAACCCGGTTTTCAAAAGCCTCGAGATCCATCGTTCAAAAGCTAGACGCGACAAGCCTGGAAATGTTACTCCTTAATATAGTAATTTTAAAAAAACTGGGACGGCACACCTCGAACAGACACCTTAACTTGCATAACAAATGAACATCTCAGAGGGGAGGGAATCCGATGAAAGCATCATCGTATATCATACCTACGATAATTCAATTCAAGCCAACCTGGTCAAAACCAAGCTTGACGCCTATGGTATCCCCTGCTTTTTAAGTGAAGAGAATTTCGGTACAATATTTCCCTTCAAGAATCAGGCGTTCGGGGGTGTTCGCCTCCATATTTTTGAAAATGACAAAACGAGGGTTGCTGAAATCCTAAACTCACAGTAATCAGGTTTTAACCACGGTGAATTCTACCCTCCGGTTATTGGCTCTACCTTCATCCGTATCATTGGTGTCGATGGGCTTCGATTCGCCATAGCCGCGAGCAGACAACCGGTAACTTTCGATCCCCTGGCTGATCAAATAGTCCACCACCGACTGCGACCTGCCCTGCGAGAGGTTAAGGTTATAGTCATCTGACCCTTTGCTATCGGTATGTCCTGCAATTTCAATTTCAACAGACGGATTTTGTTTCAGCAAGTCGACAACCTTATTTAGTTCCACAAAGGATTCAGACTTCAGTGTCGTCTTATCAAAATCAAAATAGATATTTTTTAACCGGACTGTGACGCCCACCTCAATCTTTTTTAGATAAAGATCTTTGACCACGGGATTAATTTCCTTGTCCTTGATTTGTACACTGTCCGTACTATTCAAATATCCTTCTGCAGATGCGGTGAGTACATACCATCCGAGATCGTTGATGTTCCTGGAATAATTTCCGTTCACAGCCTCGCTTACAAAGTTTCCATTTTTCCCGTCTTTAAAAACCGCACTCACTTTGGCGTTGACCGGCTGGTTCGTATTCCCGTCAAAGACAGTGCCGCTGAGCACCAATTGCTTGGGTATAGGTGCAAGGTATATGTCGACAGTTAGTGTTGTGTCGTTAAACAATTCAGGAATGGTTATGCTTTGGGTCCCCGGTAGATAGCCATCCGCTGAAGCCGATATGTCGACCAAATTTGTTTCCGGAATAACGGTCTCATAAGCGACCCCAACTTTAGTTGTCAGGTTAATGACCTCTCCGCCTTTTGGCTTCAGCGTGAGTTGTGATGCGATTGGCACCTGAGTTTGCTGATCGAATACCGTTCCATTGATTTTGACGTTGATGTTTTTAGGGAGCAAAATAAAAAGGTCGAGATTTCCACCGTCAACCCGGCTGTTTGCCCGCGATGTAAACACGTTACCATTGGCATCCATGGAGAAATAGGCGTCCCCGGCCGCTGTATTGATTGGCGGTCCAAGGTTTACCGGCTTCGACCACTTTTGCCACGTCTCATCCAGCCGTGTTGCTTTGTAGATATCTGATCCACCCTGCCGCTTCGGGTCTGGTTTGTCGCTCGCGAAGTACAATGTTTTGTCATCGGGCCCTATAAAAGGACCAAACATATCTGACCGATCTGTGATATTTAATTTTTCTGGTACGGACCAAGTGCCATCCGGCTGAAGGTTGCTCACATATAAATCGCTTCGAATGCTTTTGGGCACCTCGGTAAAGTACAAGATCATATGTTTCGCATCGGACGAAATTGTAGCTCCGTTAAATCTTCCCTTTTCCATATCCGCATAACCCTTGACGGTTATCTCCTGCCAATTGCCACCCGGACTTACAATGGAAAATCCCTTGGAATCGCGGCCTCGCCCACCGCGAACAAACAGGGATCCATCAGGCAACACATTAAAGACCTGATTCGACCGATGCTCATTGAAGGGCGCCTTTAAATGCTCCGGAGCAGACCATTCTCCGTCATCTCCCTTCCGCGTCACCCAAATATCCTGGCTTCCTTCTCTACCGTAAGTATTGTCAGGATGATTTTGAACAAAAAAATAAACGGTCTTTCCATCCGGAGATACCACGGGCGCAGCCTCATGATAAAATGTATTTACCTGCTTTCCCAGGTTTACCAACTCGTATCGTTGACTAAACTCCTGGCCAAATGTTATAAAGCCCCATTGACAAGACAGAAACAGTAGAAACTTTCTCATTACCATGAATTTTGTTCAAAGGTAAAGTTAACAGTTATCATCAATTGTAGCCAGTTGATCTCAAGGCAATACCCCGGATTATTGGCGCAGGCAGGCTGTTTTAACGAGAATTAAGGTCTTATCGGGATGAGTATTCCCCGGCCACTCATGGCAATCGCCAGTACAATTAGGACAAGGGCAAGTGATGTGAATATAAAAACCCTCTTATGTTTGGCATGCGACTCACTCAATTTCTTTGTCGTGGTTCTGGCCAGCGTAATCAGCACGACAGCTGATACCATGATAAATGCATGCTCTACGGTCCAATATCTGGTCACGGAGTCCTTCATCGTGCCGCCTCCGAACTGAACAAACGGGCTAACGAAATATAAAATGACACCCACGAGCAACTGAAGGTGTGTGGCGATCATCAAAAATAAAGTGAATTTTTCATCGCCCTTTTCGAAAGGCTTTTTGTTCATTAACCCAACCATGGATTTTGCAATAACAATCACCAATAATAACAGAACAACGTAGCGAAGCGCAGAGTGGGTATGAAGCAGACCAGTGTACATAGTGGCAATAAAGTTTACACGCAAAAATAACCTTCCTCAGGAGTATTTCGCCAACCTCCAAAACTTATTATTGATCAAACTCTGTTTTTTGAGTCGATAACAATAGTAACCGGTCCGTCATTGACAAGGGCGACCTTCATGTCGGCACCAAATTCTCCACTCTGGATTGACTTTCCGAGCATTTTTTCCAGTTCTGCAAGGAAGGATTGGTATGTCGGTATGGCTACTTCGGGCCTGGCAGCCTTAAGATAAGACGGTCTGTTGCCCTTTTTTGTGCTGGCCTGCAAGGTAAACTGACTGACAACGATAATATCTCCATCGACATCTTTCACACTGACGTTCATCACTCCCTGCGCATCATTGAATATTCGAAGGTTAACAATCTTGGCCGTTAGCCACGAGATGTCCTCCTGATCATCCGCATCCTCAATACCAAGCAAAATCAACAGTCCCCTATTGATTTTTGATTTGATGCTTCCTCCGATTGTAACGGACGCCTCAGTGACTCGTTGAATTACAGCAATCATTAATACCGTTGGAGAGATAGTGACTCGTGTATAAATCGCCCCTTGGTTTCCTTCCCCGCTAAGGCCAGCATCGCTTTGGCAACTTTTCCGGAGTCGATGGCCTTGTATTTTTTCGGAACCAAAAACCCAAATAACTTGAAAAAAAGCTTTGCTCCATCCTCACCTGCCCGTTCCTCTTTTCGCGGACCAAGCAGCAAGGATGGCCTGAAAATGTGAAAGGTATCGAAACCGACCGCTGCAATCGCATCTTCAACTTCCCCCTTGATCTTATTATAAAACACGCTCGATGAGGCATTCGCACCAAGCGATGAAACTAAAAGAAATTGAGAAGCTCCCATGGCTTTCGTCAATTTGGCAAGATGAAGCGGATAGTCAAAGTCGACCCTTCTGAATGCATCCTTCGTTTTTGCTTTTCGCATCGTGGTTCCCAGACAGCAAAAAACGTCATCGGCTTTGAGCGCAGGTGCCATTTCATCGAGATTACCGCCATCTGTTTGGATGATTTCAATTTTTGGATGGCTCAAACGAAGTTCACTCCTCACAAGGCATTTCACAGAACTATAACGCGGATCATCAACCAGATAGCGAAGGAGTTGACTACCTATCAGGCCGGTTCCACCCGCCAGTAGAGCTATCTTCATGAACGCTGGAAATTAGACATTTCCCACTCGTGGAATTTATCGATTTCGACCTTGAGCGAGTTGTAGGTCCAGGCTATAATCGTGAAATCATCCAACAACCCCGACATGGGTATGATGTCGGGAATGATATCTGCCGGATTCAGGAAATATAAAGTTGACGCAACAATACTAACCACAGATTTCAGTGGCAGCGATTTGTAGGCACCCGAAGCGGATGCTTTGATGAGTCTGCCAAAAACAAAAAAGTTTTCCCTGGCCTGAAGTGCAGCTCCCTTCTTATCCTTTATCAAAATCATTTTCTTAACGGCATCCGATATCAAAACCAAAAGCCTGAACCTATCCGACACTAAACGGGACGCGAGTTTCCGTGTGGAACCAAGAATAGCGCGATTGAGAGGGAAAGATGTTTTCAATTTGTTACTTAAAATATTTGTTGAATTTCCTTTTTCAACTCCGAGAGTGCATGGGTCAATGGTTCTACTTTTTTATCCAATCCCGTCTGAAATATTTGTCTCGCCAAATCAATGCTACTGGCATCGTCTTTCATTGCTCCGGCAGCCTCGTTGATTTGGATGATAAGATCTTCTTTAGCGTTCTTCACCATATTCCAAACCTCCTCGCTCATGTAAACCTGCTGAGAAACGTTATGGTTGTACTCATTCCTTATTTCATCCAGCAAGATCTTCTGAAAATCGCGGGCAGAGTAGGCCGGATTATTTAATCTCACCAGCAAGTTCTGCGGTGAAATTCTCTCCAGAAAAAGGGTAATACGCTCATATGCCTGAAGACGTGCAGGCAAAATAGTTTCAATGCTTCGCCCCCGAACCTCCAGCCGCTTCAACTCAAGTTCTTTCGCTATAAAGGCCCTTACCATGAGGTAGACGGCATAAAGCACCACGGATGCAGGCACCAGTATTTTTAGAAATTCAATCAAGGCGTTCATAGAATTTTTTATCTCAAATCAATGTTAAAATTAAGCTATTTTAGCGCTCAAGTTAGGTGTTAATTGGCTAAAAATCAGCAAATACATTTTTCGAACCATGTTTAATTCTATTATACCTGTTACGATTTCAAAAAAGGCAGCTGACGAGGTTCGGAAAATTATGAAAACAAAAAATATTCCGGAGGATTATAGTCTCCGTGTTGGCATTCGGGGCAGTGGCTGTGGCGGAGCCGCACTTATTATTGGCTTTGATAAAAAAAAAGACTCCGACCTTTCCTATCAGGTTGAGAACATACCCGTTATTATCGACAAGAAGCACACACTTTATGTGGTTGGGAAAGAAGTAGACTTTTATGAAGGAGCTGACGCCCGGGGATTTATGTTTATCGATTCACCCAACTAGGGCTTGCCATTTCGCTGAAGGTCTACGGACACCTTGGCCTTCTTGCATACCCCACCAATAGGCGGATTGAATTTTGAAATGGTAACCTCCGCTTTCATGGCCGAGGCGAATGTGTTTAATATTTTCTCCGCGATGGAATGCGCAACTGACTCGAGTAGCTTGGAGGGTATTTCCATTTCTTTTTTTACGATGGCATAAATTTCTTCGTAGTTGATCGTACCGGACAGGTCATCGTGGAAAGCGGCATCTTCAAATACCGTATTAACAGAAATATCAACTTCGAATTTGTTGCCGGATGAGCGCTCATCGGGGTATATGCCGTGGTATGCATGAAATTCCAACCCTTCCAATACGACTTTGCCTTTGAGCTTCATCTTCGCGTTGTAGACGAGTCAGGATATCTCATCAAAAAAAGACTTCTGATGCCTGGGTTCGATGGCTTCACTGGCTTCTTCAGTAACCTCTGCCTTTTGTTCAGCAGGTGGGTTTGTAAATTTCGGATTTGAATTAGGATTCAATGTTTGCTTGGCCTCTCGTTTCGCTAAATTCAAATGGTGGTCCGGATCAAAATTATTGGTTGCGTTTTTTAGTCTTTCAACCTTATCGATCGTTTCCCCAGCAAGGCGTCTCAGGTCTCCCAAAAGATTTGCCCGCTCCGATTCAATGCTCTTATAATTTTGAACGAGTAATTTTAGGCGCTCTTCCATTTCAAAAAGCATTTGCCGTGACGTGGATTCCGACTGTTCAATGATGTCTTTCGCTTTCGTCTTCGCTTCATTCAATAAAGCCTCAGCCTTCAACTGAACCTCCTTCATGTGAAGTTCGGCCGTCTTATTGGCCTGTTCAATTACATTGGCTCCTGTGTCCTCTGCTGTTTTTAATGTCTTGTACAACGAACTTTCAACTTCTCTCAATTTGGTAACTTCCCGCTCAGTCGCTTCGAGTTTGATCTTCATCTCCTTGGTCTCATCCTGAACCCTTTCCCATTCCTGGGAGAGCGTGAGCAAGAAAGCGGTCACTTCGTCCTTGTCGTAACCTCTTAGAACTTTTTCAAATGACTTTTGCCGAATATCTAGTGGTGTGACTTTCATGTGGCTACCGATTTAATATAGATCAAGATTAAAAAATAATATCCCATCCGGATAAAGTTCTGTCATCGCTGGCGCTAATCAGCCAATTGTTAAACGAAGTCCACGCCAATTTATTGACTGAAGTTCCATGGCCAGCGTGACGCCCCTTGTCGATTACTTTTAACAGCTTAAACTCCTCACTACTCCACACCTTGATGGACTTGTCCATGCTACAAGTTACAAAATGTTTGTTATTCGGGCTAAAAGCAATATGGTTGATCGCAAACAAATGGGCGGGTACATCCATGGTTAATTGGTATCCACCGCTCACATCCCATATTTTTAGGTGCGCATCGCGGGAGCCACTTACCAAAAACTTACTTTCCGCAGTGAAGGCAAGCGTAAAAACGGAGTTAGCATGACCAGCCCATTCATGCTTTAACTTGAATGTATCCAGATCAAAAACGCGGATAGCGTTATCGCTGTATCCCACAGCCATCTCACCGGTTTGGCGGCTAATCGCCAGCGACCGGGCACTTTGCGTTGAGTGGCTGATTCGTGCCAGGATCTTTAGATTCTCAGCATCTATGGCGAACACTGTCCCACCTCCACATGCTGCGAATATCCTGTTCCCGAACGATTGAATATCGAAAATATATCCATGATTCAGCTTAACAGAGCCAACTTCCTTTTTGCTGCTGTAGTCTAGTAAATGAATACCCTCAAAATTTTGTCCGGCCATCAACAAATCCCCGGGAGAAAAATAATGCAAAGCATAAACGGAGTTCGGCAATTTTGCAATCAGCTCCCCTGTGTCTGGCTGCCCCAAATTCCAGCGAACAATCAAACCATCTCCACCCGCAGAAAATATATCATTTGGATGTCTACCTTTTTGAATCGAGTAAACACTGTCGCGATGTCCCGTTAAGGAGCAGACCTTATTAACCTGTATGCCAGACATTTCGTGTCGCCATTACGCCCCCCAACTCAATTGTTGCTATTTTTGGTAAAATTGATCAGATAATTCAGATAAATCAATGGCGCTGGAAGATTTGAAGGCACAAGGCAAAGGCAAGGTTGGCTTATGGCATATTGTTGAAGATGAGCCATCGCTGAGTAACGCCCTGCTAGATGAAGCCTGTCCTGATGAAATCGTCAGCAAACCAAAAAGATTGGAATGGCTGGCGGGCCGGTTATTGGTTAAACATTTATGCGAAACCTCGGGACTGGTATATCATGGAATAAAAAAAGATAAATTCGGAAAACCATTCCTGATTAATCACCCACACAGCATTTCACTTTCCCATTCTTATCCTTTTGTCGCGGCACAGATTCATCCTGACCATTCAGTTGGCATCGATATCGAGCAACCGAAAGAAAAACTTTTGAAAATTGGCCCGAGGATTCTGGACGCGACTGAACTGGAAAACGCAGGCAATGATGTCGTGAAGCACTGCGTGTACTGGTGTGCCAAAGAAGCGTTGTATAAAATAAATGGTAAACGTGGCTTGTTGTTTACGAATCATTTAAAGGTAAAATCATTTAGCCTGAAACAAAGTGGTGATTTAGAAGGCTGGATTGAGACAAACGGACAGAAAGAATTTGCAGAACTTCACTACCTTGTTACGCGTGAGTATGTATTGGTTTATTCCAAAACCGATTGAAATGAAAAAATTCAAACTGGCCTTACTTTTGGCGTGCTCATTCTCTAGCTACGCACAGATTGTGCAAGATTTTACACTCGTGAACGTAGCAGATGGAAAAAATGTGTCTCTAAACGGGTTCACAACAAGCGTAGGAATAGCCATCATATTTACCAGCAATGAGTGCGCATATGACAGCCAGTATCTTGAAAGAATAAAAAATCTTAATGACCAGTATAAAGGAAAAATTCAATTCCTGCTCATCAATTCGCATATAGATCCAAAGGAAGACTCAAAGTCAATGATGCAGCGATTTCAGGAATGGGGTCTTCCTATTCCCTATTTGGCTGACAAGGCGCAAGTGGCCGTGGATCGCCTGGGGGCCACAAAAAGCCCTGAGGCATTTTTGTTGAAAAGAAACGGAACCACCAACTCGATTGTTTATCGGGGAGCGCTGGACGACAATCCACTTGTTCCAGGTGACGTACGTACCTACTATCTTAAAATAGCCATCGACCAACTTCTCGCCAACAAAAAAATTGAAGTCCCAAGAAATCGGGCAGTCGGTTGCACCATCCGGAGAAAATAATTTTGCTAAACCCCGAGGTCGCCTCCATCAGAAATTTCCACCAACAATACCTTGACCTCGTCCGCCTTTGCGTGCTCACCCATTTTTTCGAATGACATGATCAGGTTGCGCATTGCCCTGCGGATTATCTCCACATTGTCGCAAGGTTCGTAGAAAGAATTTTGTGGCGTAAGGTGAAGTTCATTGATATAGTTCTCAATGTCCTGCCT
This sequence comes from uncultured Ohtaekwangia sp., assembly GCA_964655635.1. Classification (GTDB taxonomy): domain Bacteria; phylum Bacteroidota; class Bacteroidia; order Cytophagales; family Cyclobacteriaceae; genus ELB16-189. The sequence continues at coordinate 13,971 of CAZZNH010000018.1, forward strand.
GGAAAAAATAAGCCCGCGATTAAAAGAGTTTATATAGAACTGTGTGTTTTTGTCGTCCTTGTAGGTAAGTATAAATAGATTGGGGAGATTAACCCCATATACAGGTAGTTTCAGTTTTTGCGCCACCAGCATATAAATGACGCTTAAGGTAATAGGATTCCCCTTATGGGTCTCTAAAACGACATTAATAAGCGAATTGCCTGGGGAATGAAAATTTTTGCTATTTGGACCAAACTTGAGTTTTCCAAAAAGAACACTGTTGATCACTTTAACCTGATCAAAAGGGTATAAATCATTTCTGAACTCCAGCCAGGTTTCATAGTAAATCTGCTCCAGGTCCTGCCTTAGCTTGGTGAGATCAGTGTCCGGATACTGGTAGGTAGCCAGTATCCACATTCCGGTGAGCAGGTCACGATCATCGGATGCATACCACTCCTTGAGCCGCTTTTTTACGAGCTCATATTGTAGCAAGTGAATCAACTCTTCGATGCGCTCCTGAGCCCTGGGATTAAAGCAACTCTCCCATTCAAGTTCCAACAATGGGATAATAGAGACACCAATGGACAAAATCTTTTGCTCGACATGGGAAACGATCTGGGCATCCTCATCATCCAGTAACGAAACCAGTGCTTTTAACTCTCGTTCCTCCATCAAGTTTGAATCACTCCAACATTGAATTTTTCAACCGGGGCATGATTGGCAGCCTCGATGCCCATAGAGATCATGCCTCGGGTTTCCAGCGGATCGATTATCCCATCGACCCAAAGTCGCGAAGCAGCATAATAAGGGCTCAATTGATTATTATACTGATCTGTAATTTCCTTGAGGAGCAGGTCCTCTTCCTCCTGTGAAATGGTCTTTCCCTGGGTTTTTAAAGCACTGACTTTAATCTGCAACAAAGTTTTTGCAGCCGATGCACCACTCATCACAGCTATTTGGGCTGTTGGCCACGCATAGATGAGTCTTGGGTCATATGCTTTGCCACACATGGCATAATTGCCAGCTCCATATGAGTTACCCACAATCAGTGTAAACTTCGGAACCGTTGAGTTGGCCATGGCATTCACCATCTTTGCTCCATCCTTTATAATACCCCCGTGCTCCGCCTTGCTTCCAACCATAAATCCGCTTACGTCCTGGATAAATAGCAGCGGAACTTTCCGCTGATTGCAATTCATGATGAAGCGAGCGGCTTTATCAGCAGAGTCAGAATAAATAACACCGCCCATTCGCATCTCGCCTTTTTTTGTCTTTACAATCTTCCTTTGATTCGCCACGATGCCCACTGCCCAGCCGTCAATTCGTGCGTACCCGCACAACAGGGTCATGCCATAAAGGGCCTTGTATTCATCGAAGTCGGAGTTGTCGACCAACCGCTTGACGATGTCCATCATGTCATATGGCTTTACCCGGCTACTGGGCATCAAGCCGTAGATCTCTTTTGGATTTTCCTTTGGCTCCTTCGACTCAATCCTGTCCAGGCCGGCCTTTTCGGAGTGTCCCAGCTTGTTAAAAATCTTTTTAATGTAATCCAGGCAAGCCTGATCATTAGGGAATTTATTATCGGTGACCCCCGATATTTCGCAATGTGTAGTGGCTCCCCCCAACGTTTCGTTGTCCACGTCTTCGCCCACAGCAGCCTTCACGAGATATGACCCCGCCAGGAAGATTGAGCCGGTCTTGTCTACAATCATGGCTTCGTCTGACATGATCGGCAGGTAAGCACCGCCTGCCACACAGCTCCCCATAATGGCCGCAATTTGTACGATTCCCATGGATGACATTTTCGCATTGTTTCTAAACTGCCTGCCAAAATGCTCTTTATCCGGAAAAATTTCGTCTTGCATGGGAAGGAAAACACCAGCGCTATCAACCAGATAGATCACCGGCAGTCGGTTTTCCATAGCAATCTCTTGTGCCCTTAAGTTTTTCTTGGCGGTAATCGGAAACCAGGCACCTGCTTTTACCGTGGCATCATTGGCAACGATCACGCATTGCCTGCCGCTCACATACCCGATCCCGGTCACCACTCCGGCTGAGGGGCAGCCACCTTCTTCTTCATACATTCCATCACCGGCAAAAAGCCCAATTTCAAGGAAAGGTGTATTCTCATCGGTCAGGTATTCGATTCTTTCGCGGGCAGTAAGCTTGCCCTTTTTATGCTGGCTCGCTATTTTCTTTTCTCCGCCACCTAGCCTGGTTATTTTAGCTTTGTAGCTCAGGCTCGTACAAAGCTGCTTGAATTGATCCTCATTTTTATTAAACTCCAAATCCATGAGGTGACGTTAAATATGAATGATTATTTTTTTTCCTCTGCTTTTTTCCTGTCCTTTTCTATGCGCTTTTGATTTTTTCCCAAGGGCGCAAGAAAGTGTTTGGGATTGTTATCAAAGTGGGTCGCCAGCGTGTCCAAATTTTGCAGCAGGCGATTCAGGTTGACGTAGAGCGAATCTTCCGTCATCAATTTGCTCATGGTGTTGTCTCCACTGTTCAACTTTGCCAGCGTACTGTTCAGTCCACTGAGTGTTTGCTGCGTTTTAGAGATGGTTTTGTTTAACTCCATGCGCTTTAGCGTGTCCGAAAAGGTTTTGAAGTTTCCAATGACCGGTTTGAGGTCACGGAGGGTTGCCGAGAGGTTGTCAGAGGTTTGTTTAAAACTGGTAGACAGTTCCTTCATGCGTTCATCAGTGGTGATTAGGGTACGATTGACCAATCCCGGAGTATAGGTCAGTTTAATAAAAAGTGTATCCAAACGTGCTGAGTTGATAGCAAGATTGTCCAGTACGGTGTTTAATTTTCTCAGTGTAGTTTGCACATTATTCGCAACAGGTTCGGCCGTCTCAGTAAACACATCAAAAATTCCCCTTGCGGCTTCCGATAAAATGGTGTCGCCTGGCTCGTGGGGTTTTGATTTGTTGCCAATGCCAAGCAAGATCGACTTGCTGCCCAAAAAATCGCTATTTAGGATGGCGATGGCCGAATCACCCAGGATGATGTCAGAATCAATTTCAATTTCGACCAGAACCTGGTTGGTTCTATCCTGTAAAATTTTGATATGGCTCACCCGGCCGACAGCGTATCCATTGAGAAGCACCGGATTGGAAACAGCCAGTTGGTCTACATTATCATAGATTGCATAATATTTATCCGTGGTGGACAGGAAATCAATTCCCTTTAAGAAATTAAATCCGAAATACAACAAGACCAGGGCGATGGTCCCAAAAAGACCTACTTTTACCTCTTTATTCACAGCTGCTAGTTTACGGATTCAATTTGGTTTTTGTACTCTTTGAAGGCACGATAAATCCCAGAGGCTATATAATCTTGAATTTTGTCGTCATTTAGATCGCGTTCTTCTTTGGTATTGGAAAGAAATCCCGTTTCAATCAGGATAGATGGCATAGATGTCTTGTACAAAACCACAAATCCGGCTTGTTTCACTCCGCGGCTTTTTCTTCCCACCCGGGTGCCAAATTGATCTTCCACTTTGCTGGCCAGCAGCAGGCTCGCCTCCTGGTTGGCGGATTGCGTCAAACTAAAAAGTATGTATGATTCGGGAGAATTCGGATCAAAGCCTTCGTACTTCTCCTGGTAGTTTTCCTCTAAAAGAATAACAGCGTTTTCACGCTTGGAGACCTCAAAGTTTTCGTCCGTTTTGTGAAGCCCCATGACATATGTTTCTGTGCCGTAAATAGATTGCTTGCGGGCATCTGGTGTTTTTGCAGGTAGTGAATTGGCGTGAATGGAAATAAACACGTCCGCATGATTACGATTGGCAATATTGGCCCGCTCACTCAAATCGATAAACTTGTCCGTCTCACGGGTATAGATTACTTTAACATCTTTAATATTTTCCTTAATGTAGTTGCCCAACTTCAGGGCAATTTTAAGGACTACGTCTTTCTCTTTTGTCTTCTCACCGAGGGTTCCCGAGTCGTGGCCTCCATGGCCGGCATCGATCACGACAATGTCAACTTTAAAGTCAGTGGGTAGAGGTGTTGCCGATGAAATTAGCAAGGTTATTGCTATTAGGAATGCTTTGAATCCGATATTCTTCACTGGCTTATCAATGTCTGAGGTATTTGCAATAACTTTACGCAAAGTTGTGAATTTTTCACTAAAAGCTAAACACCTGGAAACCAAACCAGAAGGCGTGCGGAAATATTTTTTTTTCATTTTATCGGTATTTTCTTTATCATTTTTGTCGTTCGCAAGTTTTGGTCAGGTGGAGAATCCGATTCAGGCCCCCAAACTGGGACTTCCGGCACGCATCGATTCGGCCCGGCTAAACCCCAAAACCCTAACAAACAAAAACGATACCCTAATTGCCCGAACGGACTCGCTGAGGCGCGATACCACGAAAATTCCTCCTCCAAAAAGTGATATTGAGACTACTATCTTTTACTCGGCCAAGGACTCCATCAACTCAAGCCTCGAAACCAAAATCATAAAATTGTACGGTCAGGCCAAAATTACCTATGGTGAAATAGAACTGGAGGCGGAGGAAATCATTATCGACTATGATAAGTCGACCATCAGTGCCCGGGGCAGATTGGATTCGCTCGGTCAGCGGGTGGGATTTCCGATTTTTAAAAATGGAAGTGAAAAGTACGAGACCCGAGACATGGTCTACAATTTCAAAACCAAAAAAGCCAAGATATCAGAAGTGGTCACTCAACAGGGTGAAGGTTTCATGCATGGCGAAGTGGTGTTCAAAAATGATAAGAATGAATTGTTTACGGTGGGAAACGCCTACACCACTTGCAACCTGGCACATCCACATTTTAGAATTATTTCGCAAAAGGCAAAAGCGATTCCAAACGACAAGATCGTCACCGGCCCATTTTACATGGAACTGAGTGATGTGCCTCTACCCCTCGGTTTTGCCTTCGGTATGTTCCCGGCACAAAAAAAGAGCGCGTCCGGAATTCTGGTTCCCTCGTATGGCGAGGAACGCAGACGGGGTTTCTTTTTGAGAAATGGAGGGTATTACCTGGACCTCAGCGAGTATATGAAAATCTCCCTGACCGGTGACCTTTATAGCCGGGGATCATCGGCATTCTACGTAAATTCCATTTACCGAAAACGTTATGCCTACGATGGTAACTTTAATTTCAGCATGACCAACAATAAATTAAGCGACAAGGTGGAGGACAAACAAAAAATAAAAGACTTCCGGATCACCTGGTCTCATTCGCCTCAGTCCAAAGGGACAGGCAGATTTTCCGCATCTGTAAACGCTGCCACATCAAGCTTTACCAACAATAATTTTTTGGGTATCAACGGAGATCCCTCCTCCACCAGGATTGACAACACTTCTAGAAAACTTAGTTCCAATGTTTCTTATTCCAAGACTTTTCGGGGAACACCGTTTTCCATGGGTATCAATATGAGACATAACCAGGATCTGGTTACCAAAAGAGTGGACCTGCCTTTGCCAGACGTGAGTTTCAATGTCAACAACATTTATCCCTTTAAAGAAGTTGAAAACGATTTATTAGAGAACCTGTCCATCCGTTATACGATGAACGGCACCAATCAGATTACCAACAGCCTGGGTCCCATTGGGAATGTAGCCGATAGCATCGCCATTTTCGATTTTGACAATTTATCGCTGTTTCTGAAAAATTCGAGAAAAGGGATACGCCATAATATTCCCATTGCCACCTCTATGAAGACGCTCAAGCATTTCACGATCTCGCCCTCCCTGAACTTCAATGAAATATGGTATTTCGAGAAATTAGAGTGGGGGCTTAATCAGGCAGGCACAGCGCCTATTGTCGTTGATACCATCAAGCGATTTAATCGCATTGCTAACTATTCGGCAGGGATCAGCATGACGACTAGGCTCTACGGAATGTACATCACCAAGAATCCAGATCGAAAGCTAAAGGCCATTCGTCATGTAGTCAACCCAAGCATCGGCTATAGCGTTCAGCCTGATTTTGCAGACCCTAAATTTGACTACTACCAGACTATTACTTCAACAGACGGAACCAGTTTTCTTAAATCCAGGCATGAGGGAGCACAATTTGTTTACGGGGGTTCGGGGCAAGGAACACAGAGCGCGATGAGTTTCAGCGTGGGTAATAACTTTGAGATGAAAATAAAGAATGCAGAAGATTCGATCGCCCGAAAAATTTCTTTGATCAATAATATCTCCATCTCCTCGAGTTACAATTTTGCAGCGGACTCATTCAAATTGGCGCCCTTTTCCATGAGTGCTAACACGAACATTCTCAATGATAAAATCAATATCAATCTTGGCGCCACATTAGATCCATATGTGGTTAAACTGGATAGCATCGGCACAATGACTTCTAATTTGGGCCAGTTCTATGAAACCAAAATAAGCCGGTTCACCTGGCAAGATCGAATTAACCTGGGTCAAATCACAAACTTCAATTTGGCATTCGGCACCAACCTTAGCCCAAAAGGAAAAGAAAAAGACCAGGACACGAGAAAGAAAATTGTTGACTCTAATATTTCTCAGACCGACAAAGAATTTCTCCTGAAAACCCCTGACGCTTATGTAGACTTTAACGTGCCATGGAACCTGAGAATAAATTATAATATCAACTACACGAAGTCAGGACGGCAAGAATCCGTTATTACCCAGGCCCTGCGACTCAACGGTGATTTGTCATTAACAGAAAAATGGAAAATTACTTTCAATACAGGATACGATTTCGAATCCAAGGAAATTACGCAGACTTTTTTTTCCATCAACCGCGACCTGCACTGCTGGCAAGTAAGCCTGGGGTGGACGCCTTTCGGCACATTTCAATCCTACAACTTTTCGATCGGAGTCAAATCAGGAATGTTAAGGGACCTGAAACTGGACCGGACAAGAAACTTCTTTGACAACAGAAACTAAAGTTTAGCAATCCATCCCTCAACTTCCTCCAGGGTTGGATTTTTTACCTCCTCCAGTTTCATCTTTTTTCGCATCCCACAAACATCGTTGAATAGCTTGGACGCTTTTATCTCTTTAAGTTGAGACTTGCTGGTAAACCCAAGTTTTTGAAACACGGGTAGCAGTTCTTCCCTAATCCCCAAATGGCCAAGCTCTGCCTCCAGATTTGCACTTTTCTTTTCAGGTTTCATTTGCGGAAAAAAGATCACGTCTTGAATAGACGAGGAGTTTGTCATAATCATTGAAAGCCTGTCTATGCCGATACCAAGACCGGCCGTGGGCGGCATCCCATATTCAAGCGCCCTTAAATAATCTTCGTCCAGCGTCATCGCCTCATCATCCCCGCGCTTACCCAACTCCAGTTGCTCCTCAAACCTTGCCCGTTGATCTATTGGGTCGTTCAATTCAGAGAAGGCATTGCAAATTTCTTTTGAATTACAAATCGCCTCAAATCGCTCTACCAGCCCAGGCTTCGAGCGGTGCTTCTTCGCAAGTGGCGACATCTCCACAGGATAGTCCGTGATATAAGTGGGTTGAATCAAATGAGATTCACATTTTTCGCCAAATATTTCATCAATCAATTTGCCCTTGCCCATACTGTCATCAACCCTTACGTTCAGTTTCCTGCACGTTGCCCTTAGGGTGGCTTCATCCATTTCAGAAATATCAATTCCAGTGAAATGCTCGATGGCCTCGTACATCGTGTACCGTTTCCAAGGTCGCTGAAAGTCTATGATGTTGTCTCCTACCTTCACTTTGGTAGTACCATGCAGGTCGATGGCCACCTTTTCGATCATTTCCTCCACCATATCCATCATCCAGTTGTAATCTTTGTAAGCCACGTACAGTTCTACCTGGGTAAACTCCGGATTGTGAAAACGTGACATACCTTCGTTTCGGAAATCCTTGCTGAATTCATAAACACCGTCTATTCCACCGACAATCAAACGCTTCAGGTATAATTCATTGGCGATGCGGAGGTACAACGTCATATCCAATGTGTTGTGGTGTGTCTTAAACGGACGCGCAGCTGCCCCACCATACAGCGGCTGTAGGATGGGAGTCTCCACTTCCAGATAACCCTTGCTGTTGAGAAATTCGCGCATTGAGTTAACCAATCTGGTACGCTTCACAAACGCATCCTTCACGTGGGGATTGACTACAAGGTCAACATACCGCATGCGATACCTTTGCTCGGGATCGGTGAACGCATCGTGAAGGGTGACCTTGCCACTTTCATCCACGGTTTCTTTTACAATCGGCAGAGGTCTCAGCGATTTGGATAAAATTTGAAAACTGCTGACATGAACGGATATCTCTCCTGTCTTCGTGGTAAAGACATAACCCTTCACACCAATGATATCACCAATGTCCACCAATTTCTTAAAGACGGTGTTGTATAAAGTCTTATCCTCGTCTGGGCATACATCGTCTCGCCTTATATAAATTTGAATTCTACCTGACGCATCCTGCAATTCTGCAAACGAAGCATTGCCCATGATCCTTCGCGACATCACCCTGCCGGCAATCGAGACATTCTTATACTCTATTTTTTGTTTGGGATAGTTTTCCAAAATCTCCACAGCGGAAGCATTTACTTCAAATAAATCTGCCGGGTACGGATTGATTCCTAACTTAATAAGGTCTGCCAGCGCCTGCCTTCTGATAACTTCCTGTTCGCTTAATTGCATTGGGTTCCTGATGATTAATTGCAAGCCGCAAAAATAACGATTTAGGCTTAGAGCCCCTAGGCAGACTTTCTGCGTTTAAGCTCACTTCTGATAAGCATCAGTTCACGGCTGCTTTGCCCAGCCACTGAGGTATTCTCTTCGGCCCTTCGCAGCAGATAGGGTATCACTGCCTCAACTGGCCCATAAGGAACATACTTGGCTACGTTGTACCCGCCTTTGGCAAGGTTAAATGAAATGTGATCGCTCATGCCGTAAAGCTGGCCAAACCACACGCGGCTGTCGTCATTTCTCATTCCGTGCTTGTCCATCAACACGGTGAGGTACCGGTTGCTATAATCATTGTGTGATCCACACATGAGGGATATTCGTTGTTTGTTGTCAATACAGAACAAAAGGCCCTTATTAAATGCATCGTCAGTTGCCTGCTTGCTGGGTTGAATCGGGTCCTGGTATCCCATTTTCTCAGCCCGGCCACGCTCCTTTTCCATATAGGCGCCCCGCACGATCTTCACACCGAGGTAATAATTGTTCATCGCGGCATTGTGAAAGGCGTTGCGAAGGTTCGTCAACATGTCGGCACGATACATTTGAAACGTATTAAAAACCACAGCCCCTTCTCTATTGTACTTAGCCATCATCTCATACGTCAGTTGGTCAATGGGGTCCTGTATCCACGTCTCCTCGGCATCGATCAGCACCCGGGCATTGTAGTCATACGCCCTCTTGCATATAACATCAACCCTGTTGCGCACCCGCTCATAGGCACCCTGCTCCTCAGCAGTTAATGTTTTTTTGGCATGAATTTTTGCCAGCAGGCCGGTGTCCGCAAGGCCCGTCACCTTAAAAACACAAAACGGAATGGCCTTATTTTTTTTTGAGGCTTCGAATGTTGCCAGCGTTTCCTTCATGGTGCTGTCAAAGCCCTCTTCCGTTTTCGCGCCTTCAACAGAATAATCCAGGATCGCACCTACATTGAACTTGCCAAGTCTTTCCACTACTGGCTGGCACTGGTCAATGGTTTCCCCTCCGCAAAAGTGACTAAATACTGTTTTCCTGATGAGTCCCTTGATGGGCAGTCGCAGCGACAATCCTAACTGGACGGATCCTGTTGCCAACCTGGAAACCAGCGGATTGTTGACAAGCGTGAAAATGAAATTTGCTTTTTTTAACTCCGCATCTGTTTTGCAAGAGAAGGCTATCGCGGTATCCTCAAACTGAACTTTCGGTTCAACTTCCATAGTTGGCATTTATCGGCCCTAAATATAACAGGGAAGTGAATTCTTTTAGGTTTTTTGACCATGACTAAGGCGAGAATTCAGTTATTTTGTTATGAATTAAAGACCCTAAAACGAGAAATGAACGCTGCTGATTGGCGAAGTTGGTCGTCCGATACATCCGATGCCCTGGTCATAGCTGGTCCTTGCAGCGCAGAAAACCCGGAGCAATTGTTTGCCGTTGCCGCCAGGCTGAGCGAACTCAACATTAAGATTATGCGCGCGGGCGTATGGAAACCAAGAACGCGGCCTAATTCTTTTGAGGGAAACGGTGAACTGGCGCTGGGTTGGCTGAAGGATGTAAAGTCAGAGATTCCTGTTAAAATAGCCACCGAGGTTGCATCTCCGGCTCATGTGGAGGCTGCCTTAAAATTTGGAATGGATGTGCTGTGGCTGGGGGCTAGAACTACTGTCAATCCGTTTTTGGTTCAGGAAATTGCCAACGCCCTGCAGGGTGTTGATCTTCCCGTACTTGTCAAAAATCCTATTAATCCCGAATTGGCCTTATGGCAAGGCGCTATCGAGCGCATATTTAATTCAGGGAACAATAAGGTTGCAGCCGTGCACCGGGGGTTTTCTTCTTATCAAAAATCCAGATTCCGCAATATTCCAACCTGGCAGATCGCGCTTGAACTGAAATCAAATTTTCCGTTGCTTCCACTGCTGTGTGATCCCAGTCATATAGCCGGTAACAGAAGCATGATCCAGGAAGTGTCACAAAAAGCCCTCGACCTTGGCTACGATGGATTGATGATTGAAACCCATCCGACCCCTGAAAAGGCGCTAAGTGACGCTGACCAGCAGGTAAGCCTTGCCGCCCTGACAGAAATTTTAAAACAACTCAGGTTCTCAAAAAAGCACTCCAATGACGCCCTCTTCATAAGCCAGTTGGAACAATTGCGTGAAAAGATTGATCAAATTGATCAGGAGTTGGTGGAGATTCTCGCCATGCGGAAAAAATTGATCGAAAAGATTGGGGATTATAAAAAGGAAAACAATGTCACCATATTTCAATTGGAAAGATGGAACGAAATCATCAGTTCCAGAACAGAGTGGGGCAACCTGAAAAACCTGTCCCCGGAGTTCATCCATGAGATCTACCGAACTATCCATGATGAATCTATTCGGCTTCAAACTGAAATGATGGGCAAGGAAACAGAAAGAAAAAAGGACTAGTGCAAAGTGTAATCATCCGAAAAGAGATAATATCCCCGCTGCGTGATGTGCTTGCGCAAAAAAAATACAGCCAGGTGGGTGTTTTGGTAGACAACAACACCGAAAACCTGTGCTACCCAGCAATTGCTAAGGCATTGCCTGAGCACCAGTTGATCAGGGTGGAGGCGGGTGAAAAGTTCAAGACCCTGGAAACCTGCCAACTGATTTGGGAACAAATGACCCGTCACGGATTTGACCGCTCCGCAATAATGATTGTGGTTGGCGGTGGTGTCCTGGGAGACATGGGCGGATTTTGTGCTGGTACATTCAAGCGCGGAATAGACTTCGTTCTTGTGCCTACTACCCTGCTCTCGCAGGTAGACGCCAGCGTAGGCGGTAAACTAGGGATTGACTTTATGGGTTTCAAGAATCACATTGGCATGTTTCTCGAGCCAACCGCGACCCTTATCTCCTCTTCGTTTTTATCCACCCTTCCTCACCGCGAACTGCGATCCGGGTTCGCTGAAGTGATCAAACACGCGCTGATCTCCAGTGAAGTCAAATGGAAATCCATTATTGCCAAGAGGCTGGATGAGCAAGATTGGGACGACCTGATAGATTTTTCCTGCCAGTTCAAATCTGAAGTTGCAGAGTCGGACCCCTACGAGGGAGGCCTGCGAAAAATTCTGAACTTCGGTCACACGGTGGGCCACGCGATCGAAAGTTGCGCCCTTCGAAACAACCATTCCCTATTTCACGGTGAGGCGGTCGCTATGGGAATGATAGCTGAAGGGCATATTTCCTTCCAAAAGGGCTTGCTTAGCCGGGAAAGTCTGGCAGGAATAAGTGGATACGTCACGTCAATATTTGGCAAGGAGCAACTGCCTGACGCTGAACAAATCATGGCTCTGGTCGTCCAGGATAAAAAAAATAAAGGCAATAGAATCTTGATGGCCCTACTTGAATCGGTAGGTCACGCGGTGTGGGATGTGGAGGTTAACGAAAATGAAATTCGTAATTCATTGGACTACTATCGCTCACTTCAGATGTAGTGAACTTCGTTTTCATCGTTTGAATCGCTGTCTTTCTCTTTTAGTGATTGTTTCAGGTCTTGCGCCTTCTTCACCAGGTAGTCTTTTGCCTTCTGACCGCGAGAGCCGGAAAGCAACCACGCTGTAAAGAGGGCGGCACCACCTGCCAACCCCAATCCAATAGCAATTTTTTTAGTTGCACCCATATTGTTACTTAACCACAAAGGAAATTAAAATGTTTCATGCCATATGTAAAAAAGGTGACTTATATTTATTTTTTACCTGACCTGACACATGCCTTCTTTGATACTTAGCCGGACCTCCAACGTAACCGGAAAAATCCTAAAGCTTCCTGCATCAAAGAGTATCAGCAACCGCGCGCTTATCCTTGATGCCCTGTCAGGCGGCCGATCGACTGTTAGCAACCTGGCCACTGCCCGCGATACCAAGCTCATGAAAAGCCTCCTGGCCAGCTCGGACCAAACAATTGACGCCATGGATGCCGGCACGACCATGCGTTTCCTGACGGCATTTTATGCGATTTCAGGCCAAAACAAGATAATGACCGGCACACCCAGAATGAAAGAGCGGCCCATCGGACTGTTGGTGGATGCTCTGCGGAAGATAGGAGCCGACATTGGATACCTCGAACGGGAAGGATTTCCTCCCATTGAACTCAGGGGTTTTGGAAAGCAATTGACAACTGAAATTGCCCTACCGGGAAATGTAAGCAGTCAATACATCTCTGCCCTGATGATGATCGCCCCCACCCTTCCCGGGGGACTAAGCATTGAGCTGGAAGGCAAGATTGGAAGCTGGCCATATATAGAGATGACGGCCGCGCTGATGGGAATGTTTGGCGCCAGATTCTTTATGAAGAATCGCAAAGTGGTGGTAGTGCCTGGCCAATATAAACCGGCCAATCTCAAAGTCGAGCCCGACTGGTCGGCCATCAGTTATTGGCTGGCGATGGTGGCCCTGGCAGAAATAGCCGAAGTCACGTTGACCGGAGTCGATTCAAAGTCAATCCAGGGCGATCGTGTGGTAGTGGAGATCATGGAGAAATTGGGCGTGGTTACAAAGTTTGACGAAGGAAACGCCATCCTTCAGAAGAGCGATAAAGTCGTTCAACACCTTGATTGGGATTTTACAGACTGTCCGGACTTGGCCCAAACAATTTTACCAGTGTGCGCTTTAAAAGGCGTAAGGGGAAAGTTCACAGGACTTGAAAGTTTGTTCATCAAGGAAACTGACAGGATTGCTGCATTACAAAAGGAACTTGGCAAGGTTGGCGCCAAATTGGAAGAATCTTCAAAGGGCGAGTTCCAACTCACTCCAGGTACCTTGCCTGATGGAAAAATCACCATCCACACTTATCACGATCACCGCATGGCTATGGGTTTCGCGCCTTGGGCTACCCTGATGGATCTTGAAATTGAAAATCCTCGCGTGGTGAGGAAATCTTATCCCGAGTTTTGGGACGATTTGAAACAGGTTGGCTTCGCGGTGGCAACTACCTAGGGGACAACCAGATCATAACTACCAATTTTTTCTTCCGTATCATAGAGATACTCAAACTTTGAACTCAGTTCGTTATACGCATCTTGCTTCAGTTTTTTAAAATCTTCATACGCCTGTTTGCTGGTCCAGGTATCGATTAGAAGATAGGTATTCGGTTCAGTTTCACTTTTGTGCAAAAAAGAGCCTTTGTATTCTTTCGATTCGCTAAACAATTTGAACCAGGTACCTTCAAACCCATACTCGTGTTCGAATATTTTGATGTTTTCAAGCTTCACCTTGTACTTCCAAATAACAGAGTAGTGGCTGGCACGTTGCGTCATCGCATCATTGCGCTGTCCGGCACAACCAACGAGCAACAGGGTCGAAATAAGTAGGAATCCAAATTTTCTATACATAACCAACCTGTAAAAATTTACTTTTTATAGAGCGGCTGATACAATTGGATGTAAAAATCACCCGGAACTTTGAAGTACGTTACCAATCCATACCCATGATCCTCGACCTCTCCTTTGAATTCAACTCCCCTTGCCTTCAATTGCGATACGGTGGTTTTGATATCGTCACAGTAAAATGAAATGTCCTTGGTACCCGAAGGCGCGCCATCTTTTTCCTTTTCTCCCGAGGGATGAACGCCCATATCGCCTTCCGGCAGGTCAAAAATTAGCCAACCTTCGCCCACGTCAGTGGCCGTCATTCCCAGTTTGTCTCGCAGGAAAGCCCGCAGCTTTTCTGGTTCAGAGCTGTAAAACATCGTGTGTACCCCCTTGATCATATCGTTCGAATTTATTCCAAAATTTTCAACCCGATGGTCAAGCTCAGGTCGAAAATGACCATTTCCTGTCACAGGTTTTTAGAGCCATCCGGATTCATGATATTCCAACGCAAAAACTTGTGACCTGGGTAATTTCTAGTTGGGCTTACGATGCGTGACCTTTAGCGTGTTAATTGAACCAAATCTGATCCATCGCTATTGACAACAAAAATATTCATTTTCCTCCCCGCTGAAACCATGACAACGCTTTTACCATTGGGCGACCACTCGGGAGAATGGAAATTTTTACCGATTGTAAGCAGCTTTGCACTGCCATCGATGCCCTGCGAATAAACAGTGGAATTCGCCTCAATTAGGAGCCTCTCGTTTTCGGGCGAAAGTTTGGCTGAAATAACGCTTGGAATTTTTTTTTGTAGGCTTTTAATCGCTACAAAATCAAGATCTGCACAAAAAATCTCATTAGCGAACTGGTTTGGGGCAACCATTGTGCTTTTCTTAAATACAAACATTGATTTATCTTTAAACCAGTCGAAAAAAAAGCAATGTTTCATGTTATCATCAAAAAGGCGTTCATAAACCTTTTTAGTTAAATCCACTTTCAAAAATTCAACTTGGTTCGGCATTACTGAATTAGATAGACACACCATAAATTTTTGATCGGGTGACCAAATTCCCGAGCTTACATTCGTGGTTGTACGAAGAAGAGGAACTTGATTTGAGCCATCGGTATTCATTATGTAAATCTGAGCATTGCCGTCACGAACGGAAGTGAACGCTATTTTATCGCCCGTTGGTGACCAAGTACCCTGTAGTTCCGAAACGATAGTGTTAGTCAGGTTTATTTGCCCAGTACCGTCAGAATTCATTTTAAATATTTGGTTCACTCCTGTCCTTTCCGAGTTAAAAAGTATCTCCGTCCCATTCGGAGACCACCGCGGTTCGGATTCCCTTTCGGCCGTGAAAGTCAATCTAACCTGACCAGCTCCATCCTTTTCCATTGAGTAAAGTTCATCGTTCCCGTCTCTTCTTGAAACAAAAAGAATTTTTTCACCATCTGGTGACCAGGTTGGCTGCGTATTCATGTAGTTTGATTGAGAATAACTGGACAGAATTATCAACCAGCTAACTAACGCGAAAAATATCTTTTTGCTCATGTCAGATTGATTAAAATGGCTACGAGTAGATAACTTGGATTTTGCAAAGATAAGGTATGGACGATAATCCTTTACTAGACGGAGATTTTATCTTAATATGGATCGATTGGAATTACCCAACCAGTGAATTAAAATAATCAGGCGCCCCGATCAGCCTACTTCCGTACCAACTGAAAAACTGACCGTCTACAAGGGCCAGCCGGGCGGCCGGGCAAATCTCTTTTAGCTCGTCAATATGCTTTTCACTGAAAGGATAGGGTTCAGATGAAAGCAAAATATGATCCGGTTGCAGGGCCCGGATTTGTTGAGGGGTAATCTCAGGATAGCGGGACTGGTCAGCAAGCACATTCGTAAAACCAATCTCCTGTAGCATCGAATGGATAAAAGTACCCGATCCTGCCCCCATCCAGGGCCTGCGCCAGATCAGGTACAGTACCTTCGCCTTGCGTTTTTTAATCTGTGCAAATCCGGAGACGATTTTCGAAACAATCGCTTCACCCTGATCCATTCTATACGTTATCTCTCCAATCGATTTGATCATCCACATGGCATCCTCAAGCGTGACAATATCGCTCATCCAAACGGGATACATTTTTTGCAACGCTTCAATGCTCGCCTGATCGTTTTCTTCCTTGTTGCCGATGATGAGATCAGGCTGCAGCGATTCAATGATATCAAGCCTTAGCTTTTTGGTACCACCTACAATTGTCTTGACTTTGCGCCATGAAGCCGGATGTTCACAAAATTTCGTGATACCGACTACCTGCCCATCCAACCCGAGGTCGTAGAGCAGCTCTGTTTGTGACGGCACCAAGGAAATGATATGCTGAGGCGGATAATTAAATCGCACCTCCTTACCCATTTGGTCGATTGCTATCATCACCCACGAGGTCCGGACCCCACGCTAAAGCCTTGGGTCAAGAACTATTTAATGTATCTGTAATCCTCTCCTGGTTTCAGGTTTAGCAACACCTCGTGGATTAACCGGATCACATTCTCCACATCGTCTTTGTGAACGGTTTCCACAGTGGTATGCATGTATTTTAGCGGCAATGAAATCAGCGCTGAGGCGACACCCTCGGCCGAATAGGCAAATGAATCGGTATCCGTCCCTGTGGAACGTGACACGGCCTGTCTTTGAAATGGGATCTTTTTCTTTTCCGCAGTCTTAATAATGGTCTTCAATACATTATTCTGAACAGCAGGCCCATAACATACGACCGGACCAGCACCACACTTCAGGTCTCCGCTTTCTTTCTTGTTGTACATAGGCGAACCGGTGTCGTGGGTCACATCGGTACAAATGGCCAAATCAGGCTTTAACCTCCTGGAAATCATTTCCGCACCACGGAGGCCAATCTCCTCTTGTACCGAGTTAACCACATAAAGACAAAAAGGAAGTTTCTTCTTGCTTTCTTTAATCCTGCGCGCCACCTCGGCTATCATAAAACCACCCATTCGATTATCAAGCGCACGTCCAACTAGATAATTCTTATTAAGTTCAATCAACTCATCCTCAAAGGTGATCACGCAACCCACGTGCACTCCCAATGCCTCAACCTCCTTCTTATTTTCTGCTCCAACATCAATAAAAATGTTTTTTAAAGTTGGTGCTTCCTCCTTGGCGCTATCGCGTACATGAATGGCTGGCCAACCAAATACACCTTTCACAACTCCTTTTTCCGTGTGGATGTTTACACGCATGGATGGCGCAATCTGATGATCCGATCCACCATTTCTTCTTACATAAATGTAGCCCTCCGGAGTAATGTAATTAACAAACCATGAAATCTCATCGGCATGCGCCTCGATCACCACCTTGTATTTTCCTTTCGGGTTGATAACGCCTACGGCAGTACCATACACATCCACGATATATTCATCTGTATAGGGCTTAATGTAGTCAAGCCAGATTTGCTGTCCGGTATGTTCAAAACCAGTTGGTGAGGCGTTATTCAAATAATCAAACAGAAATTTTTTACTCTTCTTGTCCATAGATTTAAAAACTTAATAATACGTACATCTACCTTATTGTTCGTGACTTCGTGAATTGGTGGCAAGAGAACAATTCTGCCACGAAGACCCAAAGACACAGGTTACTCCACTACAACGGAATATTTCCGTGTTTCTTCTTTGGCAATTTAGCCGCCTTGTTCTCCAACATCTGAAATGCGCGAATCAGCTTCTCACGGGTCTGGTCGGGATAGATTACCTCGTCAATATATCCGCGGTGTGCTGCTCTGTACGGATTCGCAAACTTGCGTGTATACTCTTCTACTTTTTCGGCCAACTTAGCTTCAGGGTCCTTTGCCTCAGCGATCTCGCGCTTAAAAATAATTTCTGCTGCACCTTTGGCGCCCATCACGGCAATCTCTGCCGTAGGCCAAGCATAATTCAGGTCAGCGCCAATGTGTTTGGAGTTCATTACGTCATAGGCTCCTCCATAGGCCTTTCGCGTAATTACTGTTACGCGTGGCACAGTTGCTTCTGAAAACGCGTACAATAATTTGGCCCCGTTGGTGATTATCGCATTCCACTCCTGGTCGGTGCCAGGCAAGAAGCCCGGAACATCCTCCAGCACCAGCAATGGAATATTGAAACAATCGCAGAAGCGGACGAACCGCGCTCCTTTAACGCTTGAATCGATATCCAAGACACCCGCAAGTGAAGCTGGCTGATTTCCTACAATACCAATGCTCCTTCCCGCAATCCGCGCAAAACCCACGACAATATTCTCAGCAAAATTTTTGTGCACTTCAAAAAAACTCCCCTGATCGACAATGCCATCGATCACCTCACGCATATCATAAGGTTGGTTAGGGTTATCCGGAATAATCGTATTTAATTTTTCCCGCACTTCATCTGTTGGGGTATAATCCAATCGGGGTGCATTATCCTCACAATTCTGCGGGATATAACTCAGCAGTTGTTTAATGCCATTGATACATTCCACTTCATTGGCCGATGCAAAGTGAGTGACGCCACTTTTGGTACTGTGGGCACTGGCTCCACCCAACTCTTCAGCGGTTACATTTTCATGGGTTACCGTTTTCACCACATTGGGTCCGGTCACAAACATGAAAGAAGTATTTTCCACCATGAAAATAAAATCTGTCATGGCGGGAGAATAAACAGCGCCCCCTGCGCAGGGACCCATGATGGCGGAAATCTGTGGCACCACTCCAGAAGCCATCACGTTGCGATAAAAAATATCCGCATAGCCACCAAGAGAAACAACTCCCTCCTGTATTCGCGCGCCACCGGAGTCGTTCAGACCGATCAAAGGAGCGCCATTTTGCATGGCCAACTCCATCACTTTTACAATCTTTTCAGCATGCGTCTCTGAAAGCGATCCGCCAAATACGGTGAAGTCCTGGGAGAAAACATAAACCAAACGGCCATTGACTGTCCCGAATCCTGTCACCACACCATCACCCAGGTAATATTCCTTGTCCAACCCAAAATCTTTGGAGCGGTGCATAACGAATTTGCCCATCTCCTCAAAAGAGCCCTCGTCCAAAAGCAGATGAATGCGCTCACGGGCGGTTAACTTGTTTCTGGCGTGTTGCTGTTCAATTCTTTTTTCCCCTCCTCCCAGAAGGGACTCCTGGTTTTTGCGGTTCAGTTCTTCAAACTTTTTATTCAACTCCGCAGAGTCGACCTTTCGCTTTGCCATTTAAATCTGTTTTGAGAATAGAGTTATTTCTTTCGAAATATAGGCAAAACAACACCCCTCTACCCTTTATTCAAAATATTTATAGGCAAAAAAAGAAGCTGCCGCATCCTCTGCGGCAGCTTCTGCAAAACCGGTAGATTAGCAGGCATCTACCGTAACCCAACTCATCCTGATCGCACCTTAACCTCGTGATTGAGTTGGATATATCATCCGGAGGATCAAACCATTTCCGCCAATTTCTGAACTTCGCTCTTTATGTTATTAAAAGTGTTCCTTGCTTTCTCCCTGACGTCAATCCAGGTCTCATCGGTAGCCTCTTCCACCTGATCGATTGTTTTTTCAAGTTGCGTCCGCTGGCCGGTAAGGTCATCCCGTGTTTCAATTAATTGTTCTTTGGCGCCATCAGCAGCTTTCTCAATTTCCCTATTCACCTGGTCAAGGCTTCTATCGATATCATCGCGCAGGTCTCTCAGGTTTTCAGCCATTAATTCGCGTTCTTCACGTAAATTTTCCTGCACTTCTTCCAGGCGGGTATCCGACTTTTCCGATTGGCCGCATTGGAAGCATGCCAGGCCAGCCAGTGTAATGAAAATTAATAAGATTGTCTTTTGCATTTGTTTAAAATTTAATTGGAAAATCTTTCTTCTTCACCGTCATTCAGTCACTGCCTGTGTAAGTGCGACATGATGAGTTGTGAATGCTTTACATCATCCCACGCTGAAATAACTGTGCCAATCTAAAATCTGGTTGTTAGAGGTTTTCAAAAACAATGTGTGCGCTATCTCAGCGACAATGTGTGCGCCTTCCGGGTCGATCATCTCATCGGGGTCTGGGAATAGTATTCCACAACGTGAGGACTTAACAACACGATCGCGCCTACCTCGCGGTATCCAAACTAAAAATAATGTAAAAAGAGGTGCCTTCATTGACTTTACTTTTCACCTCGATGCCAATTTTATGGCTGTTTAAAATATTCTGGGTTGAAGTGAGGCCCAGCCCCATCCCTCCCTGTTTAGCGGAATAAAACGGATCGAATAAATTATCCAGTTCTTCCTCCGCAATCCCCTTTCCATTGTCGGTAATAACCACAACCACCTGATTATCCGCCCTTCTCGCAGACACTTCCAAAACACCTTTACCGGGTGTCATGGCCTCAATGGCATTGACCATAATATTTACAAGCGCAATTTTTATTAATTCTTTGTCCACGTTGACCACGGGGAGATTGTCTTCATACTTTTCCACCAGTCTCATTTCGTGTAAACTAATCCTGTCTTTAATCAGATTCAGCGTTTCTGAAATCAGTTGAACAAGTGAGACGTCATGGAGCTGAAGGTCTTTGGGACGTGAGGATCTCAATAATTCACTGATTAACTCCTCAATCCTATCCAGGTTTCTATCCAGGATATCGGTGTAAACTTTAGTGGATTCACTTTGCGTAAACTCTTCTTTAAGCTGATCCAGGGCCAGGTTTAGATTAGTAAGAGGATTTCTCACTTCATGCGCCACCATTCTTGCAATTTTTCCTGTGGTGGAAAGCTTCTCGGCCTGAATTAGCTCCCGCTCAACTTTTTTGCGCATGGAAATATCGCGAATGATCCCCTGGTAACATCGCTCACTGGTATCATCCGAAATATAAACGCAATTGATCAGACAGGTCAACTTTCGGTCATTGTTGCCTTTCAACACCACCTCGAAGTCGCGCACGTGTTTACTCCGGTGCAACTCGCTGGAAAATTTTTCAAACAGATTTTTTTCAACGAATAATTTTTCCAACGGCAGGCCCATCACCTCGTCATGGCTATAATTGAACAACGATTGCATGGATGAGTTGGTGTCGATCACTCTGAAATTCTCATTGACCAGGAAAATCGGATCGATCGACCTTTCGAATAGGGATCGATATCTTTTTTCCTTTTGATCCAATTCCATCATACTTTCTTTTAATTCTTTTTCCGTTTTTCTCCTTCGGCCCAACTCGTCATTGATTCTGGCATAAAGAAAGGCAGCAACCGCAATGGCAACAAACCCATACAGCAGCAAGGTGATGGGAGCCACGTTTTTGAGATTATATTCCTGGCTCAGCCTCGCCTGCAAAACCTCCCGCTCGTGATCGCCAATACGTTTGCACACACCCCGAATACGATCCATGTTCTCCCTTCCCACGATCAACAGGTTGGTTTCGTATCGATCCATAAACCGATTGCTGAGTTCTTCGTTCTCCAGAATCGTGGTTATGATCCGGTACTGCTTTTCAATTAGCAGCCTGAGCGAATCGCCCCGTTGCTTTTGTTTTTCTTCGCCCAAAAAAAGACTGTCCAGCACTTTTAGCTCATCGGAAATGGATTGCAGTGAACTTTTATAAGGCCTCAGGAAAACAGAATCCTGGGTTAGTTGATAACCGCGATGGCCGGTCTCCGCGTCTTTAACCGTTGAAAGCACTTTTTCGATCTGCGCCAAGACAATATTGGAATGCCGCACCCACTTCACTTCTTCGAGATAGCCATTGACATTCCAATAGGTGATCAGACTCACACCGACTAGTAACACCGAGATGGCTACGAAAATCAGGTTATAATAATGCTCTCTTTTCATTTTCATTCATGTCTCTACAATGTGTAGAAATTTAGCGACACACCGAATGTTCCATTTTCCACATTGGCTTCACAATATCAGTTCTTTCCACTTGGCACAGTATTGCCAGCAACCAGGTCAAACCAAATGAATTAATAATGAAAACAAATTTGAAATTAATTACGGGAACTTTGATGGTCATTGTTTCTTTTTCGGCATTGCAAGCCCAGGATGCAAGAATGGGCGTCAAGGGTGGCCTCAACATCAGCAATCTGTATGTGGACGATGTAAATGACGAAAACTCACGCATAGGTTTTAACGCTGGATTTTATGGCCAAATATTGGCCAATGAATTCTTCGCCATACAACCTGAGTTGCTGTACACCACAAAAGGGTCTGAAAATGAATTTGACGGAATCATTGATCAAAATGTAAAATTCAATCTCAATTACCTTGAAGTTCCGGTGCTGGCGGTCTTTAAACTCGGCAAAGTAGCTGAAGTTCATGCCGGTGGATACGGGAGCTATCTGCTGAACGCCAATGTAAAATACATTGGAGATATATTTAATGGGGGCGAAAATCTTGACCGGGATAATTTTAAAACTTTTGACTATGGCCTGGTGGGTGGTTTGGGTTTAAATTTTGGCGATGTACAAGTGGGTACCCGCTACAACTATGGGCTCGCAAAATTGGCCAAGTCAAGCAACGCCCGAAGCGTTCTGGGTGATTCCAAGAATTCAGTTGCCAATATATTCATCGCTTTCAAATTAAATCCATAATTCCAATACACGACAGCCCTGATCATTCCTTATTCGGGGCTGTCGTTTATAACTTGATGTCGTAAGCTTTTAATTTGTTATACAGGGTTTTGCGATCAATTTTTAAAACTTCAGCGGCTTTACTCTTGTTAAAACCCGTCTTTTCAAGTACGTCAATGATGGCCTGTCTTTCTGCATTGATGGTAACCGACTTCAGCAAATTACTGCTTTCTCTTTCTGGCTCACCTGAACTAACTACACTGTCGGATCGATATGCAGCGGCATTTAATATCTCCTGGGGCAAACTCTCGAGATTAATTTCATCTCCGGATGTGAGCAGGACAGCTCGTTTTACCACGTTATTTAGTTCCCTGAGATTTCCATACCACTGATAATCGGATAGCCGTCCCTCTACGGAAGGAGAAAATCCGGCCACCTGCTTGCCCAACTGCTTGTTGGCCTTATCAAGAAAATATCGGGCAAACAATAGGATGTCCTCTCTGCGCTGTCTCAATGGTGAGAGCTCGATCTTAAACTCGTTAAGGCGGTGATAAAGATCTTCCCTGAACTTGCCTTCCTTTACCGCCTTGGTCAAATCTTCATTGGTGGCCGCGATAATTCGGACATCAATAATGATATCGTTTGTTCCCCCTATACGCCTGATTTTTCTCTCTTGCAAAACACGCAGGAGCTTGATCTGATTCTCGTACGAAAGATTTCCTATTTCGTCCAAAAACAGTGTACCCAGATGAGCCTGCTCAAAATTTCCGGGCTTGTCGGACACCGCGCCAGTAAACGCACCCTTGACGTGTCCAAACAATTCACTGCCGGCCAACTCTTTCGGCAAAGCCCCACAATCGATGGCCACGAAAGGTTTATCGCTACGATTGCTTTTCTGGTGAATGGCCTTAGCGACATATTCTTTACCGGTACCGGTTTCCCCCGTAATAATCACCGACATGTTTGCCGGAGCAATCAGGTCAATATAGCGCTGCACGACCTCAGACTGCGGGCTCGTTCCCTGAATGTAGTGCGTCTCTTGAAAATCATTCTTCCTTGGCTTGCCAGCAGACGTTTTTAAACTGATTTGTTCCTCTTTCTTATTCAACGCTTCCTTGATGGTCATCAATATTTCATCGGGATAGAGTGGCTTCACCACATAATCGCTGGCGCCATGCTTGAAGGTGTCTATGGCTGTTTTTACGTCAGAGTATCCTGTGATGATTATGATGGCCGCACCAGGCTGAATTACCTTAATGCGCTGAATCATCTCCAGACCGTTCGTGTCGGGCAACCGGTAGTCACAAAGAACCAGATCAAAATCTTTCTTCTTTAATGCGGCAATGGCATCCTCTCCTTTAAAGGCTGCTGTTGTTTCAAAGCCATTTTTGCCTAGAAAATTTGAAACCAACGTACAAATGTCTTTGTCGTCATCAATGATCAGGATTGACTGCATAATTTTTATGATTTATTTGTCTGCGTTAGACTTCAGGTTTTTTTAGTTGATTACTTGCAATTCATTCAGTGCTTCAAGGACCATTCTTCGGCTGAACGGCTTTTTCATGATGTAATCCGCTCCCTCAGCAGACGCGATGTCAAGTCCTACATCGTACGCACTTATCATGATCACTTTGGTGTCACTGCCTGAATCCTTGATGATTGGAATCAATTGAAAACCCAACCCGTCTGGCAAGTTCAAATCCACGAAGGCGACTTTATATCTTTCCAGGGTTAATTTCCTTTTCGCCTCCTTGAGATTCAGCGCGTAGGTGGTCTTAAAACCTTTCTTTTCAAGAATTCCAGACAGCAGCATGCAAATATCCTTTTCATCATCTACAAGTAAAACTTTTGTCATGAAATGTATCCATTATAGCCCATTCGGCCTGATGCTGGTCCTTGGAGCCGGTTATCATTAGTTCAAATCCATACAAAATATATAAAAATAGTGCCACTGGAAAAATCGCTATTTGGGCATCCGCTGCGCACTACCTCTGCCAGTTTGGGTACTATTTCCACATCCAAATGGGGAAATTATTCCCCGAATCCATACAAAAAGAACTTGTTTAATCGCTCAAATCCATTTTCAAACAATGGCACATTAATTCCATTACACTAACGAAAAACTGAAAGTATGAGCGAACTTCTTTATCTCGTTGCGTTGATTGTGCTTATTGGGTGGCTGCTTGGATATTTCGTCTTCAGCCTGGGCGCGTTCATTCATGGCCTGCTCGTAATTGCTTTGATCGCAATTTTACTACGGCTGATCCGCGGTCGAGGTTTATGAGATCGATCAGCGAAAAGGTATGTGTTGCAAATCGGTTTATCTCGCACCGATTCGAGAAGGAGGAGACTGAATCGGGTTGAAATAGAGATAAAACGGTAAATAGAATACCATTCAACGTATATTTGGCCGCTCGAAAAATGAAAAGCCGAATAGCCATTGTTGATTTGGGGACCAACACTTTTCACCTCCTGATTGCAGACGTGAAGGAAGGCGGATACAGTATTTTGTACCGTGCGCGCGAGGCAGTCAAGTTGGGTCAGCACGGTATCAACCAGGGTATCATCACAAGCACGGCTTTGTCCCGCGCATTAGCAACGTTATTGACGTTCCGGCAAGCGATGACTCACCACAATGTCAAAAGGATATTTGCTTACGGGACCAGCGCGCTGAGGAATGCGGTCAATCAGCATGAAATAGTTCAAACGATAAAGCAACAAACCGATCTAGACGTCAAAATTATTTCGGGTGAAGAGGAAGCAAGGCTGATTTATCTCGGGGTGCGTTCGGCCGCTGCCTTAGATGACAACAAGTCGCTTATCATTGATATCGGAGGGGGTAGCGTGGAGTGTATCATAGGAAACAAAAACCAGATCTTCTGGAAACAAAGTTTTGAAATTGGCGCCCAGCGGTTACTTGAGACTTTCCATCGCCACGATCCAATCCTTCCCCAGGAAGTCGATGAATTAAAAGCGCACCTATCTCCCATTCTTGGTCCTTTGTTCTCCGCATTGGACCTTCATAGACCAGAGGGGCTGGTGGGGTCTTCAGGAACCTTCGACACCCTTAGCGACATCTATTGCCTGAAACACGGCATTTCAAAAGAACCCTACGATCCGCAAACACCCCTGTCCTTTCCGGGCTTTCATGAGATCTATGGAATGCTGCTGATGAGAAATCGTGAGGAGCGCATGAAAATACCGGGCATGATCGAACTAAGGGTAGACATGATTGTGGTTGCCTGTTGTATCATTGATTTCATTCTCGGCCGGTATTCCTTTGAAAAAATAATGGTTTCAAGCTTTGCCTTAAAAGAGGGTATGCTGGCGGATATTATGGATACCCCCGATAAAAAACCGTCAAGTCGCCAATGAACTCACAGCGACCTGACAGTTTTGTTTTACAATCCGGATATCTGTTTATCTTTTGGGTACTTCAGTTCGTATTTATATGCCACTTTTTTTGTTTCATTGGGCTGAATGGCCAATGTCCAGGTTAATTTCCCCGTGACAGAATCAAATTTTGCGTTCCCTTTGTCTACCGGAGTAACTTCGATCTGACTGTTCCTGGTAATTGGCAGTTGATCTTCAATAGTTATTTTGATCGGATCCGACTTGGTATTGCGTACGGATATTTCCCACGTGTGTTCCTCCCTTTGATTGGTGCCAATTAGCTTTTTAGATGTGAGATCTTTCAGTTCTTCACGTTTTACCACAATCCGCTTGTCGCGCCCCAGAGAAACAGAAAGCGTATCCTTAATTGAATTTGGATCGATGAACGTCTTGCCTACGAATGTTCCCTCAAAAAAGATATTGGCTTCTCCGGGGAGCAAATTAAAATCTTCCCAGCCAAGTGCTTTGGCCATCAAAAACGCATCACCATCCAGTTTGGGCACCACTGAATAAACATAATCCGCTTTCATCTCATGGTTCCGTATATCGACCATGGTTGGCTTCGTTGAAGATTCGACTGTGTAGGGCAGTGCGATTTGAAATTCCGTATTCAAAGTGGTCTGCACGGTATTGACAAACTCAGACATATACTGTGCCGGTGCTTCCTCCACCATTTCAAGGGTCACGTCTTCTGATTTTGCAGCCGGCCTGCTCCTTTCAGCACCACCACTTCCTCTCCGGGTCTCCTTATACATTACAGGTACATAAAAGTCCAGGTACCAGGGATACAACTCAGGCTTCAAGCCACCCTGATTCGGATTGGCAGTAGACAACACCAACTTGACACTCTGCCATTCTTCGCCTGTTCGCTGAAATACGTTCGCTTTGTAATTCAATTGAACAGGAGTTTTCGTATTGACGGCCCGCAGGTCGTACACCGGTATCCAACCCGCATTGGACACGATGTAGTTAACCTCGAGCGTGGCCGAGGTGGCGATCTGTGCAGATACGCTGATCACGATTTCACTGGTGTTTTTGCTGCGTAACTCATTTTCACTATTGATTTGGCGTTGGAGCCGCAGAACGTGTTCGTTAATTTTTTTTATTTTTTCATCGAGTTTCATTTTGTTGGTCACAATTTCACCCAGCCGCGACCGGTAAAAATCAGCCATGGCTTTGAGCTCTGCCACGGTCAAGTTCTGGTTTGTACCACCGATTTTCTGGTTACTCAATAGCATTTGTTCCTCCTTATTCAAAATTTCCTTCTGGCTCTGTTCAAGCCCAAGTTGTTTTTGATAATATTCTAAAGAGTCTTTTAATATCCTGAGCTTCGTGGGTGGGTTGAATTCCGAAAGAAAATTTTGCTGGTGACGTATTCCCAAAATAATAAAACTGCCTTTTCCGGCCACCTGAATGCTTGATGGATCCAACTGTGAGGTGAGCCCTCCGAGAATAAGATCGGTCTTACCTGCCTCAACCCGCGCTTTGACTTCCCGTGTCACCTGGGCACTGTTTAAAAACACGGTTACGTTCGTGATTTTAGAATCAACTGCTTTCTCAGCCTGGCCATTGGCGATGAGCCATCCCAATACCAGTGTTATGATCAAATTTATTCGCTTCATATTATTATCTTCTTTTTGCCATCAGGATGCATGGATGCCTGAATTTCCATAATTCGAACGAAAGTTCTTCAAAAACATTGGGTTTTGGGTTCAAAAATTCATTTTTGCTTACTTATGAATGACGTATTTCCCGAACAACACCTCAGACGGTTCGCCTATAACGTATTTAGAAAAATCGACTGCAATGATCAGGATGCGACCCTTGCGTCAGATGTACTGTTGCAATCCGACTTGCGCGGAATCGATTCTCACGGTGTAGCCCGGCTAAGCGGATACGTAAGACTATGGGAGGCAGGGCGAATAAGCTCAAAGCCTCATATTAAAAAAGTACATGAAACACCCAGCACCGCGGTGGTCGATGGCGGCAAAGGACTTGGTCTTGTCGTGGCACCCTTCGCGATGAACATAGCCATCGAAAAAGCCAAAACCTGCGGAACAGGCTGGGTGGCGGTCAGGAATTCGAATCACTTTGGTATTGCCGGCTACCATTCCATGATGGCACTCGAACATGACATGATCGGAATATCTATGACCAATGCGAGTCCTTTGGTGGCTCCAACATTTTCTATAGAAAGGCTTTTGGGCACAAATCCAATTTGTGTAGCCATTCCGGCAGGGAATCAACCTCCGTTTGTAGCCGACTTTGCCACTACCACTGCTGCCAATGGAAAATTGGAAATACTGCAACGGAAAAATGAAGACGCACCAATTGGCTGGGTGCAAACCAAAGATGGTGGAGCGACCACCGATCCAAACGGAGTAAAAGATGGCGGTGCGTTGATTCCATTGGGCAGCGACAGAGATCATGGCAGTCACAAGGGTTTTAGCCTGGGTGCGTGGGTAGATATTTTTTCTGGCGTACTTTCCGGAGCTAACTACGGCCCATGGGTACCTCCTTTTGTAAGTTTTCTCACCCCACCGTCAGACCCTGTTGGTGAAGGTATAGGACATTTTGTAGGAGCTATGCGCGTTGACGCGTTTCGGCCTACCGCAGATTTCAAGAAACATATGGATCACTGGATTGAACGCTTTCGCAAATCAAAAACCGTTTCTGGTGAAGAAAGGGTAATCATCCCGGGAGACCCCGAGCGGGAGCAGGAAGCCATCAGGTCGAAACAAGGCATTCCCCTAAACGATAAAGTAGTTCAGGATTTAAAAGTGCTGGGAGAAAAACTTGGAGTTCCGTTTTAGAACGAGAAGAAAATTCTCAATACCCAGGGCGAGGCAAATGCCCTTTCCGTATTCGAGTACAATAAATCATAAAGGGCCATTGCATTGAGGGCCCCGCGCCTTCCGATCGGCTGGGTGTAGCCGATGCCCACCAACAGGCGATCAAAGTTCTTCCTTTCTGTTCCACCAAACACAGGCGTATTGATGAGGTTATATTCCGTGTAGGCAAACAGTTGCCCAAAGTTGTACCTTAAAAAAGGGCTAACTCCGTATTGATCTATTTTCGCATTGAAATCGGGGTATGAATAATGCGTCCATTGCACGCCAAGCCCCCCTGAAAATTCTTGCGTAATCATGTAACCCACGATCGGATTGAGGGAGACATAAAAATATCGATTGCCAAAAGCATCAGATCCACCGTTCACTCCAAACCCACCCCCGAAGTAAATCCGGTCTTTCAATTCCCATCCTGCTTTCTCATCTACCTCACGCTGAGCGAATACAGCGGTAGACAACAAAAGCGTACAAAATAACAAGCAAGCTGGCTTCATGGGCTAATCTTTGATCTGGATGATAAAGACATCTTCCGTCTCTTTTTTCATCAGATACTTTTCACGGGCAAACTTCTCCAAAAGTTCCTTATTCGTCATTAATTCTTTTCGATCGGCCTCTACTTCAACAATTTTCTGTTCGTAGTAAGCTTTTTCGTCTTCCAATGCACTTAGCTTCGACCCCATTTTGAGCCGTGAAATCAAGTCATTTGAATCCATGAAAATCATCCAAATGAAAAACAAAAAACCGGTAACAAAGTAAAAGTTTTTAAAAATCGGTGGGAGCTTTTTTAACATAGTTTAAAAAATGGTTTTACGAAGATAGGGAATATCGTGCAAATTCACACAATATTCCCTGGTGCCTGGTCAAGCTAGTTCTTAAAGACGAAACCAGCTCTCCTGCTTCACAATTTTATCCTTCCCGTTGACCTTGTCAATGACAGTAAATGTAAGCCTGCCACCACCTTGAAGCCACATTTGAAAAGGCTTCTCCACCCCGCTCAAAGGGTCTGCATAAATTCCTCTGCTTCCCTGAACCAGTTTTTTGACTTCAAGGTCTCTGATCATTTTAAAGCCGAGAATATTATTGGTTGGCTGCACACTGCTTACCCAAACCACTTCGCCCTGAAAAATAGAATCCAGATGATGGAGTACAATCCGCATCGATTGACTCTCATTAACCCATATTCCCGTAAGTTTTGACTCGATGTCAGCCACTCCGTTTTTCAATTTAATAACTACAACCACTGAGAACACGGTAATCGCAAAAGTGATCGCCATGTACAGTACAGGATAGAACGTTTCCATATTTTATTTATTAATAATATTGAAGACCACTGTTTATAAAGGATTGAGTAACTTCCATTCCTCTTTCCGAACAAGGTTCTTGTTTTCCATGAAATACACTTTCAACTTGTTGCTTCCTTTTAGCTTTATCTTAAATTCAAATTCTTCCATGGTATAGGGGTCAATATATTTTCCCGTACTCCAGTTCCAGGCAGCCTTAAGTTTTACCTTGTCGATCACCATTTTGCCAATCACGATTTTGTCGTTCTGTTCCCTCAATTGAGCGGAAACCACGTGACCATGAAGGCATTCATTTTCCTCATGAATCATGATTTGCAGGGTGTCGGACTGATTGGCCCAAATACCGGATAGCTTCCATCCCAAATAATTTGGAGAGAATGGAATTCCCACCAGGATGAGAGTAACAGCCACTATCACCCCCACAAAAATCAGCATCGTAATCATAACCAAAAGTGTTTGGTTCCAGATGTACCAAAAAGCGATCTAGATTTCAGGGACACTGAAAAGGGCCAAATGGACGCCAAATTCGAGGTTTATGGGGATCCGACAAAGGTGGAGGTTGAAATAATAGTCCCATTCTGGGATGCCCTGGCCGAATTTGGAACATGGCCTGTTTGAATCAGGCCTTTTCTATTAGCCACGAATTCAGCCGACTCAATACGTCTTCCCACCTCGCTACAGTCATTGAATTGCCCCCAACATTCAATTCGTAGCATTCTGATTTTTCCCATTGATGCATTTCGTTCAGGGAAACCGATTTCCGCTTGAAGAATTCAAATGTCGAATCGAAATGGTTTACTTTGATACTTATCCGGCCTCTCTTTTTTACAAAAAATACAGCCTCTTTTGAAATTGCATGTTGCTCGAGGGCCCGCATGATATCCTCGTACTGAGTTTTAAGCAGTTTCATTCCATCTTCAATTTGCAAATAAATCAAGTAACATTTAAAAGCCATCAAAATGACAACGTCCGGGCGATACATTACCTTTGCCCTTTCACTTCAACTGTGACTGATGACCAACAATGAACTCAACAGAATTGCCCTTGATTGGTTCGATGCTTTTAACCAACACGATCTCGAACGATTGTTGGCATTGTATGATGAAGAAGCGGAACACTACAGTCCGAAGTTGAAAGTCCGAAATCCACTCACCAACGGATTGATCAAAGGCAAACAAGCGCTCAGGGATTGGTGGCAAGATTCCTTTAACAGGCTGCCAACGTTACATTACAAAGTGCTTCATTTAATCGCGCATGATAACCGGGTGTTTATGGAGTACATCCGGCAGGTGGATGGAGAGGAAGATCTCAGGGTTGGCGAAACGCTCGAGGTAAAAGACGGACTGATCATTGGGTCGCGGGTATACCACAGTTGACCTAATTTCGTATGCTAATGTTTGTCGTTATTTTGATTCAAATCTAACTTTCATCAGCACTTTGAAATAGGCAGGCAACGGAGCCTCAAAGGTCATTTTCTCTTTGGTGAACGGATGGGAAATGGTGAGCACACTCGCATGCAGTGCAAGCCTTTTTATGCTTTTGTCCTTTGTTCCGTAAACTTTATCTCCTGCCACAGGATGTCCATTTTCGGAAAGGTGCACTCGTATCTGATGCTTGCGACCCGTAAGCAAATTAATTTCAAGGAGACTAAAATCGGTTGATTCCTTGACGACCCGATATCCCGTCCTGGCCAATTTGCCTTGGTCGGGACTGCTTACTGAATAAACCTTGTACGCATTATTCTCGGACAGATAAGAAGTGATTATCCCCTCCTTCTCTTTCAATATCCCTTTCACGACAGCAACGTAAGTCTTCGAAAACCCAGACCATTGATCCTGAAGGTAACGCTTGGCCTGTTCGCTTTTCGCAAAAACAAGGATGCCCGAAGTGTCCTGATCAAGTCTATGTACAATAAATACCCGATTTCTGGATTTTGGATTTCCTTTTTGCACATAGTCATTCAAAATAAAATGGGCCGTATTTTCTTTTTCTCTTTCACTGCTTATGGTAAGGAGTCCATTTATTTTATCCACCACAAGGATATCGCGATCCTCATAGAGGATAGTCAATCCCTTGGGAGCGTACTTTTTTGGAGGGCGTTTGAATTCTTTTTTTGTTTGCACGTTATAATGTTAAGCAAAAATCAATTGCCATTGGACCTATCACCAAAATTACAGGCGCATTACAGCGTCTACCTTATCCCAATTGACCATCGCGTTAGGCCAAACCCATTCTAAGGGTTAAAACAAGCGCTGGTTAATTGCGTCCATTTTTGAGTTTTGCCGTCATAGTATGGCGAACCAATTGAGGAATGAAAAAAGATCATTTCAACAACCAAAGTAATGTCCATAGTGGTAAGTATTAACAAGAGAGTAGTAAGGGCGGTTACGGTCCTCACCTATACACTCCTGCTTCTCAGTGTAATGACAAAACTCTTATGCATTGGCTATATCAGTGACAAATTTCAAACCTTGGGAATCCATCATTTGTGCCGTTTGCTTGGTACCCTTGAACTGATAGCTGTGATTTTGTTCTATTTCAACAAGACGTTCAACATCGGACTTATCCTTCTGGTGGCGTACTTCGGAGGGGCGATCGCTACGGACCTTCAAGCCCCGCAGTACCTATATCAGCCTGCAGTACTTTTAGGTCTGGTCATATTTACCGGCCTATTTCACAGGCCCATCATTTTCATGAATGAACTTAAACTGGTCGACCAAGGCAAGAGGCTCACACTAACCTTCCACTCTAGAACCTGATCCCCGGAAAATAGGCAGTTTCTCCCAACTCTTCCTCGATGCGTATAAGTTGGTTGTATTTTGCCATTCTATCTGATCGCGATGCAGATCCAGTTTTAATTTGACCGGTATTGAGTGCCACGGCCAAATCGGCAATGGTGCTGTCTTCTGTCTCTCCGGAGCGGTGGGACATGACACTTTTGTAGGAATTCTTTTTTGCCAGGTTTACAGCATTGATCGTCTCGGTCAGAGAACCAATCTGATTTACCTTTACCAGAATAGAGTTGGCTACACCCTGGTCAATTCCCTTTTGCAAGAAGTCCACGTTCGTCACAAAAAGGTCATCACCAACCAATTGCACTTTATCTCCAATCTTGTCGGTGAGCTGCTTCCAACCTGTCCAGTCGTTTTCATCCATACCATCCTCAATGGAAATAATCGGGTATTTCTTGGCCCATTTCGCCCAGTAGTCAACCATCTCCGCGGACTTCAATTTCTTGCCTGATGATTTTTTGAAATGATAGGTTTTCGACTTGGCATCAAAAAATTCTGACGCAGCCGCATCCATGGCAATAAAAATATCAACACCGGGTTTGAAGCCGGCCTTCTCGATTGCCTTCAACACAACTTCTATCGCCTCTTCATTGCTGGTAATGTTTGGAGCAAATCCCCCTTCATCGCCAACATTGGTTGAAAGGCCTTTGTCATGAAGGACTTTTTTCAGATGGTGAAACACCTCCGTGCCCATTCGAAGTGCATCCGAAAACGTATCTGCCTTAACAGGCATTACCATGAACTCCTGAAAATCAATTGAGTTATCCGCGTGACTTCCCCCGTTCAGGATATTCATCATCGGCACGGGCAAGGTATTGGCATTGACCCCACCGATGTACCTGAACAACGATTGGCCAGACTCCATAGCACCTGCCTTGGCCACCGCCAATGAAGTTCCCAGAATGGCGTTGGCGCCTAGCTTACTTTTATTTTTTGTTCCGTCAAGTTCCAGCATGATCTGGTCAACCAGGTTCTGCTCAAAAACAGGAATGCCCACAATCTCCTCAGCGATTTTTTCATTGACGTTGTCCACCGCCTTAAGCACTCCCTTACCCAGGAACCGTTTCTTATCACCGTCACGCAACTCAACAGCCTCGTGCGAACCTGTAGAAGCTCCCGATGGAACCGCAGCACGTCCAAATGCACCTGATTCGGTTACGACATCAACCTCAATGGTTGGGTTTCCACGGCTATCTAAAATTTGGCGGGCATGGATGCTTTCGATTAAACTCATTCCAGTAGTTAATTAGTCATTAGTAAATTAGTCATTGGCCTCTTCCTCCCCCGAACCATAATCAGCGTACGGTTCTTCAACCCTTCCAATAGACTTTATGTAGCCATTAAGCATTTTACCGATTGTCACGAGTTCATTTTCCATTTCAAAAAACTGGTCTCTTGAAATGAGCCTTCTGTTGTGAGCCTTTTGAATCCATGTTCTCGTCTCAAACAATGAACCTCTTGAATAGTAACTAAAATGCTGCGATTCTTTAAAATGAAATCGCCCGAAGCCTTCGCTTAAATTGGCCGCGATGGAATCAGCTGACCTAATAAGCTGCTTACCTATGGTATCTTTTTGAAAATAATCCCATTTGCTTACGACATCCCAAACCTTCTCCCCAAGATCCATAGCTTTCTTATAAACCTGTAGGTCATTTAATTCCATATTTACCAATTCTTTTCCAATGACCAATTATCTAATGACTTAGCCGCGATCATTATGTTTCCTGCAGGGACTTATTTGCAACCTTAATCATTTCCACAAACTGATCGAACAAATACCTCGAGTCGTGTGGTCCCGGAGAAGCCTCAGGATGGTACTGAACTGAGAAAGCATTTTTGTTTTTCACCTTAAACCCCATGATGGTCTTGTCATTGAGATGCACGTGGGTGACTTCTACATCTTTGTTATTCTCTATGTCTTTTTCGCTTACAGCAAATCCGTGATTCTGCGAGGTCATCTCTCCC
This sequence comes from uncultured Ohtaekwangia sp., assembly GCA_964655635.1. Classification (GTDB taxonomy): domain Bacteria; phylum Bacteroidota; class Bacteroidia; order Cytophagales; family Cyclobacteriaceae; genus ELB16-189. The sequence goes on from CAZZNH010000018.1 coordinate 48,793, forward strand.
AGCCCGGAAACCAGGTTTTTCACCGGGTGGTTAAGTCCCCTGTGCCCATGGTGCATTTTGTATGTCGAAATACCATTGGCCAGCGCAAGCAACTGGTGGCCGAGGCAAATACCAAATATAGCCTTGTCCGAGTTCATCATGGCCTTCACGGTGTCAATCGCATAGTCCATTACAGCAGGGTCTCCGGGTCCGTTGGAAATAAAATATCCATGCGGCTCCCACTTCTCCATTTCTTCAAAGGAAGTTTTGGCGGGGAAGACCTGGCAATAACAATCTCTCGCGGCAAGGTTCTTTAAGATGCTTTTCTTAATGCCTACATCCAGTACTGCCACGCGGAAGGTTGCGGCCGAGTCTCCTTCAAAATAAGGCTTCTTGGTACTCACTACCGAGGCCAACTCCAGCCCATCCATGGACGGTACCTTTCCTAATTCTTTTTCAAGGTCCTCGAGCGCCAGCTCGGAAGAAATGATGGCATTTTGGGCACCTTTGCTCCGAATGTGACGAACCAACATCCTTGTATCCACATCGGTAATGCCTACAATGTTGTTTCTTTCCAGGTAGGCCTGAAGACTTTCTGTCGCTGTTTTCCTGCTGAATTCATGGGAAAATTCATTGACCACCAGTCCTTTGATTTTTGGGCTGTCAGACTCTTGCTCCTCATTCAAAGCCCCGTAATTACCTATATGGGCGGTGGTATTGACAACGATTTGTCCATAATACGAGGGATCCGTGTAAATCTCCTGATAGCCCGTCATTCCGGTGTTGAAGCAAATTTCCCCACCGGTCGTCCCTTTCTTTCCAATTGCTTTTCCTTCTACCAAAAATCCATCTTCTAAGAGTAAGTATGCTTTGTTGGTTGAACTCATTGTGTGGTTTAGTTTGGCAAAAATAAGCCGTTTAAAAATTGAATGCCGGATATCGATGATAAAAATTCGGATGCAACCGAATGCACATAAAAAAAGGGATCAGATTTGACACCGGATCCCTTTTTGTTATGATAATTTATGGTCACTATTCTTCGTCCTTTTTCCCTGCCGATTTTTTTCCTGTCTTTTTTGCGGCCTTCTTTGGCTTTTCCTTGGCTTCTGGTGCCTCTTCTGAAGCTACAGCCACGTCCTGCCCCTCGGCACCGTCTTCGGATTTCTTTGATTTACGGCCTCTTCTGGTCTTCGTCTTTTTCTCTGCACCTTCCTTCTTGTAGATGTCATTGAAGTCAACCAACTCCATCAGGCACATCTCGGCATTATCGCCATGACGAACGTCCCCAAATTTGATAATTCTGGTATATCCACCCGGACGGTCGGCTATGCGTGAAGCAACTTCCCCAAAAAGGGTCGAAACACTCTCCTTATTTTGAAGGTAAGAAAACACGACCCTGCGTGAATGCGTGGTGTCGTTTTTCGATTTGGTAAGCAAAGGCTCCACATACTTTCTCAGCGCCTTCGCCTTGGCAACCGTAGTTGTAATCCTTTTATTCAGGATCAGTGACGATGCCATATTGGAAAGCAACGCTTGGCGATGTGACGCTTTGCGGCCTAAGTGATTTACTTTCTTTCCGTGTCTCATTAGTCCTCTTCTAATTTATATTTTGAAAGATCCATACCAAAAGTAAGGCTCTTCTCTGCCACCAGCTGCTCTAATTCAGCCAATGATTTTTTACCAAAGTTTCTGAACTTCATCATATCGGAAATCTCCAGGCGCACCAAGTCTCCCAATGACTTCACATCAGCTGCCTTAAGACAGTTGTATGCACGTACAGAAAGGTCCAGATCGTGTAATGGAGTCTTCAACAATTTTCTCATGTGCAGCATCTCCTCATCCACCTGCTCGATTTCACTATCCTTGCCGGTCTCCAACTCAATAGACTTATCAGAGAACAGACGGAAGTGTTGAATCAGGATGAACGCTGCTCCCTCCAACGCCTTTTCAGGGTGGATAGAACCGTCCGTCTCAATGTCAATCACCAATTTCTCATAGTCCGTTTTCTGCTCAACACGGGTGTTCTCAACGCTGTATTTCACATTTTTCACGGGTGTGAAAATGGCATCAATCGGAATAAACCCAAAAACCTGTTCCGTAGGCTTGTTTTCCTCAGCTGGTAAATAACCGCGGCCTTTTTCTATGGTCAATTCAATCTCAAATTGAGCTGACTCATCAAGGTTGCAAATCACATGGTTGGGATTGAGAATATCAAAACCAGACGTGAACTTAGCAATGTCGCCAGCGGTAAGTTGCTTCTGCTTCTTGATGTTAACCGTAATCTTGCTTTCGAAGTTGTCAGAATTCTTCTTCAGGCGTACCTGCTTCAGGTTCAAAATGATTTCTGACACATCCTCGACAACACCTTCGATTGTGGAGAACTCGTGCAATACACCTGGAATTTTGATACCGGTAATGGCGTAACCTTCCAATGAGGAAAGTAGAATTCTCCTTAATGCATTACCGATGGTTACTCCGTATCCTCTTTCCAGCGGCTTAAATGTGAAAAGGCCGCGGAAATCATCGGACTTCTCCATTACAACCTTTTCTGGCATTTGAAATGCTAATATTGACATAGGTAATTTGATTTAATGTTAAGAATTACTTGGAGTACAATTCGACAATCAACTGCTCATTAATGTTCTCAGGGATATCCTCACGAGGAGGCAGTGTGATCAACTTGCCAACCATGTCGTTACCATCCCATTCCAGCCAGCTGTGTCTCTTGGGCGATTGTGCGGCCAGGCTGTCGGTGATGGCCTCCAGTGACTTGGATTTCTCCCTTACCTCTACCGTTTCTCCCGGGCGCAACGTGTACGATGGAACGTTCACCACCTCACCGTTCACCAGTATGTGCTTGTGTACCACCAATTGACGGGCGGCCCTGCGTGTGGTAGCAATCCCAAGGCGATAAACCGTGTTATCCAAACGGGATTCCAGCATCTGCAATAACACCTCACCGGTGATACCTTTCTTGCGCGATGCTTTGTCGAAAATATTTTCAAACTGCTTCTCAAGTACCCCGTAGATGTATTTTGCTTTTTGCTTTTCAGCCAACTGAACAGCATATTCCGACTGCTTGCGCTTCTTACCTTTTCCGTGTTGTCCGGGGGGGTAATTTTTCTTCTGAAGTGCCTTGCTGTCACCCAGGATAGGCTCGTTAAACCTTCTTGAAATTTTTGTCTTTGGACCTGTATATCTTGCCATGGCTCGCTTATACTCTTAAAATATTATTAAACTCTTCTTTTCTTTGGCGGACGGCAGCCATTGTGGGGAAGCGGGGTCACGTCACGAATGGTCGTAATTTCGATTCCTACACCCTGAATGGTACGGATGGCAGACTCACGTCCGGATCCGGGTCCTTTTACGAACACTTCAGCTTTGCGCATTCCCAACTCATAGGCTTTGGTACCACACTCCTGAGCAGCAGTCTGCGCTGCATAGGGCGTGTTCTTCTTTGAACCCTTAAAGCCCATCTTTCCAGCCGATGCCCAGGAAACAACCTGGCCGGCCATATTGGTAATGGAAATGATGATGTTGTTAAAAGTAGCCTGGATATGCACCTGGCCGGTTGGTTCTACTGTAACCACCCGCTTTTTACTTTTATCTTTTTTCTTCTCTGCCTGCGCCATCTGAAAAGTGTTTTCTATTTATTAACCTTTAACTGCTTTCTTCTTGTTCGCTACGGTCTTACGCTTTCCTTTGCGCGTGCGTGCGTTGTTCTTCGTTCCCTGTCCGCGTACCGGCAAACCTTTACGGTGCCTCAATCCACGGTAGCACCCGATATCCATCAATCGCTTGATGCTCAACTGAACTTCAGATTTCAGCACGCCTTCGATCTTGAATTGCTCAGCAATAAGGGCACGAATGATATTCGACTCATCGTCATTCCAGTCCTTTACTTTTTTATCCAATTCCACATTAGCCTGAGTAAGGATCTTCTGAGCTGATCTACGGCCAATGCCATAGATGTAGGTCAAACTGATCTCTCCTCTTTTGTTATCGGGAATGTCTACACCAGCGATACGTGCCATAATTATCCTTGTCTTTGTTTATATCTCGGATTCTTCTTGTTAATCACATACAATTTGCCCTTGCGCCTGATGATCTTGCAATCAGCGCTGCGTTTCTTTATGGATGCTCTTACCTTCATAATCTTAGTCGTTAGTAGTTAGTAGTTAGTCCTGAGTCTTTTGCCTTAGTTATGGTTACCAATTACTAAATACTGTTTACTCTTTACTATCTACTATTTATATCTAAAAGTTATCCTTCCTTTCGTTAAATCATAAGGTGACATTTCAAGTTTCACCTTGTCTCCAGGTAGTATGCGGATATAATGCATCCTCATCTTACCTGAAATGTGCGCCAGTACCTCGTGGCCGTTTTCCAATTGAACGCGAAACATCGCATTGGACAACGCTTCCAAAATAGTACCGTCTTGCTCTATCGACTTTTGTTTCGCCACTTATACTTATAGTTTCCTTCTATATACTTATGAGTCGTTAAGACCTCTGTTTTGTCCTTCAAAATCGCCACCGTGTGCTCAAAATGAGCTGATGGCTTTCTGTCGGCCGTCCGAATGGTCCAACCATCTTTTTCCTGAACCACGTTTTTGGTTCCCAGATTGATCATCGGTTCGATCGCAAACACCATCCCTTCAGCAATCTTGGCACCTCTCCCCCTTCTCCCATAGTTGGGTACTTCAGGATCTTCATGAAGTTTCTTACCAACGCCATGACCCACCAACTCTCTCACCACGCCATATCCGAATTGCTCCACATAATTTTGTATTGCAAAACTGACATCTCCGATTCGGTTTCCGGGTTTGGCCTGTTCGATTCCCAGGTAAAGCGAGTCATAAGTACGATCCAACAAATCAAGTACTTCCTGAGACACACCTTCCAACGGATAGGTATATGCTGAATCGCTGTGAAAGCCTTTGTAAAAAACTCCACAGTCGACAGATATAATATCCGTCTCTTTTAATTCATACTGGCTGGGAAACCCGTGAACCACCGTTTCATTAACAGAGATACACAAGGCTGCCGGGAAGCCATTGTAATTCTTAAAAGAAGGCGAGCCTCCATGATCCCTGATGTACTCTTCAGCGATTTTATCCAGGTCCTTGGTTTTGACCCCAGGCTTTACCAGCCTGGCGACCTCTCCATGAGCTTGCCCCAAAATTTGGGCTCCCTCTTTTATTACCTGAATATCATCTGCTGTCTTGTATTGGATCATCCAAACTCAAGCCGCAGCAAACTGAGAACGTCCTTTCACTCTCCCCGATTTCATCATTCCCTCATAATGCCTCATCAACAGGTAACTCTCTATTTGCTGTAGCGTGTCTAGTACAACACCCACCAAAATCAACAGAGAAGTTCCACCGTAGAATTGAGCAAAATTTTGCGTTAAACCAGCCCTGACGGCAAATGCCGGAAGGATAGCCACAATCGCAAGGAATATTGCACCCGGTAAAGTGATCTTTGATAAAATACCATCTATAAACTCGGCAGTTTGTTTTCCGGGTTTTATTCCGGGAACAAATCCACCGTTGCGTTTCAAATTATCAGCAATGTCATTGCTTGGCACCGTGATCGCTGTATAGAAAAATGTAAACAGCAAGATCAGAATCGCAAACAACAAATTGTATTGCCATGAAGTAAAGTCGGCAAACGTAGATCCCACATAAGCCCCTATGTCGCTATCGCGCCAGATACCCGCCAACAAGGGTGGAATAAACATCAATGCCTGCGCAAAGATGATCGGCATTACCCCTGCAGAGTTTAGCTTAAGGGGAATAAAATCTCTTTTCCCACCATATAACTTATTGCCAACTACTTGTTTTGCATACTGGACCGGAATTCGTCTCGTTGCCTGGGTCAACGCAATCACACCCACCACCACGAAGAACAAGGCGAGTAGTTCAAGAATGAATAACAATGCGCCATTCATGCCTTTGGCATCCATCTCCTGGTAAATCGCTGCTGGAAAACGTGACACAATACCAATCATGATCAGCATACTGATACCGTTGCCAATTCCCTTGTCCGTGATGCGCTCGCCCAACCACATACAGAACATGGTGCCGGACACAAGGATTACGATAGACGACACGATGAAGAACATACCCGGATTGATGATCGCCTCGTCATTGATCGTGGTTCTCAAATATCCGTAAGATTGTGCCGCGGTAATGGCGATGGTTAATACGCGGGTAAACTGATTTAATTTCTTCCTTCCGCTGTCACCTTCCTTTTGCATTTTGGTGAAATGCGGGACCGCCACCGTTAACAACTGCACCACAATGGATGCGGAAATGTACGGCATGATTCCCAATGCAAATATGGAAGCACGGCTGAACGAACCTCCAAGGAAAGTATTCAACAAATCAAAAATACCACCCTGATTACCGGCCAGCAGATTGGGATCCACGCCCGGAAGTACCACATAAGAGCCTAGCCTGAAAATGATCAGGAAGCCGATTGTGTTCAAAATCCGAACCCTGAGGTCCTCAATCGAAAAAATATTCTTTATGGTGGTGAAGAATTTCTTCATCGTTACACTTTAGTCGCTTTACCCCCTGCTGTTTCAATCGCCTTAATGGCGGTGGCTGAAAAAGCATGTGCCTCTACATTCACTTTTGCCTTCAATTCACCTCTTCCCAATACTTTCACTTTATCCTTCTTACCCACCACACCATTTTCAACGAGCAGTTGAAGATTGATTTCACTTTTCTTTGTTTTTTCAACCAGGTTTTCCAACACGTCAAGGTTTACGCATTTAAAATACACCTTATTGTTATTGGTGAATCCAAACTTCGGAACACGTCTTTGAAGGGGCATCTGTCCACCTTCAAATCCAATTTTCTTGCTATACCCGGAGCGTGACTGTGCACCTTTGTGTCCACGTCCAGCGGTTGATCCGCCAGATCCCTGACCCCTACCCAAACGCTTATTCGTTTTCGTGGATCCTTTTGCTGGTGTTAATTCGTGTAGCTTCATTCTATAAATCGGTTACGCTAACCAAGTGACTCACTTTCTTTACCATCCCTTTAATCTGTGGCGTGTATTCCACTTCTACAGACTGATTCAATTTGCCAAGGCCCAGTGACTTGATGGTCAACTGCTGCGTCTCCGGCCTCTTGATCATGCTTTTCTTTTGAGTGATTCTTACTTTAGCCATATCTCTTATCCGTTGAAAACCTTTGATAAGGTAATTCCTCTGTTTCTAGCAATCGTATGGGCGTCTCTCATTCCGGTCAACGCTTTGAACGTTGCCTTTACCACGTTGTGTGGGTTGGAAGATCCCTTTGACTTTGCCAATACGTTATGTACGCCCGCGCTCTCAAGTACCGCACGCATGGCACCACCCGCTATTACTCCAGTACCGGCAGAAGCAGGCTTTAACAACACGAAGCCACCTCCAAACTTACCGATCGACTCATGAGGAACCGTCCCTTTGATGATCGGCACTTTCACCAGGTGCTTCTTTGCATCATCGATGCCTTTGGTGATGGCATCGGTTACCTCGTTGGCTTTACCCAGGCCGTAACCCACCACCCCATTACCATCTCCAACCACCACAATGGCGGAGAAGCTGAATCTTCTTCCTCCTTTAACCACTTTGGCTACACGCTGGATGGCTACGACCTTTTCTTTAAGATCTATTTCACTTGCCTTTACAGTGCTGACGTTGCTTTGTGTCATTCAATTAAAATTTTAAACCTCCCTCTCTGGCACCTTCCGCCAAAGCCTTGATATTGCCGTGATACAAAGAACCATTCCGATCAAAAACGATAGCGCTTACACCTGTAGCAATTGCTTTCTCGGCCACCTTCTTCCCTACGTTTTTAGAAATCGTTAAATTAACGCCACCCTTCTTATCTAACTCTACTGAAGAAGAAGCCGCAATGGTAATTCCTTTGGTATCGTCTATGATTTGCGCATAGATCACTTTATTACTCTTAAAAACGGAAAGACGAGGTCTCTCAGCGGTACCCTTAATCTTTCTTCGGATACCCATTTTTAATCTATTCCTTCTGTCTGATTTGGACTTTACGTTGGCCATACTCTTATATTATTTAGAAGCAGCCTTACCAGCTTTTCTGCGTACAAACTCACCTGTGAAACGAATACCCTTTCCTTTGTAAGGCTCCACTTTGCGGAGTGACTTAATTTTGGCGGCAATCTGACCGATCAACTGCTTGTCTATCCCTTCCAAAATAATGGTAGGGTTAGCTCCTTTTTCGGTTATCGCTTGTACTTTCAATTCTGAGGGCACCGCGAAAAAGATATTGTGAGAGTAACCGACACTAAGCTCCAGCACGTTGTTTTGAGCAGTCGCTTTAAATCCGACACCGACCAATTCCAACTGATGCTTGTAACCACTGGCTACTCCGGTAACCATATTGGCAATCAATGAACGATACAACCCATGCATGGCCTTGTGCCTTTTTTGCTCGGATGGACGCTCAACCAACAACTCCTTGTCATCCAATTTGATCTTGAAATCAGGATCAATGGTTTGATGCAATTCTCCTTTGGGTCCTTTAACAGACACCTTGTGATCACCTTCATTAAAAGTGATGGTCACACCTTTTGGAACTTGTACCGGATTTCTACCTATTCGTGACATCTTAATAATCTGTTAATGAACGTAACACAATACTTCACCCCCTACATTCATTGCCTTTGCTTCCTTATCGGTGATTACACCCTTGGAAGTCGAGAGGATAGCTACGCCAAGGCCGTTTAACACCTTTGGCAACTTTCCCGCCTCTTTGTACTGACGCAATCCTGGCGTGCTTACACGCTTAAGATTTGATATGGCAGACTCCTTCGTCTCAGGATTGTATTTCAACGCGATCCTGATCAGCCCCTGCTTGTTGTCGGTTTCTTCAAACTTATAGTTCAGAATGTACCCCTTGTCAAAGAGTACCTTGGTGATCTCTTTCTTCAGGTTTGAAGAAGGCACCTCAACCACACGATGACGCGCCTTAATGGCGTTTCTCAATCGGGTTAAATAGTCTGCTATCGGGTCTGTTATATTCATATTCCATTTAAAAAAGCAAACCCGCCAAAAAACGGGGCTGCAAAGTTATCGAATCCTTTCCTTTATTCAAAAGTTGGTTTTGTTACTTACCAACTGGCTTTTGTTACTCCCGGGATCAACCCATCAGATGCCATCTGACGAAATTGATTACGGCAAATGCCGAATTTTCGCATATATCCTCTTGGCCTTCCGGTCAATTTGCAACGATTATGCAAGCGAACACTGGAAGAACTTCTTGGAAGTTTGTCCAATCCCTCCCAATCACCAGCGGCCTTGAGCGCCTTGCGCTTCTCAGCATAACGCTTCACCAGGGCCTCTTTCTTTCTGTCTCGAGCTACTACGGATAATTTTGCCATCTCTCTTAGTTATTTTTATTAACAAAAGGCATCCCAAAGGCCTTCAACAATTCAAAGCTCTCTTCGTCCGTGCGGGCAGTGGTCACAAAAGTGATGTCCATACCATTGATCTTGGTCACCTTGTCAATTGATATTTCAGGGAAAATGATCTGCTCCTTCACGCCAAGCGTATAATTACCACGACCATCAAATCCTTTGTCGCTGACACCTTTAAAGTCACGCACACGTGGCAGGGCCACATTCATGATACGATCCATAAATTCGAACATCCTGTTCCCGCGCAAAGTTACTTTTGCTCCGATAGGCATGTCCTCACGCAGCTTAAAGTTCGATATCGCTTTCTTCGAACGCGTGGCAACGGCCTTTTGACCGGTGATGGTGGTAAGTTCTTCCACACCCACATCCACGAGTTTTTTGTCAGCCACCGCTGCGCCTATACCTTTGTTGATGCAAATCTTCGTCATCTTGGGTACCTGCATGATGGAGGTATATTGAAACTTGTCCTTCAGTGAAGGCACAATTTCTTTCAAGTACTTTTCTTTTAATCTGGGCGTTGCCATTACTTAATAAATTCTCCTGTTTTCTTTGAATACCTTTGAAGTTTACCTTTCTCGTTGAGCTTTCTGCCCGTGCGGGTAGTCTTGCCATCCGCTGGATTGACCAGCATCAGGTTGCTTACGTGAATAGCTGCTTCCGTTTTTTTGATTCCACCCTCCGGCTTGCCGGCAGACGGTTTCTCATGCTTCGTCACCATGTTAATACCCTCAACGATGGCGCGTTGCTTCTCAAGGAACAATTCCAATACGGTTCCTTGCTTTCCTTTATCATTTCCAGCCAACACCTTTACGGTGTCTCCTTTGCGGATATGCATCTTCGGCTGTTTGTTGTATCTCCTTTCCATAATTAAAGTACTTCAGGGGCCAATGAAACAATTTTCATGAACTGCTTTTCTCTAAGCTCGCGGGCAACCGGCCCGAAAATGCGCGTACCACGTGGTTCATTCTGTGCATTCAACAGCACTGCAGCGTTCTCCTCAAAGCGGATGTACGAACCGTCTTTTCTGCGAATTTCTTTTTTGGTGCGCACAACCACTGCCTTGGAAACTGTTCCTTTCTTCACCTGGCTGGACGGAAGCGCTGATTTAACAGTCACTACGATGGTATCACCCACTGAGGCATAGCGCCTCCGGGTTCCTCCCAAAACATGAACGCAGAGCACCTCTTTTGCACCGCTGTTATCAGCTACCTTTAATCTTGATTCGGTCTGTATCATGTTATTTCGCTTTTTCTAGGATTTCAACCAATCTCCAACGCTTGTTCTTGCTCAATGGGCGTGTCTCACTGATGCGCACGGTATCTCCGATGCCGGCTTCACGCTTCTCATCATGTGCCATCAACTTGGTAGTCTTTTGCATGAACTTCCCGTAAATAGGATGCTTCACCTTTCTATTAATGGCGATGGTGATGGTCTTGTCCATTTTATTGCTGGTCACCGTCCCGATCTTTTCTTTTCTCTGATTCCTCTCCATTGGAAATTACTTTTGAAGTTCTTTAGCAGTCAATTCTGTTTTCAAACGAGCAATAAGTCTTCTTGTCTCCTGAATCTTCAAAGGATTCTCGATAGAGGAAATCTGGTGGGCAAATTTCAATTTGCGCAACGCTTCCTGTTCGCTACCGATTTTCTCCCTCAGCTCATCTACAGTATATGTCTTTATCTCTGTGTTTTTCATTGCTTTACTTACTTACGGCTGTTTCTACGTAGTCTCTGCGAACACTAAGTTTCGTTTTGATCGGAAGTTTACCTTCCGCCAGGCGCAACGCCTCTTTTGCTGTCGCCAGGTCCACCCCACCGGCTTCGATAAGGATCGTTCCCGGCTTAATTACGGCTACCCAATATTCTGGAGCTCCTTTACCCTTACCCATCCTTACCTCTGCGGGTTTCTTGGTGATGGGCTTATCAGGGAAAATTCTGATCCAAACCTGACCTTCACGCTTCATGGCACGCGTTACTGCAACCCTCGCTGCTTCCAATTGACGTGCTGTAATCCAACCTCCCTCGAGAGCTTTCAAACCAAATGAGCCAAATGCAATGGAATGACCTCTGGTGGCCAAACCTTTTACACGACCTTTATGCATTTTTCTAAACTTGGTACGTTTCGGCTGTAACATGCTTGCTACCTGTTAAAAATTCTTAATTGTTTTTTCTTCTTCTGTCTCCGCCTCTATCTCCACCACGGTCTGGTCGCTCGCCACGTCCACGACCTCCGGCTCTCCTGCGGTCGGGAGGTCCTCCTCCTACTTTATTCTCACCGGCAGCGTTGCTTACCATGCCCACGTTGGGCGACAAATCACGCTTTCCAAATATTTCCCCTTTGAATACCCAAACCTTAATTCCAATCTTTCCATAAACCGTTTGAGCCTCAGACACCGCATAGTCGATATCAGCGCGAAGCGTGTGCAATGGAATTCTTCCCTCCTTGTATTGCTCGGTGCGGGCCATCTCAGCGCCACCGAGGCGGCCTGACAACTTCACCTTGATGCCTTCCGATCCTACACGCATTGCTGACGCAATGGCCTGCTTCATCGCTCTTCTGAAAGCAATCCTGGCCTCCAACTGCTGCGCGATAGACTCGCCCACCAGCTTGGCATCCAACTCGGGACGCTTTATTTCAAAAATGTTGATCTGAACATCTTTGTTCGTCAACTTCTTCAACTCTTCTTTAATCTTGTCTACCTCAGTTCCTCCTTTTCCGATCACCACACCAGGACGAGCCGTGTGAATCGTAAGTGTGATGCGCTTCAACGTGCGCTCAATAACCACCTTTGAAATACCACCTTTAGGAATACGGGCATTTACATATTTGCGAATCCTCTGATCTTCTACCAGCTTATCGGCAAATGTATTACCACCAAACCAGCTTGAATCCCATCCGCGGATAATTCCAAGTCTAAAACCTACCGGAT
>CAZZNH010000019.1:0-51522 GCA_964655635.1 uncultured Ohtaekwangia sp.
GCTACTTTGGTAGTGACTTGTGTATGGTGGCATACGTGCTATACACAGGCGTTGGCGGTCATTTTCTCCAAGACATTTAAGTATGAGAAATGTTTCAATCATAGTTTTCATTGTTGGATTATGGGCGCTTGATTCTTTTGGACAAGTGACGCATTGCGATTCTCTGTATACTTTTGTTGATCAAATGCCAATTTATGGAAAGGGGAATAGTGATGTCTTAAATTACTTAACGGAAAAACTGAAGTTTAATGAACCTTGTCAACCTGAGAAATTGAAGCAATTAACGTGGACTATAGACAAAGGGGGAAAGATGGTGGCCATAGACGTTGTTGGATTGGAGGGACAATGTAGGACCTCAGTTATAGAACAACTTGAAGCGTTTCCAATTTGGACTCCTGGACGACTTAATGGAAAACTTGTTTGCGTTAAGATGACAATGCCAATACACATTAGATCGAGTCATTAACTTTTGAAAACGCCCGCCAACATCATGTATGTGTCATGTGCTTCACTGCGTATCTGAAAGAGTGTGTTGACTCACCGCGCTTTTTGTGATTGTCAAGATAGCTTATTTACGAATGACTTGCCAGAGGTTCTCTCATCTAGCCTCGAGCAGACCTGCCTTTGCCGAAGCGGCTACGCGCAGGCAGGCTCGGCATCTGAGATTGCAATAAGATCTTCGCTAAGTTTTTCGCTAACTTGATAGGAAACACAAAAAGTGCTACTTTGGTAGGGACTTGTGTATGGTGGCATACGTGCTATACACAGGCGTTGGCGGTCATGCCTTTACGAGCTCAATTTCCGTAAAAAAAATAGTCCAAATAATAATTCCCATTATGGGAACTATTGCTTACCTTTGTAAAAAGGTTAGGATTGAGAATTATCGCCAAGAAAATACTACGAGAGTTTTGGGTAAGGCATTCGGACTGTGAACAACAGCTTAAATCTTGGTTTCGAGAAGCAGAGAGGAGTAAGTGGAGAAATACTAACGAAATAAAGAAGGAGTATCCTTCTGCTAGTATTTTAGGGGATAACAGAGTGGTATTCAATATAAAGGGAAACAACTACCGTCTAATTGTTAAAATCAACTTCCATTATCAAATGATGTGGATACGTTTCATTGGGACTCATAAAGAATACGACAGGATTGACGCGAATAAAATTTAACAATTATGAAATTAAAGCCAATAAAGACAAAAAAGGATTATCAAGATGCGTTGAAAAGGCTTGAAGTAATTTTTGATGCTAGAAAAGGAACCAAAGAAGGAGACGAACTTGAGATATTGGGGATATTGATTGATCAATACGAAAACGAAAATTTTCCGATTGAATTACCTGACCCAATTGAAGCTATCAAATTCAGAATGGAGCAAATGGGCTATAACCAGACAGACCTAGCTAAGGTAGTTGGACTAAAAAGCAGAGCTAGCGAAATATTGAGCGGAAAAAGAAAGCTTTCGCTCGACATGATCCGACAACTTCATGACAAATTAAATATTCCGGCTGATGTTTTGATCCAGGCATATTGACGGCACGAACCGCCAACATCATGTATGTGTCATGTGCTTCACTGCGTATCTGAAAGAGTGTAGGTCTTACCGCTGCCTTTTGTGTTTTTCAAGATAGCTTATTGATGAATGCCTTCCCAGAGCTTCTCTCATCTGGCCTCAAGCAGACCTGCCTTTGCCGAAGCGGCTACGCGCAGGCAGGCTCGGCATCTGAGATTGCAATAAGTTCTTTGCTAAGTTTTTCCGAATTTGAAAGGAAGCACAAAAAGCGCTACTTTGGTAGTGACCTATGGAAGGTGGCACACGACCATACATGGTGTTCACTGCAAGCCGCCCTGTGACATATTCTCTCAATTTTTAAACAAAATTTCGGTAATTTGCACTTAGAAAACGTATCAATATGTCAAGCATAGAGCTTAGAAAGAAATTGATCGAACGAATAAAAGAGACCGAGGACGAAAAACTTCTCGAGGAAGCCTATCGACTACTGGAAATGGAAACAGATGATTTTGAAACCTATAAACTAACTGAGAACCAGAAGAGGGCGATCAATGAATCACGAGCACAAATAAAAAACGGGCAGTTTCTGACTGATGAGCAGGTAAATAAGGACTCGGACGAATGGTTAGGGAAGTAGTATGGTCAATTCGAGCTCGCGAGGACCGAAAAAAGATTTTACAATTCTGGATTAAGCACAACAAGTCGAACATCTACAGTAAGAAACTGAACTCTCTCTTTAAGACTGCAGTTAAGTTAATCATAGAACATCCAAAAATCGGTAAACCAACCGACTGGGAAAACATCAGAGTGAAGATTATAAGGAACTACCTTATGATTTATGAAGTAACTGATTCAAAGATTTACATTCATTCAATTTGGGACAGCCACCAAGACCCAGAGAAGCTGAAAAAGATATTATCATAGTTGAGCGGCCAGCAGCCAACAATATGTATGTGTCATGTGCTTCAGTGCGCATCTGACAGTGCGCGGGAACTCACCGCGCCTTTTTGTGTTAGCCCTTGGTCATAAATTCCTCAACCCATCTTCTTCAATACAAACCTGTAATAGAGCCTGCTCCCATTGATCAGATTGGTATGCAGTTTCGATCCTACAACTCCGGCAAATTCAGCGAACAATTTCTGCCAGCGAGCCGGTACCAGCTTTTTGATCCGCGCATTTTTTACGTCATCTTCGGCTTCCATCGCCCGCACAACATTCGCGCTGATATTCTCCTCTTCAAGCAGTTCAAGCCCACTCTCTTTGAGTTGTTTCTTAAGTAGATCCATATTCTCCACACTTCTGAAATCCACCAGCAGCAGATAGCCGCCCGGTTTCAATACGCGTTTTACCTCACTCAAGAAATTATCTACCGATCCATACGCATGACATGACTCCACATTGAGCACCACATCGATGGCGTTGTCATCCAAGGGAATCGATTCGGCACTCCCCTGTATAAACTGAAGATTCGGAACCTTATGAATCTTATTGGCCAGGTCTACGGCACTTTGCGCGAGATCCAGGCCAATGTATGACTTGGGTTTTAAAACAGCTGCAACATGTCGCGCTCCACCACCCCTGCCGCTGCCAACTTCCAGTACGTGTTTTCCCTCCACGGAAGATTTCAATGCCAGGTAGTGATACATTTGCAAAGAATAAACTTGTGTTTCAGGTGGAAGTTGAATGTCCAGCGGTTTTTCGTTTTCATTAGGGACATATCCATAGTTCATAAATTGCCAATCCTCGGCCGGGATGTTTTTCGCCAGCAATTCATAGGTCACTTTCGCATTTAGTCTCTTAAACCATGCAAAGCGTTTAAAAAGGCGAATTATCAAATTGATCATCCTATTGGTTTTATGTCTCAATATATAGTTTATCGTTTACAATCCCGCTTTCGCAATTGCTCAATTTATTTAATAGTTTAGCGTGGCATTATTAAATAAATCACAACATTTGTAATTGTTGCATCTAATTTTTTCAACATATGAGCGGTTCTTCTCGTGGTGAATTCTCTTCCTCTTTTGGATTTATTATGGCGGCCGCAGGTTCTGCCATTGGACTGGGAAATATCTGGGGCTTCCCAACGCAAACAGCCCAAAATGGTGGAGCTGCGTTTGTACTGCTGTACCTTATCCTGGCGTTTCTAGTCGGCTATCCCATTCTGCTTGCCGAGTTCACCATAGGCCGGCATGCGCAATCCAACCCTGTTGGCGCCTATCAGAACATACAGGGCGGAAAACGTTTTGTTCCGGTGGGATTTTTAGGAATAGCTACCGTAGGGTTTATCCTTAGCTTTTACTCCATCATTGCCGGTACGATGATCGCCTACTTTATCGAACCGATTCTCAGGATAGCTGGCGCGACAAGTGCCGCTGCCTGGGTTACGTCACAAGGCGTCTCTTCCAACATGATTTTCGCCACCCTGTTTTTCTTCCTCACTATATTAATAGTGGCAGCGGGAGTGAAAGACGGAATTGAAAAATGGTCAACGCGCCTGATGCCAACACTTCTTGTCATATTGGTGCTGCTCGTTATTTATGTACTGACCCTTGACGGAGCAACCGAAGGGTTGAAGAAATATTTGTTGCCCGACTTCAGCAAAGTGCTGGATGCACAACTCTTTACCAGTGCATTGGGTCAGGCCTTCTTTTCCCTTTCGCTGGGTGTGGGTAGCATGCTGGTCCTCGCCTCTTACACCAGCAAAAAAGAAAATCTGGTGAGACTTGGAAGGTTGGTTACACTTAGCGATGTAGGTATTGCATTTCTTGCAGGGCTGTTAATCATTCCCGCCATGTATGCCGCTGCTGCGTCCGGCACACAAATATTTGACGAGGCGGGTAACCTGATCTCTGGCCCTAACTTGATTTTTCAGGTATTGCCTGCCTTATTCAACACCATGGGGCCAATAGGAATCGGACTGTCTATTATCTTCTTTTTTCTAATGGTAATCGCAGCGCTTACCTCCACCATTTCAATGTTGGAAGTTCCGGTTGCTTACGCTGTTGACAACCGGGGCATGAACCGATCAAAAGCCAGTATTATGATTGGCGTAATTTTTTGGATCGTGAGTATGACAATCGCGCTCAATTTTGACTTGCTGTTTGCCCTGGTGGTAAAAGTAACCACGGAGTTCATCCAGCCCCTGCTTGGTCTTTTCATTTGCCTTTTCGTGGGTTGGGTAATGAATAGAAACACGCTAATCCAGGAAATTAAACAGGGAAATCCTGAAATCGAAAACTCGCTCTTTATGAAAATATGGCCGTTGTTCATTCGATTTGTATCGCCCGTATTGATCCTGATCATATTGGCCCAGGCATTCCTATAAATGAAGAGCCCCGGTTATTGGCCGGGGCTCTGACAACCTGTTAAGAAAAAACCAAAACTACTTAAACGTTACCACCAGGTTGCTTGTTGCCTTAGGACTATAAGGACTTAAATTTTCCAATCTGTTTGCAAACACATCCCACTCAGCACCGGGCGAAACTCCCCCCGCGATAAATCCGACCTTATCACTGAAATATCCGGGTGCGGCAGTATTCTTAAGGTAAGTCGCCAGCAACTCCGGATTGATCCCTGGCCATGCCGCATTTATTTCAGTAGTGAAAACATTTTTGATAGAATAATCCTTTAACAACACAGTACGGTCGGATGAATCAAGATCGCTGGGTGGCAGGCCTACCTCAGCCACGCCAATATCCTTTGTATCCGATCCAGATGCCACGAACGCCCAGTTGAACCCGGTATTGCCAGCAAATAAAATGGCGTTGGGATGATTGGAATTGCCGAACACATCCACCACATCTCCTTTTCGTCCGGCAAACATGTGAAGGTTGTTTATGGCAAATGGTTCACTCAGCGGGCTTGGCAAGGGCAGGTTGGCAATTCGAACTTCCATCTCCGCATCATAACCATTTGTGCTTTCTTCATTATAATCTATTCTAACAATCGCATCTCCGGCTTTCGGGTTCTCCAGCCTGTTAATATTATAGAGTTTAATGATGGCGATCCCCGAGAAAGGCCTTCTTTTGTTCCAAAATATCTGCATGGCTTGGCCGCCATCCGGATTGCCTTCTGAGCCCGCATCTGTTACCGTTAGTTGATATTCCCAAGGTTTTCCTTCAAACTCTACATTGGACTCAACAACCATATTTTTAACCCGGTTGTCATCATCGCTCACAAATGACAGTGTGAGTATCCTGTCAATCTTGTGCTTCCTCAGACCCTTGATAATGTTTTCTACAATCTCCGCAGCGCCATCTCCGATTGCGATAAACGTTCCCAGGTTTTCGTAAATGTCGTTGCCTTGAAGTGTGTCGTCTTTCGTCCTTCCCGACATCCGACCCCCTTCTGCATAATTGGAGTTGCTGATGGAACTGGGAATTTCAACCCGGAAGCTCTCAGGTAGAATATCCTGTTGCGGTTTAACCTCTACGTTTTGGTCGCAGGAGCTCACGAGTAGCATTAAGCTCATCCCAAGAAATAATGTGATTGTAATAAATTGCGTGCGTTTCATTTTTTGCGTGTTTAGTTTCTGATTTTCTTGTACAGGGTTTTTATCCCTTTCAATACTAAAACACGGCAAGGCTCAGCTACCCTTAGTCAAAACTGAATTATTATCAAAAACAGGTCTCCAGACCTCAATTTCACGGTTTTTGAACGATAATCGTTGTGTCAGAAAGAACGGTAGAGACTGCAAAAAAGCCTATCGCACCATCGCCCAGGTTGGTTGGCACGTCCTCGCGCTGCACATCAAAAAGGCCCCCTCTCCATTCCGTTTCTGATAGCACTGAACGCAAAAATTTCTGATACTCGGGACTTACAGAATATTTCCTCCTAATGACTGTAGAGTTCAATGGAAATGAAAACCCCGCCTTATCGGGCTTGAACAAGGAATTAACATCTATGGTTTTTAGATCATAAAAAACAACTCTCGCCTGACATGGGTCACCAGACAAACACACCGGTGTGTTCTGCCACGATATCCTGTAGTCAATATAATTGGGGTCGGATCCCGATTCGCTCAGCCTTAATTGAAAATTGCCATCGCCTGTTTTATCGTATTGCAGCGGTTGCAGCGGTTGCACGGGCACAGACTCCGCCAGGGCAAAATATTCCCTTCCCCGGTATTGAATGTAAAGCGTGTATCGCTTCCCAAGCACAGCAGTCATTTCCGTTGTAAAATATTCTCCCGAGCCGGCCGGCTTTTCTACGGATGAAAACAACCGGCTTTTGTCCTCCGCAACGGATACTATGGCACCCGTGGCAGGCAATGGTGTACCGTTCAGTGATCTATAAGGATGGGTAAGTTTAATTCGATGACTTATTTTTTCATTGGTCAGTACGGCCTCCACCACCAACAGCGATGAATCTTCCGCCTTCAAAGATTTGTCGATTTCAATCTCTCCGCACGAAAGTGTGATGCACATCAAAAGCACAAATTGCATTTCTTTTTTCATCTCCATCTAAAATTATAGGAAACCGTGGGCACAAATTGAAATAGATAAAAGCCATTAGCTACATTCATCGGGTTCAATAGATCTGCAGGAATCTTATAACTCCCATCGGGCTGTTCAGTTTTGTTATAGTTGACAAACAGAATATTTTTTCTTCCGTAAACATTGTAAATGGAGAATGTGATATAATGGCGGAATTTACTTTCAGGGTTCCGATTTAACTCATGCGTGGCCGAAATATCCAGTCGGTGGTAGTCAGGCAATCGATCATTGTTTTTTTGTGCATAGATTGGAATTTCCAAATCGTTGTGGGAATAAAAACTGACGGGGGACGAAAAGGGAGCCCCGGTGGTGTAAATCCAATTCAAGCCAACATTCCATCGCAGTGTCAGGTCAGCGCTTACCATCAAATTAACCTGGTGCGGTCTGTCATAAAATGAATTGAATTCCCTGCCCTGGTTGATATCAGCAAACTTCTTTTTTGCCCTTGAATAGGAGTAGCCGGCCAACCCGCGAATTCTTCCCTCGTTTTTTCTTAGTTGCAGGTCTATCCCATAGGCAGTCGCATTGCCAAATCGAAGCTCCCGCTCTAGCAGGGGATTCAACAGGGTCGCTGCGTGTGCTTCATAGTCAATTTGATTGTACATCTCTTTAAAATAGGATTCCATCTCAAAACTGAGGCCGGTCTTAGGAAAATTCTTGTAGTATCCAATCACAATTTGATCGGCTATTTGAGGTCTGATGTTGACACTACTGGGAAGCCAAACCTCAAAAGAGGTAAATGGACTCACCGAATTGTTGATCAGGTGAATATTTTGAACATTTCTGGAGAAGCCGGCCTTGACCGATGACTCCTCGTTGAGAAAATAGCTCAACGAGATGCGTGGTTCCGCATTGCCATAACTTTTGTAGCGCTCCCCTTTGGCAAAAAATAAGGTGTCAATCACATTGCGGTTGCTGTCAAAGACGAATTCAAACGACTCTCCCTCGTTGCTCCAACTGGACAACCGAAGTCCATAGCTCAAGCCCCATTGATCGTTGAAGCGGACTTCGTGGTTGCCATACAGTACAAATTCACCAGTATTTCTCACCGAAACGATCGGTCCAACCGTAAGGTCATTTCTGCTAAAGTTGCCCGGATTAAAGTTATATCCGCCAAGGGAAGCTCCGAATGTAATCTCCTCCTTAGGGTTTTTGAAATAGGTAAAATCTCCCTTGAGGCTTGCATTGGAAAGTTGCGAACTCCATTTAGCCTTGTTGACGATATTGGTGTGAAGAAAGTAGTCGTAGGTTCCTGCAGCAAACGAGGCATTTAGGAACAACCTTCGGTTCAATACATGTGTCCATCTTAATGTCGCTGCTTTGTTGGACCATTCGACACCACTATTGCGCGCAATAAATGCGTCATTACCTGCATAAAACGAAAAAAACAACTTATCCGCCTCTCCCAATTCAAAATTAGCCTTGCCGGTAAGGTCGTAAAACTGGAATTTATCGATCTGATCATTCACCAGCTGGGAAATCCATTTGATCCTGGAAATTCTGCCGGATACCTGATAAGAACTTTGCTGTCTGGTTATAGGCCCTTCAATGCTGAGCTTGCTGCTGAGCAGCCCGACATTGCCGGATGCCTGAAAATGTTGATCATTGCCTTTTTTTGTTCTCACGTCCATTACCGAAGACAACCTCCCGCCCAGGGATGCAGGCATATTCCCTTTATATAAATTGATATTGTTAACGGCTTCTGGAATGATCGTTGAAAAAATGCCAAGCAAGTGGCTGGGGTTAAAAATAGGCGCATCATCAATTAGAATTAGATTCTGATCTCTGTCACCTCCACGCACATAGTAAAAAGTGGAACCGTCTGCGTGCATCTTCACACCCGGTGTTGCTTCCAAAGCACGAATTGCATCTGCCTCTCCAAACAATGAAGGCTTCTCAGATATGTCGGATGGCATCCATTCCGATTTACTCAACTGAATTTCATGCACCAGATTTGAATGATCGCTGGTCACGACAATCTCCGGCAGGACCGACAGACTCGCCAGCAGACTTTCATTGGTTGAGGTGGGGCGGTCGATCTGTGAGTATCTGGTCAATTTATCAAATCCCACAAATGAGTAAGTAATGGTGTAAAATCCCTTAGGAATGGTGAGCGAGTAAAATCCGTAGACGTTACTGACCGTTCCGATTTTTAATTCTTCTACAATAACAGTCGCACCGATAAGCGCCTCGCCATTGGAGGCATCTGTTATAAACCCATTTATGGTGACCTGTTCTGCTTTAGCCTTGGACGCAATCTTGGTTGGCTTCAATACGATTTGACCTTCGATGAGCTCATAGCTGAATGATGCTTGCTCGGAAATGGATTCCAGCACCATACGCAATTCAGTATTTTCGGCAGTGAAGGTAATCAACTGGTCGATCTGTAATTTTTTCGGGTTGTACGAGAACAAAACGCCACTTTGTTCTGACAAGATTTGAAGTACCTCCACCAATGGTTTATCCTTGCAATCTAAGGTGGCTCTTGTTTTGAATATATTTTCCTGAGCATTGCAATAAGATGAAAAAAGCAGCAACAAGATCAAGCTGCTGATAGACCTGCCTGTGGGGATTGTACGAGTGCCGCGAATCAGCATCCAGCCTGAATGATTTCAATTCTATTGCCTTCCTTTTTATAGGTCAGATCAAGTGTCGATTTCAAAACGGAAAGTACGGCTTCCAGCGACTGGTTTTCAAATGTGACCGTGGCCTGACAAGTGGGAGAGACACTGGTAGTGATCACAATGTCCGCTCCATATGCCGCATTCAATAGACGCACTATCGAAACCAAACTGCTTGCGTCCAATACAATGCGCTTCGTCTTCCATGCCAGGTAATTGACATTATCATTTTTGCCGGTGTTCAACGTATTTTCAGCCTTTTTAAAAACCCCTGCTTCCCCGGCTCTTAACTCGACCCCCTGACCAATCGATTTTGGCTGAAATCTTACAATACCGGTTTCAACAACTACCTCGGCATCGTTTTTATCATCGTAATTCTGCACGTTGAACGAGGTGCCTATCACCGTTACCGACACCTGGGTTGTGTTCACCACAAAGGGCCGTCCTGCATCCGGCACAACCTCAAAAAAAGCTTCACCCTTCAACGACACGTTCCTTCCACCTTCTCCGAAATCTTTGCTGTATGAAAGTTCAGAATTTCGGTTCAATGAAACAGTGGACCCGTCCGGCAACTCAATCACCTCAGTTTGCTCTGCCGTGCGATAAGTGAAATCACCTGATCGGAAAATGAGGTAATTCGCAATAAATCCAGAAAAAATAAGAAGCAGCAGGACTGCAGCTACCTTCCAAATATTTAGACCTTTTAGTTGTTGAACGAATTGAATGGTTCTTGTAGGCGATTGATCAACTGACGTTACAAATCGAGACCACTCTTTTTCTACATCAACATCTATATTCACATGATCAGAAGGGTAATGTTTGGCTGCTAAATCAAAAGTTCTTCTAATGGCCTGATAAACCTGTCTGTTATTCTCGGAAATAGATAACCATTCCTGCAACTCCCTTTCTTCAGTTGCGGTGAGTTCACCTACCAGGTGCTTTACGATCAAATTCTCGACCTCAATGTGGTTATCTTCATTCACTTCTATATGCCTTATTGATTACAACACATCATTCATGTTTCACCCTTATCCACCAAAAATAAATAATATCAAAGAGAGATATTGAGCCAGTTCCCTCCTGAGTATTTGCAGCGCTTTGGCCATGTGTGCCTCAACGGTTTTTTGAGAAATATTCATTTTTTCTGCGATTTCAGCATACTTAAGCTCTTCTACCCGACTCATCTCAAAAACCATTCGGCATTTTTCAGGCAGTAGATTGATGGCTAACTCTATTTCCCTTTCTAACTCCTTCGTCTCCATTACCTTTTCCTCCATCGCAACATGCCTTGTGGAAATATTCTCCAATGGCACCAAATTCTTGCGATCTCGTATCAGGTTCAGGCACCTGTTCCTCGTGGCGGTGTATAAATAGCTTTTGAAATTGGTGTCTTCGGGCAGCGAATCAAACTTTTCCCAAACTGCCATAAATACTTCGTGGACAATATTTTTCGAGTCGTCAAGATTGCCCACATATTTAATAGCAAAACCACACAAAGGTTTGAATAACTCTTTGAACAGTAACTCGAATCTTTTTCTTGTACTGCCTGTCACGTCATGAAATTTCTTACGTACAATATCGCTATATTAAACTAAATTGCATCTTCACATTGCTTGTGAATTTTGCAACCAATAGATGCAATTCTAACCCGCCTTACCCAAGTTTATTCCAACCACAAGATGCCGCCTGATGCCGAACGAGATGATATGAATGCTCCCGCTCCCCGCCAAGAATGCAGGATGAAGTTTAATTCAAAAATAATTGTCGCCCTGCTGTGTACGGCATACATCTGTGGCGCCACCGCCCAAATTGACGTACATGAAGAACCATTACATCATGAAGTGTTCGCCAACGAGTTTGTGCGGATTCTCGAAATTGTAGCTCATCCAAATGACACTTCACTGGTACATCGACATGCAAATAATTATTCTTACATCGTGCTAAAAGGCGGGCGCATTTGGAATGATGTAATGGGTAGTGAAGCACGTACGGTCGACTTAAAAAGTGGATTTATCGGTGGTTACTTTGAAAATCCCGCCAAACCGCTCGTTCATCGATTTGCAAACAAGTCAGACGAGGACATTCTATTGGTCGCAGTGGAGCATCTTTCTGCCAATAGAAAACCACCGATTGAGCCATCTACCCTACACGAATTTGAAGAATTGGTCATTGACAATCCCTATTTTTTGGTAACCAAAGTCCCCATTCAGCCTAATGCCCGTTTGGATTTACAGCCCAAACCTGGCTGCATCATTATTAACATGAACCAGCAGCCAATCAAGGTGCTGGATAAAGAAGCCCCATCGCTGAGCAAGTGGATTTGGGCTGAACCAAACAAAAATATCCGCTTATTAAACCCCCTGCCCGAGGTAGCGTGGATCGTGCTGGTGCAAGTAAAAAATTAGCTGGCGGATACCTGCAGCTGGCGGATACCACGTGTATAAAATCATTTCTGGCGACTGCGGCCTTAGTAGTATATTCGCCAACATTTTATAAATAATTCTTTTTTAGCGCTTTATGATCATTTTACGCTCGCTCGCATTGACCGCCCTGGGAATGCATTTTTTTGCTTTTGGTTTTAGCCAGTCCAACGGAACCATGCCTGACGTAAAACAACGTCCGACAGCCCGTTCCATTCAACTCAAATCGGACCCTGTAATCGATGGCGAAGTGATCAATGACGAACTCTGGCAGCAGTATCCAGCGTTTGATGGGCTAAAGCAAATCAGGCCCTACGCAGGACAACCAGCTTCAGAAAAGACGGATATAAGAATTGCCTACACGGAGACCATGCTTTATGTAGCCGTGGTGTGCTACGATTCTCAGCCTGATAAATTGGTGGTTTCTGATGCGAGACGAGACGCCTCCCTGGACGGAACCGATAGTTTTCAGTTTATCCTCGATACGTATCACGACAGACAAAACGGTTTTATTTTCGGAACCAATTCGCTGGGCATTGAATATGACGGACAGGTAGACAACGAAGGCCAGGGAAATTTTAATAACAACCGGCAACAGGGTGGCACAATTGGTGGGTTCAATTTGAACTGGGATGCCTCGTGGGAAGTCAAAGCCAAGGTGGGGGACTTCGGATGGAGCGCTGAGTTCGCCATTCCTTTGCGCACGATCAGATTTGCATCAGGAGAAAACAGAACATGGGGACTCAATATTCAGCGAAACATCCGCAAAACAAATGAGGTTGCCTACTGGGCCCCGCTCCCCATTCAATTTGATTTGAAGCGCCTTTCGCTGGCAGGAGAACTAACGGGTTTAAATCTCAAAAGCCCTGGCAATTTGAAATTTATCCCCTACGTGCTGGACAATGTGGCCAAGGATTTTTCAAAAGATCCCAGCAAAACGAAAAACACGCCAGAGATCGGAGCGGACGTTAAATATAGCATCACCCCTGCCCTTACACTGGACCTTACTTACAACACGGACTTCGCCCAGGTTGAAGTAGATCAGCAGCAAATCAATCTGGACCGATTCAACTTGTTCTTTCCCGAAAAACGACCTTTCTTTTTGGAGAATGCCGGATTCTTTTCGGTGGGTAGCCCGGGTGAGGTCGACCTTTTCTTCAGCCGGAAAATTGGTATCGCAGAGACCGGTCAAATTGTTCCCATCATTGGGGGTGCAAGGGTTAGCGGCCGGGTAAACAAAACCAACGTGGGCGTGCTGAGCATGTTTACCGATGATATGGCCTTGAATGATTCAGTTGCCGTAGAGAAAAATAATTTTAACGTTGCCCGAATCAACCAACAAGTTGGTCAGCGCTCGACTGTGGGCGGAACTTTTGTAAGCCGCGAGGGCGTTGGCGAGGCTGGGAATGATTTCAACAGGGTCTTCGCCATGGATGGTAAACTGGGCATTGGGAAGAAAGCGCAACTCTCAGGATTTTTTGCCAGGTCCAACTCACCAGACAGTATTGATGATGGCAATTCATTTAAGCTGCAGTCGCAATACCAGTGGAACGGCCTTGAAATGAATTTGGCCTACACGCAAGTGGACGAGGGGTTCGATCCGCAAGCGGGTTTCCTTTTCCGGAAGGCCTTCCGGAAGCCTGAGTTTCTTATCCTCAAAACCATTCGCATGAACGGAAAACTTGGCGGGATGCTGGAAGTCCGCCCGCACGTTTCCGGAAGAGGCTTCTGGAATTTTGAAGGATTTCAGGAAACCGAGTTCATCCACGTGGACAATCACTGGGTTTGGAAAAATGGTTTTGAAATTCACACCGGCATTAACTTTACAGAAGAAGGTTCCCAAATGGATTTTCGAATTCCCGGACTTGGTGTGGTGTTGCCGGCCGGTACTTATCCAAACCAGGAAGCGCAAATTGTAATGATTACCAATCCCAGCAAGAAGTTATATGCGAGCACGCGACACGTTATGGGCGGATATTTCTCAGGATCCCGATCTGCGCATAGTGGCACCATTGGTTTCAGGATTGGGGATCGATTCAATTCTGAATACACTTTTAATCACAATGACATACACCTGCTGGAGAGAAATTTCGCCACCGATGTTTTCGGAGCACGCCTGTCGTATGCTTTTACCGCACGCATGACGTTGCAAAGTTTTATTCAATACAACAGTGCCGCAGATATCGTTTCTGCCAATATCCGGTTCAACTTGTTAGAACAGGCAAACACGGGGCTCTTTGTGGTTTATAATGAAATTTGGGGTGGTGGCGAAGTGGCCAGCAGAAGCTTTACCATCAAGTACACGCATATTATTAATGTGCTAAAATAACCATCAATGGCAATCCGGGTATTCTTTGTCGCATTAACCGCATTGGTTGTCGGTTGTAATTCAAAAAAAGGAGAAACCGATATGGAATCTTATCGCCTTGGTGCCATTGGGGCTTTTGGAGAAGCAGTAAATGCCGGAGTTAAACAACTGGCCCTAAGCGCCACGCTCTCAAAAGCCGAGATGGAAGCTTTTTTACCCATGGCGGAGGAAGTGGCAAAGAGAAACAAAGTGCTCCTTTATCGCGAACCAGATTTATTGGTGACGGATCTGTTTCCTGAAGACATTGCCAAAAACAAGGAAGTCCTACTCATTTATCAGGGATCAACCAAAGATCAATATTTACAACTCAAGACAGACAAAGAGCAATTGGTAAAAAATGACCGGTACCAGGGAAAAGAGCGGGAAGCGATTGCGAGGAGGTTTGGCCGCATGTTGAGCTACAGTCCCCAAAAAATAAATCAATTGCTGGCTGAAAACACGTCCTTCCGCACGATGCATGACTTTGGCATCCAGGCAACCAATCTGTTCCTTTACTACAAGGATCTTGATGCCGCAACTCGATTCTACACCGAGACTTTAGGGTTCGAATTGCTTTCGGATTATTCAATGGCAAAAATTCTTCGCCTCGCCAGCGATTCCTATCTCATCCTGGTAGATGCTACGAAGGGTATGCACACCGCCCAGGAACCTAAAACGGTTGCCCTTGCTTTACTGACCAACGAACTGGACCAATGGTATAGCTATCTAAAATCCAAAGGAGTCAAAATCAAATACGACTACAAGCCAAAAGAAGGTAGCGCTCATGACGGATTTGTGGCTGTTGATCCGGAGGGCTACTTGCTGGAATTTGAAACTTTCAAACAACATCCAGAAAACGAAATCTTCATCCCTCGCCTGGCGCAATTAAAAACCATAACAGCTCCTGATTCGCAGGAAACAACTTTGCCCAAAGGACTTGGATTTAATGCGACCATCACCTGGCTTTATTACAAAGACATTCCCGCTATGGAAAAATTTTATCAGGAGGTGTTGGGGCTGCCTCTGGTGGTCGATCAGGGCTGGGCCAAGATCTACCAGTCTTCTTCAAGTGGGTACATCGGGTTGGTGGACGAAAGAAGGGGAATGCATCAGTTCACGGAAAAAAAGGCCGTTAATGTTTCCTTTATACTCAAAGACCTTGACGGCTGGTTTAATTATGTAAAAGGGCAAAAAGTATTTGAATTGCGATCGACTGAAATAGGCACCGGCCCGGAAAAAAAATACCGCGCGTTCGTTGGCTTCGACCCTGAGGGCTACTTCATGGAATTCGATACTTTCTACGAACATCCCGACAACAAAAAGTTAATGCAGTACCTTTCTGGATCAGGATTCTGAGGGTTACAAAATTCCGATCGGACAACTTCTAAAACTTTCCGAATTTTAAAGTGAGATTTAAAGAACTTCCACTGATGTCTTTATCTCGCAACCCCGGAGCATTGCTGCCATATACCGTCCGGTAAGAATAGCCCGGACTGAAACGCATCCATTTAAAAATGTTCACCTCCAGCTGAACACCCGGTTCGGCTACAAAAAACCAGTTCTCATCAAGGGCAACTCCACTCCGACTGTAGGATTCACGATAATTATTTCTGTCATACTGGAGTGTAAATCCAGCTCCTGTCATGAGTTGAAAAACCAAATGAAAAGTCCGGTTTGAGCCCAACACATATTCTGTCGCCAATCCAAATTGCCCATACTCGTAACTTAGATTTTCACCTGGAATCGCGCTGAATTGAGAAGGAACAGGAAGGTCATTGGTGGTGGCACCTCCACTAAGGCCGATCATAAAACGGTGATTGATATACCAGCCACCATAGATCTCAACAAGGTTTGCGTATTCACCATTAATCGTAGTGAATTTATTGGTTAAGGCGCCATACCCGCCAGAAGAGCGAACGGGATTGCTTTTGAAAATGGTTTGAATTTCCCCGTTGTCCTGAGCCTGAGTTCTAATAGGTGCAAAGGCTGAAATGATCAGGAAGGTTAAAATTGAAATGGTTTTCATGTTTTGAGATTGATTGATTCAACTTCAAGACAATCAAACTCCAGCTCACCCCTATGAGTATCCTGCTATTTAATGGGTTTAGCGTTTTCACCCCATTGCGGTGGACTTTTGACTTCCAACTTTTCCATTTCCCTAATCCGAGAAATACTTTGATCATCAAGTTTTGGCCAATTTTCAGGTACGTCCATTTCCTGCCCCGGTTTTAAGACCATCAGGCGATCATACTTACCCTTGATTTCTCCCCAGGTAGTCTGAGTCCATGCCTTTTCGTCAAATACTTTTAGTGGCATATCTTTGAACGGACCGGACACGCCTTTGCTGATCAACGGCCACCAGGTGCTCTCAGTCTCCCGGTCCCACCATACAAAACCATCCAGTCCTTCCCATACCGCAGGGTCATAGTAGGTAAATCCACTGAGGGCAAACGTAAGCACCGTATCTCCCAACTTTCTGCTATACATCGCTCCGAGATCGGCCAGGATACAGTAGGCTGCAGCAATTGGTTCTCCGTTAACTACATCATTGACGACCTCATGATGGGTTAGTAAATCAATCCCATACGCCCGCGTCTCGTTTCCAAGTTTGAAGAAAAGAAAACGGGCAGAATCCTCGTAAATCGCGTCCGCTTCTGCCTCCGTAATAAATTGAGGGTTTGTCAGTGCATGAAATTTTTCCCTTCCGATTCCATAATGATATTGACTATCTATCAGCGGGCTGCCAGTGATATCAAAATGCCAGGTAGAGTCTTCTCCGCCATAAAGAAACTTTTTCCCACCGCGTTCAAAAACTTTACCATTCTTCAGCGCTGAGGGCCGGGCTTTTTTTACGATTGCCTTCTCGCCTTTCGTGGCGCACGAGACGATGACAGTAACACAAAAGAGAAACAATAACACCCTTATCATATCCAAATCAAACTTATATCCGTCTTATTTCAAATGAAGAATAACCCCAATCACCACCTTCAGTTATTTTTAAATGATCAACCCGAGCATGTTTGGGGCCATGCTGACACCAATCAGTAAATTTTTTTAAGTCGGGGTCCGGTCCTTCAACTTCAATATATACGCTTCCATCATGCTCATTCCTGACAAATCCTTTCAGGTTCAGTTCACGTGCCTTGTCAACCGTAGATGCCCTAAAAAATACGCCCTGCACCTTTCCATGAACAGATATTTTCAGTCCCATAGATTGTTACACGATATAATCCGTACTTAAAAATGCTGACTCTCTGTTTCGAATAATCGTGCTGATGATTTGTTTGTTGGCATCAATTCCTTTTGTAGCAACCAACGTGCGAATAGAAAAAACACGAAGTGCATCAGCAACTGAAAGTGTGCCTTCCGCAGAATCCTTCCGTCCGTTGAAGGGAAAAGTATCCGGTCCGCGCTGACATTGGGCATTGAGGTTTATTCTACCCACCTGGTTGCAAAATGCGTCCATTAATTTGGCCAATTGCTGTGAATCGGTTCCGAAAATACTTACCTGCTGTCCAAAATTGGAGTTCACAACGTAGTTTATAGCTTCATCCAAATTGTCATAAGCCATAATGGGAATCACCGGACCAAATTGTTCCTCGTGATAGATGCGCATCTTATTGTTGATGGGATGTAAGATAGCTGGATAAAAGAAAGATTCAATAGATTCCCCTCCGCCATCATTAAGCACCTTCGCTCCATGTCTTTTAGCATCTTCAACCAATTCCTGCAAATATTCCACCTTGCCAGGTTCAGGAAGCGGAGTCAATGACACGCCCTCCGTCCACGGCATACCTGATTTTAATCCCTTCACTTCATTTTTGATTTTTTCGATAAACCCATCGAGTATACTCCGGTGGACCAATAATATTTTCAGTGCGGTGCACCGCTGTCCGTTAAATGAAAGCGCACCCGCGACACATTCCTTGACGGCATTGTCAAGATCAGCATCCGGAAGTACGATAGCCGGGTTTTTTGCGTCCAATCCCAGAATAGCCTTTAGGCGATGAAGTTTGGGATGAAGTTTTTTCAGATCATTTGCTCCCTTGTTTGTTCCAATGAATGCAAACACATCGATCTTTCCTGTCTCCATCAACGCGCCAACCGTGTCCCGGCCTCGCCCGTAGATCACGTTGATAACTCCCGGAGGAAAACTACTTTGGAATGCCTTCAGCAAAGGCCTGATCAGTAAAACCCCATACTTTGCCGGCTTGAAGACAACGGTATTGCCCATGATCAGTGCGGGAATGAGCGTACTGAACGTTTCATTTAATGGATAGTTGAACGGTCCCATACAAAGAGAGACACCAAACGGAACCCTTCGGATTTGTGCCATAAATCCCTGTTCCTCCACCAGCTTGGCAGAATTCCGATCCAATTCTTTTAATCCCTTAATGGTGTCAACAATATAATCGCACGTGCGGTCAAACTCTTTCTCGGCATCCTTCAACGGCTTGCCAATTTCCCACATCAAAAGTTTGACTACTTCATCCCTTTGCAGGCGCATCTGTGCTAAAAATTTTTCAACATGAGCAATTCTGCCTTCCACACCCAGGGTAGGCCAATGACCACGACCGAGATCGTAAGCTTTGAGAGCCGCGCCAAGCGCCTCAAGCGCTTCTTTTTCGGTTAGCAAAGGTGTGCTGCCGATATTGGCCTGCACCAACTTACCGTTGGACGCAATAAAAACGGGGCTCAGCACAGGATTAAGATTCCCGTTCCATATTTTCATCTCGCCATTGATCAGGTATTCCCTCTGTTCAAGCGGCTTGTCGATCGCGTACTTTTCGGGAATATCCTTTTTCTCAGGAAATATTGAGATTAAATTACTCGGCATTTTTTGATTGATTAAATTGTTGAATAATGGACACAGCAGAAGAGGTTCCAATTCTGTCTGCCCCGGCATCAACTAAGTTAATCACTTCCTGGTAAGTTTTTATCCCACCTGCTGCTTTTATTCCCACCGCAATCGATAGCGCTTTACGAATTAATCGAATATTTTCAATGGAAGCCCCCGATGTCACGCCCGTTGATGTTTTTACGAAGTCTGCCCCGGCATCTCCGCACATTTTGCAAGCGAGCATTATTTCTTCATCGGACAGGTAGGCTGTTTCGATAATGACTTTAAAAATTTTTTGGTGGTCATGAATTAATTTGCTGGCTTTCGCCAATTCGATTTTAGTCCATGGTAAACCTGTCTTGAAAGAACTGATGTTCCATACCCAGTCAATTTCATCAGCGCCATTGTCGATGGCCCGCTTTGCTTCGTCCAATTTTGTTTCTGTCATGTGGTAACCAAACGGAAAACCCGCCACAGTAACCAACTGAATTGGGGCACTTCCTATTTCCCGTTTCGCGCGCTTCACCCAAAAAGGCGGAACACAAATCCCAAAAAAATTAAAAGCCCTTGCGTCTTCAACCAGGTTGTCGATTTCATTTACCGTAACATCTGGCCTCAGGTTGGTATGCTCGATTCGATTGGCTATGTCCACGAAAAACTCGGGTAGATGTTGGGGATCACTCAGTGTTTAATGCCGCACACTTTACAGACCTTTCGTTTTCCCTGCGGCCTGATCTTTGGCGGACGCTTGTGTCCAAAATAAGGAGGCTGAGACTTATCTGCCTTCCGATCACCGCTTACATTTTTCTCGGCCTTTTCCCGCTCCTTCCAGTTCTTTTCCATTCGTTCCTCAAAATCATTGCGGGCCTCATACGTTGCTTCAAATTTTTTTTTCCGTTTAGATGCCTTCGGGACAAATTTTTCCTCAGCATAGTTGGGATCTATGGAATTGGGCTGTTGTTCAACGACAGGTTTCTTTTTTTGCGCATATGCGCAACTAAACAACAAGCTGAAAACAAAACACAAAACTCCCCGGCTAAACATACGCATAAAGATACGCATCTATTTTAGCGTACCAATACATCAATTTCGAAGCGAAAGTTAATGCCTGATGTGGCACACCTTGCAATACCGCATGCGATGCGGGGGCCTTTTTTTGGGCTTGTGCTTATGCCCAAAATTTGCCGGATTGGAAAACTGTGGTTTGGAGAGCTTTCGCAGAATCCTTTGCTTTTCCTTGGCCGCCTTTTCCACCCTTTTGTAAAACTCGTATTGGGCGGTTCGCGTCACCTTCTGTTTTTTTGACTTTACAGCCCTGGTCGTTTTCGGAGAATAATACTTTGTATGATGCTTTGGCGGCATCAGTTTGGGATCCAAACTGGTCTGTGCAAATCCAGCGGTGACTGATAAAACGAATAAGGATACCCAAGCAAGTCTTAGAACCATCATACTAAGACCCTTAACGGTGCCATGAGACGTTTATTACAATTAACTTGACTTTGGTTGCAGCATGGATTGCTCTCTCCGATAAATCCAGGGAGGTGTTGGGTTGTTTTCCTTCCATACTCCACTGCGCTTGGCATAGGCCTCTAATCGCAGTGCCTCAAGTTCCACTTGCGGATCCCTCTCTGCCGTCCAGGCAAGGCCATCCTTTAACAACTCTTTTCGGGGATCAATCTTGTTTTTAATCAGGACAACTCCCAATCTGACACCATGACGGTCTTTGCCCACTACATCCACAGCAATCTTTTGTCGAAGGATTAATTTTTCCAATGCGTTCTTTGCGTCCTCTGCAAAAGGCTGTCCTGGCTCAGGACAGTCGACACCAAACAAAATGATTTTATAAGTTTCGTTTTCATCAGTTTTTAGTTCGAATGTATTCCCATCGATTACCAAAATTGCCGTACCCAACATCGCTTCACCGTGTGCAGCCATCCAAAAAGATAGGACCATCAGCATCAATCCAAGTTTTCTCATATCAGTCTTTTCGTTTTATAACTCAAAACTGACCATTGTAATCTACCGCTTACCGATTATATCGGCAGCTTGCTGACCCGAGTAAGATTACGTAATAAATAGATGATTTGAATTTACCCAAATAGGTTCTCACTTATTGCAATACTGCTCTATGGAGAACCTCGCTTTCTCATCGCCAAATTCAACCGCCTTCCGCCAATCAAAGCACGCCTTGTCCTTATTTTTCATTTGATAGAAGTAGTTGCCACGCGCTTTGTAATACGAAGGATTTTTCGCATCCAGTTTTATTGATTCATCCAAATCGGCAACAGCCGAGGCATGATCTCCGGTGCGCCCCTTGCAATTGGCCCTGCCATAGAATGCCAGCGCATCGTTTGGATTTAACTTTATCGCTTTGTTATAGTCAAGAATGGCAGCACCGATATCTCCCAGCTCTTCTTTGATTACCGCAGCGTTGAAAAATACATCTGCATTTTTTGGGTCGGACAACTGAGCTTTCTCTAAATCTGCTATAGCGTTTTCAAATTTGTGTAACCCCACAAAAGCCCGGGCCCTGTTCAGGTAAAGGTCTGGGGAATTATTTCCCGTTTTCACCAATTTGTCCAACACCGAAACCGCCTGCTCAAATTGTTTCAAGGCGATCAGAGATTGGCCCTTTAGGATGGCGGACCAATAAATCCTTCCCTCAATTTTGGTTTCCACGATTCCCATCTCAAGAGCCTTATCGATATCTTCAAGGGCCCCCTGGTAATTTTTGAGGTGGTACTTGGCGAGGCTCAGGATGACCAGGTCAGTAGCTTCCGCATCCCCGAAGGCACCGATTATCGAAAGATCGGTTACCACTTTCGGCCAATCTTCGAGTTTCCTGTTGGCGTTGGCCCTACTTCGGTACGCCAATATATTTTCTGGCGATTGTTTAATAACAAAGTCAAAATCGGCCAGGGATTCCCGAATCAATCCGGCATTTACTTTAGCATCACCACGATTGAGGTACACCGCTGGTGCCGAATAGCCGAAAGTAATGGCGCTGGTATATGAATCGATTGCTCGTGTATGGAGCCCTTTGTCTTTTAAACAGTTTCCCAGTTGGAAATAAACATCCTTGTTTTCACTCCCTAAAGAATCAGCCCTTGTCAAATGGGGAAGGGCCTTGTCATAATTTCCTTTGCGCCCATACGCCAGACCCAAAATCTCACTGACATGACGAGACGCTTTTTTAGTTGCGTTTATGCTCACCTCAAGATCCGTGATTGCGGGCTGGTAATCCCCTTCATGGTATGACGCGATTCCCCTCGACTCAAAAAGTTTGATTTCAGTTTCACCAGCTTTTTCCGCCAGGCTTAACTGCTCAATGGCATCCTTATATTGACGATCTTCAAAATGCAGGTAGCCCAAATAAAGGTGAGCTTTGCTGTTCTTATAACCAGAGGAGATCGAATTGATTAAAAAATATTTAGCTGCCTCCCACTCCTGAAATCGATATTTGCATATGCCTACTAAACCTAACACTTCTCCATCTTTTTCCAGTTTTTGCCTCGCTTTGTCAAGGTCCTCCGCGGCTCCCCGAAAATCCTGAAGGTTAAATTTGGCTACGCCACGGTATTTATAAAGTTTATCGTCATCAAATCCGGATAATACGAGTCGGTCCAATTGTTGCAGCGCCTCAGCGTATGCACCCTTATTTACAAGCTGGGCTGCCGATTCAAATTCGAGTTGGCCGGAATTAGCCACCTGGGCAAAAGAACCCACCGAGAAAAGCACAAAACAAACAGTGAGAATTTCTCTCCGCATCAAACGAGTCATGTAAAACAAAACTATGGAAAGAAAAAAATGTACAAAAGATCGTGAACGGATATGCGCCCGATCAATTGGTAGAAAACCATTCGATGATAAGATAGATCAGGTAACCGATGGCAACAACGAGCATAAGATAACCAAAGGCCCTGGCTCGTTTGAAGTAGCCTTTGGTGGAAACCCCCTTATTTCGATCTCTCGATGACATTAATTGCCTGACTCAACGTAGAAACGGACCACAATGTAAATGATCATGCAAAGCCCAAGCATGATCCCAAGAACCCTGGCCCTGTTTGCGTAAAATTTCATTGGAAATAGTTTCATAACTCAATGATTTATATGCATTTAGAACCCTATATACGAAGAAAAAGTTGAAAATGATCCGAAAATCGGACAAATCAACCAATTATCCTGCCCAACTGTCCTAAAACCCCTGCGGAGGCAGATTAATTCCTTTTTGGAAGTGATGCGCGGTCAAGCGCCTACCCAATATGCTGTAAATGCGAACAGCATTAAAAAGGTAAGTACGATCGCCCTGTACCAGTAAGTATGAATTGGGAAAATAGGTCTCTGCACGGCTTCGCATTTGGTCCTATTTCAACTTACGACCAACAGCACCCGCACGGATTTTCGGAAATGTAAAACTAGCTCTTTGGCAAATTGCCAATCACTTGCATGGTCTCCAGCGTAGGCGCTGGCAATCCTCCCCGCGGTTCGATGGTGACGGCAAAGGCTACTGCTCCAGTAATTGACTTCATCTTCAGCAGACCGTCAGTGCCCGCATCGAAAACCCCCGCATCCACGGGCTTGCCATCCACAATCGCCCAAAGTTGGAACTGATTCGCTTGCGAAATTTCTTTCAGATTTTGAATGCTGAGGTAGACTTCCTGACTACTCGCATTCCAATAAACGGACGCCATGGCATCAGGCGCATTGTTTGTGCCCTTCATCACAATTTTTGTGAAGGCATTATTTTCAATGATTGAAAAATCGTTCTGAATTTTATCCAGCTTTTGATTGACTACGTTGTAGTCCTGGGCAATCTGTTGATTCTGGGCGATGAGGTTGTCAAGCGCGGTGGATGTCGTTGTCCATTTATCGTAGTAGTGATAGGCCATATAGGATGTGAGCAGCGCCAGGGTGATAGAGGCAGCGGTAGCGTATCGCCACATACTGGCAGTTATTGGAACAACTTTCGCTTCCGCGGAGGCCTTTTTCATCACAGCTTCTTTCACCGATCGCGATGGCGGAACACCAGCCTTCATCACCAATGACTCCATGGTTCTTTCAACCAGTTCCAACTCAAGTTTTAATTCAGGGTATTGCCTCAGGTTACGCTCCACCTCCTGCCTTTCAGCGGGTGTAAGGTCTCCCAACGCATATGCCTCAAGTATTCCTGACGATATGTACTCTTTTATATTCAAGTCACATTCAATTGAGTCCTTAGTTCAATCATGGCCATTCGCAATCGGGTTTTCACCGTTCCAAGAGGGATATTAAACTCCTTCGCAAGTTCACTTTGTGTATACCCCTTTAAATATAAATAAGTGACCACGAATTTCTGCTCTTCCGGCAACGCATTCAAAACCTCTTTAAGCCCGATTGCATCAATGTCCTGATAGCTGCTGTTTTGGCTTTCAACGGTAGATACGATACTATCAAGATCATCGGTTTTCTTTTCGTTGCTCATCTCCCTTGAACGTGTTTTATCGATTGCCTGGTTGCGCGCCAGATTGAGCATCCAGGTAAACAACCTGCCTTTCGATGGGTCATACTGATCTATTCGATCCCATATCTTGAGAAATACGTCCTGAAGTACCTCAGCGGCAATATCCTCGTTTCTTATGATTCTCGAGACAACGCCATTTAATGCGGCAGAATAGCGATCGTATAAATAAGATAACGCTGCCTTGTCTCTCAACTTCAGCCCTCTTACTAATTCGTTCTCGTCAATGGTACCTGTCGCAGCGATAGGATCAATTTATTTGACTGCAAAATATTCAAAACAATCCACATTCCATCGAAATCCAGCACGCGGGGTTTAGTCGTATGTCAGACTAAACCAAAATAAAAATCATGAAAATTACCAACTACAAGAAGTTAGTGGTTCTTTTATCACTACTTACGGCATGCGCTGCGGGCGTGTACCTCATTGCAGCCGACCATATTGACTCTCCGGCTGTTACCGGCAGCGGGTCAGACATTACAGATTATTACGCGTTTCAAAGCCCGGCAGCATCAGCCAACATGGTTTTTGTTGTAAACGTACAGGGTCTACTGGCCCCGGGCGCAACAGGTGCCGCCTCATTTGACGAAGAGGTGATGATCGAGATTAATATCGACAACTCATCATCCAAGGATAATATAGAGGATCTTGTCATTCAGGCAACATTTGAAAATGGAAAAGTAAAAATATTTGGACCGGCCGCTCCGATCTCAACGGGCACCGCAAGCCAGCTGCTGACCGAAGTGACTGTGGAAGCAAATATTTCTACCTATGGTAGCTCACCGGTAATTGGCGAATCAAACGGATACAAAGTATTTGCAGGTCCAAGGGACGATCCATTCTTTTTTGATCTGACAGCCTATCAGGCAATTATTGGAGGAACGGCAAGTTCATTCAATAACCCGGGCAAAGATACTTTTGCAGGAACCAACGTGATGTCGGTTGTAATTGAAGTCCCCAAATCCTCTTTGGGATCTGGCACAATCAATACCTGGGCCACTTCCAATCGTAAAATGTAATTTTTCTAAAGCTAAATTTTCAAATAATGAAATACTCAATTAAGATTTTATCTCTGGTGATGATCATCTGGTCGTCATTACTAAACATTGGTTGCAGTGACGATGACACAGCACCGGTCAGCATGTATGAGCAAGAAGATCAAATGGCGAGACCCGCCATAAATACCGTGTTTGTTAGCGCTGGCGAAAAGGACGTGTTCAACACAACGACTCCAGCCAACATGGGCGCAGCCTTTGCTAGTAAATTCCAGACCAAGCTTTTGGCCCTCAATGCCGGATACACAACGAATCTGCTTGGATTGGACGCTGCCACTTTCTCGGGTGTTTTGGCAACGGACGTGTTATCTGTTTCGCTTGAGAAGCCAACCACTTTTTACAATGGCGTAGAAGTGCTCACAGGAAGAGCTTTGACGGACGATGTAATTACTGTTGAACTCATTCTGATCTTTGGCGGGCCTGATGCTTCTCAAAACCCAGGATTAACAGACGATCATGTCGATGCCAACGACAAACCATTTTTGACTGCATTTCCATACCTCGCATCACCTCATTAATTATCCAACCCTCCGGACTTGTCCGGAGGGTTTTTCTCAAAAATCAACCACCATGAAATTACAATTCCTTGCAATTCTAGTGATATTGAGTTCGTGCTCAAAAGTTGAAAAAACAATTGTACATGAAAAAGACTACCTGGTCTATTTGAATGGAAACAATTTCAAGTTTACCTCGGAAGACGAAACCCTGCGGTTTTGGCAGAAGAGATTTAACTCCAACAACGAGGACCAAACGTCCATTGTCAAATTAGCAAACCTTCACGCAGCGCGATTCAAGACCCACGGAGATATTACAGACATTATTTTATCGGACAGCCTGTTCGCGCTCGCCCTTAAGAAAAACCCAATGGGGAATGCGGGAATCTTTCAGGGCCTTGCGGCAAATGCCATAACTCAGCATCAGTTTAAAAAAGCTGATGAATACTTGCGAGAAGCCTTAAACGGAGAAAACAAAGCCACAACCTACCTAATGCTCGCTGATGTGAGAATGGAGTTGGGGGATTTGCAGGGGGCCAAATCCATCTTAAATGACTTTAAGAATAAAAATTCGTTCGCCTTTCTCATCCGCGATGCAAAAATAAAAGATA
The DNA here is from genome assembly GCA_964655635.1 of uncultured Ohtaekwangia sp. Classification (GTDB taxonomy): domain Bacteria; phylum Bacteroidota; class Bacteroidia; order Cytophagales; family Cyclobacteriaceae; genus ELB16-189. Next base: position 26,889 of record CAZZNH010000019.1, read on the forward strand.
AAGAAGGGAAGCTGGACACAGCTATTATTTGGATGGAGAAGGGACTGCAGCGTGTTGGCAGCAACAAATCCCTTTATTGTTGGACAAAATCCAATCTCGCAGATATGTATGGCCACGCAGGTAGAATCGCGGATTCATATAACGATTACCTCGATGTATTGAAGGCAGACCCCTCCTACTTGTACGCCCTAAAGGGAATAGCCTGGGTTGCTTTTTCGCATGATCACAACTACAAAGAAGCGAAAAGGATAATTCGCATGATTCAATCCAAAAGACCTACGCCCGACCTTTATCTGCTGCTGGCTGAGATTGCGCATGAGGAAAATGACCCGCAAACCAGAATGATGATGCTCGAAAAATTCATGAAGGAGGTTTCTAACCCGCTTTATGGAGACATGTACAACAAATATTTGATCCTGCTGATGGCGGAAGATTTGAACATGCCCCTTAAGGCCATTGAAATAGCGAGGAAAGAGATCGAAAGCAGGGCAACAACCGAATGTTATGATTTGCTTGCATGGAGTCTGTTCAAAAACGGTGAGGTCTCAGAAGCACTAAGAATTGCTACGATGCACGTTGAAGGAAAAACATTTGAGCCAGAAGCGCTGTATCATCTGGGTGAGATCTACAAAAAGGCCGATATTAAAAAATCGAGGGTATACCTTGAAGAAGCACTCAGCAGTTCATTCGAGCTTGGACCATCACTCACCAGGCAAATCAAAGAATCCTTAGAGAACTCACTGACATTTTAATAAAATTTTTTTCTTAGAACCAAAATCCGGACGAACCATTTCATTCGTAAGTAGTTGAAACAAACTAAGCACATGAAAAAAATAATCTCAATTTTAAGCCTGGTTTTAATTTCTGCAGCAGGATTTGCCCAAAGTGTAATGGTTGGTGGCGCAGCCATGTATCCAAGCAAAAACATTATCGAAAATGCTGTTAATTCAAAAGATCACACCACGTTGGTCGCTGCGGTGAACGCGGCCGGCCTTGTGGAAACGCTCCAGGGAACAGGACCATTCACGGTTTTCGCGCCTACAAACTCGGCCTTTGATAAATTACCTGAAGGAACGGTGAGTTCACTGCTGGAGCCTGAAAACAAAGCCACGCTTACATCGGTGCTTACCTACCACGTAGTAGCTGGTAAGCTAAGCTCAGACGCCATTGCAAAAGCAATCAAAGCCGGCAATGGAAAAGCAGAGCTCAAAACTGTGCAAGGCGGAATGCTCTGGGCGATGATGAACGGAAAGGATGTGGTAATTAAAGATGAGAAAGGCAACGAATCCAAAATTACCATCATGGATGTAAATCAATCAAATGGAATCATCCACGTGATCGATACGGTAGTCATGCCCTGAAAAATTTACAGGTTGGTTTTTTGTGGGGAAAAAACGCTGCCAATTGGCAGCGTTTTTGTTTTCTAAAGGTGAATTACTTCATCATACGCAGCTGCCGCGGCTTCCATAATGGCCTCACTCATGGTAGGATGAGGATGCACCGTCTTGATAATTTCATGACCGGTCGTTTCGAGCTTTCTCGCTGCCACAACTTCTGCAATCATTTCTGTTACGTTGGCTCCAATGAAGTGGGCGCCAAGCCACTCTCCGTACTTCGCATCAAAAATCACCTTGACAAAACCATCGGTGGCTCCGGCAGCCTTTGCCTTGCCTGAAGCGCTAAATGGAAATTTGCCAACTTTAACCTGGTAACCGGCTTTCTTCGCTGCTTCTTCCGTGTAACCCACAGAAGCTATCTCGGGAGAGCAATAAGTACATCCGGGCAAATTGTTGTAATCAATAGGCTCAGGATTTTTTCCGGCAATCTTTTCAACGCAGGTAATTCCTTCCGCAGAAGCAACATGCGCCAGTGCAGGCCCTTTCACAATATCACCGATGGCATAAACTCCTGCAACATTGGTTTTATAAAAATCATCCACAATGACACGGCCCTTCTCCGTCTTTACGCCAACCTCCTCCAGACCGATTCCCTCGATATTGGTTGAGACGCCAACCGCTGATAGAACCACATCGCATTCAATCTTAATTTCACCCCCAGGGGTTTTCACAGTGGCAACGCACGCTTTTCCTTTCGTATCCACATGCGTTACTTCTGAATTCGTGTGAATTTTCATTCCGGATTTTTTGAATGATTTTTCCAGTGCCTTCGACACTTCCTCATCTTCCACTGGTACTATACGCGGTAAAAATTCAACCACCGTTACTTCCGATCCCATCACATTGTAGAAATAAGCAAACTCAACTCCGATCGCCCCGGAACCAACAACCAACAAGCGCTTCGGCACTTCTTGCAGAATCATGGCCTCACGATACCCAATTATTTTCTTTCCATCGATTTTCAAATTAGGAAGTTCGCGCGACCTCCCACCGGTAGCCACAATGGTATGTTTGGCTTCGTAGTCGGTTTTCTTTCCCTTATCATCGGTCACTTCCACCTTGCCCCCTTTCTTAAGTTTGGCAAAACCGGCAATGTGATCAATCTTATTCTTTTTAAACAAAAATTGTATCCCCTTGCTGTTGCTATCGGCCACGCTGCGACTTCTTTTAACCACCGCTTTGATATCTGCAGCAGCACCTTTCACGGAAATTCCGTAATCCTCCGCGTGATTCATATATTCGAATACATTGGCACTTTTTAGCAACGCCTTTGTTGGGATACATCCCCAATTAAGACATACACCACCAAGCTCAGCTTTCTCAACCACACCCACCTTCATTCCCAATTGCGAAGCCCGAATCGCTGCCACGTATCCACCAGGGCCACTACCAATGACGATCACATCATACTTTGACATATCAAAAGATTTAAAATTCCGCCCAAAGATAAACTGTCGTTGGGCAATTGAAAAGCTATTTAGCCAATAGGTGTCAATCTCCCAATTCTCACTATTTGAAGCATTTTTTAATTCATAAATCTCTATTTTTGAGCTGTATCCAGCCAATTCACTGAATCTAAGACAGCATGAAACTACTACAAGGAAAAAATGCACTCATCACCGGAGCTTCCAAGGGAATAGGAAGAGCCATCGCCAATCAGTATGCTGAACACGGAGCCAACGTAGCCTTCACCTATCTTTCCAGTATAGAGCAAGGTCAGGCACTCGAGGCAGAATTGCAGGCAAAAGGCGTCAAAGCAAAAGGTTATCGGTCAGACGCATCCGATTTCGCTCAGGCCGACAAGCTGATCGCTGACGTGGTGGCTGACTTCGGTTCGCTGGATATTCTGGTAAACAATGCAGGAATCACCATGGACAACCTGTTGCTTCGCATGACAGAGGAAATGTGGGATAAGATTATGCAAGTGAACCTTAAGTCGTGTTTCAACACCGTGAAGGCTGCGGCAAAGCCAATGATGAGACAGCGCGGTGGATCGATTATCAACATGACCTCGGTAGTGGGCCTAAAAGGAAATGCCGGTCAGGCTAATTATGCAGCCTCCAAGGCGGGCATCATTGGATTCACAAAGTCGATTGCCCTTGAGTTAGGCTCAAGGGGAATTCGCTCCAATGCAATTGCGCCAGGTTTCATTGAAACAGAAATGACTGGAAAACTGGATGAGAAAACGGTTCAAAGCTGGCGGGACGCCATTCCGCTGAAGCGTGGCGGCAATCCCAACGATGTCGCCAACGCCTGCATATTCCTGGGTTCCGATTTGTCATCATACATTTCCGGGCAAGTGCTTCAGGTGGATGGGGGAATGCTGACCTGATTATGTCTGAGCTAAGCAGAATTATTGAAGACATAAAGGACACCTACAGTGGCAACGCCTGGCATGGTCCTTCCCTCGAGCAAGTCTTATCTAAAATTCCTCAGGAGCAAGCGCACGCGAGAGTGGCCAACGGCCATTCCATTATCGAATTGGTCCTGCACATGGCTGCATGGCGCACGTTCGTAATTCAGAAACTGCGGGGAAATGACGCGTTCGAGGTCAAGGAAGAGAACAACTTTCCGAAAGGCATTGATTGGACGAGCGCCCTTGACGAATTGGACAAATCACAACGAGATCTGCTGGATGCCCTTACGCACTTCGATGCTGAAAGACTGCCAAATCAAGTCCCAAATCGAAAATATTCTTACTATAAATTACTACACGGCATTGTTCAGCATGACGTCTACCATCAGGGGCAAATTGTAATGATTACCAGGCAGTTCCAGTCATAGCCTAACAGTCAATAGCCATTCGTATTTTTCCTACCGTGCAACGGGTGGTTTTAAATTTTTTAACATTTTTTTGGAAACTCTACTAATCTGGTATACGTTTGCATCATCATAGTCGAGCAAGCAGTGTCTGCTTAATCGATTTATAAAGAAGCGCTGAGAGACAGGCTCTATGACGCGCTAGCAACCTGACCGATTGGTCAAGGTGCTAATTCCTGATCCCGCCAGGTGGCGGAGAATATAAACGATTAGAAAAATGAAAATTCAAAATTCACGTTTCTCAGCACCGTTCAGCGCATCAGCGTTTGTTTCATTAGCTCGCACGCATTCACCCATTATTTGTACCCTCACACGTACCCATACAACAACGATGTGTTGTACGTGTACGTGTTGTTGCTGCTGATTCAGTAATCAACTGATTAAACGGCAATAACATCCAGGCTTGACAAGTCCCGTCATTGCTGTATTCCATCAATACTATCTTTTTTAACCCTAATAATTTAATAACCATGTCAAACTATCGATTCGAAACACTTCAACTTCACGCTGGACAAGAGGTTGACCCAACCACGCGGTCGAGGGCCGTGCCGTTGTACCAAACCAGTTCTTACACTTTTAAAAATTCCGAACACGGTGCCAACCTTTTTGGCCTCAAAGAATTTGGAAACATCTACACGAGGATCATGAATCCTACTACCGATGTGTTCGAGAAAAGAATTGCTGCACTAGAGGGCGGTGTAGCCGCACTGGCGGTTGGTTCCGGCCAGGCCGCACAGTTCATCGCACTCAACAACATCTTGCAGGCTGGCGACAATTTTGTGTCAACTTCCTTTTTGTACGGAGGCACCTACAATCAGTTCAAAGTGGCGTTCAAACGATTGGGTATTGAAGCGCGGTTCGCGGAAGGTGACAAATCAGACGCATTCGAAAAATTAATTGACGACAACACAAAGGCCATCTATCTGGAGACCATCGGCAATCCGGGATTTAATATTCCGGACTTCGAAGCCATTGCCGCGCTGGCTCGGAAACACGATCTCCCCTTATTTGTTGACAACACATTCGGTGCAGCAGGCTACCTTTTCAAACCACTTGAGTATGGCGCCAATGTAGTGGTTGCTTCAGCCACCAAATGGATTGGTGGACACGGCACCTCCATAGGAGGCGTGATCGTGGATGGCGGCAATTACAACTGGGGCAACGGGAAATTCCCGCAATTCACAGAACCGTCCGAAGGATACCACGGATTACAGTTTTGGGACACTTTTGGTGAAAATAATCCGCTCGGCTTGCCCAACATCGCATTTGCGATCCGCGCAAGAGTAGAAGGACTGCGCGATTACGGCCCAGCCCTAAGTCCTTTTAATTCATTCTTATTCCTTCAAGGTCTTGAAACACTTTCACTAAGGGTTCAACGCTCCGTGGACAACGCATTGGCACTCGCACAGTGGCTTGAACAAAATCCCAACGTGGAAAGTGTCAACTACCCGGGACTACAAAGCAGCACCTACAACAAACTGGCTAAAAAATATTTGCGAAACGGTTTTGGCGCTGTGTTGTCGTTTACTCTGAAGGGATCGAAAGAACGCGCCTCGAAATTTGTAGACAGCCTGAAATTGGTAAGCCATCTGGCGAATGTGGGTGATGCCAAGACTTTGATCATCCAGCCTTCGGCAACCACCCACCAGCAACTTTCTCAGGAGGAGCAGCTGGCGTCCGGTGTACTGCCCAACCTGTTGAGAATCTCAGTTGGAATCGAGCACCTGGATGACATCAAATCTGATCTTCAACAGGCATTCGATGCGGTGTTCAAAAAAGAATTGGTGAGCAACTAATCATTCATAGAATAGTGAAAGTAAAGGAGTACATATTCAACTATCAGGAACACTTCCGGTTGGAGTCGGGTGGATTATTACCCGGCTTCCAACTGAAGTACACCACACTTGGCGAATTGAATGAGGGCCGGTCAAACGTGGTGTGGGTATGTCATGCCCTTACAGGGAGCTCCAATTTCACCGAATGGTGGGCGGACTTGTTTTCAGAGGATGGCCCATTCGATCCCAATGAGTATTTTATCATTTGTGCGAATTCGCTGGGTGGCTGCTACGGATCTACCGGCCCGCTTTCAACAAATCCCAAAACAAATCGTCCGTACTATCATGACTTCCCTTTAATTACCAATCGCGATGTGGTGCAAGCTTTTGATTTGTTGCGCCAACACCTGGGATTGAAGAAAATTCATACGCTGCTGGGCGGTTCGCTCGGAGGGCAGCAAGCCTTGGAGTGGGCGGTTCAGCAACCTGATCTGGTCGACCACCTTATACCCATCGCCTGCAATGCCCTTCATTCGCCCTGGGGCATCGCGATTAACGAAGCGCAGCGATTGGCAATAGAAAGCGATTCTTCATGGCGCGAAAACAGTCCGATGGCAGGACAGAACGGATTGGCCGCTGCGCGAGCCATGAGTATGATTACCTTCCGCACGTTTGATGCCTTTCAATCGCAAACTGAACAGACGGCAAATAAACTGGATGATTATAAAGCGGCTTCTTACCAGCGCTACCAGGGTGAAAAGCTGGTGAATCGATTCAACGCATTCAGTTATTGGACATTGACAAAGGCCATGGACAACCACCATGTGGCAAGGCACCACCTGAACTTGACGGAGGCGCTTGGTCGCATCAAATCTAAAACGCTCGTCATTGGCATCGAGAGTGACTTGTTGTTTCCCGTTCAGGAGCAAAGAATCACTAATGAGGCGATTGCGAACGCGCAGTTGGTCGTGATTCAATCCGACTACGGCCATGACGGATTTCTCGTGGAGACGAAACAACTCAAGTCAATTATTCAGCAATTCTTTATCGTTCAATCAAAATATATTCTTCAATGAAAAAGAAATTTAAGATAGGTGTGTTTGGTCTGGGGTGTGTCGGTCAGGGATTTCAGACGCTACTGAGTCAATCGGTTTACTCCAATCTGGAGATAAAAAAAATAGCAGTTAAAAACACCAATAAACCCAGAACGGTCCCTGCCTCGCTATTGACTACCAATCCTGAAGAAATTCTGAACGATCCGGACATTGACCTGGTAGTGGAATTGATTGACGATGCCGATGCTGCGTTCAACATTTTGAAGCAATCGCTTCAGCGGAGAAAACCTGTTGTCACTGCCAATAAAAAAATGCTCGCTGAAAACCTCGAGGAAATTTATGCGCTGCAGCAAAGACACGATACGCCCGTCCTTTATGAGGGGGCCGTGTGTGGCAGTATACCGATCCTTAGAAATCTTGAAGTCCATTATGCCATGGATCAAATCAAAAGCATCGAGGGTATTTTCAACGGATCAACCAATTACATCCTCACCAAAATGATTGAGGAGAAAAAAGACTATCACCACGCCCTGGACGAAGCGAAAAATCTTGGATTTGCAGAATCTGATCCCACATTGGATGTCAAGGGATTTGATCCCAAATATAAATTGGCGATCACCGTGGCCCATGCTTTTGGTTGTTTTGTAAAGCCCGATCAAATACTAAACGTGGGGATAGATAGAATCACCCATCACGACATCCGGTTCGCGAAGCAACAAGGCTGCACCATCAAGCTGATAGCAAGGGCGGAAAAAGTCGGAAACAAAATAATTGGCCTTGTAGCACCTCAGTTTGTTCCAATTGATCACTCGCTGGCACCAGTGAGGAATGAATTCAATGGCATCAATATCACCGGTAAATCTCTTGGACTGCAGGGGCTGTCAGGCAAGGGGGCCGGCAGCCTACCTACGGGACTTGTCGTGCTTGCCGATGTGGTCTCGCTCGTGGCTGATTTTTCGTACTCCTATCCAAAAATAAAGGCTGACGAGATCGTCTTTTTCGAACAAGACAGCCTGGTCAATGTCAGGGCAAGTTTTGAGGGACCATCACCCATTCAAATAAGCGATTTTGAAGCCTTTTTGGGTGGCTATCAGGGCTACAATCATCAGGCTTTAAGCGGCTGGGTCACCACGCAAAAATTGCAGGAATGGGCTGAGTATGATTCACTCTCTTTAATCGTGAACAAAGGCGCTAATTTTAAGATTGCGGAGGGCAAAAAAAACAAGGAACTCTGCCTCGCCTGACAAACCCCTGACCGAAAAGAGTGTTAATAACCAGGAGGTATTTTTTATACGTTCAGTGCCTGTTTTCCGGGTTCAGTAGATATATTTGTGATCGTATAAAATTGTATTTACATGTTGATATTCACTTCGATTACGGCATTTACAATCGTCATTCTTCTGCTGGTTTTTGTGCTTTTGTTCGCTCAAAAAAGACTCGTTCAGTCTGGTCCCGTCAAAATTGTTATCAACGGTGAAAAAACAATTACCGTAAGCGCTGGAAGTACCCTGCTGACCACTTTAGCCAACGAAAAGATATTTTTACCCTCTGCCTGTGGTGGTGGTGGCACTTGCGCTATGTGCAAATGTATAGTGGAGTCGGGTGCCGGAGATGTATTGCCGACAGAGATCGGACACCTGAACCGCCAGGAGAGAAAAGATAAGGTACGCCTTGGATGTCAGGTAAAGGTAAAACAAGACCTGGATATTAAGATACCCGAAGAAATATTCGGAATTAAAAAGTGGGAGTGCGAGGTGGTGTCGAACTACAACGTTTCCACTTTCATAAAAGAGTTTGTGGTAAAACTGCCTCCAGGCGAAACCTTAAAATTTGAGGCAGGTGGATACATCCAGATTGATGTACCGCCCGTTGAGGTCGATTTCAAGACAATCGACATCGCACCGCATCCCGAACTCGGCCACAAACCTGATGTGTTTCAGGGCGATTGGGATAAGTTTAAGTTGTGGGATCTTAAAATGAAAAATGATGAGCCCATCTTCAGGGCATATTCGATGGCCAACCACCCGGCCGAGGGTAACATCGTGATGCTGAACATTCGCGTGGCAACACCACCGTTTGATCGCGCCAACAACCGTTGGATGGATGTTAATCCAGGCATTTGCTCCTCCTATATATTCTCAAGGAAACCGGGAGACAAAGTGACAATCTCAGGACCGTACGGGGAATTCCACATCAACAAGACGCAGCGCGAAATGATTTACGTGGGTGGTGGCGCAGGAATGGCACCGCTGAGGGCCCAAATCTTTCACTTGTTTCACACAGAAAAGACAAAACGCAAAGTTTCTTACTGGTATGGCGGGCGCTCCAAAAAAGAACTTTTTTATACGAACCATTTTCGGAGCATCGAAAAAGATTTCCCGAATTTCAATTTCTATATCGGCCTCTCAGAGCCACTTCCTGAAGACAATTGGAAAGTGAAAAAGTCGCTTGATGGCGAAGGAGACGGGTATGTGGGCTTTATCCACTCCTGCCTGTATGATAATTATCTTAAGGATCACCCGACCCCGGAAGACGTTGAGTTTTACCTTTGCGGACCTCCTTTGATGAATGCAGCAGTCCTGAAGATGCTCGATGACCTGGGCATTCCAAAAGAAAACGTACGTTTTGACGATTTCGGAGGGTAACAGGTTTTGACCAGCATTAAAAGCAGCTATCACTTTGATGGCTGCTTTTTTATTTGTGTATTTCTAAATATGAATAACCATTGCTCATTCCTGCATAATCGAATAGCTTTGTTTAAACCGCTGCCCGATGGATTTAACCATTCTTTTCTCGCCACTTGACGAATCAATTTATGATGACATTCAGGATGCAAGTGCGCTGTATAAAAGCCTGAGGGTATTTGGCGATAAAATGCCGGATTACAGAAAGGCCCAGGTCGCCATTTTTGGAATTAAGGACGAGAGAGGAACTTCCACTAACCAGGGCTGCAAGAACGGACCGGATGAAATCCGCAAAAAACTCTACCGACTAAAAAGTGGGACAGGTAAAAATAACATTGTCGACCTCGGCAACCTCAATCCTGGAATTGACCTGGATGAAACCTACGTTCGGGTAAGCGAGGTCTGCAGAATATTACTGGAAAATAATGTAATGCCCGTACTCCTTGGAGCAAGCCATGATTTGGATTTTGGCCAATACAAGGGCTATGAAGAAATGGAGAAGTTGGTCAGTTTGCTCAATGTGGATGCATTTTTAGATCTGGACGACTCCAAACACAGCGCGCCTTCACGCGCTCACATCAATAAGATTCTTTTGCACGAACCCAACTACCTGTTTGGTTACACTCACCTGGCTCATCAAACTTACCTCATTGATCCGACCGCGATTGGCATTTTGGAAAAATTGTATTTCGAAGCCTATCGGATAGGCCAGTTGAGAACTAATTTATCTGAAATGGAGCCGGCTATTCGGAATGCGGATATGGCCTCGTTTGATATCACGGCCATCAAATCTGCCGATGCGCCAGGAAACGCCAATGCCCAGCCGTTTGGGCTTACCGGTGAAGAGGCCTGTCAGATTTGCTGGTATGCCGGCATCAACGAAAAATTGAGTTCAATCGGGTTTTATGAATATAATCCCGATAAAGATGATGAAAGAAAAAAAACTGCCTCAGTAATCGCCACGATGATATGGTATTTCATAGAGGGATTTTACCATCGCAAAAATGAACAGGACTTCAAAAGCAATGATTTTCTCAAATATACGGTGTCCATGCCGGTAGAGCCCGAGATCTTGACTTTTTATAAAAGCAAATTCACCGAAAAATGGTGGATGGAGGTAAATCACCACAGGGCAAACGATCGCTACTCCCGGGCAAGCATCGTGCCGTGCAGTTATAAAGACTATCAGGCCGCGACAAGCGGTGAATTGCCAGAGCGATACATCACCACTTTATCCAAATTGATTTGAGGTTTGTCCCCGTTTTGACAAACCTTTGCCCGATTAAATAGTTAAACCGATATATGAAGTACTCATTTTTTTTTACAGTTGCCATTATAGGTTTGATTTTTGGTGGCTGTAACCCGAAACTTTCTGATCCTCAAAAAATTATAGACAGGGCAATTCAATCGGCAGGCGGGGAGAAGTTTGCCAACCTGCACGTTGAATATGACTTCAGGGACAAACACTACATCGCGAAAACGAACGGAGGACAATTTTCATACGAGAGGGTTTTTAAAGATTCGGCCAATACCATTCATGATTTTGTAACCAACGATGGATTCAAAAGAGAGGTCAATGGCGAGGCGATTAGTGTTCCGGATTCGATGGCTGTGAAGTACACATCGTCAATAAATTCCGTCCATTATTTTGCCTTTCTTCCTTACAAGCTCAATGATGCTGCGGTAATAAAAAAATACCTGGGAGAATCCACCATCAATGGTCAGGTGTATGATCACGTTCAGATAACCTTCAGACCTGAAGGGGGTGGTGAGGATCATGAGGACGTATTCCTGTATTGGATCAACCAAAAAACATTCGCGATAGATTACCTGGCTTATTCATTTGCCGAGAGTGACGAAACCAGTTTTCGCTTTCGGGTTGCTTACAATCCGAGAACGGTTGGCGGTATCCGATTTCAGGATTACGTCAACTACAAACCCAAGAACAATTCTCTTACCGTTGACCAGGCAGAAGATTTATTCAAGAAAGGAGAATTGGTGGAATTAAGCCGGATTGACACGGAGAATGTGATTGTTCACTAGAGCACATTACTCAACTGCTCCTTGATTTTTTCCAGCTCCTCCTTCATCATCACCACGTGCTTTTGAATTTCGGCATCGTTGGCTTTACTGCCGATGGTGTTGATTTCCCTTCCAATCTCCTGAGAAATGAAGGCTAACTTCTTCCCATTGCTCGCGTTGCTTTTCAGCACTTGTTGAAAATAGTCAAGGTGGGTTTTCAGGCGAACCCGCTCCTCATGAATATCAAGTTTCTCAATGTAAAAAATAATTTCCTGCTCCAGCCTGTTCTCATCAAATCCCTCCTCACCGAAAAAGTCTTCTACGCGGCCTTTGATGCGGTTGCGCACTTTTTCGATCCGCTTCGGGTCAAGGGTTTCAATGATGGCCAGGCCAGATTCGATTGACTCGCAATAGGTTACTAATTTTTTTTGCAACACGCCCCCTTCTGACTTCCTGAATTCATCACATTTATTGATTGCGTCAAGAATGCAGTTGTTGATAGCTTCCCAGTGTTGAGGATTAATTTCTTCTTTAGTAGTATTTTGAATCACATCCGGAGAATTCAGAGCCAATTGAAAAAGGTTTTCATAAGGCGCCAACACGCGATCCGCCAGCCTTTTTAATCCGGCATAATAGGCCGTGAAAAGCTCCTCATTGTATCGATGCATCACCTCCTGCTTGCCGCTGCGTTCACAATCCACATTTACGGAAATTTTGCCGCGCTCAAGCAAATCTGTCGTCACATTGCGGACTTCCAATTCTTTTTCAGCATACAAGCGTGGAAGGCGAACATTTAAATCCATAAATTTTGAATTTAAACTCTTCACTTCAACGCTGATCGCAAGATCGTCCACAGAAGCTGACGCCTGGCCGAAGCCGGTCATTGATTTAATCATAAAAATGAAATCGTCAATTAGAAATCAAACCCCAAGGTAACAAATATGCGCGGGTCTTTTACCTGGAAGTTCTCCACAGGCCATGCCAGGTCAAATTTCATATAGTAACCAAGCATCATGCTTCGGAAGCCGAACCCATAGCTATACAACCATGGATTAATGAAATCTTTAATTTCAGCACGGAAAACCTTGTCTTGTTCAATTCTGGTTTGGGTGCTGGTGTTTGAATTAATGGGTGGTTTTCCGGTCCAACTTGTTCCTATATCATAGAATGCAGTCAGCTGCATGTTCCGGAAAAAATTTGAAGTTATTGGCCCACCAGAAAGGGCACGTATTAAAGGTATTCGGAGTTCTGCATTGGCCAACGCAACGCTTCTCCCAAATTGAGTGGCATAGTTGAAGCCGCGAAGGCTCGTGGCAAACTCCGTAAAGATCAAATTATTATTGAACCCTTCGCCATTAACAAGTGGATTGTTGGCTCCCTCACCGTTGATCCTGTTGCCAAACCAGTTGTCCATACCTCCCAGCACGTACGACTTCGGGGCATTACCGAAAAAAGTCCCAGAGAATCCGCGCAACGCGAAAACAATCTCTTTATAAATGGGTTGGTAGTGCCTGATGTCGATGGACGCCTGCGAAAAACTCGCCTGCTTATTCCCCATTCCTTCATAATGGATGAAATTAATTTTTCCCCTCGTGCCTTCAATAATATTGAGGCCTGTGGTCAGGCTGTTGTCATAGACGAGTTCAACTTTGGATCCCATGTAAAATTGATCATCCGGAGGAAGAAAGACCGGGGGAGCGGCCGGTGCCGTATCACTTCCCCTATCCACCGATCGGGTATAACCCAGAAATGGCTTTAACGTCACTCGCGTGCGGACGGTCAGCGGCAACGATGCGCCCAACTCAACTTTTTGCCATGAATATTTTTGCAAATTGGTGGCTCCATCCCAGAAAATAACTTTTCGATCTATCCGGGCAGTGTAATCAACCCGATGCGGGAGATATTGAATCTCACCATAAATATCACCACTCTTCCAGTCAAATGCGGTTTGAATACCCCCAAAGAACCGGTAATTCTCCAACATATCATTCATTTGCGTTTCCAATCGAACGCTGAAACCTCTAAGAGGGTCAACAACAAAATTGGTGATCAGATTTTCATAGGTAAACTTGGGTTCATAGGGGAACGGGCCCTTAATGCGAGTGCTCTCCCTGGCCTTCATGTACCTGTTTAGAAAAGTTTCCGTTGGCTGGCTTATTCTGGCCGCCTCATCCTCAAACACATAATCCTCGGTATTCACAATATCTTCCAGCACTACCTCCACTTTCTCACTTCTGGCACTTACTGTATCTGCCTTGGGTGGAACAACCTCATCCTCAAAAACATAATTGTCGGTGTCAATAGAATCAGGTGAAATCCTTTTTTTCAGTGTATCAACCGGAACAACCTCCCGTGCAGTTGAATCATTTTTCTCACGAAGACGCGCGTTAATAAGCTCTTTGATGGATAAGCCTTTTTGGGGTGTCTCTTGTTTCCTTTTTTCAATGATCGACTTTGCCTGCTGCACTTCTTTTCTCCGGGTGGCCGGTGTAAATACCTGGCGGGTAAAATTAAACGGTTGAGTGAGAAAAATATCCTCCTTCATATTTTTATCCATCACCATAGCCAGGGACCGGTTGGCAAAATCAATATCGTATTCTTTAATGCTCGAATTGTAGTTGGTCACCTGAGAGTAAATACCAGTACTGCGATTAAATTTAAATATGTTAACAATGCCACGCTGATCACTGAGGTAATATATGTTGTCGCTGTCTAGGGCCATCGGGTTGTAATCCTTGCTCAGCGTATTGGTCAACCTGTGGACTACATTGGTTGTCGTATCCAAATCGTACAGGTACAAATTGTAATTGGTCGGGATGTTTTTGATTCCCTTGACAATGGTGTTGGTTGTATCCGTGGTGCGGTTTGAGCTAAACACAATGGTGTTGGTATTGGGAATAAATGCGGGATCAAAATCATCGTACAGGTCGTTGGTGAGCCTTCTGGTTCGGTCCCGCCTGCTGCTGATGAGAAACAAGTCATTCTGCCCTTCAAAATCAGCACTTAAAATCGCCAGTCTGCCGTTTCCGGAAAAGTCGAAACTGCGAATATTGCTGAACCGGTCGAGCTCCCTGGGAAGTTTGCTTTTTGTAGTGAGATCGTACAGCCAAAAGACATATTCCCCATAACGAACACCAATCACGCCCAACGTATTCTGATCCGCCCAACTGATCAAAGGTACATTGTAATCTACGTCCTGCCTGAATACCTTGTTGCCACTGGTCAGTATCGTGATCTCCCGGTTATTCTCCAGCGATTTAATCTTGACCACAAATCTTCCCCGATCATTTTCGGCATAGGCGATGTTCTTTCCGTCAGGGCTCAGTTTTACCGTGGTGAAAATAATTGTTTTGCGATGACGCCTGCTCACTTTGGACGAATCCAAAGGTGAGACATAACTTTGATTAACCTTTTCCTCCATTTCAGAATAATACTTCTTCCAGTCGCTAATCAATTGCTTAAAACTAATTCCAAGTGTAATCAGGACGCTCTTTTGTTCATTTCGAATGACGCGTGTATAGTTAAGAATGTTTGAAATGCTGCTCTTGCCATACTTCTCCACGATATAATTCCATACAGATTGGCCAACCAACTCCGCTTCTTCTCCTGAGACTTTTAGCGATTTATTGATTTTTCTTGTCCGTACCAGTTGCCGGATGTAGTCGTCCATTTCGGCCGTCCATCCCTTCGAGGCATAGCTGGAGGCACCGCGAATAAACCACTCTGGCAAGTTGAGCAGTACAGCATTTTGAAACATGTCCTTCAGGCTGCCGCCAAACATCATCTCGTTGACCATCAATTCAGTCATCTTAAAAATCAGTTGCTCCTTAAACTGATCGACTGTGCCAGGGTGCGCGATTTCTACATAAGGCTTAATAAATTCAGTTTCACCGCCTACGTTAAATGCCGTATGATTTAATCCTATGTTGCTTTGTTGCAGGTCGGTAACCGAATTATAAAGAAAGACTTTGGTTTTCAGGTAGGGAGGATACCCTATCAGATCGGTAATGCGATCAAACTCTCCTTCCAGGTATTGAATGGCCTCCGTAGCCACACGCCTTCTGTTATCATAATAATAGACATCAAAATTCTCGGACGAGAGGTATTGCCAATCGAATTGCTTGTACTGGATTCTGTTCTTACCAAATGTTTCTCTCGCCTGCTGGGATTGCGCAGGTTGGTATATGACCAACAAAGCCATCCATAAAATGGAACAAACCCATTTGCTGGACCCCCTTGTACATCTACCCAAAATCAACTGGAATTCTTGCCTAACTATCATCCCTATTGCCAATCAGTAACGTAAGCCTTATGCTGGCCAAAATATGCCTCACCGGAACTTCTAATATAACGATTTAACGCGACTAATATTCGCCTCCTTGTCCAAATTACCCAAGCCAGAAAGGTATTTGGCAAGTTGACCCGAAAAATACGGAGCCAGGCTCACACCTTTGGTACCCAGTCCGTTAAAAATCAAAATATTTTTCGAAGAGGGATGTTCTCCGATCAATGGACGTCTGTCAACGGTTGACGGCCTGATACCCCAATCTTGGTGAGTCACCACAAATGAAACGTTCAACAAATCTTTTGCCTTTTGCACCAATTCTTTTTTTCCCTCTTCGCTGACGCCATCTGTCTGTCCGGTCAGATCATAGGTCGCCCCCACCTTGTATTCCATATTTCCTTGCTCAAGGAGGTAAACCCCGCGATTGTAAATACGGTTCAGGGCCTTGGATGTTTTTATTGTAATCACCTCTCCTCTCAATGGCTTCAATGGGAGGTCAATTGAAAATTTGCTCGCAAGCAGATGAATGCCCGTACAAAGTATTACTTTCTGCGCCATCAGGTCTTCATAACCAACTTCCGTCTCTGCAATAATCAATTTACGTTCATCCCAATTTTCCTGGCGGTAACTACCGGTCTGAATTAATATTTTCCGGACGCTTTCCAGCAAAACATTTACTTTAACATAGCCGCACTGAGAAAGTAAAATTCCTCCAAAAGGATCCCTGACTTCATTTCCGTATGTCGATTGAGTAGTAATGTCAAGAATATATTTGGCAAATGCCGGATCAGCACTTTTGCCCATCCACTCGTTCTGCTCTTCCACAGATTTGAAAGGTGTGTAAAGCGGAGTCGGATAAAAAAATCTTGTGCCCAACTCCATTTCTAATCCCGAATAAAACTCGAACAGGCAAGAGAAAATCTCATCGGCCTTCCATGTCTTTACGATTCTTTTTCCCGTGATGGGGTTGAACAATCCGGCCGCAACGGCCGAAGCCCTATTTTGTCCCGGCAGGTCATATACAACGACCCGGAATCCCCTCTTGATAAGTTGCATGGCAAGACACGCGCCTGCAAGTCCTAAACCAACGATAATGTAATCAACCTTAGTGGCCACTTTTCAGCATTAAAATTACTCATTACAATATATAAGGAGTTGCGTTTAATTCCACCTGCACGAACTTAAAGCTATTGCCTGCCAAATATTAGCCCGAAGGTGGTAACTTTGTGCTTCAGTAAAAATCGCAGCATGATTTCAATTCAATCATTCGTGTTTAATCCATTTAGCGAAAATACCTACATCATTTATGATGATACCAGGGAGGCGATTGTTATAGATCCGGGATGTTACGAGCCCCATGAAAAAAAAGAATTGGATTCGTTCATTAAGACAAATCATTTGAATGTTGTATTACTCATCAATACCCATTGCCACATCGACCACGTGCTTGGAAATGACTTTGTGAAGAGCACCTACAATGTTCCATTTCTTATTCATAAAAAGGAAGAAAATCTTTTGAGGGCCGTGAAGGCCTACGCTCCGAATTATGGATTCACTGGGTATAAGGATGCCATCCCGGATAAATTTATCGATGAAAACAACGAGGTCAATTGGGGAGATAGTCATTTTGAAATATTATTTCTTCCCGGCCATTCTCCGGGTCACATAGGGTTGTACAACGCACAACAAAAAATATTAATCAGCGGTGACGTGCTATTTGAAGGAAGTATCGGAAGAACAGACTTGCCAGGGGGAGATATGGACACCCTGATCGACAGCATTCAGCAAAAACTATTTATTCTGCCTGACGATGTCACTGTCTATTGCGGCCATGGAAATACAACAACCATTGGAGAAGAGAAAATTCACAACCCTTTTTGCGCGTTGAATACCTGATGACTGCAATAGCAAAGCACATCCCCAATCTATTTACATTAGCCAACCTGCTATGCGGATGTCTTGGAATAATGGCGGTATTTAATTACCCTACTTATGAACCCGCTTACTTTGTCTGGGTGGCTTGTGTGTTTGATTTCTTTGATGGCTTCGCGGCCCGCGCGTTAAAAACTTCTTCGCCAATCGGCAAAGAGCTCGACTCACTGGCTGACATGGTCAGCTTTGGAGTGCTGCCTTCAATAACGATGTATACGTGGATGAATAAAATAGCTCCTCAAAATCTACTGGCATATTCAGCATTCTTGCTGGCAATTTTTTCGGCACTAAGGCTGGCAAAATTTAATGTAGACGAGAACCAACGCGATTCGTTCATCGGCCTCCCGACTCCGGCCAACGCACTTTTTATCACAGGGCTGGCGTTTCTTGGTCCTCCCTTCGACCTCATCAGTGCGTCTCTGGGTGGCCTGATAGCCATCACCTTGCTTTTTTCCCTCCTGTTGGTTGCTCCACTGAGTCTTTTTGCGCTCAAATTCAAAAACTTCACCTGGGCCGATAACAAACTAAGATTTACCTTTGCTGGATTGGCCGTATTATTATTGAGTTGGAAACAGGCGGAGGGGATATCCCTGGTTATACTATTATACTTGCTCCTTTCGTTAGCAGAGGGAATGCTCTCGAAAAAGTGATCTGCATTTAATTCAAAATCATGTTGAAGGTCGCTAGGTTCATATTTCTGTGGCACACTGCTTTCATGGCGATCCCCGTTGCGGTAGAGGCGCAGACGTTTATCCGACCTTTGCAAACAGGCTTCTGGGGGAAATTTTCTGTTACCCGTGATGGCATATATAAAATCGACTACACACAGTTAAAGTCGGCCGGATTCAACGTGGATAAAATTGATCCCAGGAGCCTAGCGCTGTTTGGAAATGGCAGCGGGATGCTGCCGCAAGCCAATAGCGCGGAAAGTATTAATTACCTGCGGGAAATTTCTATTGTCGTGGTGGGAGAATCTGACGGAATCTTCAATCAGGATGATTACATACTTTTTTTTGGACAGGGACCGGATCACTATTTCTACAATCCACAAAAGGAAACTTTTCATTACGAAAAAAACCTGTACGCTGATAAAAATTATTATTTCCTGGGGCAACGTG
Source organism: uncultured Ohtaekwangia sp. (assembly GCA_964655635.1). Classification (GTDB taxonomy): domain Bacteria; phylum Bacteroidota; class Bacteroidia; order Cytophagales; family Cyclobacteriaceae; genus ELB16-189. The sequence continues at coordinate 45,977 of CAZZNH010000019.1, forward strand.
AAATCGGTCAAGGGAACCGAATAGAAACAGTCGAAAATATCAGTGGTGCCCATCCGATAGTATCCACATTTAATGATTTTATATTTCACGAGGAAGAAAAATACAATGAACTAAAGTCTGGTAGAAAATGGTGGGGTGAACAATTCGACCTCACTACAAGCCTTTCTCTGCCCTTTGCCGTGGAAGATATCCGCGACAATTCAACGATCAAAATAGTTTCAGGCGTGATGAGTCAGAATTTCAATCCGGCATCGTTTGCACTATCACTGAATGGAACACCAATCTTGGAACAGCCAATCGCTCCCATCGCAAATACACAGTATGGAATAAAAGGCAGACAGGTCATTGATACCGTTATAGTCAGTGCCTCAAGTGTGAACGCCAAACAAAATGCAACACAAACCTTCACCTATCAGTACACGAAAGGATCGTCAGGCAAGTCCATTGGTTATCTTGACTTTCTCCTGGCATCTTTTGAAAGAGATTTGTCACTTTATGGCAACCAAATTCAATTCAGATCGGCCAGCAGTCTTTCTAACCCCACCAGTACTTTTGAAATCAGTTCATTTTCCTCCGGCTTGATATGGGACGTGACCGATCCATTCAACAGTAAAAATCAGTTGTTTCAAACAAGTGCCACCAAAGCAACCTTTTCGACATCAACGGATAAACTAAAAACTTTCATTGCCGCAAAAGAAAATGCGTTCTTGCGACCAACATTTGAAAAGCAAATACCCAATCAAAATCTCCGCTCGGGCCCGCGACCCTCGTTTCTAATTGTCACCCATCCCGATTTCAAAAATGAAGCTTTGCGGTTAGCCAATCATCGTCAGGTCCATAATGGAATCTCAACACTGGTAGTTACTACCGAAGAAATATTCAACGACTATTCGGGAGGCAAACAAGACCCAACCGCCATCAGGGATTTTGTTAAGCTTTTGTATAACAATGGCCTTAGAAATGTGCTTCTGTTTGGCCGGGCATCGTATGACTATAAAAACCGTGTCAATAAGAATACGAACTTTGTTCCGACCTACGAATCGAGGAACTCGCTTTCGCCATTAGAGACCTACTCATCTGACGATTATTTTGCATTTCTTGAGGCAACCGAAGGCGACTGGAGTGAAAGCCCTGCCGTCAATCACACTTTAGATATAGGTGTTGGTCGACTTCCTGTTAAAACGCTTGCGGAAGCTAAAACAATTGTTGACAAGCTCATTGCCTACGACATCAATCCCAAGGCTTTTGGGCCATGGAGAAAAGAAATCCTTTTTGTGGCCGATGATGGAGACTTTAATTTACATCAGGGCGATGCGGACAAACTTGCCCGGGATATTGAGGGCAACCAGTACCAATTCAATACGCAGAAAATTTATTTGGACGCTTTCAAACAAATATCAAGACCAAGCGGTCAGGTATCGCCCGATGCCCGGGGAGCATTGTTGAAGTCCCTCAAGGCTGGCACCCTTATCCTGAATTTCACAGGGCACGGCTCCGAAAGGATATGGCTTCAGGAGCAAATCCTGGATGAGCAATTGATAGCGGAATGGAATAACAAAACTGTTTTTCCCTTGTTGGTGACGGCCACTTGTGAATTTGGAAGACATGATGATCCCGGTCAGATTTCATCCAGTGAATTGGCGCTGACCAAAAAAGACGGTGGGGCAATCGGGCTGGTCACGGCAGCCAGGCCAGTTAACGCATCAACCAACGCATTTCTCAACAATGCGTTTTACACCGCACTGTTTAAACAAGAAAACGGAAAATACAGGGACATCGGAACCGTATTCAAGGAAACGAAAAACAATAGTGTAAACGGCATATCAAACAGAAACTTCTCTTTGCTAGGCGATCCGTCAATGCATCTTGCAATCGCCAACAATAAAATTAAGGCAACAGAGGTCACTACAACCAATGGGTCTGATACCCTGAAGGCTTTGTCAAAAGTCGTGATTAAGGGGGAGGTTCACACCAATGGAACTAAGAATGAAAATTTTAATGGGATACTATCAGCTACCCTCAAGGATAAAGAATTTTCGTTCAAAACACTCGGGGATGAAAATCCAATTTTTACCTATAAACACAGAAGCAATACATTGTTCAGGGGACAAGCAACCATAGAAAAAGGTTCTTTCAGTCTTGAATTTATTTTACCCAAAAATATCGCATACCAGGTGGGAACAGGAAAGTTAAGTCTTTATGCAAAAGACGAAACCAATTTGGTTGATGCCATAGGAGGATCAACCGATTTCAAAATTGGCGAGAGTGAGCTCGATGACAACACCGACCAGAGTTCTCCAATAATAAAATTATACATGGGTGACACCACATTTATTAACGGAGGCGTGACTTCGGCTTCAACACAATTGGTCGCGCGATTGTCGGACATGAGCGGAATCAATATCGCAAACTACGGAGTTGGAAATAACCTCGTAGCGATTCTGGACAATGATCGTGTATTTGAGATTGACGAATACTACACGGCCGATGTGGACGATTTTACGAAGGGGACCATCGTCTTTCCATTCGAAAATTTGCAGCCCGGCCGACATTCCATAGAGGTGAAGGCCTGGGATGTTTATAACAATCCCGCTTCAGCTACCGTTGATTTCACAGTACCTAAGGAAAATCAATTGGTAATTGAGCAACTTTACAATTTCCCTAATCCGTTTTCAAATTCAACCACCATTCAATTTGCCCATAGCCGGGCTGGTGAGGACCTCGAGGTTTTTGCAACCATCGTAGACATTGCGGGTCAGCCGGTAAATACAATCACCTTTGAGATTAATTCGAGCCCATATTTGGTTACCTTGCCAGAGTGGGATGGCACCAATACGGCCGGATTAAAATTAGGTAATGGAATATACCTATTACGGCTTTCGATTCGTTCACTACTGGATGGGTCGAAAAATGAGCAGATTTCCAAATTAATTATTTTGAATTGACTATCTTTGGCGCTTAGAACTTGACTATGAATAAGTTAAGGATAATTATCATCCTCCTTTTATGCCTGGGTACTACGTTTTTCGGCTTCTCTCAGGCCAATTTGATTGGCCAGGACAGTACCCGAAAGGTGATAACCACGGCTGTTCCATTCCTTACCATTACCCCGGATTCCCGCGCGGCCGGAATGGGTGAAACAGGAGTAGCAACATCTCCGGACGCAAACTCAGGCTACTGGAATTCAGCCAAGTTGGCTTTTATTGATAAGAGCTATGGCGTTTCCGGCTCCTATACACCGTGGCTTGGTAAGATTATCAACGACATGTCCATCTTCTATCTCACCGGTTTCTACAAGATCACACGAGAACAATCCGTAGCAGCCTCCATGAAATATTTCGACCTGGGAGAGATCCAATTTAACAACGGGCCTGATCCAATCAACAACAACCTCGGAAGGTTCAACCCTAGGGAGTTTGCTTTCGATGTCACCTATTCGCGCCTCTTGACTGAGCAATTCAGTTTGGGTGGAGCACTTCGATACATACACTCAAACCTGACAGGGGCATTCTCCTCGGGAGGTGTCGATGCAAGGCCTGGTAACTCTGTCGCGGTTGACGTTGGCGTTTATTATACTAAGCCATTGGTATCCAGCAATTCGGCACTGTCACTTGGCGCAACGATCACCAACATCGGTGCAAAAATATCATACTCGGATGCAAACAATAAGGATTTTATCCCAACCAATCTGAGACTAGGCGGCTCCTACAAGACTGAATTGGATGCGTTCAATAGTTTGACGTTCGCCATGGATCTAAATAAGCTACTGGTTCCAAGTCCAAAACCAGGCAGTCAGGATAAAGCATTGCTCAGCGGCATTTTCGGTTCATTTGGCGATGCATCCGGTGGGTTCGGTGAAGAGATCAGGGAGTTTTCGGTTTCTTCGGGAGTTGAATATTGGTACAACAATACATTCGCAGGACGGCTTGGATATTTCCTGGAGGCCAAGGATAAGGGAAATAGGAAATACCTAACAGCCGGTATCGGGGCTAAAATTCAAAAATTCGGAATTGATGTTGCCTACCTGGTCCCAACAAACAAAAGGGAAAACGCCCTGGCTGAAACCATTCGTTTTACAATCATGATGTATTTTGATAGCAAGGTACAGGGAGAAGAATCCGTGACTGATCAACAGTAAATGTTAGACAGATCGATTGCGCCTCCTTTTGTAAAGTCCACTACATTTCAGTTACCCAAAGTCGCAAGATCCTCCTTATCCAACGGTATCAAAATCATACACCAGGGAGGAATCCATCAGCAGCTTGCTAAAATTGAAGTCATTTTTGATGCAGGGAAATGGTTTGAATCCAAGCCTGAAGTTGCCCATTTTACGATTCAAATGCTTGACAAAGGGAGCGGCAAGTTGTCGTCATCACAAGTAGCCGCCTTTTTTGACTTTTATGGAGCGCATATTGAACTGTCGAGTAATTTGGATTATGCTTCCATCTCACTCTACGCGTTATCAAAACACCTTGCCGCTTTGTTGCCCGTGTTTGTTGAATTAATTACCACACCAAGTTTCGATGAAGACGAGTTTATTCAATTGAAGGAACAATTCGTACAGGGCCTGCAGGTCAAAAAGGAAAAAACCAGTTACCTGGCCTCAAAGTTGATTCGGGAGATGATCTATGGCCCTTTACATCCGTACGGAAATACCGCGGACGTATCGGACATAGAAAAAATAGACGTCACCGACTTAAAATCACATTTCATCAGTCGAATAAAACCGACTCATGTCTTCATACTTGGCCAAATTAGCCAGCCTGATTTTGAAACACTGCAGAATTGCTTTGCCAATATCGCCTGCAATACCTCACCTGAACCTGTGGTTAAAATGGGTAGGGCCAGCACTTCGGCCGTCTATATTGAAAAGAAAAATAGCGTTCAATCATCGGTTCGACTAGGGAAGCGGACAGTCCATCGGACACATGGCGACTATGCCCATACTCTTATCCTCAACTACTATCTGGGTGGTTACTTTGGCTCGATGTTAATGAAAAATTTAAGGGAGGAAAAAGGGCTGACTTATGGCGTTTCTTCATCCATTAATTCGTTTAAGAAAGACAGCCTCTTGCTAATCGGAACAGATGTGAACAAAGAAAATAGAAAATTAGCCGTTGATGAAATCCTTGATGAAATTGATCGTTTGCAGACGTCCGTTAGTGAATCTGAATTAGAACTTGCGAAACGACACTTTATCGGAAGTCTTCAAGGCGAAATTGCCAGCCCATTTTCGATACTTGGTAAGATAAAAAATATTGAATTAAATAATCTTCCTGAGGACTACTACCAAAATTTGATTAACCAAATCGACTCGGTGTCAGTTGAAAAGTTAACACAATTGGCAAGTCAGTATTTTACCCGAGATACTTTTTTAGAAGCGGCCGTAGGCTAAAGGAAGACTCCAGGCTATTTAAATAACTAACTGAAGGGGGTTATTTCAATCTAATCTAAAGCTCAGATCATCCTGCCAGCGAGGGTGGTGAGGGCACAAAAAAAAACCCTGCTGGGTTACCAACAGGGTTTCAAATAAAAAAAGGCAACGA
>CAZZNH010000020.1:0-34427 GCA_964655635.1 uncultured Ohtaekwangia sp.
ACTCATAGGTGAAGTCCAGGTACTTCACAAAGGGAAATCCAACAAATTCGATGAAGGTTGTACTGGTGCCGTAATAATTGATCCAGTCCTCGCCCCGAAAATTAGTGATAAGCTTTTTATAATACGCCCTTGAGTCGGAAGGATTGTAAAGCGCGTACACATAGTAGGCAACCGCCAGCAGCGAATGGTAAAGAAACAGGATGATCAGATACCTCCGGTCAACGAAACTGAACCGTTGGCTCAGGTATCCGATCACGAAATAACTAATAAGTAAGGTCACCAACCAGATGATAATTCCCTGAGCCATGGCTTTTAAAAAAATTCCAGATCGCCCAATGAGGGAGACCAGCGGTTGAAAGTTAAATAATTATCATCGATAGCGATGGGCAACTTGGTTAATTCAGGCCCCAAAGGCACGCTGACTGAGATTCCGCCATTCATCCTGGCAGACGAGGAAAGCAACATGGCCCCCGATGCGGCCACCACCGAATTAAAATGCTGCCTGTAGCCATCCCATTCTATTTCGTCTGAAAAAAAAGAGTCGCAAATTCTAAACTCCGTGGCAAGCCGATGTTTTTTGAGGCGAAAAATTAAAAGATAGGTTGGATGATCGCCTCCATCGGTGAGAACAAAATAGTTTGCATTTGGATTGTTGGCATACCTCCAGTTTAAATAGGCAAGCGAGACATTTGTGGTTAACCTCTCCCGATTGGCGTTTCCCCGGATTGCTGGAAGTCTTAAGTCCGCATTTGCCATTGAATGACGGACTTTAAAATCAAGCGCTGCTCCCCGAAATGTCAGCATAGGTCTCAAGCGAAGATGGGTTCTCCCGAGTGACGACCAGCCCATTTTCAAATACCCCGGTTTACTCTTTTTGTTGGGCGTGTTGAAAATAAAATCAATGTTCTCGGATTTGCAGTGTTCCACCAGTTCCAACGTCAGTTTTTTGAATATCCCCTTGCCCTGGTGGTTGGGATGGGTGGCGGTGTCAACCGCGCGGACAGCCCTGTAGGTTTGATCTCCCATCCTCCACTCCCATCGCATGAAAGCGCGCACACCAATCAATTCATCGCCCTCCCAGGCGAGTAACACGGGCGATTTCCCAAATGGATTCTCGATGTGTTTCCATCGCCAGAAAGGCTCCGATTTAGGCATCAATGATTCACCCAGACTAACTTTGAGGAGCGCAACGATCTTCGAAATATCTTTTTCTTCTGCCGGGAGAATGGTCATGCGCGCAAAGATATGCACCCACTTCCAGTTTTCGAATTTAAATACAGCACTGCTCTAACTAATAGACTGCGTTGACATTATTCAAGCCCGCGTTTATCATTTCGCATGGTATTGTGAATTTGCTAAATCGCTAGGGCAATCTTAAATAATCGCAGGAATTCGTTGTATTTCAAAAATTTGGCGCAACCGGCTTCTCTTAGAATTTTAATATTCGAGATTTTTGACGCCCATTAAGATCAACGAATAAGAACCCGTTCGGAAGATCGCCTACATCCAGTTTTACTTCGTTATTTCCAGGTTCCAACTCTAAATTAAATACCTTAACTATTTTGCCCATTGCATCTCCAATCGTCACTTTAAATTTATGAGGCACGGTAGAGGGTATCGAAAATACTATATTCCCTTGTGTGGGGTTAGGATATATTGCATATGATGTCGTGAGCGTGTTACTATCCAAGCCAGTGATCGTAATCGTTTTTTTTCTAAATCGCGCAAGGTAAGTCATATCCTTGAGGGGAGCATTAAAAGAGTGAGTCTGGGACGCACCATGGGCCCATTGGAAAAACTCGTAGGCGGTGTCAGCCAGAAACTGGAACTTTTCTGCAGACAGCTGATGTTGCATTCCTTGAACGCTTTTAACCTCGAAAGGGGTTACGATAGACCTGTCATCAAACATTATTCTAAGGCCGGAAGGTTCTGTGTCAAGAATTAAGGTGGCAAGTTTAGGTCGAATCTCAACGATCTTTGAATCCGTCAAGCCCTCCGTGTCTGATACCATAAAGGTAAATCGGTAAAAAACATCTACCGATTTTTCTCCAGTATTTGGAATTATCACGCTGCCCTGTGACACTCCGTTATTTATTGATAAGGTTGATACTTGATCTCCGTTATGAAAATCGATTTGCCAGCTCATCCTGGCTGGGGTAAGTTCTCCGTCTTCCGGATCCGAGCCAAGTCCCAAGAAATCAATCTTATTTCCGGCAATGTATGTGTCACTCATAACGGGGCTCACAATGGTGGCTACCGGGGGGTCATTGATCGGAGTGACCGATAATAAAACAAGATTACTGGAGACACTACCAACCGCATTGGTGACTACCACCCGATATTCACCATTGTCCTCTGGCGTTACCTGGTGAATGGTAAATGAAGCTTCGGTGGCACCCTCCAGGGCGGTATCATTCTTCATCCACTGGTATGAAAACGGGGCGGTTCCGATCGCACGAACCCTGAAAGAGGCCGGATAGCCTTCAGTAGCCTCCACGAGCACGGGCTGCTCAATCACGGTTGGTGGCGAACTATTATCGTAGACAATCTTGTAGATCGATGCTACACGGCTCAGGAAGTAGAGGTTACCATCCGACCCGCTACTTAGGTATAGCGGTCTCGTGGCGACCTCGGAAGCAAATGAAACGGAATTCACTTCCGTTGACGGGTCAAAAAAGTTTATCCACTCCTCACAAAAATCCATAAAAAAATACTTGCCATAATATTGAGCCGGATAGTTTGTATTGGGTGGCGTAAAAAAATTTCCTCCGGTAATCGCGCATCCGACCACATCTCCGGAAACATGAGGGTAGGAGTAAACTGGGTTTACGAATTCAGGATTTGCTGAAACACCCTCAGCATCCGGCCACCCATAATTATTACCACCTGTTGTGATATCGTTAACTTCCTCAAACAGATTGGCGCCAACGTCATTCACAAAGATTTTACCATTATCTGCGTTGACCGAAATTGAAAATGGGTTTCTAACTCCGAGCGCCCAAATCAATTTTGCATGGTTTCCACCCGCCACAAATGGATTATCTTCTGGGATCGATCCATCGGGATTCAAGCGGAGAATTTTGCCATGGTAAGTCGTGATTTTTTGGGCATTGACCGAATTCGAATTATCTCCTACGCCCACATAGAGCCTACCATCTTTCCCAAAAGCCAACGCACCTCCATTATGTACAGCAGCATTAGACAGCGGATCCAACTCTACCAAGACAAATTCGCTACTCAATTCAGCCAAATCACCACTAACAGTAAAACGGCTTACCCGATTGTGAGCCGGCACCCCGGGAACCGTATAATAAACATAAATGAAATTATTGACTTCAAATGCCGGATCAATCGCTATTCCTATGAGGCCGCGCTCGCCAGCTTCATCCACTGTCAGCGAAATCAATGGGGTTGGCAATAACACGCCATCTTTAATAATTCTCACCTGCCCCGTCTGTTGTGTGATGAAAATTCGACCATCAGGCCCGAATGCCAGGGCTGTTGTTTTCACAATATTTCCAGAAACGAGTACCCTCGTGAAGCCACTCGGAAATGTTTGTCCAATAGTTAAATGGTATTGTGCAAAAAGTAGAAGAGCGACAAAACAAAATTGTCTTTTCATAGTCCCAACTTCTTGACCTGAACCACAAAGTAAACAAATTCAGGGTTCAAAACACACAGGTTGTGGTCGGCCAGCCGGCCGATGATTTGAGTCCTCCACCGGAATCGCCATTAAACTTAAGTGGATTCACTTAACCAACTGGTATAGCGCGATACAATTTTTCAAGTGCTGCAACCATTTGTTCGATGCTAAAATTTCCAACAACCCGGCTTCTGGCAGCCGATCCCAAGCTACGTGCCCTAGATCGGTTGAAAATAAGTCCATCTAATTTTCGAGAGAGCATCGGCCAGTCTTGAAGGTCAACCAGCAATCCATCGATGTCTGCTCTGATAACTTCCTTGATGCCACCGGCATTGGTGGAGACTACCGCACATTCCATACTCATGGCCTCCAGCAGCGCAACGGGCAAACCTTCAAATAGGGATGTCATCATGTATACGTCCATGGCGGATAACCACGGTTTGACATCGGTTTGCAGACCTGCCAAAATCACGCGGTCTTCCAAATGCAGCGATTTCCTTTTTTGAATGATGCGATCCTTTAGCGGACCGTCCCCAACGATTATAAAATAAACCGACTTGTGTTGATTGGCGACAGCCCTTGCCACTTCGAGCCATTCCTCCATCCGCTTTTGAAATCGGAAAACCGCTATGGTGCCCACTACCAGGGCGTCCTCCGGAATTCCGTGGGCTTTCCGGATCATGTGGCCCGCACCAGGGTCCCGAACATACGCCATGGTATTTACACCGTTTAAGATGGTCAGCACCTCCACGGATGGGGCGATGTTTTTCTGAATGGACTGCGACACATCATTGGAAACGGCAATGACCTTGCTCTGCCAGTTGAAAGTCAATTTGTTCAGGATAAATGTGATCCAGTGGTACCGCTCCTGTTTGTTGTGCTCGGTGTAAATGGCAGGTACGCCTGCCAAACGATGCACCAGTCTGCCGACTATCCCTGCCCATGGCAAATGGCAATGAATCAGTTGAATATTATTTTCCCGAATGAATCGAATAATTCTTCTTGTCTGAAGAATGATATGCAAGTTATTGGAGGCGGCAAAACACAGCACCTTGCCTCCAGCCGCTTCAATTTCATAGACCAACTGATTCTTCCAGGGCAGGAAATAGATATAATAAAATTCGAACTTATTCTTGTCATGAAGCATCAGGGTTTCCGGCAGCAATGTTTCGGCACCACCCCGGCCCAAAGATTTGATGATGTGAAGCACCCTGATTTTTCTTCTCACGTCAGTCATGAATTAGTAATAGCTTCGTGTCGTGTACTTTACAACTGTATTGACACCTTTTTATAGACCTCAAGAAATCTTTCAGCGATTGCCTGGTTGTTGTACATATTCATCACGAGGTTTTTTGCGTTTTGTTTGATCGGGCTTATATCCTTCAGGCTAAGAATCTCCTTTACGCCACGCACAAACGCATCCTCGTCTCCGGCCGGTATCAGCCATCCGGTTTTTCCTGTCTGGACAACCTCCGAGATTCCCCCAACATCATACGCAATTACAGGCGTTCCGCTACACATGGCTTCCAGAATGACTCCCGGCAACCCCTCGATTTTACTTGGCAGTACCAGCATCTCGGCATGTGCCATGATTTCCATCACGTCATTCCGATATCCCAGCAGAAATACATGATGGTCAAGGCCCAGGGCTTTAACCTGATCCTCCAATGGCTTGCGCAATTTTCCATCACCGATCAGTATCAACTTCAGCTCGGGAGAGTCATTGACCAACCTTCCCATCATGGTCAATAGTCCGGTATGATTTTTTTCCGCCACAAAACTGGCCACGTTTAATAATATTTTCCCGTTTTTAAAAAGCGGCTCAATGTCTGCCGGCAGGGGTGCAGGGTCGGCCCTACAATCAATACCGATCGGAATTGCAGTAATCTTTTCGGATGAATAGTTATATGTCTTTTGAAAATCGAGTTTACAAAGTTCACTGACCGAAATGACATAACTCAATTGCTGAACCAGCCAACCGTTGAAAACCCATTTCAACCTGGAAGTGATAAAGTCGCTGACCTTATTGGCATTTCTGAAAACGATTGGCGTCCGCCACCGGAACACCAGTTTGGACAACACGGCAAATTTAAGGGTATCTCCAGCATTGGCCTGAACTACGTCCGGGTCAAAATCTCTAATAACACCAGCGAGCTGCCGCCACCCTGAAACATCGATCAGCCGAGTTTTCAGCGACCGGTCAAGTTTTACTATTTTGCCCCGGAAAGGAAGCGTGGCCGATCCGTCAAAGAGGCAAACCAGTAGCACATCGTGCCCCATGTTCACCAAATGACTGGAGAGCTGACTGGCAAAAATCTCAGCGCCACGGAGCTGCGGTTTTTGAATAAGCTGAAGAATCTTTAAGTGGCTGCGCGGCACCGATAATGATAAGCAGGAAACCCAAAACTACAAAGAATCTATTCTGGAAATAAGAACAGGGAAGCGAAATCAGGCTTATGATATAAAATTTCTATAAGTCGAATCAGATGATTCCAGGAAATGATCAGCCCTTGGTAATTAAAAGATAAATTTGCGACAATTATTTCGATCCTTTAACCGATGTCAGTGCAAGCACCATTTTGATGAAACGAGCCATAATTGAAGTCATACGGAAGTTGGTACCCTATAAGATAGTTCCCCACCGTTTAAGAAAAATGGTGGCGTCATTCGCCTTTACCAGTCGTCCGACATACCCAACCTCACTTTCCGCCAATGGAGAAGTTCTCAATTGTATGATCGCCTACAATAAATATGGTGGTTACTGCACCCCCATTTCATCCAACCAGCGACCGGTGGTCCAACAGATCCTCAAGGGACGAATCCATGAAAAGGATACGATTGACTACATAAGAGAACATTGCAAGGATGGCGATGTGGTCCATGCAGGAACTTATTTTGGCGATTTTTTGCCAGGTATTTCCAGGGCGCTGTCGCCAAATGCCAGGATCTGGGCTTTTGAGCCAAACGCAGAAAATTTTAAGTGCGCCCAAATAACGATCATTCTCAATGGACTGGAAAATGTGGTGCTCAGGCATGCTGGTTTAGGCGCTGACGAATCGGTGCAAAGGTTGCTCATCCAGACGGCAGACGGTGTCAACCTGGGAGGCACCAGCCGGATAGTTGGTCAGGAGGAGAACGGAGAATCGGAAGCCATTCGCATTGTCAGCATCGACAAGTCGGTCCCACCCGACCGGAATATTTCCATCATCCAGCTGGACGTTGAAGGTTATGAAAAGGAAGTGCTTCAGGGGGCCATGCAAACCATAAAGAGGTGCAAGCCAACACTTATCCTGGAGATTAACAATATCGATCTCACCAAGGCGAGCTGGTTCCAGGAGAACATTCTGTCAATGGGATATGCGGTTTCAGGTAGGGTTCACATGAACACCGTGGTAGCGTACAAGGGAACCTAACAGCCGGTTCCCGGCCCGGCAGAAAAATAAGGGTTACTTAGTCGCAACTTTCGCAACCACATACAGTGTATTCCATGCCACCCGCGTAGGCAAAACCATCGCCCGAAGAGAAAGCATGACCTTGCGGAAGAAACCAAATGTTTCGTGCTTCAGGTATCCCAGTTCAACCACTTCAAATCCTTTTCGCTCCAGCAGCGTGGTGATGGTCGTATCACAAAACCAACAGGTGTGTTCCGCATTCACTTTTAATCCACCGGTAGCCGCATAGATAAAATTACTGATCCTGAGGGCATTCGGTGTGGTCATTAATAAAACGCCATCGTCTGACAGATGCACCTTGACCGAATCAAGAAATCCACCCGGGTTATCCAGGTGCTCAATCAGCTCACCGGCATGAATCAGGTCGAATTTTTTGCCCAATTGAAAATTCTGGGCGTTTCCCTGCTCGATTTCAAAACCCATCCGCCTGATGTCCTCCACACTTGCCTTGTCGAGATCCAGACCATAGATCGACCTGGCTACGCCTTTGATGTGCTTATGCATCCAGTCTTCCTTCTTGTAACCCACTGCACACCCAATGTCTAAGATATCCCGGTCTGTGTAAAATCGCTGGAGTTGTCGAAACCGGGTAGACTTGGTACTCTTTACCCAACTTGGTTGAAGAAATGACTTTGACATAATTCTTTAAAAATTCAATAAAACATCTATTACGTGTCCGAAAGATCTTTTTTAGAAAATCCCCTTCTTATCAGCCTGAAAAATCTCCTGATGGACCTTATAATTAACAGTTCCGCTTTCCCCAGCAACCGTGGGCCTTTCATCACTTGAAAGGGGTCGGAATAAAAACCCTCCAGGATTATTTTTTGATAGAGTCCGGCCGCATGCACCTGCTGCCCGAGCCTGGCATAGTATTGCCAAATCCAAAAATAGGAAAGCAGGAGCGTCATCTTCTTATGCCGTTCATCCCTGAGGGACCACACCCCGCTTGCATGCATCCGGTAGGCGGAGGGCTGAATGTGGTCTATGTATTTTCCGTTTCCGTGGTTGCCCAGCAATGAACATATAAAATTATCGCCTGTGGGGGATTTGTAAAATTCTTCCGGAAATTCCCGGATGACGTTTCTAAAACAAAGCGAAAGCATAGACATTACCCTGCCGCGAATGAGTTCATCGGCAGTTGCATCGCGATTGTGCACAAAAGAACTTTTTGCTTTTCTTAATTTATTATTGTTCTCGTCAACTACCATCACCGGATGGTAGCATGCAACATATTCGGGTGCAGATTCAAGAAAGTCTACCTGCTTTTGTAATTTATATGGGTCAGTCCAGTAGTCATCCCCATCCAGCAGGGCAATATACTTTCCCTGGCAGTTTTCAATGATGTTGGCAAAATTATAAAGCCGGCCCAGTGTCTGCCTTTTCTTCCAATATTCGTCCCCGGTCTGCCGGTGTAGAATCCTGATGGTGATGTTGTCTGTACCCTTATACTCCCTGATGAGTCCAAGCGTGTTATCCTGAGAGAAATCATCTCCCACCACGACCTCAACCGGAAAATCGGTTTTTTGCATCATGATTCCGTCCATCGCCTGGGCAATGTATTTTTCATGATTAAAGGTCATCAGGCGTACACTGACCATCAATTCCTTATTCTGCATATCCACCAAAATTCAACATTTCACGGGCCGTGTTGTTAAACAAAGTAACTTCCTGCGCACTCAGCACCGTTTTATACCTGCCAATTTTTGTTGCATCGGGCTCCTCCAGTGTTTTTCGTTTCCAATCCAGGGTGCTCGAAGGCTCATTCTCCTTTAAGTAGTACGTAAGCATATCTTCAGAAAAATCAACTCCCAAAAACGAAGTAAGCTTGGCCAATTCGGTTTTTGGATTGGATACCAAATCCTCAAAACGAATCATGACCCAATGGTCAGCGGGACGATGTTTCAAAAACTGAACGATATTTTTGTTGCTCTGCTCCCAGGTCGCAGCAATTGTGCGGACGTCCGTGGGGAGGTCCGGTTTGTAGGGTGAATCGGTCTTTAAGTTTTTCAGATCCAGGTATGAACTGGCCACGTCTCTCCCGTCTCTGATCAAAAAAATAAATTTTGCACTGGGCCAGATACCGGGCAAATCATTCAGGTGATTGATGTAGTAGTTATTCTTGTCAACAATTACCGCGGGCACTTTATGTTCATGTTTAACCGACCAATGAAGAAACACCAGGCTGGTGAGGTCGCCATAATCCACCGGCTGATTTTCAATAATCAGGTTCACCATCGCATCCCGATCCAAACGCCATGTCTCGATTTTTTTGCTGCTCAGCAGGTCATCTACAAAACCGGCAACCTTTTTTTCAGAGTTTGCATCGGCCTTACTCCAATCCTTGTACTTTGCACGCCACCAATGCATAAATCCGGATTCGGGAGGCGCTGCAATGACCGGATGGCTGTTGAGCATAATCCTTAACAAGGACGTGCCCGAACGCGGATTACCCAATATAAAAACCCTGACCATTACTTTCGTTGCCGTGTTAATAAGCATTTTGCTACCAGATCCTGCTCTTGCATGCTGAGTGAATGATAAAGTGGCAGACAAAGCACCCTTCTTGATACACTTTCTGCAACGGGCACTTCACCATGGGCATAGGGTAAAGTAGAAAGCACCGGATAAAAATACCTGCGTGGCTGTATGTCGTGCTGCTCCAATTGCGCCAGCGCTTCCAGCAATGCATGCTCACTGTGAAAGAGAACAGCGTAGTAAGCAAAGTTAAAGTCACAATGCTCTTCAATGCGTGGCTTTTCAACATCTGCTTTTTGAAGCACCTCGTCATAGTATCGGCTCTGGCTCTTTCTCTTTTCCAGAATTTCATCCATGTAGTTCAAATTGGTCAGCCCCATGGCTGCATGAAATTCAGAGTTTTTTCCGTTGATTCCCACCATCGCAAATTTATGAGGCCCGTTGTGCCCGAAATTTCGCATGAATGCCATGGTCCGGGATAACTCCGGGTTGCCCGTGGCTACCGCGCCACCCTCTACCGTGTGAAAAAGTTTGGTGGCATGAAAACTTGCCGTTGTCACGTCACCATACTCAAAAATACTCCTGCCCTTATACCTGGTCCCGAATGCATGCGCGCCATCGTAAATGGTCTTCAGATTATGTTTTTTGGCAATGGTCGCGATGGCGTCAACATCGCAGGCATTTCCATACACATGCGTGGCCAAAATTGCCGAAGTTTCTCCTGTGATGGCTTGTTCGATTTTTTTTGGATCGATGTTGAGCGTATGCGGATCGATGTCAACAAAGACAGGTTCACAACCTTCCCAAACGATACTGCTTGACGTAGCCACGTAGGAGAATGGCGTAGTGATGATCTTACCTTTCAATCCCAATGCCTTGATGGCGATCTGTATGGCAATCGTGCCATTGCCGGTAAACAGCAGGTGGCCGACATTGAGATAGTTTTTGAGTTTATGCTCCAGTTCATTCACCAGGGGCCCGTTGTTGGTCAGCCAGTTTCTCTCCCATATCCCTTTGAGGTAGGATTCATAAACCTCCCATGGTGGAAGAAAAGGACGCGTTACGGGTATCATCACCAGTTGGGTTTAAAGCCAATGAGTTTAAAAAGACTTTCATTGTGCGCATGATAAAAATCCTGTAGTAGGTTGTATGTACCGTGGGGCATACTTTCTTTGCTCAATGATTTATTTCTCTGCTCGCTCTTCAAAAAATGCCAGTCGGAGGGCGGCAAAGCTAAAAAATTTAAAATTGAATTAAGGGTTTGCACCTGATTAACTCCAATCAGGTCCTTAAATCCGATAATGTGAACCTGGCCTGCGCCAAACAAGTCCAGGTATCTTTTCACCTGGACATGGTAGATCCCTCTTCGCACAACAGCGGGCTCTTCCTGCGCATCACCTCTGTTGAATTTATCGATATCCTCCCTGACCACTTCTTCAAAAGAGGGAAACGCAGGTCGCGAATAGAACTCCTTATATATATTGTTTTCAGTGCCGCGTACATGGCCGCTGTGCATCACATCCGGCAAATGTTTTCTTCTGCCAAATTGCCGGTAGGTTAGCCAGGCAGAAAACGCCCGGTCAACGGGATTGCGAAGCACCATAAGAATTTTGATTTGGGGATCAAATTCATGGATGCGCTGGGCCACATAACTTCGGTACAGGTATTCAGGTGTTGCTTCGAAGTAAACATATTTCCCAAATGGTCTTTTCGTATTGGGGAAGTTGTGTTTGTACCAGTCTGGGCCCTTATCAAAATTTTCATCGCGGTCAAAAAAGCGCACCTCCTTGGGTCTGGACCCGATAATAGAAGGATGCTGATTCAGGTAAAAATACAGAGAGGTAGTGGCCGCCTTTTGCGCGCCCACCAGCAGGAAATGGGGAAAATGCCCAGGAAATATTTTTTTTAACTGCTTTCTGATTTTAATGGGAATCATGAGGTTATCCAACTTTGAAATTGCAACAAAATAAATCAGGTATAACCAAGTTCGCGGTTTAATCTCATCAGCTCCGGAGAATTTAAAAACTCAGTAATATGAGGCGACTCCGAGCGTTGCCAATTTCCAATTGAGTTGCGAGTTATCTCCTCCAATTTAAATGGCATGTCGCGTCCTGTAAGGATGCTCTTTTTTAGCTTAATCGAGGACTTATCAATCCAGTCGTTTAAGTCAAAAGGAAACTTCAGACCCAGAAAGGCCTGCAAAGCACTCAATTCAACCTCAGGTTGATGAACCAGATTCTCATATTTGATGGATGTGAAATTGTCTAACGCCTGATTCTTTTTTGCCTCAACAACGGCTCTACGCCATAAATCAGGTTTGGCAATAAACCCCAAAACACCATGCCTTGAGGATACAACATCGCGACCATCCCGAATCATATTGATGAATTTCACTTTACCACCATAAATCTTCATTATCTCTTCGACATTCAAAATATTGAGAGGCGTCTTCTCGCACCATCGGTTTGCCGACCTTTTAATCTTACTTGAAAATAAGTAGGCGAATAATTGGAGTCGGCAAAACCAGAAATGCAGGCCCTCATTTTTGAAGAGCCTCCTACTTTGAGGTCGGTGATTTAATACCGCTGTTTCAAATGGGATTACATGAATTTCCGGATGTGAATCTAATAAAGACATCAACAATGTTGTGCCTGACCGTGGGCATCCGCAGATTATTATCGGAGTCTGTTTTAGTCTAAATACAGTTATAGCGTTGCTGAAAAAATATTTATAAAAAAGGCCATTCGAAAAAAACCTAAATATCTTTTTAAATTTTGTTGCCCCCCTTGATTTCATGATCATCTAATTGCCCACGGCTAATTTTTTACAAATAAATTCCAGTTCATCCGTCCACGTTCCATTCTTGGCAGAGTATATTTTTGCATTTTTCACCAGGTCGTCACGTAATGATTCTTTCTCAAGCACCTGCCTGATTTTTCCTGCTAAATCAGCAGCATCTCCCGGTTTATACAACAACAAATTTTTGCGGTCCTCAAATAATTGTGCCAAATCGCCAGCGCGTGGCGCAATGACCGCGCAACCAACTGCCAGGTATTCTTTAAGCTTGAGGGGTGAATAGTGAAATCCCTCCGCAGAGGCCGCGCTTACAATTCCAATATAAAAATTGGCTACAAAATTCGGGATAGAAAAAAAAGGTTGCCTGCCGGTAAAGATGACGGCATGTTCCAGGCCCAACACGCGTACCAGGCGCCTGGTCTCCTCAAAGTGTTGTCCATCACCCACCAGCATCAGCACAATGTCATCAAACTCTCCCTGCAGTATTTTAAAGGCGTGTACCACGGAATCCAATCCATGAAACGCACGAAAGCTGCCCGTCCATCCAATTACGCGCCTCCCCTGTAATCTGTATTGTTCAGCGACTTCTCGTCCGTCAATGCGCGGATGAAAAATCCTGGCATCCACCCTGTTTGGTGTAACCATGACCTTGCTGGCGGAAACACCCAATTGCAACACTTTTTGTCTCACTTCCTCCGTGACACAGCACACCAGGTCGGCTCCCTTGAGTGACCGTGCCTCCACAAATCTTTCCAGCCACCAGCCCCACAACGGTCGCCTTACACCCCATTTCCTCGCTTCCCAAACCGCCAACGCCTCTACGGATATGACCAGGGGCGCCTGATGCCTGTCCGCAAGCCTGCGACCCGGTCCGGGAAACAAGTCATGCCGCTGCCACACCATCATCACCCGCTTGTTTTCCAACCACTCCCCCGTCTCCACGGGCCAAATCTTCGGTTTGGATCGTTTCAGTTGCCAGTCTTTGTAAGCCGTGATGATCAACTCAGGTATCCATTTTCTTAGCGAGCCAGGGACCGATCCTTTTGTTGACCTTGGCGAATTCCCGCGTGGAAACGACATGGCCTCATCGGGCGAAAATACGCCATCGGTGGTGGCCACCAGTGCTTCGCCCCAAAGCTGCTGGCCTGCGGCAGCCCAACCCGAAGCGGTGATCCACCCCGCCTCGTTGCCGCGCCAGGCCGTGCTGGCCCTTGGCACGATGAAAACAGATGTTTTAGGTAATGGTTCCCTTTTCAACGCAAACCGGTATTTGATGCCACAATCTTTTTTAATTCGTCATCCAGCACAATCTTTTTGTCTTTGTACTCTTCAAGCATTTCCAAAAATACGCTGAACTCCAAATCGGGGTCGTGAAGGCCTGCGTCCTTAATAAACTTTTGGACCTGCTCCGGCTCTTTCATCTGATTTCGATAACCTTCACCAAAAGCCGTTTTAAAAAAAGTGAAGCCGGTGATATACAATTCTGAAAACTCCGTTTTCAACAATGCGTAGAGGGCACAGAATCCGATGGTGGGCTGGAACCCATTCAGTCTTAGTGCCAATTCATCGTATTCCTTTCTTCCTAGTGAATAAGTGCGTTCTCCATTCAGGTATTTCTTATAAAAATTAAATATCACCCGGTAGCCGCTGAAATTCGCGATTGGATTCACCACGTATTTTATCCCCAGTTCATCATAAATCGCAAAATCGAGGCGTCCTCCGCCACTCACCTCATTTTCAAAAAAACTATGAAACAGGATGTCGGTTCTGGCACCTATGTCCTTCCGCCACTTGCCATCTGCCACCACGTACGGTGCCTTGTTTATCCTGACAACGACATCAAAATTGTCGATAAACTCCCCCAGTCCAGTATTGAAAGCGGAGTTCGCGGCACCCACTACAGCTAAACGCTTTCCTCTCGTTAATCGGCACAAATCTAACCTTCGCCAATACAACAACATCAAAAATAACCCAGAAACAAATCGAACGGACTTGCCGAAAAAAGTCATGATAAGATTAATTTTTTGAAGTCTTATCGTCAAAAAAATCGCGCTTTATTGCAAGGGTATTTATTCTATCGTGGGTCCATACATATCCATGGTTTTTCAAATTATCATAGAGTAAATCGAGTTCCTTTTGGCTATAAGACTGAACCAGTTGAGCATTTTCAAACGCAATGAAATTTGGCGTTATGTTTTGATGGAGCGCCATTCTGACAATCTCGCCATCGTAGCCTTCCGTATCAATTAAAAGCACATCCAGATTTTTGATGCGATATTCTGAAATAACAGATTTGAGTGTCATACAGGTTACTTCCTCGCTCATGATTTCGTGCTCTAAAAAATTATGTTTAGTCAGGTGATCTTTATTAAAAGATGCCAATTGTCTTGCCCAACCGTCATCTTTCCAACGGCCCTCGTCTTTGATCGAATAGAGTAAGCGGGCGCCATCCTGATCTGCTATTGCAGCATTAATTAGAGTAGCATTTTGTGTGCCTTTATAAAAATCTGACAGTTTTTTGAAATTTGTTGTGCTTGGCTCCACCAAGAAGGCCGTGATCTTTCCCGATTTTATATATCGATAAATTGAGTCACTGGTTACCCCATCGCATGCACCTACCTGAAGTAATGTAATCTGACGATCGATCAGGGCATAAAATCTGGCAACAATTTCAATATTATCTATTGTTGATTTGGGAAGGTATTTCCTATGATACTTGGCACGTATCAATCTTGCTCCAAAAAGACCAAAAAATTTCTGAATAATTTCTTTCATATGAGGACTAAAGACGAAAAACGAACTATCTATTCTGGTTTAAAGCAAAAAAATTATACAACAACTCAGCCAGCCTGAAATCAAATTCGGTGTCAATATCCACAGACTGTTCCTGTGGCAGCTTGAGGAAGAACGGGTTTTTACCCAGGCAACTTCGTTTTTCAATCATGGTATGGCGGGGCAAAATGGATATACAAAACGTAAGTTTAACAATGTCGGGCAAATCCTGCGAACGCGGAATGCGGTTGCCATCATAATTAAAGGGCTTCCCATCCTTGATGAGAAACTCTTTTACATCCGCCACCGTAGTGATCGAGTCGAACTCAGCCGAAAGGTTGTTGTACACGTCAAACGCATGGATGAACGACTCATTTTTCACCAGCGGGGTGGTCACCAGCGCATACATGATATCATCGCATTGAATTGATGATGCCATATTTTCGTACACCTCACTCATGGACACCGTGTTGGAGGCGAAATAATCATCGCGATGGTGGGTCTCCGCGCCCAACTCACGTGCAATGCCCAACATTTCCGGGTCGTTGGAACTGACCACCACACCATCCAAAAAAGGCAGTGCCAACAATTGTCGCACCCTTAGGTGGAGCAGGGTGGAAGGTCCAAATGGCCGTATATTCTTGTTTTCAACCCGCACGGATCCGGAACGGACCGGCACCAGCGCCTTAATTGTTCGCTTGCTCATTATTTTTTAGTTACCACCTCGTATTTATGGTGTTCCGCTTCAAGAATTTTTTTCCTGGGAGACCCCAACAACAGCTCAGCCTCACGGATATCGTGCACAAATTTTTTGAACTCATCGCGCTTCAGGTCCAGCGCCACTTTGTCAAAATGCACCCATTCCACATCGCCCAGCTTCACGTGTTTTTCCACCATCCGGGCTCCGCTTGCCACGGCCAGCACGGAGGCGAGTGAGCCGAGATCGTGACTGGAATATCCCGGAATCACTGTAGGATATTGTTTTGACAACGCTGCGTAGTGACCCACCACAGACACGTTGCAATCTTGCCGGGCCGTTGGATAAGCGGACGTGCAATGAAGCAAATAAATGGTCTTATTCCGTTTAAAGGTTTCGAGCACATAAGTTTCGTAAGCCTCATCGGTGAATCCTGTTGAAATCACAACCGTACCCTCGTATGAAGAAGCCACCTGTTGATGAAATTCCCTGTGGTTGGATATCGTGGAGGGTATCTTAATCATTTCTGGTGAAAACCGCTGTATCTTTTTAAAAGACGGAAGATCCAGTACCGAACTGAACCAATTTATCCCGAGTGCCTTGCAGGTCTTATCCAGGACGTCAAGTTTTTCATCGTCCAGCTCCACGCCCATCCTGTAATCGCGCAGCGTCTTGCCAAATGGCGACCAGTAGTAACTGGATAGTTTTTCCTTCGAGTAGAAGGAATCCACGTCCCGCTTCTGCACCTTGATCAAATCCGCACCAGCCTCCTTGGCCCTTTCGACCATTTCAACCATCCGGTCCACATTGCCGAGGTGGTTGTTGGTGAGCTCAGCGACAATCAGCACCCGGTCAGTCACTTGTTCGGATTTCGCACGGTCCTTTTCCGCGACCCTTATATCGGGGGTGAATTGTTGTCTGAACTGGGTGTAGGTTAATTGGCTGTACGCCTTTGTGCCAACATGAATTAAATTAATCAGCGGATTATCGTTGAAGTATTGGACGAATTGGAGGTAGCTGTTTTCCTGCGAGTGTACTACCAAACTCCTTTCCACTTCATTTTTGGCATAGTCCAACCCAAGGTGTTTGCTTATCTCACCTTTTTCTGTCGAAAAGTCAAATCCCAGCAAATAAACATTGGGGCAAATTTTGTGTTGGTTGGCGATCACCCGACAGACTTTCAGGGCATTGGTGAGTACAAAACTTTCATCATAAAAATCATCCATTCCAAGCCGGAACGTAGTCAGGTCTTCATCGTCATACTCCAGCGGAACGGCCGGAAGCACATCATGTGGAACTTCATCCGGCAAAGGTTTGCCGGCCAGGTAGTAAAGGCACTTGAATCCACGGTCCTTCAAACTATGTCTCACCCAATTGGCACTGAAAACGCCAATCTGTCCCTGAAATATTTTTTCGGAATCATTCAGGTTGATCACCAGGCCACCGGGGAGTTCGAAGCCACTTAGCTCATCGATGCTTGGCCCCTTTCCAACGATGAAAATATTATTGGTTTTCCACCCTGAACTTGTATTTTCTATCAGCCGATAAATATTGTCCTGAATACGCTTTTTCATCCACTGTTACTTTTAAATTATTTTCCAACGCCAGGTTAAGTCCTGCCAAAATATCCCATGAATTAGCTCCTTTTGGGTTTTCAAATGAAAGGAAAGATCCCCGAATGACACTGATCATATTGTACACGCAGCATCCCAAAATCCGGTACTCATGTCCACGGGTAGCATTGATGAGCTCTTCCATGCTGAGTGACGAGGACAAGCCCCTGATCCTCGAAAAAAATTTAGGTGGCTTATCACCAGTCTGAAGCCAGAGGTTCATTTCCGGACAGCCCAGCAGCGAGGCCACGTGTGTTCCTTTATGAAAGCAGGCAACCGAAACGCCCCACTCAGGAAATCCAGAGGTAAAATTTTCGGTTCCGTCAATCGGATCCACAACGATGACATTTTCCATCAACTCTTCTGCCGTCACATGTTTGCTCTCCTCAGAAACGATGCTGATCTGCCCGCCATTTTTGCCAACCAAGTCGTGAATCAGGTCATTGACCAGCATATCGCCCTTCGTAACGAAACTCAAATCCTCTTTGACGGACCGTTGGTTTCTCAGGGAAACAATCCGGTCAAGGTTCCGATTCAGCTCTTCCCGAATTTCCTGCAGTATCTTATTCGCAACCATGGCTAAAATTTAAACGCTTTTACCGGGCCGCCACTGAACAGTCATCTCAATCAACTCAAAGATCAGCCTGCGGCTTGTTACAAAAATTGTCATCAGATAAGCGGCTCCGGTTACAGTGGCAACCAAGCCAATATTCAAAATCAGAAAATTTGACGGCAGAATATCCTTCACATAAATCACGCCCGTGGTGGAGACCACAAAAGCCAGAATCAAGGGCCATAAGTCCGACAACTGCTCTTTGATGCTGTAACCAATGAGCTTGTTGGTGTAATAATTATTAATAAAAAGTGCGGCCACCGCCATAATCAGATTGGTAAGAACAAGAAAATCAAAACCCAGGTTGACGGTGAAGCCAACCACGATCAATATTAATAATTTATTGATAACATCCACCCGCAACAATAAGTCCGTCCTTCTTTTCACCTTCAAAATGTTCAAATTAATGGAGTTGAACGGGCTGAAAGCTGCCGCCAGCAAAAGAACGATGAGAATTGGCGCGGTGGGCAGCCACTTATCGGTCAGGAGGAACACAATAATTTCTTCTGCACTGTTGATGAGTATGGCGATGACGGGCAATATGACAAAAACGGACGCCTGAAGTATTTTGCGATACCGGGCCTTCAACGCGACTGTGTCATCCTGGACGGTCGCCATCACCGGATAGCTGACTGTTTGGATCAGGCCCACTGTATTGTTATAGACCAGCACTTTAAAAGAATCCGCCCGGCTATAGAATCCAAGCTGGGAAGCGCTGAAAAATTTACCGATAATGAGGGAAAAAATATTGCGGTAAATGGCACCCAGGATTCCAACAACCAGAAGTTTTGATCCATGGGCAAAATGAAATTTGAAGACGTCTCTGTCAAAGCCTGCTGATGGACGCCACGTGGTGCTGAACCACAGAAATATATTATAGAGTAGCGTCTCCAATAATGTCTGAATTACCAGTGACCATACACCGTAACCCTGGTAAGCCAGCAAAATGCCGATCAAGCCACTCAGGACGAATGCCGGGATTTTACTTTTCGCTATTTTTTTGAAAGCCAACGTTTTGTGAATAATGGCTGTCTGCACGATAGAGAAGGAATAAAAAGCGGGCTTAAGCGCCAGGGCCCTGATCACAGGCGTGAGGTCGGGATAGCCAAAAAACGATGAAACGGAAGGCGCAAGAAAAAAAATGATAACAAAGAGAAGAAGGCTTACACACAAATTAAAATAGAAGATCGTATTGTAATCGATCTGGGTGCAATTTTGTTTTTGTACTAAGGAATCTCCAAGTCCCGACTCAATGAAGATTCTGGAGATGGCGATGATCACCGAAGCCATGGCAATCAGCCCGAATTCAGCAGGATTGAGAATCCGGGCCAACACAATCGTAATTAAAAAACCGATCAGTTGGCTTCCGGCTCTGTCAAGGAACGTCCAAAAAATACCCGCTAACGTTTTTCGTTTGAGCTCGCCCAAGGATGTCTAGTCTTCAATGTAGTATCCCCCGCCTTTTGCTCCCTTCCTGGAGCCGCCATAGGCATAACCGTAGCCATACCCATAGCCATAACCGTAGCCATACCCATAGCCGTAACCATAGCCATACCCAGGTCCTGTTTTTTTGATGTCGTTGAATAAAATGCTGATGTTTTTCATGTTTCGTTTTTCGTAGAGTTCCTGGAGGTCGCGTAAAAAATACTTAGGTGTATAATTTTGACGAATCATGAATATGGTGTGGTGGGAATAAGGCATCAACGCGAAGGCGTCAGAAACCAGTCCGAGTGGCGGAGTGTCTAATAAAATATAGTCATAGTCCTTGAGCAGTTCAGCAATCATTTCTCCTGTCTTGGCCTGGAGTAGCAATTCACTTGGATTGGGTGGAACCGGACCACCACTCATCAGCGAAAGGTTCTCAATGGACGTGGTTTGAACAGCCTCCTTCAAAGTCGACATCGAAGAAAGATAAGTACTCAATCCCTTGTCATTGTTCAAATCAAAATCATTGTAAATCCTGGGCTTGCGCATGTCAGCACCAATAATCAGCACTTTCTTGCCCGAGAAGGCCAGTACAGAAGCCAGGTTAATGGTCGTAAAAGTTTTTCCTTCGCCACTCACCGAAGAAGTAATTAAGATCACCTTCTTGTCTTTACCTTCCGTGAAATAGTTCAGGTTGCTCCGTAGGGCCCTGAACGACTCGGCCAGGGCGGATTTGGGCTTATTGTAAACGATCAGGTTACTTTCACCGGACGCATTATGACCAATTCCGCCCACCAAAGGGATATGGGTGAGCAATTCAATATCGTCACGTGACTGAATTTTGTCGTTGAGCATTTCGGCAACAAAAAAGAACAAAAATGGAATCAGGAGTCCACCAGCAAGCGCGATCGTATAATTTTGAACCGGCTTGGGCGATATCTGTCCGCCTTTCTTGTTCGGTGGGTTGACCACGATGATGTCACTGGTGGTAGAGGCCTGAGATATTCCCGCTTCCGCCCGCTTTTGCATAAGGAACAGATAAAGGTTTTCGCGAATAGAATAATTGCGCTTAATGTCTACCAGCTTTCTTTCGGATTGAGGCAGTGCAGAAAGCGCTGACTCGGCTTCTTTAATTTGCTTGCCAAGGAAGTCTGAATTTATTTTTTGGGTCGCCCTCAAAGAGCTGACCCCTTCCAGAATATCATCCTTGAGTTGCTTAATTCTTTGCTTTCGTTCAACGACCATCGGGTTGGATTCCGACTGCTGGACACCCAGCATCCGGAGGCTGAATTGAAGTTCAGTTAGTTGGGAAATTAGTCCGACAAGGATGTCGTCCGTGATCCCGATGGCGGTAGGAGGAACAATTTGGTCGAAGTCCTTGCCTACTTTAATATATTCTTCCAGGTAGCGGAAATAGTTGTCCTGTAGTGTGAGTTGTGTCCTTTGAACCTCAAGCTGTTCCAGCCTTGAGAGTATCCTTGCTGATTCCGCACTGAAGTCTGTGAAAAATTGGTTCCTTTTAAAGTTTTCAATCTTGCCGTCAAAGTAACTCAGCGAATCACCAATGGTAGCCAATTGCCGGTCCAAGAACTCAATGGATCGCGTGGCCACGAGATTCTTTTTATCGACATCGTATTGCTGATACCGCTCGATAAACTTGCTAATAAAATCGATTTCTTTTTCGGGCAGCGTTCCGTTGATCTCGAGGTTAATTACCGAAGATCCAGGTTCTGCCCAGGTGGCTTTTAGACGAACCGCATACTGCTTGGCTATTTCATAGGGGTCCTTGAAAGCAATAGCAAATTTTTTTCCAATCAGGTTATCGGCTACCTCGCCATTCAACTTCGCATAAAGGCGATATCCGTTGATGCTGAGGGTGTCGCCAAAGGCCAGGTTTTCGAATACACTCCCGCGGGTGTCGTTGTCCTCAAGGTATTCCAAAGAAAAAGTTGACGCACTATTCATTTCAAACAATAGCTTTCTCCCATAGGGCCTGGCTCCTGTGTTCGCCACCAAAATTTGAACGGGGAATTCCAAATCGTATACCTCCGTGGTCTTGACATTTCCCTCGCGGTACCAGGCCACGTTAAAATTCAGTTGTTCAACGACCTGTTGCAGCAGCGGATAAGATCGCATGATGTACAGCTCGTTGTAGAAGTTACGATAGGGATTGACGAGTGGATTGCTTTTATAGAGAAATTCCGCGGCCGCGTTCTCGGTACCCTCTCTGACGATGATCGAGGCCGCAACTGTGTATATCTTGGTGGCATAACGATTGGTAAGGAAAGCTATGGTAAACGCGGCCAGCAGACTTAAGGCGATAAGGTACCAATATCGGATCGCCCGGTCCAGGATACGCTTGAAATTCACAGGCACCCCCTGAGACTTGGTGGTCATCTCCGACAATAAACTTTGCTCCAATGAATTCAGTTGTTCTGACACGTTGCTAGTAACTCATTATTTCTAAAAATACGTCCACCCATCCGCAAAAACTATTTCAAAAGATTGATCGTCAGCAGCACCACGGAAACCGTTGAAATAAATATGGCCAGGTTTTGCCCCCAATATTTGCGGAACGGGCGCTGCTTCAGCGCAGGCACCACGATGATATCATTTTGTTGGATGTAATAATTTTCGGATGCCAGCAAATTTTCATCCAACAGGTTCATATACAAAACCTTTGATTCATTTCCCTGTTGGCGTATAACTTTTACGTTTGCTTTATCGGCCAAGTCGGTAAGCCCGCCACCCATTCCGATCGCCTCCATCAACGTAACACGCGTATTGTTGGAGATCACCTGATTCTCCTGATTGACCTCACCCAGCAAAGTAAATCTGAAATTCAGCAGCCGAATTCGGGCAACCGGATTATTCAAATAAGGAGATAATACCTTTTGTAATTTTTCCTGTGCTTCAAAAACAGAAAGACCGGAAAATTTTACTTTTCCAACAATCGGAAATTCTATTTCACCCTGGTCGTCCACCAAAAATCCATTGATCAACAGATTGGCACCGCTATTATTCCCTCCTTGCTGGATGGGATACAGTTTTGACATGAAATCAAATTCCTCCGAAGTCAGGCTTTCAATCCTGATATTGAGAATATCCAGCGGCTGTATTTTGTATTCCCTTATGGCTAATTCATATTTTCTTACCACAGAGTCCTTGGGAAGATTCTCCTTATTAACATCATTCTGCTGAAGGTAAACGTACTTTTTATTGGGAACGCATGACGCCAGAAGCAGAACAACAAAAAAAACAGGAGCCTCCCTGGAAAACCGAATCATACCAGCTAATCTAAAAATAAGGCACAAATATAGTAATAATCACCCCAAATGGCGGATTTTGAGTCATTATCCCATATTACCACAAATGAAATAGGGATTGAGCAAATCTGCCTTATTGTATTGCAGGGGATTGCCATCGGACTTTATCACATTTATTCCCAATTCTTTCAATATAGCGTGCCCCGCTGCCGTATCCCACTCCATCGTTGGGCCAAATCGCGGGTATATATCCGCTTTTCCCTCTGCAAGTAACATGAATTTAAGGCTGCTACCGGCAGAGACTACTTCGGGATTGTCGAGTTTCGCAATGAAATCCTCGGTTTCCTTGTTCATGTGCGATCGAGAAGCTACGACTTTTGTTACAGGTTTCAAGTTACTAGTTACAGGTTGGTGTTGACTTGGAACTTGTAACTTGGAACAATTAACTGAATTTTTTTTATATACTCCCAAACCCTTCGCAGCATAATAGATTACTCCTGTAACCGGAACAGCCAGAACGCCCAAAATCGGCTGCTGATTTTCGATCAATGCAATGTTGACCGTAAACTCATCGTTGCGCTTGATGAACTCCTTCGTGCCATCCAACGGATCGACCAGCCAGAATTGTTTCCAGTTTTTCCGGGCTTCATAGGGTATATCCTTACCTTCTTCGCTAAGAATAGGAAGATTGGTTTTCTCCAGATGCTTAACGATGATTTGATGAGCTCTTCTATCAGCTACTGTTAACGGTGAGTTGTCACTTTTGAGCTGTGTTTCGAAATCTTTGGAGTGATATACTTCGAGAATTTTGCTACAGGCCTCTTCGGTGGCGGATATGGCAGTATTTAACAAGCTTTCTAGATTCACAAATTCACTATTTATCTCTTGGGTTTCGGGCTTCAAGTTGCAGGTTTCGGGTTACAGGTTGCAGGTTACAGGTTGCAGGTTTCAGGTTTCAAGTTGCAGGTTTCAGGCTAAGAACAAAAGACTTGTAACTTGGAACATGGAACATGTAACTTGTAACCTGAAACCTGTAACCAACCAACTAAACGATCATCCCCGCTCCTACCGTTTCATTGGTTCCTTCTTCGATCAGAATCAACGAGCCGGTAATTCTATTTCGCCTGTAAATATCAGGAAACAGTGGTTGGGAAACCCGCATCTGCACTTTGCCAATGTCATTCATCTGCAATTGTGTAACATCCGGTAATCGCTGCAGCGTGCTGATGTTGAGCTTGTAATGAATTTCCTTAATGATCCCCTTAACTTCTTTTGTGGTGTGCATCACCATGTATTTTGAATTTAAGTTAAGTGGACGCAGACTCATCCAGCATATCATCATTTCCAAATCCTGATGATCCTCGGGATGATTTCCTGGTTTTGCAATCAGGTCACCGCGACTCAGGTCGAATTCGTCTTCAAGCGTCATGGTAACCGACATGGGCGCAAATGCCTCGCTCACAGCTTCTTCGCCAAGTTTAATTTCTTTAATTTTTGAGTTGAATCCTGAGGGCAAAATAACCACGTCATCCCCGGCTCTGAAAATTCCACCGGCCACACGCCCCGCATACCCACGAAAATCGGGGTTGTCGTTTGTCTGGGGCCTGATTACATACTGAACCGGAAACCGGGCATCGATGTGATTGTGATCGCTCTCAATGTGCACATTTTCCAAAATATGAAGCAATGTTGATCCGCCATACCATGGCATTTTTTCAGACCGGTTTACCACATTGTCTCCATTGAGCGCGCTGATCGGAACAAATTGAATATCGTGGACTTCAAGTTTTGCAGAGAATGCCCGGTAATCTTCTTCAATTTTTTCAAAGACCGCCTCATCATAATTTACCAAATCCATCTTGTTCACACAAACAACAATGTGAGGGATCTTCAGCAAAGAAGCGATATAAGAATGGCGGAAGGTTTGCTCCACCAAACCTTTTCGTGCATCAATCAGGATCAAAGCAAGATTTGCTGTTGAGGCCCCTGTGACCATATTGCGCGTATACTGAATATGGCCCGGTGTATCCGCAATAATAAATTTTCTTTTGGGTGTGTTGAAGTATCGATAGGCCACGTCTATCGTGATTCCCTGCTCCCGTTCAGATTTCAAGCCATCGGTCAACATCGAGAGGTCGACATAGTCAAATCCTTTTTTTGTGCTGGAAGCCTGAACGGCCTCTAACTGGTCTTCAAAAATAGATTTACTATCGTACAACAATCTTCCGATCAGGGTACTCTTGCCATCATCGACACTGCCTGCTGTGGTGAATCGTAATAATTGGTTCATTTGAACTAGTTCGGGTTACAAGTTTTCAGATTACTGGTTGCAAGTTTCAGGTTAAAGGTTTCAGCGTGTTAGTTTAGTCTTCGCCATAGTCCTCCTCAGGTTCCTGGAGAAATTTTCTCCCTTTAATTTCACTCTTTCTTAAGTAATTCATCAAACTCGATATCTGCTTACTTATTTGCAACGACTCGTCAAACAATTTCTGAAACTGGTCTTTTGAAATATGTTTCCTATCCAAAGCACGATACAGTTGCGACCTGGTTTCGCCAGCAGATGCCTTTGCTATGGACAGAAACTGAATAAACTCTCTTGTCCCGTCTCTTTCATATCCCTCTGCAATATTATCCATGACAGATCCGGATGACCCATTAATCTGGCTGACAAGTTTATGATCCCTGGCAAACGAACCATCGATAGTCAATTCATAGATACCTTGTGCCAGACCCCTTGCCTTTTGCCAAGCCGTTATTTCTTCAAAGCTTTTAAATGTCGGCATGATTCATGAAATGAAAAACTTGAAACTTGAAACTTGAAACTTGAAACCTGCAACTTGCAACCATAAACAAAGCAACTAGAAATACCCCGACTTCTTCCTGTCCTCCATGGCCGTCTCTCCGCGTTTATCATCAGCTCTCGTTCCTCGCTCCGTTTTTCTGGAAGCTGCCACTTCAAGTATTATTTTTTCAATGGTATCAGCCTCCGATTCCACCGCTCCCGTTATCGGCATGTCCCCGCAGGTTCTGAATCTTACCCTCCTCCTCCTTGGCAACTCGTCCGGTTTAAGGTTCAAATAAGGTGACGTAGATAGTAGCGTACCACCCCGGTCGATCACCTCCCTCTCATGGGCGTAATACAATGAGGGTATTGGAATATTTTCAGTCTGAATGTATTGCCAAACATCCATTTCCGTCCAGTTTGAAATAGGGAATACCCTGAAATGTTCTCCCAGATTTTTCTTACCGTTAAACAAGTTCCACAACTCCGGCCGTTGATTCTTTGGATCCCATTGCCCGAACTCATCGCGATGTGAGAAAAATCTTTCTTTGGCCCTCGCTTTTTCTTCGTCCCTGCGTGCACCACCCATGGCCACATCAAATTTGTGCTGTTCTACGGTGTCCAGCAATGTTACCGTCTGCAATGCATTCCTGCTCGCGTTGTATCCCGTTTCCTCCCGCACTCGTCCCTTGTCGATGCTCTCCTGCACGGATCCGACAATCAGTCTGACGCCAAGTTCTTTGATCAGCCAATCCCTGTACTCCATCGTTTCCGGGAAATTATGTCCCGTGTCGATATGTACCAGCGGAAAAGGAATACGGGCCGGATAAAAAGCCTTCCTGGAAAGATAGGCCAGCACAATTGAATCCTTTCCGCCTGAAAACAGCAAGGCTGGATTTTCAAATTGCGCCACCACTTCGCGGATGACATAAATGGCTTCCGCTTCAAGCTCCTTTAATTGTGATAAATAATACGAGTTCATTACCTTCTGATCCTGGGCAAAATATTATTGAGCAGCAAATCTAAGGAATGATCCAAACTCGTCTCGTTGGTTTTCACAATTAAATCCGGTTTCTCCGGTGTTTCGTACGGAGAATCGATACCAGTAAAGTTTTTGATACCGCCAGCACGCGCTTTTTTGTATAATCCCTTCACATCCCGTTGTTCGCAAACCTCCAGGGGGCAGTCTGCAAAAACTTCAAAAAAATTATCCTCACCCAGCCGTTGTCTTACCATATCTCGGTCAATGCGAAACGGAGAGATAAATGCTGTCAACACAATGATTCCGGCATCCAGCATCAGCGCTGACACTTCCGCAATCCTTCGGATGTTTTCGACTCTGCCATCCTCATCGAAAGATAGATCCTTATTCAGGCCCTGGCGAATATTATCCCCATCCAGCAAATACGTCTTAAACCCAAGATCAAAAAGTATTTTTTCCAACCCCACAGCCAGTGTGGTTTTTCCCGATCCAGACAGTCCGGTAAACCAAATCAACAGCGCCTTTTGATTTAAGCGCTCTTCACGCTGGCTTTTCGATACATGGGTTTGGATGGAAAACAGGTTATTCAAATGCGAATAATTATAGGTTGTAGTACAAAGATATAAACGTCACACAGGTAACTGCGTAAAGAATTGACAAAAGCAACCCCACCCGGAAGAAGTCCCTGAATGAATACCCACCAGGGCCGTAGACCATTAAATTGGTTTGATAACCTATGGGTGTAATAAAATCTCCCGATGCCGCAAAGGCAATGGCTACGAAGAACGGTGTTCCTGAAATACCCGTGAGCTGCGACAAAGACATCGCGATAGGAAACATAATGGACACCGCTGCAGCATTGGTGATCAGCGCAGTCAGTAGTGTAGTGACTAAAAATAAAGTGGTCAGCACTGGTATGACACCAAACGACTGAACATAATCCAGGATAAATGATGCAATATTATCCGCAGCTCCCGATTTGACCAGGGCAACACCTAGTGCCAGCGAGCAGACCAACACCATCAGCAAGTTAAGATCAAGCTGCCTCCTGATTTCACCTAGGTTAAGGACCTTCGTAAAAACAAGCGCCAGCAAAATAAAAAGGCAGGCGGTAAACAAAGGCACCAATCCCGACACGCCCATAGCCAGAACCGCGAAGCTCAGCAACCCTACTCCCTTCAGCCACCACGATTTACTTTTGATAACTTTTTGCGAAGGAGATATCAAAAAAAGATTTCTCTCATGAAAAAAATCCCTGGCGTTGTCGCCACTTAATAATAATAAGAAATCCCCTCCCGAGAGCGTCATCTCTCCCACTTTGCCCGAAACTCTTTTTCCGTTGCGGTGCAAAGCCACAATGCTGGAATTATATCGTTTTCTAAAGTCCGAATCCTTGATCCTTGAACCGATCAAGTCCGAGTTGGCAGGTATGACTGCCTCTGTAAAATTGAATTGACCGCGGGATTCCATTCTCTCCTCTTTGGGAATCTTTAATCCGTTATCCTCTTTGATCAGATTGAATATCGCCTGCGTATTGCCAGAAAAAAACAAAAAGTCACCCTGCCTGAGCGTTTCCTCCGGTGACACGGGTGATATGATGTCCTCACCCCGGATGATCTCCACAAGGAAGAGGTCCTTCAGGTTTCGCAAGCCGGCCTGTGCAACGGACTTGCCAATCAACGGAGAACCCTCAAAAACTTCTGTCTCAACGATGTATTCTTTAATGTGGCTTTTTACATCGTCAATTTTTGCCGTGTTGGAAGGCAGTATTTTGTAACCGACAAAATAAAAGTAAATCCACGTGATAATGGTAACAAGAATACCCAGGTAGATAAAATCACTATACCGAAGTACCGGTTGATCGTATTCGTTGATCAATCCCAGCAAAATCAAATTGGTTGATGTGCCGATTACGGTGATCATCCCGCCAGTGATCGTTGCAAATGACAACGGAATCAAAAATTTGGACGCTGGATGGTTATTTCTTTCCGCCCAATCCCTCACATAGGGGATCATGAATGCAACAATAGGTGTGTTGTTGAGAAACGCAGATATGGTTGACACCGAGATCATCATTTTAAGAAGAAACCTTTTCGGTGAAAGGGTGTCACTGAACAGTTTTGCAAAAAACTCTCCTCCAAAAATGGCGCGAACACCGGCTGTGATAAGCATGAGTAAAAAAATAACCGCCACCTGCTGATTGGCCAATCCTTTGAGCGCCTCCTCCGGTGTAAGAATCCCGCCAAGAAGCAGTGCTACCACCGCCCCAAAAAAAGTCAATGCCGGGTTAACCCACTCCTTGTATAGGGAAAATACAAGAATGACAATCGTGATGATGACAAAATATTGCTGGAAGTTCAAGTAAATTTGAGATTTACGATTTCAGGTTTCAAATTTGAAATTTCAGATTCCCAATTTTAAATCTAAAATCTGGGATTTGAGATTAATCTCTTCTGATATCCCAATATTTCTTAATCATCCCCAAAAAATCCTCCATCTCTTTTAGCGGCACCATGTTGGGTCCATCACTCAATGCCTTTGCCGGATTCGGATGGGTTTCAATAAAAAAACCGTCAACGCCCACCGCAGCCGCTGCACGTGTCAAATATGGAGCGAACTCACGCTGGCCGCCAGACTTACCACCGAGCCCGCCCGGCTGCTGGATACTGTGGGTGACATCAAATATGACAGGCGCATATTGCCGCATCACCGGAAGGGATCTCATATCCACTACCAGGTTATGGTATCCAAAACTGGTCCCCCTTTCCGTCAAAAATACATTGGCATTACCGGCCTCACGGACCTTATCGACTGCGTACTTCATGTCTTCGGGTGCCATGAACTGACCTTTTTTTACTTTCACGGCCTTGCCCGTTTTGGCTGCTGCAATCAACAGGTCCGTTTGTCTGCAAAGAAAGGCCGGTATCTGCAATACGTCCGCCACGGTGGCTACTTCCGTGCATTGATGGGACTCATGGACGTCAGTTACCACAGGCACTTTCAAGTCATTTTTCACTCGCGCCAAAATTCCAAGACCGCCATCCATCGATGGACCCCGATAGGACGAGGCAGAAGTCCGGTTCGCTTTATCAAATGAAGCTTTGAATACATAGTCAATGCCCAGCGCGCCACAAATCCTCTTCACTTCACTCCCCGTCTCCATACAAATATCATAGCTCTCAGCCGCGCAAGGGCCCGCAAACAATACCATCCGATCTCCACCGAGCATGATCGAATCTGTAACCTTGACCTTAGTTTTAAAAATATCCATTATTTATCCCTCAAAATTTTTGTCAAGATACCCTTGGCCGCCAACACAAGATCAGCTACCTCCCGCAAAACACCCTCTCCCCCCTTTGCCCTGGTAGTCAAATCAACCATACTTTTCAAATAAGCTGGCGCGTCTGCCGGACAAACGGCCAATCCACTTAGCCTCAGCGGGCCCAGATCGTTGATATCATCACCGATGTAAATTACCTCCTTCTTTTTTAATTTATGAAAAGCAGCCAACTTCTTGAAGACTTCTCCCTTGTCCAATATTCCCTGATGACAAAAGTCCAACTTGAGTTCATTACATCTCCTGGCCACCGTTTCGGAATCCCTGCCGGAAATAGCACCCACAACAATTCCGGCCCGCTTCAGGTGACCAATGATTTGGCCATCTTTTACATTGAAGTGTTTATGCTCTCGCCCTTCACTGTCGTAAATAATTTTGCCGTCTGTCAATACACCATCCACGTCAAAGAATATGGCTTTGATGTCGCGGGCCCTGCGAATGATGGTTTTGGTATATTTATCCAGTACTTCCTGAGCCGGCATCCAATTTATTGTTTAAATAAGCTCGAAAATTAGGAAAAGCTTTTTACTTTAACCCTAAATAGGCATTGAGAGATGTACTTTTTGCCGGGGTAATCCGGTGAGCGCGTTGCTCAATGGCTCAAATTTGGAACTCCCTGACAACTTTGTTCATCAAGTCTCAAAACTATCGTTAAGTGAAAGGAATCAAATTCGGCATCTCATTATTAATAACCATTGCCCTCACCTGGGCCTTTAACAGGGGTTGGAATTTTGGAAATCCAGTTCCACCACCCGGTAAATTCCTCGACCCGTTTCACGGATTTTGGGCCAACGCGGAGCCGTCAACCATTTACGACCATGAGATCAATATTCCAGGATTGAAAAGCAAAGTTTCGGTGATTTATGATAGCCTCCTCATCCCGCACATTTTTGCCAACAACGATGACGACTTGTATCGGGTGATGGGATACGTGACCGCCCAACATCGGTTGTGGCAAATGGAATTCCAGACCCACGCTGCTGCGGGAAGGATTTCGGAAATCATCGGAGACAAGGCGCTTGACTTTGACCGGAATCAACGAAGGATCGGAATGGTGTACGGTGCAATGAACTCCACCAAATCTCATAGCAGCGATTCTATCATCGGAAAAATTAACAAGGAATACACTGAGGGTGTCAACGCCTATATACGCTCGCTGTCCTATGGCGACTATCCCCTGGAGTACAAGCTGCTCGATTAT
Organism: uncultured Ohtaekwangia sp.; assembly: GCA_964655635.1. Lineage (GTDB taxonomy): Bacteria > Bacteroidota > Bacteroidia > Cytophagales > Cyclobacteriaceae > ELB16-189. Next base: position 31,055 of record CAZZNH010000020.1, read on the forward strand.
GAACCTGAACTTTGGAATGAACTGAAAATGGGTCTTTTGTTAAAGAATATGTCAAAGACCCTGAATATGGCAGAAGACGATTTTCAGATGACCAACGCCCTCAACCTTTTTGGCAAAGAAACGCTCGATATTCTCTATCCGGACTGGGAAGGAGTTGGTGATCCCATCGTGGAGAATCCCGGCAAATGGAATTTCAAACCGATTACACTCGATTCAATTCCGTTGGCATTGCCGGATCAACTGATCAATATTGAACCAACCACAAAAACAGTGAGAGGGGTGGGCAGCAATAACTGGGCGGTAAGTGGAATCAAGACGGCCATCGGCTCACCGATTTTGGCCAATGACCCACACCTATCTCTGAGCATGCCATCCATCTGGTTTGCCGCTCATATGAAGAGTCCATCGGTCAACGTGATGGGCGTCACATTTACAGGTTCGCCCGTTATTATCTTAGGCTTCAACGACTCAATAAGCTGGGGTGCCACCAATGCACAAAGAGATTTGGTGGATTGGTACAAAATCCAATTCAAGGATGAGCGTAAGAACGAATACCTGAGTGACGGGCAGTGGAAAGCAACGCGCAAAGTAGTGGAAGAATTTGTTGTCAAGGGAGGGAAAACCTTTTATGACACGGTCGTGTATACGCACCATGGCCCGGTAGTCTATGACCAATCTTTTCATGGCGACTCCGAGAAAAACCATTATGCATTCAGGTGGATCGCACACGATGAGTCATTGGAGTTAAAAACTTTTTATCTGTTGAACAGGGCAAAGAACTATCGAGATTATATGGCAGCCCTGGAATATTTTTCGGGGCCAGCTCAGAATTTTGCTTTTGCCTCCACCGAGGGTGATATCGCCATTCGCATTCAGGGTAAATATCCGGTTCGCAGAAAAGACGAGGGCAAATTTGTCCTTGACGGAACAAAGACGTCCACCGAGTGGCAGGCCTACATACCCAGCGAGCAAAATGTGATGAGCAAAAATCCGGCACGGGGATTCATCAGTTCAGCCAACCAGGTCCCGGTTGATCCCACCTACCCGTACTACGTCCACAGCAATCACTATGAGGCCTATCGCAACCGCAGAATCAACCAACAGTTGAGCCAAATGGATGAAATTACTCCAGCTGACATGATGAAACTTCAAAACGATAACTACAATCTTCAGGCGGCAGAAAGCCTTCCGTTCATGCTTTCAACGCTTGATTCCCTTTCGTTGACGACAACTGAATTGGCTATTATTCAACAGCTTCGATCGTGGGATTACGTTTATAGCGCCACCTCAAAAGCTGCTACCTATTACGAGGTATGGTACAACACCCTGTATCGTAGCATTTGGGATGAAATGTATGGTCAGTCTCCCGCATTAAGCAGACCGAGTGACTTCGTAACCATCAAGCTCATGAAAGAAGATTCGACACTTTCATTTTATGACGTTCAATCAACGCCTGAAAAAGAGGATCTCAAACTGCTCATCCGGCAATCGCTGGCAAAATCTATGGATATCATTGACGTGTGGACATCCGAGAACAAGATGGAGCCACTGTGGGGGCATTTTAAAAACACGAATGTAGGCCACCTGTTGCGAATTGCTCCATTCGGGCAGCACGTGATCAATGGCGGAAATGGGAGTGCGATCAATGCCACCACCGGTGACCACGGACCGAGTTGGAGACTCATTGCGAGCATGGAACGAACGGGCGTGAAAGCGTGGGGTGTATACCCTGGTGGGCAAAGTGGTAATCCCGGCAGCCGTTTTTATGATAACTTGCTTTCACCCTGGGCTGAAGGAAGGTATTTCCGGTTGAAGTTTCCTCATTCGGAGAAGGAAGCAACGCCTTACAGATATTTCACCACCACCTTTAATCCAGTACAGCAGTGAGATTTACCTTACAAGTTATCATTACCGCAATAGTCTGTTTCATGTTCCAAAAGATGTTTCCCTGGTGGACCATGGCCATAGGCGCGTTCCTCGTTGGATTTGTTTTTAGCAACACTGGTTTTAAATCATTTGTCGCAGGTTTCCTGGCCATCGGGCTGCTTTGGTTGGGGATGGCGCTCTTCATCGATAATGTTACCCAGTCTATTCTCACAGAAAGAGTAGCTCAACTATTTCCAATAAACATTTTTGCTGTTACCGGCATTGCCGGGGGATTGATAGGTGGGTTTGCTTCTATGACCGGATCATTGTTAAAACCCTAGGTTTGTGCTGCGATTGAGGCTCATTATATTTATCCTGACTTCGGCCCAATTTGCATTTTGCCAGCCTACCGAAGGTTTGAGGATGTTGAATGGGGCCAATCTGTTCGTCAAGACCATAGGCGAGGGTGCAACTATCGTGGTGGTGCACGGTGGACCAGGCATGAACCATTCCTACCTCACGCCTCATTTGGATGCACTAGCCAAAAACCACCAGGTTGTTTATTATGATCAGCGCGCTTGCGGCAAATCCTCAACGCCTTCTTCCGATTCCATTTCCCTGTCCATGTTCGTTGCCGATATCGAGGCCCTCAGAAATGACCTCAAGAAGGATAAGATCTACATCCTGGCACATTCGTGGGGAGCAATACCGGCAGTGAGTTACGCTAATCAATTTCCACAACATGTGAGCGGAATTATTTTTTGCAATGGCGTTCCCCTTAGCAGGCAATACGATGAGGAGATCAGGAACAGTCAGTTGGCAAAAATGAATAGTCTTGACAGCACCGACCGATCAATCATTAAAGGATCACCAAATTTTAAGGCCGGAAAACCGACAGCTTACAAAAAATTATTGCTCCTCTCCTTCAGGAACTCATTTTATAAAGACGCCAATTTTAAAAAGTTAAACCTTGACCTTCCGAACAATTATGTGGAGGCGAGCAAAGCCTTGTTCACGGGGTTGGGTAAGGATTTGGGACAGTACGACTACTACGAAGTGATGAAGTCTTTTCCATTTCCCATTCTCATTCTTCATGGCAAGGCAGATGCCGTTCCTTTGGTTGCCAGCCAGCGGATAAAGGACATGTCACCGAACAATCAACTGGAGGTTTTTAAAAAGAGCGGGCACTTTATTTTTATCGAGGAGCGAAAAAAGTTTAATGCTGTCGTAAGTAGGTTTACCAGATGACAGCAGGTAGTAAAACTGATGTTGGCAATAGCATCGATGTGGCATCGAGACTGGCCCGCTTTAAATTAAAAAGTTCAAAAAAAAAGCCTGAATACCCTCTTTGAACAAAAGGACGGTTTATATTTGCAACTCTTTTGCGAAAGATGGCCATACGGGCCTATTTGGCATTTGGAGTAGTAGCTTAAGTCTGCCTTACATCTTTCAGGAGAGGTGGGTGAGTGGCTGAAACCAACAGTTTGCTAAACTGTCGTACGGGTTA
>CAZZNH010000021.1:0-32426 GCA_964655635.1 uncultured Ohtaekwangia sp.
GAGGATTTACCTACCCCACAGCTTACGCACCTCAGGACCTGGACGATACCTGGCAATGGGCTTACCAAAAGGTGATTGTCAACATCGATGCCATGCTGCCGTTGGCGGAAGCAGGTAACCTGACTACCCACGTTGCGGCCGGTAAAATTCTGAAGGCGTACGTTCTGCTGACATTGGTGGATTTGTTTGGAGATGTGCCTGCTACGGAAGCGATCAAAGGATCAGAAGGCAATCTGAATCCTTCCGTTGATACGGGAAGTTCGGTCTATACGATGGCTATTACCCTGTTGAGCGAGGCCAGGACAGAATTAGCGAAGACTGGAACAGCAGCGGGTGCGGATATGACGCGCGATATTTTTTATCGTACGCTTGCAGAGAACGCGGCAACCCAAAGGGGTAAGTGGACAGCCTTGGCTAATTCACTCGAGTTAAAGGCGCAACTGAACATGACGGCCCAACCCTCACTGAGGGCAGCGGCTACTTCAAGGATATCAACTTTGTTGGCAGAAAATGTGTTGATCGACACGGATGCAGAGGAGTTTACCTACAAGTATGGCACGGCAGCCGTACCTGCCACATCACGTCATCCTTATTACACGGATACATATCGTCCGGTGGCGGGCTCAGCCAATGGATGGATTGGTAATCACTTTTTGAAGGAGGTATTTGATGGCCTTGGGGTTCAGGATCCTCGTTGGAGGTATTATTTCTATCGCCAAGTCGGTAGTTTGAAGGAAGCGTTGGTGATTGATCCTAAATCTATCACTTGCATCAATGCGAACGCGCAGTTGACAGGTATTCCTGCCCATTACACATCATTTTATAATACACAGGGAACACCATTGGTATTCTGCGCGTTTGATCCAGGCTTCTATGGCCGTGACCACGGCAATGCGGAGGGTCGCAATCCGGATGCGCAGGTGGTAGTGGCCCCCGGTGTTTATCCGGTAGGAGGTCGTGTTGACACGAATCCAACGGGAGCAGCAGGAAATCCTGCGTACAGAGGATTTACTCAACTCGGACAAGGGGCCAACGGAGCCGGTATACTTCCCATTTACATGTCGTTCTTTACCGACTTTATGAAGGCGGAGGCCATCCTGAGGTTAGGTGTGGCAGGTGATGCCAAACAAGCCATGCTTGACGGGGTGAACAAATCCATCAACCGGGTTCGTTCTTTTGCCGCCAGCAAATCGCAGACCTTGCCTGCAGGATTGGAGCCCGCCCAGGTGATCTATACTGCTTCCCTCGGTGCGGCTTATGATGCTTCTGCGGATAAGTTGGACGTAACATCAAAGGAATACTACAAAGCACTGTGGGGTAATGGGCTTGAAGCCTATAATCTATATCGGAGAACCAGTTCTCCAAAGAATCTCCAACCTATTCGGGCAGTGCCTGGCACAGAAGGAGCATTCTGGAGATCCATGGTGTATCCAGCGGTGTTTGCCAACCTGAATGCGAACGCGCCTTCCAATGAAGGCAAGGCAACCAGGAAGGTATTCTGGGATGGTAATCCGGACGATCTAAAGTAAAAAAAGAAAGAGCCGATGGGATTCCTGTTACGAGTAACGGGGATTACCATTGGGTCTAGACTTAAAAAATACTGACATGAAAATAATAATGAATAGAATAATCATTCTAACGGTGTTCGTACTGGCTTTGGCCTGTAAGGATGATTCGTTGGATCCATTCCGACTTAACGAACTTAAGAAGGGATCATTACTGGCCCTGCGGGGGAACGATGGCTCAGCGGGTAGTTTGAACCCTGACCAGAATTTCTTCTTCAGGGATGCCATTCAGACAGGAGACACGTTTAGCTATGTGGCGGATTTTGTATCGGAAGATCAGAGCCTGCTGGCAGGCGTAGCGGTGTTTGCCCGCATAGCAACGGGTGCCCGTCAGCCGGTTGCCACCATTGATGGCAGCGTATTTGTTGCTCCGGAGCCTGGTAAACCCAGACAAGGTAAGGTTTCTGTGAGCCTCACGGCAATCATGAATGCCTTGGGCCTGAACGCAGCAGCAGTGGCCAACCTGAAGCGGACGGACATTATCATCGAATCGGATATCACACTGACAGATGGTAGTACGGTTCCTGCTGATGCCATTATCAACACAGGTTTGTTTGCGGCATCCGCGTTTTTCCCTGCTCACGCATTGAACTATTATGCGGAGGCATCTGCGGATTTTAAACCCGTGGCCACACTGAAGATGGCCGGAGAAGTGGTGAAGAGTTCCACCGGAGCAATCTCACGCCCTGTGTTTCCGCTGAAAACCGGAGCCACAGATACTGTTTTTGCAACCTTCAATCAGGATATCACCAACACGCCAACATTTAGCTATGCCAATCAGGTGCAAACGTCAGCCCCGGTGGGAGTAGAGGGTAAAGGAGTGGTGAAGAAAAGTGCAAAGGTATTTTACGAGATAGTGGAAGCGAAGGCGGGCTATACCGGAGCCGTAACGGCAACGGTTTCAGGAGCGACTGCGGCTACTTATGGAATAACCCTGACCCAGGCTTCAAAGACGCAAACAGTCAATGTGGACAATACGGCACCGGTGAGAACATCGACCAGCACGGGAACGCGTATCGGTCGCGGACAGTTTGTGACCATCAGTGTGAACTTCAATGAAGCGCTGAGCAACAAGTCTGCAGACAGGATCAAGATCACTATTGATGATCCCAATGATAAGTTGAAAGAGGTTGTAGCTCAGGAAATGACGGTGGCATCTAACGGATTGTCAGCATCCTACCTGTTCTTGTTTGAGGAGATCAATCCGGCCAATCCTGCCATTCATGGTCCTTTGACCATCAGCTTTACAGATGGTAAGGATTTGGCGGGCAATGCCACTGTGATTCCCACAGCCAACCTTACGGTAGATGTGAACAAACCACCGGCACCCAGCGTTCAGCCACTGCCATCGCCTTACGACCTTGGCACACAAATCAGGTGGGCATGGACTCAGGGCACTGGCCCGGGTAACGTGGGAGGCTCAACGACAGGTACGATTTATTGGGTTGCGGTGAACAAGGCCCATAGTGCTGATCCGCAGACGCCAGCGCCATTAAATGTAACTTTTGATGCTGATGCGAATGCAACGTGGGTGATGGACACCGATCCTAATTCGACAGCAACTCCGAAGGAAAAGGTAGCGGTTCGCCAGCAGGGAACAATCACTGTTACAAGTGGTAACTCGGGAACGAGTGGGCTTTTAACAACGATTTTCTCGACATTCACTGCAAACCGGAAGTTTCTGGACGATCGGAAGAACGCAGATCCGTTGGATGATGAGACGCTGGGTATGTCGATCTATGCTGTATTTGTGAGCAGCACGGGCAACGTAAGTGCGATCACTGCGGCACCGATTCCAGGATTGGAGAACATCATCATGGAGTAAGAGAAGAAAAACGGAATCAATATTAAAATAGAAAAGGGGCTCTGGCCCCTTTTCTATTTTGTCCGCACTGGATTTGCCGAATACTACTCTACGGTTACCGATTTGGCGAGATTTCTTGGCTGATCGACATTACAACCCCGTAGAACAGCCATGTGATATGAAAGCAATTGAAGTGGTATAACCGAAATCAAAGGCATAAGCGGCTCCAATGTAGCAGGCACCTCAATTACGTACTCCGACATTTTTCTAATCAGTTTATCTCCTGCCGTTACTACGGAAATGATTCTTCCTTTTCGGGCTTTTACTTCCTGAATGTTGGAGGCAATTTTTTCGTAAGAGCTGTCGTGGGTTGCGATAAATACAACCGGCATTTCTTCATCGATCAATGCGATCGGTCCATGCTTCATTTCCGCAGCAGGATATCCTTCAGCGTGAATATAGGAGATCTCCTTCAGCTTTAATGCTCCTTCCAACGCAACAGGAAAATTATATCCTCTTCCGAGATACAAGAAGTTGGTTGAATCTTTGAACGTTTCAGCGATTTCAAGGATTTTTGGATCGTGCGCTAAAACTTTTTCGACTTTCGATGGAATGGTTTCAAGTTCCACGAGGAGCTCATGAAACTTTTGTTCCTTGATCGTGCCTTTTTTTTGCGCCACAATCAACCCAATCATATACAGCACGGTAAGCTGTGCCGTAAACGCTTTAGTGCTTGCTACGCCAATCTCGGGACCCGCGTGGGTGTAGGCACCCGCATGAGTCGCACGGGGGATAGACGACCCAACCACATTGCATACACCAAAGATGATGGCGCCTTTCGACTTTGCCAATTCTATTGCGGCAAGCGTATCCGCAGTCTCTCCGGATTGAGAAATAGCAATGACTACGTCACCTTCGTGTATGACCGGATTTCTGTAGCGAAATTCTGAGGCATATTCAACCTCAACCGGAATCCGGCAGGTTTCTTCAAAGAAATACTCTGCCACCAGCCCAGCATGCCAGGACGTACCGCAAGCAACAATGACCACCCGATCGGCATTGACCAATGCATTCACATATTCCCTGAGACCTCCAAGTGTTAACCTGCCGGAAGTCGAATCCAGCCGACCCCTCATGCAGTCCATAATGGAACGGGGTTGCTCGAAAATTTCCTTGAGCATGAAATGCTCGAAGCCTCCCTTTTCAATTGCCTCCAACTCCATGTCAACAATTTGCACATAGGGAGTCAGGGGTAAATTGGAAGTATCCTTTACGGTAAGGTGACCATTTTTCACAATGGCTATCTCCTGATCGTTGAGATAAATAACCTCGTTGGTGTATTCAACAATGGGGGTTGCGTCTGAGGCCATGAAAAATTCATCCTTACCGACACCTATTACCAAAGGGCTGCCTTTCCTGGCGGCAATGAGCAAATCGGGTTCCTCAAGCGACATGACCACGATGGCATAAGCGCCCACCACTTTTGTCAGCGCGAGACGAACTGCCTCATCCAATGAACAGTTTTCGTTCTCTTTGATATCTTCAATGAAGTGGATAAAAACCTCGGTGTCGGTGTCACTCTGAAACGTGTGGCCTTTTCTCAGCAGCTCTTCTTTAAGGGAGGCGTAGTTTTCAATGATTCCGTTGTGGATAATGGCAAGTTTCTTCGTGGCTGAGTAATGAGGGTGAGCATTGCCATCGTTGGGTTCCCCATGTGTGGCCCACCGGGTATGTCCCATCCCGATATGGCTTTCGAGATTGAGTCCATTTAGCGTTGTTTCCAGCTCAGCAACTTTGCCTTTTTTCTTATAGACATTGAGGCCGCCATTCATTAGGGCAATGCCAGCGCTATCGTATCCACGGTACTCAAGTCGCTTTAAGCCTTTAATGATTACCTCCTGAGCTTGTCGAGGACCTAGATAGGCTACAATTCCACACATAGTTTTGGATTATTTTTCTCCCGATGGGACCGTATAGAAAACTTTCAACTTAATATTTTCCTTTTTAAAGGTCACCCTGTTAACTGAAATTCCAATGCCCGGAGCCTTGGCCGACAGCGCGAAATTCGTGTACCGGAATCTTTCATCTTTGATATTGTATAATGTTTGAAAGAAGTCAGTTACGTCTCCCCGGTATTGCCTTGCCTCCGGGTCGTATTTGATATCAAAGATATTGCTCACCGTAGTCTGGTTTAGCTGCGAACCCATGACAAACCAACCCTCTTCATCAAAATACATTGAGGCAGGATAATATTGGAAAGAACTCACCTCATTAAGCCTGGGGCGAAAGTTCAAAAATTCGTTCGCACCGGTAAGATACCTGAGCCTGAAAGTTGAAGGAGGAGAAAAAGTTTCGGCATCATCAACATCTATCGAAAGTTCCACCGAATTAAAAATGAGATTAGGTATCGTGTCTGCGAACTCAAGGAATTTGTCGAATGTGACTTTCGTGGTGACCGGGTTGCCGGATTGATAATACCGGTTTCCGTCAAGATCAGACTCGACATTGGGTTTTACCAATGAAGCAAGCGCTGTACCGCTGCGGTCCGCAGTGATCCGGCTAAAATTAAAAAGGACGGTGGAAGAGGAAATGTTGTAAATTGAATACTCAAGCACCTTTCTCGTTTTATCACCGGTATTTGGATCAATTTCGTTATAGTTCAAGATCACCCTTGACTTGGTGAATTTGGTCGAGTCATTCTGGGGATTGAAGCCGATGATTTTTGAGTCATTAGCACCCGGGCGAATGGTTAGGCCCTTAAAAATTCTCCTGAATCTCCGTTGAACCTTGTAGTCATCCGTCTGGCTTCTAGCCAGGTTGAACAATCGGGTCGCAAAATCATCATTTAACTGGATTTCAAGCGTATCGATCGTTTTGTGATTGAGCGTTGAGGGGCGATTTTTCAGGTCGTCCAAAGTCCTGTCGAATTCTTCGGAGTCAACCTGAAATGACACAGTACCAATAGGTGTAGGATTGTACGCGAAGCTGGTATTGAAGTAGTACGGCTGATAGTTAGGGATTCCCGCTATGCCAAATGGCAAATCAGTCGGATTTGTGGCAGGTATGCTATCCAGCAGTTCGTGAACAGTAAACGTATTATTCGAAATGCCGTTGGGACCGTAATGGTAAAAATCAAAACTCAAGACAAGGAATGCGGATATTACTTCAGCCGTTTCGGGGATCGTGACAATCGGCACCAATGGCCCAAATTGAGTAATTGCTTCTGCTGATATTTCACCAAACGCATTATCCTCATACCGGCCAACCAAAAGCCTTCGCTCAAGCAAGGTTTGATTGGGATCCGTATAGGTCCGCACAGAATCAAGGGACATCACAGAAGATGGCACTTCAACCTCGGTGTAAGAGACTTTGAATTTATTCGCCCCACTTCGAAAGCCGATGAAACCAGCCTCATCCTCCTGGCAGGCAACTACAAAAAAAAGCGCAAGTAAAACAGGCCCTGCGAATCTACCCCACAAGTTCATTATAAAGGTTATAGTACGATTCCGTGTAGTTATCGTCTTTCTCAATGGTTTCAATCTTCTTCTCTTTAATCTTTTTAACTAAACCTTCCAGCTTTTTATTGTCACCGGCAATGGAAACGATGTCAGAAAACTGTGCGCCAAGTTTAATAAAACCTTCATAGTCCCCGGTTTTCAAATGACCCAGCATGTTATCTTCAATGTCCATCATTTTCACTTTACCCAGCAAGTCACCTTTAAATTTGTGATTGAAGCTGTTGTTGTAGAGTGTGAACACCGTCTTGGTTGACTTAAACAATGGATCGTTCTTATAAGTTGTCTTCAAATACAACGGAATAAAGCTCGTGATCCAATCGTTGCAATGAACAATATCAGGTGCCCATCCCAATTTGCGAACCGTTTCGATCACGCCCTTGCAAAAGAAAATGGCGCGCTCGTCATTATCCTCATAGAATTTGTTTTCCTTGTCGTGGAACACAGATTTGCGGTGAAAGTAGTCCTCATTGTCTATAAAATAGACCTGAAGTTTGGCGTTGGGGATGGAAGCCACCTTAATAATAAGTGGTTTTTCTTCGTCACCTACTGCAATGTTTATTCCCGAAAGACGAACAACTTCATGCAATCGGTTTTTTCTTTCGTTGATCAGGCCAAACCTGGGGACCAGTATTCTTATTTCCATTCCCTTTTCCTGCATCGCTTGCGGAAGTTTCCTTACGAAATCAGAAACCTCACAGGTTTGTAGGAAGGGATTGATCTCACTGGCTACATAAAGAATACGGAGTTTTGACATATTTTTGGTTTTTTACTACAGAATGGAAAATCGAGCCACAAAAATACGCAAAAATTGGCCCTTATTCAACTTGTGTAAAATCAAAAGGGCTACCTTTGCGACCCTTTAAAACGGCCTTAAATGGAGATTTTTAAAGAAATTGCCCCTTTAAGGGCCTTTTTACGGCAAAAACGGCAATCGGCTATTTCCATCGGGCTGGTACCCACCATGGGGGCTCTTCATAAAGGTCATTTGTCCTTAATTCAGGCCTCCAGGCAGGAAAATAACCTCACCATTGCCTCTATCTACGTCAACCCAACCCAGTTTAATAATCCCATCGACCTTGATAAATATCCCAGAACGCAATCCCAGGATATCGAACTGCTGGAAAAAGAGCGCTGTGATGCCTTATTTATGCCGGCTAACTCGGAAATGTATTCGGACCAGCAGGTGATAAAATTCGATTTTGGGGGCTTGGATAAGGTCATGGAGGGAAAATTCAGGCCAGGTCACTTCAGCGGAGTTGCCCTTGTGGTCTCCAAATTGTTTAATATCGTTCAGGCCGATCGGGCTTATTTTGGCCAAAAGGACTATCAGCAATTGCAAATCATAAGCCGTCTCACCAGGGAGCTGAAATTCAATACGCAGCTAAGGACGGTTCCTATTGTCAGGGAGCCATCCGGCCTGGCCCTATCGTCAAGAAACCAGCGCCTAAGCCCGGAAGACAAAAAGGAGGCAGCATTGCTGTATGAGTGTTTGGTGTTTGCCAAGCAAGGGTTGCAGCGGGGTTTGCCATTTAGTGAGATCGCTGGCGAGATTGAAGGCAGGTTCAAAAAGAAAAAGCAATTAAAGTTGGAGTATTTCGAACTGGCGCATAAGGAAACATTGTTGCCCATTGATTATCAAGATCGGCACAATGCGATTTTACTCATTGCCGCCTTTGTTAATGAAGTAAGGCTGATTGACAATATGATGGTAGAAGATTAGTTATGAGAATCGAAGTACTGAAATCAAAAATTCACAGGGCAAAAATCACTCAGGCAGAGCTCCACTATGTGGGAAGCATTACAATTGATGAGTTGCTTATGGAAAAAGCCAACCTGATCGAGGGCGAAAAAGTACAGGTTGTCAACGTAAATAACGGAGAGCGACTGGAGACCTATGTAATCAAGGGTGAAAGAAATAGCGGAATCATTTGTCTCAACGGACCTGCCGCACGAAAAGGAATGGTTGGCGACTTGCTGGTAATTATTTCATATGCTTCAATGGAGTTTGAGGAAGCCAAATCGTTTAAGCCATCAATTATTTTCCCCAACCTTGATAACCGGCTGAACTAACCTCAATTTGCATTGAACGCCAGGCTAAGATCTATCCTTCAATATTTAGCAATGTCCGCGCTTGCCGTGGCATTACTTTGGCTGTCACTGCGTACCATTCCTGATGTAGAGGGAGAAAGCAAAACAGAGTTTATCTGGAAGACTTGGCTCCGATCAGATAAATTCTACCTTTTCGTTATGGCTATTGTGGCCTTGATAAGCCATGTACTGCGTGCTTATCGATGGAAAATGTTGCTTGTACCTACAGGGAACAATATAGGATTGGGGTCCAGTTTTCTGTCGGTTATGATCGGGTACCTTGTAAATCTGGCAATCCCCAGAGGAGGAGAAATTTCCAGGTGTTATAACCTTTTGAAGCTCGAAAAAACACCGGTCGAGGTTTCTTTTGGGACTGTGGTTGCCGAAAGAATCGTAGACTTGATATGCCTTGTCCTGCTCATTGGGATATCATTTTTTGTCGAGTGGGATAAGTTAATGATCTTCCTGAATTCACTACCGCTGTCAACATCGGGTAACGGCCCGATCGGGCTGATCGCAGTAGGCGTGATTGGCCTAATCATATTGGGCGCGTTGATCTACTTTTTTAGAAGAAATGAAAAACTTAAGAAGATACTGAGCGGATTTAAGGATGGCTTGCTGGCGGTTTTTAAAATCAGGCAATCATTTTTATTTATTTTCATTTCTATACTGATCTGGCTCCTGTATTTCATAACAAGCTATTTTGTGATTGTTGCATTTCCGGAAACGGAGACACTTGAATTGGGTGCGGTTCTTACCTTATTTGCCCTCGGTGCCATTGCGATGGCAGCGCCATTGCCCGGGGGCGCTGGCTCCTATCATACCATTGTGCCGCTCGGATTGGTCATGCTGTACAACCTGCCGGCAGGCGAAGCTGTCGCATTTGTGTTTATCTTTCATGCCTGGCAAACATTTATTTTGGTTGTAGGCGGGGTAGTATCTTTGCTGATCAGTTATTGGATCATCAGATGGAAGAGGTAAGAAACAAGATTAAGAATTTGGACGAGTCCAGGTCGCTGGTGAGCGTGTGGCGAAAAGCCGGGCGGAGGGTGGTCTTCACCAATGGCTGTTTCGATTTGCTGCATTTAGGGCATGTAGATTATCTCCAAAAAGCGCGAAACCTGGGCGATTGCCTGGTTGTTGGACTCAATACGGATGCCTCGGTCAGCCGGTTTAAGGGGGAAAACAGGCCCATCCAGGACGAGAATTCGAGGGCTCTGGTCCTTGCATCACTTCAGTTTGTTGATTTGGTGGTTTTTTTTGATGAGGACACACCGCTAAATTTGATCTCTGAATTGAAACCGGATGTGCTGGTTAAGGGAAGTGACTATTTGGCAGAAAATATCGTTGGCGCGGAAGTTGTGAAAAAGAATGGTGGTGAAGTAAAAACCATTGAATTTGTACCTGGTTATTCCACTTCACGTATAATAGAGAAGATTAAAAAAAATAATTGATAAGCTTATGGGATTAGGTGCATTGGTCATTACAGGATTCTTCATGCTGGTGGGATGGGTTGTAAGCTCCCGGCTAAAGAATAAATTCAAAAAATATTCGGAGATCCAACTTACCCGCGATCTGACTGGGGGTGAAATTGCCAGACTTATGCTGGCCGATAGTGGAATTCACGATGTAAAAGTTATTTCTGTCGAAGGTCAGTTAACTGATCACTACAACCCTGCCAACAAAACGGTGAACCTAAGCCATGATGTGTATAACGGCCGCAACGCAGCCGCTACGGCCGTGGCCGCACATGAGTGCGGTCACGCAGTTCAGCATGCAAAGGCGTACAGCATGCTTGAGTTTCGCTCAGCCATGGTACCCATCCAAAATATCAGTGCCAAGGTGATCAATTTCATTTTTATCGCCATGATGTTTGGAGCGTTCGCCATAAAAGGACTTTTCTCCTTTGACACCGCACTGCTTGTGATTATAGCATGTTATGGTGTCTTTGCACTATTTGCATTGGTAACCCTGCCGGTAGAGTTTGACGCCAGCAAGCGTGCGTTGGCCTGGATTGAGGCGAGGGGCATTGTTACCAGCAGAGAACACGACATGGCAAAGGATGCGTTGAATGCCGCAGCGATGACCTATGTGGTGGCAGCCATAGGTGCCATTACTATGCTTTTGTATTATGTGATGATTTTCATGGGAAGAAGGGATTAGAATAGATATAAAGAAGTTTTAAATTGCAGGCCTGGGTAAACTTCCAGGCCTGTTTTTTTTAGGCTTAAACCTGAATCCATGAATTTTGAATTAACAGAAGAACAAATTGCCGTGCGAGAAGCGGCTCGTGAATTCGCGAGAGCCGAATTATTACCGGGCGTTATTGAGCGCGACACCGAGGCAAAATTCCCTTCAGCTCAAATAAAAAAAATGGGAGAGTTGGGCTTTATGGGAATGATGGTTAATCCAAAATACAATGGGGGCGGGATGGACAGTATCTCCTACGTGCTTGCCATGGAGGAAATTTCAAAGATAGATGCTTCGGTCTCAGTTTGTATGTCTGTAAATAATTCCCTGGTGTGCTGGGGCCTTGAACAATTTGGTACGGAGGAGCAAAAGGAGAAGTATTTAAAAAAATTGGCTACTGGCGAAAAGATTGGTGCATTTTGTTTGTCAGAACCTGAAGCTGGATCGGACGCTACCAGCCAAAGAACCACAGCCGAAGATAAAGGTGACTACTATTTGCTGAACGGCACAAAAAACTGGATCACAAATGGAAGCAGTGCCGGCATTTACATTGTTATCGCACAAACCGATGCATCGAAGAAACACAAAGGCATCAACGCCTTGATCGTTGAGCGGGGCATGGAAGGGTTTGTCGTTGGAAAAAAAGAAGACAAAATGGGTATACGCGGCTCTGACACCCATTCTCTTATGTTCACAGACGTCAAAGTCCCTAAGGCCAATCGAATCGGAGAGGATGGATTTGGATTTACCTTCGCCATGACCACCCTGAATGGAGGAAGGATTGGGATTGCCTCGCAGGCACTGGGAATTGCATCGGGGGCTTACGAGCTTGCGCTAAAATATTCCAAAGAAAGAAAGGCATTTAACAAGCACCTTTCAGAGCATCAGGCGATTCAGTTTAAACTGGCCGACATGGCCACAAAGATTGATGCAGCCCGACTTTTGATATGGAAGGCGGCTTTCCTGAAGGACAAGAAGGCAAACTTTGTAAAGGCAGCAGCCATGGCAAAGTTATTTGCTTCCTCAATGGCACAGGAGGTAACTACCGAGGCAGTGCAAATACATGGCGGCTATGGTTATGTAAAAGAATATCACGTGGAGCGACTGATGAGGGATGCAAAGATTACTCAGATTTACGAGGGTACATCCGAGATACAACGCATGGTTATTTCCAGAGAACTTCTCAGGTAATTATTGATTTGTTTCAATGGCTTGATTCCAGTCGTACACCCTGTCGGAAATTTCAATCAGCAGGTTGGGATCTTTTTCAAGCGCATTGCCAATGACGATCATATCGGCTCCTGCCTCTAAAGCAGTCAGCGCCTTTCTTGAGGAATCGATGCCTCCACCTACGATCAGGGGAGTCTTTACCGATTTACGTACGGCTGAAATCATCCTGGCATTGATTTCTTTTTCTGCCCCGCTGCCAGCATCAAGGTACATCAACTTCAACCCCAGCATTTCTCCTGCCAACGCGGTACACGCGGCCAGAGAATACTTGTCATCAGGAATGGGGGTTGTGTTGCTAATGTAGGCTACGGACGTGGTCTTACCGGAATTGATCAGCATGTACCCGGTTGGAATTATTTCAAGATTGGTATTCTTCAGAATGGGCGCTGCCACCACATGCTGGCCGATGAGCAAATCAGGATTGCGCCCGGAGATTAAAGACAAAAATAATATGGCATCGGCTCCGGGATCAATCTGAATTGAGCTTCCGGGGAAAATCAATACTGGAATCGTGACCGCCTCCTTAATATGGGCAACTACCTCCGACAGGTTTGTGGTAGTTACCAGGCTGCCACCAACAAAGAAATAATCAACGCAGTTTTCGTTGGCGAGGTTGATCAAATGGGTAAGCCGGCCGATATCTTCAACTTTATCAGGATCAACCAACACAGATATTGACTTTTTCCCTTGCCTGCTTTTTTCTGTGAGAGAGCTAAGAATTTTCATCCGATGACTTTCTGCTTTGCAAGTAAGAAGACAATTTTTCCTTGGCAAACTCCAGCAACGCGATGGACGCCTGGGAAACAACGACATCACCGATTTGCGACATGATAGTAGGCGCAGAAGATTCCTGGATGTCCGTTTGGCCCTCCTCGCTGGCTTCCCTTCTCCTGGCCTTTTTCTTTTTCGATTTTGAATGGGTGAGCTGGGAGACCACAAAATAGGTTAGCGCCAGCGCTCCTCCGATTAGCAGTGCGTTGGTTACTATACGTTCAGTATTCTGCGTGAGCGAATTCACTTTGTTCTCCAGTTCGCGTTTGTGGCGCGAAGACGCCTCCATCAGCCGCCTCTTCTCCGGGTTGGATTCGAGCAGTTCCATGCTTAGTCCTCTTTATGCTTGATTAACTGCGAAAAATATTGTTCAAATTTTTTATCCACACTTTTTCTAAAGGCGATAAAAAGCAGAAAAAACACCAGGTAAACGCCTGCCACAATCCAGTAACCTTCAAAAGAATGAGTGAAAAGGGTATTGATGTATTCGGCCATCCCAATGCTGAAAAAAATGAGAAACAGAAACGCGAAAAGGATGATTGTAATGTGAACCAATCCCTTTGACAGGACTTTGGCCAGGTCTTCGCGGATTTCAATTTTAAGCAGTTTTACACGGGTTTCTACATAGCCGCTGAGGTTCTCCACCAGCCCGTCTAACCTCAAAAATTTGAATATTGTATCCTTAATTCCTTCCATAAGTGCAATTTGGCAATATAGCAATTTAGAGACTTTATATTATCAGTTATGAGCCGCTCTCATTTTATTTCAATCTGAATTTGGCGGGATTATATACTTGGCGAAGGTACCAAGGTAATGCGGAGCCATTATTCCTGAAGGCCCAATTCCCTGATCGCCATCCAGGCCATGAGTCCCGGTGCGATTCTTAATGAGTCTTCATCAATATTGAATGTGGGCGTGTGGACGTAGGAAGTTATTCCCTTTGCCTCGTTTCTTGTGCCGAGGCGATAGAATGAGGCCGGTACGATTTGGCTGTAATATGAAAAATCTTCCGCTCCCAGTGTAATGTCCAGGTCAACTATATTTTCAGGGCCTACGTATTCCTCTGCTGCACGCCTTATTCGTTTGGTAAGTGCCGGGTCGTTTTGCAAGAACGGATAGCCATGAGAAATGTCCACCAAACATTTCCCACCCATTCCCTCTGCAATACCCTCTGCCATCTTTTTTATTTTTTTCAATGCGGTGGCACGCCATTCTTCATCCATGGCCCTGAACGTACCGGCAATCCTAACCTCATTCGGAATGATGTTGGTAGCCCCATCTCCAATTATTTTTCCAAATGTAAGTACAGTCGGCTGTTTTGGGCTGGCACTTCGGCTGATGATTTGTTGCAGTGCAATGATAATATGAGAGGCGATTACGATCGGGTCTACAGCCAGATCCGGGGCGGCACCGTGCCCACCTTTTCCTACGACAGTCAGATAAATTTCATCACAACTGGCCATGTACATACCTTCCCGGAATCCAATTTTGCCAATTGGTATCAGCGGCATCACATGTTGTCCGATGATCGATGAAGGTTTGGGATTTTCCAGCACGCCATCTTTAATCATGAGAGAAGCGCCACCAGGGTTTTTCTCCTCGCCCGGTTGAAAAATTAGTTTGATAGTGCCTTCGAATTGATCTTTGAGCTTGTGCAATATTCTCGATGTAGTTAGCAATGATGCGGTGTGTGCGTCATGACCGCAAGCATGCATTACCCCGCTGACCTTGGACCGATAGTCAACATCATTGGCCTCTTGTATTGGAAGGGCATCCATGTCGGCACGCAGAGCGATTGTTTTTTTTTCAGGATCGTTTCCGCTTACCATAGCGATAACGCCTGTACCGGCAACGCCTTCCGTGGGGTTCAACCCATAGCTCTTTAATCTTTCAGCTACATACCTGGCTGTATTGGTTTCCTGATAGGACAATTCAGGATTTGAATGCAAATACCTGCGCGCTTCACATGTTTCAGTGAAATAAGTCTCAGATAATTTCTTGACGGAATCAACCAGGGACATAATCCAAGGTACATTTAATTATATATTCAGAAAAGGAAGGAAGTTTGTTACTTAATCAGAATTTTTTCTGGAATAAGTATCGCATTGGCAAAATACCGCCTCAAACGCATAAGGTCTTTCTGGGCCTCTAACTTGGAATAATACCGCCCCACCGTCACCTGAAATTTGGGCTGCATGTACTGAAGGCTTGCCTCCAGGTCGTTGGCTTCCGTTACCATTTTCGATTTAGCGGCAATGGCCTCTTCCCGGTTTTGCCCGGAATAAATTTGTATTGTAAAACCATCAACAAACTTTCTTAATTGGTTGAGCCTGTCCAGGCTGTCCAGTACCGCGTCCACTTTGGTATTTACAGTCTGAGTACCGGTGGTTTGTTTAACTGTTTCCTGAACCTGAGTGGATGTTTCGGTTGGGTCTTCCTCGTCTTTTTCAAATTTCGGGCGGAGAATGGTCAGGTCTTCTGAGTAGCCATCGTCCGAATTACTTACGCCTGACTGCTGGGCAACGCATGAAAATTGCAAAATAAGAAGTACCAAACTGAATTGTAAAGCCAATTTTCTCAAGACATGTTTTAATTGTTGGAAGTTCATCGCTTATTGTTCAATAACTATGCATTTCCCGTTTTTCACATCATCTTCTACCTTCTTGAACTTAACGTCTTTTAAAACCCTTCCGTCTGTGTACTGAACACTTACCTTGTCATTGCGTCCTGCAATCTTTTCTGACTTCACCGGGTTGATTTTTTCCTCTACCGCTCTTTGTGGTCCCTGCGGTTGTTGCCCTCCCTGTAGCAAAGACCGGGATTCATCTTTCTGTTCCCTTAATCTCTCCCTTCGCTGTGATCGCGCCTCTTGCACCTGCTCAGGCTCGCGCACGGGTATGTCTGACTTCATCAAAAACGACACCGTTTCCTCGTTTACCTTGGCGATAAAGCGCTTAAAGGCTTCGAATCCTTCAAATTTATAGATCAGGAGAGGATCCTTTTGTTCGTATACCGCATTCTGAACCGATTGCTTCAAGTCATCCATATCCCGGAGGTGTTCTTTCCACTGCTGATCGATAATTGCCAGCGTGATCATTTTCTCCATCGCCTTTATCAGTTCGGCATTTTTACTCTGGACGCACTTTTTGAGATCGGCTGCTACACCAATCTGCTTCGAGCCATCTGTAAACGGGACAAGGATATTCTCCACCGTAGCGCCTCTGGTCTTATGTATTTCTGAAATTACGGGCATGGCCTTTTCGGCAACATTTTTATTTTTTTGTTCGTAGTGCCTAAGCGCCTCGTCATACAACTTTTCTGACAATTGGTTGCTGTCAATTTTTTTGAATTCCTCTTCGTTAATGGTAAAGTCAAAGCCCAATAAGCCGACTACACTGAGCTTAAAGTCTTCGACACTTTCTCCTGTGTTGGCCACGATGTCCTCGCAGGTATCATATAACATGGTCAGGATGTCCAGTTGAAGCCGTTCACCAAACAACGCATTTTTCCTTCTTTTGTAAATTACCTCTCGCTGCGAATTCATCACGTTGTCATATTCCAGCAACCGTTTTCTGATGCCAAAATTGTTTTCTTCCACTTTTTTCTGCGCTCGCTCAATTGAGTTGGTGACCATAGAATGAGAAATTACCTCGCCTTCCTTCAGTCCAAGCCTGTCCATGATTCGGGCGATTCGCTCAGGCATAAATAACCGCATCAGGTTGTCTTCAAGCGATACGTAAAACTGGGAAGAGCCCGGGTCCCCTTGCCTGCCAGACCTACCTCTCAACTGCCGGTCAACACGCCTTGATTCGTGGCGCTCTGTGCCCAAAATCGCCAACCCGCCTGCGGCTTTCGATTCTGGGGCCAGCTTAATATCGGTTCCACGCCCTGCCATATTGGTTGCAATTGTGACGCTGCCCGGTTTACCAGCCTCGGCTACCACTTCGGCTTCGCGCTGATGCTGTTTCGCATTGAGCACCTGGTGTTTGATTTTTTTCAATTGCAACATTCGGCTAAGCAACTCTGAAATTTCCACCGATGTTGTTCCCACCAGCACAGGTCTTCCCTCTTGGGTGAGCTTTACGATTTGATCTACTACCGCATTAAATTTTTCACGAACGGTTTTGAAAACCAAATCATCCTCATCTTTTCTTACGATTGGCTTGTTGGTTGGAATGACCACCACATCCAGTTTATAGATGTCCCAAAGCTCTCCGGCTTCTGTTTCTGCCGTACCGGTCATGCCAGCCAGTTTGTGATACATTCTGAAATAATTTTGAAGCGTAATGGTGGCATAGGTCTGGGTCGCATCTTCCACTTTTACGTTCTCCTTTGCTTCAATGGCCTGGTGCAGACCATCAGAATATCTCCTTCCGTCCAGTACACGACCTGTCTGCTCATCTACAATCTTCACTTTACCGTCCACGATGATGTATTCGGTATCGCGCTCAAAAAGCGTGTAGGCCTTTAAGAGCTGATTCACACTGTGTATACGCTGGGCCTTGGTGGTATAATCGCGGATTAACTCTTCCTTTTTGTGGAACCGATCCTCGGCAGAAATGGTGTTGTTGGTTTCAATTTTGTTCAGTTCTATGCCAATCTCGGGAAGGATAAAAAATTTAGGATCCTCGCCCTCGCCCGTGATCAGGTCAATACCCATGTCAGTCAGGTCGATGGTGTTGTCCTTTTCGTCAATGGTAAAATAAAGCGCCTTGTCGGCTTCAGGCATCATTTTTTTATTGTCCTGCAAATAGAAATTCTCCGTTTTTTGAAGAATATTTTTCATGCCCGTTTCACTGAGGAACTTGATGACGGGCTTATGTTTTGGCATGCCGCGATGAGCCCTGAACAAGGCCAAACCGCCATCTTTTTCATTGCCTTCTGCGATTAGTTTTTTGGCATCGTTTAAGAACTGGGTCACCAGTTTTTTCTGGGCCTCAACGATTTTGTGTACCCGCGGCTTGAGATCGTAAAACTCATGCTCATCGCCTTTAGGTACCGGCCCTGAAATAATGAGTGGCGTGCGTGCCTCGTCTACGAGCACACTATCGACCTCGTCCACCATGGCATAATGATGGCCTCTTCGCTGAACCAGCTCTTCGGGGTCACGAGCCATATTGTCGCGCAGGTAATCAAACCCAAACTCATTGTTAGTGCCGTAGGTAATATCCGCCTCATAGGCTTTTCTTCTTGCCGGAGAGTTCGGCTCATGCTTGTCGATACAGTCAACGGTGAGTCCGTGGAATTGAAACAAAGGCGCCATCCATTCGCTATCGCGTTGAGCCAGGTAATTGTTGACCGTGACAATGTGTACGCCCCTTTTGGCCAGTGCATTGAGAAATGAAGGAAAGGTAGCGACAAGGGTTTTCCCTTCACCTGTTGCCATCTCGGCAATTTTTCCCTGGTGCAACACAATCCCTCCGATGATTTGCACATCGTAGTGCACCATATCCCACTTGATGACATTACCAGCAGCTATCCACTCGTTCTTCCAAATGGCCTTGTCGCCTTCAAGTTTTACGTTTTGATGGGTTGCAGCCATTACGCGATCGTAGTCCTGGGCAGTGACTTCCAGCGTTTCATTTTCTTTGAAGCGTCTGGCAGTTTCCCGCACAATGGCAAAAGCCTGCGGCAGCACGTCCATCAACACTTTTTCGAGTTCACCATTTCTGTCTTTTTCAATCTTGTCGATTTCTGAGAAAATGGACTCCTTCTCGTTGAGATCAAGCTCGGGATGATCGGCAATGCGTGCATGAAGTTCAGCCAGTTGATCATCGATGTGCTTTAGCTTGCTGTCAATGAAGTCCTTTATTTCTGAAGTTTTGGCCCTGAGTTCGTCATTAGAAATGGATAAAAGTTTTTCACCCTCTGCTTTGGTTTGTTCAACCAGCGGCATGGTGCTTTTGATGTCCTTTTGAGATTTAGAACCCAGAATTTTGGCAAGGAATTTTAGCATAAAGGCAAGTAATAAGTAAATATCCTCTGAATATCATGGATGTTTGACCCAATCATCAAAAGGAGGGCAAAGTTAAGGATTTCGAGGGTGCAATTATAGCTCCAAAACGCCTTCGTATACCATTTTGGCAGGCCCAATAAGGAAAACATCGACAAATGTGTCGGAGACATTCCCCTCTGATGTCAGGCTGGCGATCAGGTCGCCTGGTTTAAATTCCACTGTAAGGCTCCCTCCCTGCACTTTTATGTTCACGGGAGAAAAATAACCCCTGAACGAAGCCGCAATTGCCGCAGCAGTGACACCCGTGCCGCACGACAAGGTCTCATCCTCAACACCTCGTTCATACGTTCGCACCGCGATGGTGTTGTTAGGAAGCAGTTCAACGAAATTGGCATTCGTCCCTGCTGGCATGAAAATATCGCTGTACCTTATTTTTCGTCCGTCCTCAACCACGTTGATTTCAGAGAGGTTGGTAACAAATCTTATAAAATGAGGAGAGCCGGTATCAATGAAAAAATCTTTATTCATTTTCCTGATCCCGCTGACGTTGGCCATCTTCAGTTTGATGTTTTTGTTCGCCAGCATGGTAGCCTGGTGCAGCCCGTCAAAAGCGCGAAATGAAGTTTTGTCTTTGACAATATTAAGTCTCGAAGCAAAATCTACAGCAGACCGACAACCATTGCCGCATAGGCTTTGCGACCCATCGCTATTGAAATAAATCATGTTGAAATCTGCGCCTTCAGTTTCTTCGATGAGGATCAGTCCGTCAGCGCCAACACCAAACCTGCGGTCACAAATTTTTTTGACCGATTCCGCAGAGTATGATCTCTTGGATTTTCTATTGTCAATCAGGACAAAATCATTGCCGGTGGCCTGGTATTTATGAAATTGAATTGACATGGGTTAAGACTACTTAATTTCCTCGTAGTCGATGTATTCACCGCCTTTTACAGTGGATTTACCTTTGTTCTTTGAGGCTGTACTATTCACATTTACATTTCCATCGGCAGGTCGTTGGTAAGATCGATTTTGCGACATGCCCAGGCCAAAAAAGAACCTTCCGATCTTAGAAAGAACATATATGCTAATGGCTATAATCAATAAAAATTTGAGCATTGCGATAACCGGTATGTTAGTCTAAAACTGAGTTTCAAAGGTAATGGTTTCGGCTGAAAAAATGTTTTTTTGATAAAACCCTTCTAATTTGGCAAAGTTTTAGACATTGCGAAAATGACTGATGGGCGTGCTGGAGAGTCTGTTCCTATGAGTCCCGCCAAGTGGGTATGGTGGGCGTGGCCATTGCTTTTGGCGTTCCTTGTGTCGATATCTTATGGGTCTTACTTCCTCAGAAATTTTACAGACTCCGTTCTCCTTTACCTCCCCACACCGTTCGCCATCGTATTGCTCTACTGGTATGGGCCAAGGATGTTGCCGATCATCTACATCAACGAGGTCGTTACTTTAATCCTGTGGGGCGCGCCAGGCGGGATGCAAAGAATCCTGCTGCTTGCCACGCATGCTCCCCTCATGACCTTCGCTTCGTGGTTTTTCTACAAGAGGGTCAATAAGGAATCCTTGACTGACATGCTCAGCACTACCAATTCATTCATACGGTTTACGCTGCTGGGAGTTTTTGTGCCTGTGCTGATCAACTCGCTGTACACCTACAACTACACGTTCGTCAATCATGACCTGAAGATTGTCGGCTTGATCTTGTTAGCCGATTTCCTTACGATCATCACCATTGCAACACCCATCCTTTATTTTCTCGCTCCCGGGGAGGATAGTTTTAAATTCAAGGTATCAAAACCATTTGCCTCACTCGCGTTGGAGAAAAGAAATCCCCGTGCGATCCAATTTTGGATTCTTGTGGTTGGATTCATTGCCATGATTTTTTTTGTCGATTTTGATAATTACTGGTACGTCTATGGTGTGATTTCAATTATCGTTGGTATTCAGCAGGGGTTTGCCACGGTAATACTTATCAATTGCCTCATTTTCATTCTTAATTATATACTTCCCCTGCTCGACTTTGCCGATATCTTTCTGGCGTCCAAAGGTTCGACTAAATTCATCAATGTTCACCTGGGGATGCTCACCATGATTATCTCGTCTTCCATGATAGGAAGGGCGATCTCCGATCTTTGGCGGACCGAATTTAAGTTAACGGAACAAAAACAAGCGCTCGAAAAAGCAAACAGTCAATTGGTCAAGACCAACGCTGAATTGGACCGGTTCGTTTACAGCCTTTCACATGACATTAGCGCGCCCTTAAAATCGATCAAAGGGCTTGTTAATCTCAATAGGATAGAGAACTCGCCAGAGCAGAGCGAGTTGTACCTGAGCAAGATCGACACCAGTATCAAAAGGCTCGAGGTTTTTATAGCGGAGGTACTCGATTACTCCCGAACAAACAGAAAGGAATTAAGCAGCGAAAAAATTCACCTTGAAAATTTTGTAAAGGAAATCATTGACGACTTCAGGTACATGGAAAACTTTGACCCGATCCAATTTGAGTTGAATCTGGGTGCAAGTGAGTTGGTGTCGGACCGTTTTTTATTGAAGGTAATTTTGGGGAATTTGATTTCCAACGCGATTAAGTATCAAAAGAAGGCACCCGGACACAAACCTTTTGTTAAAATCAACGCCAGGACTATGGACTCCTTTACCAAAATTCAAATTGAAGACAATGGAGAAGGCATTGCTCCTCAGTCCAAGGACAAAATATTTGAAATGTTCTACCGGGGCTCCAACTCGTCAACGGGATCAGGACTCGGGTTATATATCCTGAAAGAAGCCGTAGAAAAACTAGACGGAAACATTGAAATGAGCTCGGAACTGGGTAAAGGCTCCGTGTTTACCATTTCGATTCCATCAGCGACTCAGGTACAGGTTGCGTTCTGAATAGATGTTGAGGAAGTAGTCGTCCATCAAGTCATCAATAAAATAGATGGCCTCACCTGTTGACTTCATCTCGGGTCCAAGCTCCTTGTTGACATCCGGGAACTTATTAAAGGAAAAAACGGGAACCTTAATGGCATAACCCTTTTTCGTGGGGTTAAACTGAAAGTCCGTTACCTTCTTTTCTCCCAGCATGATCTTGGTAGCATAGTTGACATACGGTTCATCGTACGCCTTGCAGATGAAGGGCACGGTGCGCGAAGCACGCGGGTTGGCCTCAATCACGTACACCTTATCGTCTTTGATGGCATACTGAATATTGATCAACCCCACAGTTTTAAGTGCGATAGCAATTTTGTTGGTGTAATTTTCAATTTGTTTGATGACGAAATCGCCAAGATTGTATGGAGGTAGTACAGCATAAGAGTCTCCCGAGTGAATGCCTGCAGGCTCTATATGTTGCATGATCCCGATGATATAGACATTTTCTCCATCGCAAAGGGCATCGGCTTCAGCTTCAATGGCTCCGTCTAGAAAATGATCCAGCAGCACTTTGTTTTCGGGAAGGTGTTTCCAGATATCGAGGATATGTGACTCGAGTTCTTTTTCGTTGATCACAATCTTCATGCTTTGGCCTCCCAAAACATAAGATGGCCTGACCAGCAAGGGGAATCCGATTCCTTTGGAAACTTCAAGCGCTTCATCCGCATCTCTCGCCACACCGAATGGCGGATAGGGAATATTCAAATCCTTCAGTAATGTGGAGAAACTTCCGCGATCCTCAGCCAGATCAAGGGCCTCAAATGAGGTGCCCATGATTTTGATACCATATTTACTGAGTTTCTCTGCAAGCTTTAGAGCTGTCTGCCCACCAAGCTGTACGATGACTCCCTCCGGTTTTTCATGCTGAATGATGTCGTAAATATGTTCCCAAAAAACAGGTTCGAAATAGAGCTTGTCCGCAATATCAAAATCGGTTGAAACCGTTTCAGGATTGCAGTTAATCATGATGGTTTCGTAACCGCTTTCCTTCGCTGCCAGCACGCCATGGACACATGAATAATCGAATTCGATACCCTGCCCAATTCGATTGGGTCCCGACCCCAACACAATGACTTTTTTCCTGTTGGAAGAAACCGATTCGTTTTCAGCATCAAAGGACGAATAGTAATAAGGTGTCTTTGCCTGAAACTCTGCTGCACAGGTGTCAACCAGTTTGTACACCCGGTTGATTTTCATTTCCTTTCGTTTCTTGTGCACCTCGCTTTCGAGGCATTGCAGAAGGTGGGCAATTTGGCGATCGGCATAACCCTTTTCCTTGGCGGTGCGCATCAGGGAAGATGGAATGGTGTCGATGTCAAATTGTTCTATCTCTTTCTCCAGTTCTATCAACTCCTCGATTTGCTGAAGAAACCACTTATCAATTTTTGTGAGCGACAGAATAGTTTTCATGGAGATGCCGAGTTTCATGGCATCGTAGATGTGGAAGAGGCGGTTCCAACTTGGATTCTCCAAACTGTGAAGCAACTCTTCCTGCTTTTTTAGTTCTTTGCCGTCTGCACCAAGCCCATTTCGCCTTATCTCCAGCGACTGGCAGGCTTTCTGCAATGCTTCCTGAAAGTTTCTGCCAATGCCCATTACTTCTCCAACGGATTTCATTTGAAGTCCAAGCTTCCGGTCGGCTCCAACAAACTTGTCGAAATTCCAGCGAGGTATTTTTACGATTACATAATCCAGCGTGGGTTCAAAGTAGGCGGTGGTGCTTCCGGTAATGGCGTTGCCTAATTCATCCAGGTTATAGCCAATGGCCAGCTTGGCAGCGATCTTCGCGATCGGGTAGCCCGTGGCCTTTGAGGCCAGTGCAGATGAACGCGACACGCGCGGATTTATTTCGATGCCGATGATTTCGTCATTGTCAGGATTAACCGCGAATTGAACGTTGCAGCCTCCTGCAAACATGCCAATGCCATTCATCATCCGGATGGCGAGGTCGCGCATATGTTGGTATACCGTATCCGGCAGAGTCATGGCTGGCGCCACTGTAATGCTGTCACCGGTGTGAACGCCCATCGGGTCAAAATTCTCGATGGAGCAAATAATAATAATGTTGCCAGCGCCATCCCGTAACAACTCCAACTCGTATTCTTTCCAGCCGAGGATACTTTGCTCCACCAATACCTCGTGAATGGGTGAGGCATGAAGTCCTCGGTTAAGCGCAACATCAAAATCCTCCGGTCTCTTGACAAAGCCACCTCCTGTGCCTCCCAACGTAAATGATGGGCGTATCACAAGCGGGAATCCGATTTCCTGGGCAATTTCTTTTCCTTCCAAAAATGACGTTGCAGTGGCTCCTTCGCACACACCAACGCCCAGTTCTTTCATCTTAAGCCTGAATTTCTCCCTGTCCTCGGTGGTTTCGATGGCGTTGATATCCACACCAATAATCTTCACGCCATAGTGGTCCCAAATGCCCGCATTTTCGCAGTCGATGCAAAGGTTGAGGGCAGTTTGACCTCCCATGGTGGGCAATACCGCATCGATATGGTGTTTTTCAAGGATTTCCCGGATGTATTTTTTCTCCAAAGGCTTCAGGTAGACGTGATCAGCTGTCACCTTATCCGTCATGATGGTGGCCGGATTGGAGTTAATAAGAATGACTTCGATTCCCTCTTCCCTCAGTGATCTCGATGCCTGCGACCCGGCATAATCAAATTCACATGCTTGACCGATGATAATGGGCCCGCTCCCTATGATGAGAACGGAACGAATACTTCTATCTCTTGGCATTGAGGGACTGTTAGGTAAAATCGGGTGCAAAAATAATGATGATTTGCAGGAATTGACCCTCAAATCAAGATAAATATCCTTAAATATTTAAAACCATTGAATCGGCATTAATTCCACGGGAAAGGCACAAAAAAATATGAAGCAAGAATTTTTTGCGCTGACCGCCAACCGTGGTATAAATCAAATATTATAAGACGTGTGGTTCTTTGCGAAAAGTGAAAAAAAAAATCAGGGCTGGTGAGAGAATGCCTACCCTCGCACCAGCCCTGATTTTTTCTTTCAACAATTACCCGTTGGATTGAAGTTGTTTCGCTACTTCTGCGACTTTGTTCCAAACGCGAAATACGTTTTTTGAACAGATTTTCTCAATGTCTTCTTCGGTATATCCTCTTTTCAATAATTCAAAAATGAGGTTGGGATAACTTGCTACATCTTTCAGGCCTGTGGGTAAACTATCGCCTACCCCGTCATAGTCGGTTCCAATCCCTACATGATCAATGCCAGCAAGCGCCACCACATGATCAATATGATCGGCTACCCGTTCCAGTGTCGCGTATTGTTTTGGATTATCTTTATTAAACTGTTCGATAAGGGGTTTTGCAGCTGCATCGCCTTCCTTCAATCCGGCCGCTGCCAATTGCGCTTTTAATTTTTCCTCGTTTGCTTTGTTTGCCTTTACCACTGCCGAATCAAGGAAAGACGATCCATAGTTGATTTGAATTACGCCACCTTTGGCGCCCAAGGCCCTGATCATGTCATCATTCATATTCCTTTCAAATCCAGGTGTGTAGAAACGGCACGAAGAATGTGATGCGATGCATGGTGCTTTCGACAATTCCATCACCTGGTAGAAAGTATCGTCATCCACGTGGGAGATGTCAACCATGATGCCCACCTTGTTCATTTCTGCAACCACCTGACGGCCATAGTCGCTTAGCCCGCCCCAGGTGCCGGTCGTATCATAGGAGGAATCGCAAATTTGATTGTCTTTGCCGTGTGTAAGGGTGGTGTAGCGAATCCCCCGGTCATAAAAATATTTGATGTTGGCGAGGTCGTTCCCGAATGGCGCTCCGTTTTCCATACCCATCGGCAACGAAATTTTTCCAGCCTTAAAGTTTTCTTCAACGTCCTGGGGAGAGTTGGCCAACGCAAACTTGTCCGGCAACTGATCAACAATTGCTTTAACGTTGTTGATCAGGGAGTCAGCCAGTGCTTTGCCCATGTCGGCCTGCTTTTGATAGGAGGAGGGAATATAGATCGACATAAATGGAGCGTCAAGTCCTCCTTTTTTCGCCCGCTCAAAATCGAAATCTCCCTCGGTGGTACTTACCAACAGATTCGCATTGTCAGCGGTGACATTGATATTTTGTTCTTTCAATCGGTATGGTACATCTATGTGACCATCGGTAATGATGAACTTGTGTGCGAGTTCATCGGCATACGCCCTGAGTTCTTCGTCATTCATTTCCTGAATTGTTTTTTTCTTTTCGCATCCGGCCACTAAAAGAGCGAAAACGAGTAGTAAGGGGTAAATAAATTTCATTGGGGTAAAAGATTGATTTTAGAGTGCCGAATCTACTCCATTTAATCAAATATTCATGGAAAAGCTGCCATTTCATTGATTGAATTAACTTTACGTGAGACGAAAATATATGCCGATCATCACCATTATTAAATTCATAACCAACACCAACTGGTGAGTAACTCTTTGAAAATGATCACGCGACCTCAGCTGGCGCTTAGAAATGGGCAAGACAAACCAGAGGTATGGATTGCCTATAAAGGAATAGTATACGATGTGAGTAAATCGCGTCTTTGGAAGACGGGAACACACTATGAGCATTGGGCGGGACAGGATTTAACGCATGAGCTCGTTGATGCTCCCCACACCGATGAGGTTTTCGGTAGATTTGAGGCAATAGGGAAACTGGAGCAGTTATGATATTGATAGCAGACAGCGGGGGTTCAAAAATTGATTGGAGGATACTACAGGCAGACGGCACCATTGCCCAGGCGACCGGCCCGGGTTTTAATCCATACTATCAGCCGCCCTCCGATTTGAAAGCAACTATCGTGGAGAATCTGCTTCCGAAAGTTTCTGAGCCGGTCACCAAGATCTTTTTTTACGGAGCTGGAGTATCTTCAACCGAAAACCAGGAAATAATCCGTAGAATTCTACGGGAATATTTTGGAGATGCTTACGTTGAAATTAGCCAGGACCTTCTTGGGGCAGCGCGCGCGCTGTGTGGCCATGAGCCGGGAATCGCGTGTATACTGGGTACAGGTTCCAATTCATGCTTTTATGATGGTCGGGCAATCAAAATGAATGTGCCAAGCCTTGGGTGGATACTTGGCGATGAAGGTTCAGGGGCTGATATAGGTAAGCGCCTCGTCAGGAACTATATTCGCAATGAAATGCCTCCCAAACTTGCTGATCAGTTGAAGGCCAGATTTGCACTGAACAGGGAAGAGATACTGAGTAAGATATATCAGCAGGAAAAGGCGTCTGCATTTCTGGGCGGATTCTCAAAATTTATTTTTCAACATTTGAAGGAGCCATACTGCTACAATTTGGTGTACGCTGGATTTGAGGAGTTCTGCAGAAAAAATATAATGCAATACGAGGGTTACAAAGAGAATAGGGTACACTTTACCGGTTCCGTTGCTTTTTATTTCAGCGATGTATTGAGGCAAGTAGCCAATGACCTTGGTATTACACTAAAGAATATTTCAGAAACGCCCATAGCGGGACTCACATTATTTCATCAGCGGGACTTAAAATAGAACGTAAAGTGTCAACAACTGAAGCACCTTCGAATCACGATGACCTTGAAAAAATGAGCGTTCATGATCTGCTCTCGAAGATAAACGAGGAAGATCATACTGTGCCCAGGTCGGTAAAAAAGGTGTTGCCTGATATCGAAAAGTTGGTGACGGTGGTGACGGAAAAGATGAAACAGGGAGGCAGGTTATTTTACATAGGCGCGGGCACCAGCGGAAGGCTCGGGGTCGTAGATGCATCGGAAATTCCTCCCACCTATGGAATGCCGCATGGCAGGGTTATCGGACTGATAGCGGGAGGCGATCAGGCGATTCGCAGATCGGTAGAGCATGCAGAGGATAATATGGAGCAGGCGTGGAGAGATCTTCAGACCCATCAGATTTCAAAAATGGACGTGGTAATTGGTATTGCGGCCTCCGGAAGAACACCCTACGTGGTTGGGGGCGTAATCGAGGCCAGAAAAAATGGTGTTGTCACCGGCTGCATCACTTGCAATGCAAACAGTAAACTGGCGGCCAATGTTGACTACCCTATTGAGGTGATCGTTGGACCTGAATTTGTAACAGGTAGCACGCGGATGAAAGCAGGGACCGCTCAGAAACTGGTCCTCAATATGATTTCAACTGCGGCCATGATACAGTTGGGAAGAGTTAAGGGTAACAGAATGGTCGATATGCAATTGAGTAACAATAAACTTATTGACCGTGGTACAAAAATGATTATGGATGAGCTTGGCCTCGATGAGAAGGAAGCCTCCGCACGACTAAAAAAATTTGGAAGCGTTCGCAAGGCAATTGAAAAAGGACGTGACGATGTTTAGTTCTTCAACTGAGGTAAGACAATGCGCACGTTACAACAGGCTCAGTTGTGCGACTTCTATGGGAACATCAACCGGGACCAGATAGCGTAACCTTGTTTTTAATTCCCTGCACTCAACGCGGGTTCTCCTCAGTTTACCTTTCTTGAACCACTTTCCCTGGAAACCAAAGACACTTCCTTCAGGCAGGTGAGAGAGTAAAACGGTGTGCCTCTGTCGCTCATCAAATGAGCGAAGCAATGCAGTAAACTGGCTGTCGGAAAATGTAGAGGCTTTTGGATTTTTTAAATGCTTTTTCAGGCCGCTCAGAAGCCGGCCAGGGAACACATCTTCATTGAGCACGGGCTCCATCAATTGTTGAAATGCCAACTTCCATTCTTTCCCGTGGGATTCCACGCGATTCCCGTGTTGGCAATGAATGGCAAGGTGCGCCACTTCGTGCACGTAAGTGATCAAAAAAAGATAAGGCTCAATATCATGATTGATCGTAATCCGGGGTGTACCACCGGGGTAGCAGGTGAAGTCGCCCACCTTGGTTATCCTCTTTTTTCTCAACGAAAAGTGGAACTGGTGTTGTTGCCATAATTGAAGGCAATAGACGTAGGCAGCTTTGGGAATATGCTGTGCTAGAATTTCGGAGACTGTGCTATAACTCATACAAAAAAATAAAGGCTTTAGCATAGCTAAAGCCTTTCTCAACCTTTTCAGATTGAACCAATCATTACTGCATGCTGGTTGTGTCGGTCGCAACACTGTCCATAACTGGCTCATCCATTGCTGGCTCAGCCATTTCAGTGCTTTCTGCTTCAGTTGATTCAGTTTTTCCACCTCCGCAAGCAACGAAGGTTAAAGCGAAACCGCACACCATTAACAATGCGATCAATTTTTTCATAGTTTACAGGTTTAAATTCGGCTGCAAATATACCACCCTCAGTAAACTTTGGGGGATAGAAAGTAAGAAAAATTCACTTTTTGCGGAAAAAAAGCCGTATTGGTGTTCCTTCAAAGTTAAAACTCGCCCTGAGTTTGTTTTCGAGAAAGCGCATATAAGGCGTTTGGATGTACTGCGGCAGATTGCAGAAGAATGCAAATGTTGGCGTTTTAGCTTTCACCTGGGTGATATATTTGATCTGGATCATCTTGCCTTTGAGGGCGGGGGGAGGATAGCGGGCGATTTCAGGGAGCAGCGCGTCATTGAGTTTTGAAGTTGGAATCTTTTTGGTTTTGTTATGGTATGCTTCAACCGCTTTTTCTATCACTTGAAAAATTCGCTGTTTCGTCAAAACAGAAGCAAATAGAATGGGTATATAGGTTGCGGGAGCAAGTTTTTCCATCATGGATTTTTTGATGGCATCTGCTGTCTTGGTGTCCTTGTCTATAAGATCCCACTTATTGACCATTATCACGATCCCCTTCCCCTGTTTTTGGGCCAGGCTGATGATGTTAATATCCTGATGTTCCAAACCCCGTTCTGCATCGATGAGAACAATACAGACATCACTCTCCTCGAGCGCCTTGAGCGACCTGAGCACCGAATAAAATTCAATGTCTTCTTTGACCTTACTCTTTTTTCTTATTCCGGCCGTATCGATCAGAATAAAATCATTTCCGTACATCTTGTACCGGGAGTGTACCGCATCGCGTGTGGTACCGGCTTCGTCCGTGACGATGCTCCTTTCTTCACCAAGAAGCACATTCAGAAATGAGGATTTACCGACATTGGGTCTGCCGACTATAGCGATCTTGGGGATGCCTTGATCCGGATCCTCCACACCTTCGCTTTCAAACGTCTTAATGACCTCGTCCAGCAGTTCACCAGTTCCGCTTCCGTTCTCAGAGGAAATCGGATACACCTCCCCAAGGCCGAGTTCATAAAATTCAGTGGCCAGAGTAGCTTTGTCGGGCGTATCTGCCTTGTTGGCGGCAACAAAAATTGGTCGCTTGCTTCTTCGGATCAGGTTGGCAAACTCCTTGTCATAACCCGTCAGTCCGGCCCGGGCATCGACCATAAAAACAATGGCCGTACAGTCTTCGATAGCTGCTTCAACCTGTTTTCTGATCTGTGATTCAAATTTATCATCTGATCCAGTAACATAACCGCCCGTATCGATGATGGTAAAAAATTTTCCTGACCACTCACCGTAGCCATAGTGGCGATCGCGGGTCACGCCAGGAATATCATCCATGATGGCCTCCCTTTTCTCGACCAAACGGTTGAAGAAAGTTGACTTGCCTACGTTAGGCCTTCCTACTATTGCTACGATATTAGACATAACTCAATCGGTGTAGCCAAACTGTTTTAGTCGCTGTTTCTGCTTTCGCCAGTTGTCGGCCACCTTAACGTGCGTCTCCAGAAAAACCTTTTTATCGAAAAATGCTTCCAAATCTTGCCTCGCTTCAGTCCCAACCTTTTTCAAAGAGGCACCTCCCTTGCCAATTATGATTCCTTTTTGTGAATCCCGCTCGACATAAATAATCGCCCGGATGCGAATAATTTTTTCTTCGTCCTTAAACGATTCTATGCTTACCTCCGAGCTGTACGGAATTTCCTGCCCGTAATTCAAAAATATTTTTTCCCGAATTATTTCCGAAGCAAAAAAGCGTTCGTTTTTATCGGTCAACTCATCCTGTGGATAGAAAGGGGGATGTTCAGGAAGGTTTTGCCTGATGATCTGCAACAAACCGCCAACGCCATTGCCTTGCAGGGCAGAAACCGGGATGATTGATTTTGGCTTGAGTTGGGTTTTCCAGTATGTAATTTTGTCCTCCAGTTGCGAGCCCTTTGCCAGGTCAATCTTATTAATCACCAGGAAAATGGGGGCTTTAATGTTGGCCAGCCTTTCGAAAAGTGCGTTTTCAAATTTTTCTCCAAGTTCCACCACCAGCAGCACAATATCGGCATCCTCCAATGATACCTGAACATAGCTCATCATTTTCTTATGGAGCTCATATTTGGGTTCGAGCAGGCCGGGTGTGTCGGAGTATACGATCTGAAAGTCTTCTCCCGACAGGATCCCCATAATCCGGTGCCTGGTGGTTTGCGCCTTGGAGGTAATGATTGAGAGGTTTTCGCCCACCAGCTTATTCATTAAGGTAGACTTACCCACGTTGGGGCGTCCGACTATACTTACAAATCCGGCTTTATGTGCTTGAGGCATGGTAAAAAAAGAAACCCCGACTGATCGGGGTTTTAGATCGTAATCAACTGCAAATTTGATCCAAATCGCAGAATAAATCAAATCTGTTAGGGATTCTGAACAAAACCGCGATGATTGATGGGTTTAAACTTATCAATCAGTCATTATACGTATAAAATGTACGTATATTTGCTGCACATCAAACATATGGCAGCTTTTACCAGTTCACTTCCAGACGACTTGCTAAAAAAGCTTTCCGAAAAGGCTGAGGCTTTGTCCGTGCCCAAAAATAGGCTTATCGAAAGGGCGCTACGGTTATACCTCGACCATCTTGAAAAAGCCGAGTACATAAAATCTTACAGGCGAGCCTCCGCAGACAAGGATACCATTACGCTCGCGGAAGAGGGAATGGAGGATTATTTGGAGCAACTGGAGCAGTGAGGCAGGGGGAAATTTGGTCGGCAAACTTAAATCCAACACGCGGAAGCGAGCAAGCTGGATTTCGTCCGATCGTGATAATCAGCGGCAATATGCTTAATCAACATCTCCCAGTCGTGATTGGCATTCCGTTGACCACCCAAATCAAAAATTACAAGGGGAACCCGATCCTAAAGCCGTCAAAGATCAATGGTTTAAAAAAAGAATCGGAGATGCTGGTCTTTTACATACGGTCTATTTCGAGGGAAAGACTGGTTAAAAAAATCGGACTGGTTGAAACTTCAGAGCTTGAGCGAGCACTCAAAACGTTGGATGATATCCTGAGGTTTTAATTTTAACGATCCCACATTGGAACGACCAAAAAAAAAGACAGCATAACTGTCTTGGTTTTAGTAGCGGGGGCAAGACTCGAACTTGCGACCTTTGGGTTATGAGCCCAACG
>CAZZNH010000022.1:0-2020 GCA_964655635.1 uncultured Ohtaekwangia sp.
ATATTTCCGGACATATTGTTGAACTGTACGGTATTGATGTTTCAACGGCGACGATCAGCGCAGTTACTGACAAGCTTATTCCGGAACTCAGGGAATGGCAGCAACGGCCATTGGATAGTCATTATCCATTCGTATGGCTGGATGCCATACATCACAAAGTGAAAGACGATGGCCGATTTGTCAGCAAGGCTGTCTATACCGTACTCGGATTAAGCATTGAAGGACAAAAAGAAGTTCTGGGATTATATGTTTCGGAAAGCGAAGGCGCCCGATTCTGGCTTTCCGTGCTGACAGACCTGAATAACCGTGGCGTACAGGACATTCTCATTGCCGCCGTTGACGGCCTTACAGGCTTTCCAGAGGCGATCAACAGCATTTTTCCTGAAACCGAGGTTCAGTTGTGCATCATTCATCAGATCCGCAATTCGATGAAATATATAGCGTCAAAAAATCAAAAAGCATTCATGGCTGATCTGAAGCCGGTATACAAAGCACCGACCATTAATGCAGCCGAAGATGCACTTGATGCATTGGAAGCCAAATGGGGAAAACACTATCCCATCGTGATTCAATCCTGGCGCAACAAATGGGAAAATTTATCGGTATACTTCAAATATCCTGATCCGATACGCCGTGTGATTTATACAACCAACACCATTGAAGCCGTATATCATCAGTTCCGCAAACTGACGAAAACCAAAGGTGAATTCCCGAATGAAAACAGTTTACTAAAACTACTGTATGTCGGAATTAAAAATGCCAGCAGAAAATGGACGATGCCGATACAGAACTGGAATTTGACATTATCACAGTTGGCGATATATTGAAGGCCGTTTAGAAGCGGCGCTGGATTTATGAATTTATTTCAGATTGTTATGTCACCGCTGAAACTGGTTAGCGCATCGACACGAATCGTGTCGATCGATGACCGGTTTCAGTGGTCAACAAGCGAAGCGCGTTAGGCGATTTACAAACTGACACAGAATTCTGAACACCCTCTTAGGGCTTGCAGGATTTAGGTATTATAAAATATAGACCTATCCCTGAACTTGCACCATTGCCTACTGTGTTTTATCATCTAACGTTGCCTTAGAGCACTTCAGAACTGGTGGAAAAATTCAGGAGGATAAGTAAATAGGTTGATCAACTATTTTCCATATATTGTTATGTTTTTGAAAGTTCATTTGCATATTACTTAGATTTATTTTCCGGTGATCTAACGAAGGCGAAAAAATTTTTGCTTCCAAATTTAATGTTAAGAAGTCTTTTTTTATGTTTTCCGTTCGAAATTGC
The DNA here is from genome assembly GCA_964655635.1 of uncultured Ohtaekwangia sp. Classification (GTDB taxonomy): domain Bacteria; phylum Bacteroidota; class Bacteroidia; order Cytophagales; family Cyclobacteriaceae; genus ELB16-189. Next base: position 1,294 of record CAZZNH010000022.1, read on the forward strand.
AGGTAGATGATCTTGCCACGTTCATTCGCCAGTGTTTCCAATGTATTATCTGTCACAGCCATTATGTTTTTGTTTAGTTTTTCTATTCGCATTGGCTTTTTTATAGTATCGTCCACTAAGTAGATTTCGGATTGTTCTGACACCAGATGGATATCAGGAAAGAACAAATGGGGAATGCTGCCAGACCCATGTTGATCATCAAATATAGCTTTCAGCACTTGCTTTTTAATTTGGGCCATCTCATCATCAGATATAAGTGAAGTTATTGACATAACTAGCCTTTTAAATAATTAAACACTTTTATGCCAGATTGAGAACAGTATTCATATTTAGCTCACGAAACTCTTAGTTTGGCTTTTATATACAAGAAAAGCTTTCGAATATGGATACCGAAATTTATTCTCTTGCTCAAACATTTTGCAAAAGCAAAGGATGATTGTGACACATCATCCTTTGCTGATTATTAAACAGGTGGTTGGATAAGGCAATCACGAGCCAGCTGTCGTTTTGCAGGCAAGGGAGTGGTATCAGTTCCACCCATTACTCGGAGAAGTTTGCCAGCGATGCCATACCGCATTATCTGTTCCCCTGACCATCACTTCCATTCGCCCGTCTCTATTTTGCTCTACTGCAATGTCACTCGTAATAACACCACCGAGTGATGCCCACCCGGAGAACGGTCTATTGGGAGCTGTCTGCCACTGGTGCCATACGGCGCCATCTGTTC
>CAZZNH010000022.1:2120-4569 GCA_964655635.1 uncultured Ohtaekwangia sp.
CTGCATTGCGGCCAACAGCGATGTTGCTGGTGATAACACCTCCACGTGAAGCCCATCCTGAGAACGGTCTATTGGGAGCTGTCTGCCACTGGTGCCATACGGCGCCATCTGTTCCTCTGGCAAATATCTCAAGCCTTCCATCTGCATTGCGGCCAACAGCGATGTTGCTGGTGATAACACCTCCACGTGAAGCCCACCCGGACCAACCATTATTGGGCGCTGTTTGCCATTTGTGCCATACAGCGTTATCTGTTCCTCTGGCAAATATTTCTAATCGCCCGTCTAAATTCTGCCCAACCGCAATATCACTGGTGATAACGCCACCCAAAGATGTCCAACCGGACCAACCGTTATTGGGAGCTGTCTGCCACTGGTGCCACACGGCACCATCTGTTCCTCTGGCAAATATCTCAAGCCTTCCATCTGCATTGCGGGCTATCGCTATATTGCTGGTGATAACGCCACCACGTGAAGCCCAACCACCACCATTTCTGCCATAGATTGATTGGATTCCGGCAATATCATCAGCCGTAAGGTTTCTCTGTGGACCGCCGTAAAATGCAAACATCAAAGCACCCGAGACACTTGAGTGTGCCAAGCCTAAGGCATGCCCAAATTCGTGAGCAGCAACTGTGACTAAATCTATTCCTGTTGCTGGTAAGTTTACAGACCATGTCTCAGCTTCATCAAAATGGGTATCTCCAGCTAAATCGCCTCCGTTTGGAGGAGGATAAAAGGCATGCGCCAAAACTCCACTAGGCCCATCAAAAGCATTATTGGCACCATCACCATGATCTCCGCTTACAAATCTTATTCTAATATCCGGATTATTCGCGAATGGAATTTCTGTAAATGTAAGAGGCGTTACAGCACTCCATAAGCCCAACGCTTGTGCAATAGCACTTCTTACCTGAGCTTGCGTGAGGTCTGTTGTAAAATTTTGAAATCCATAGGTGAGATTATTTCTTGGCCATTTATTTCCTTGGGCTACAAACTGAGCCGTATCTGGAAAACCACACCGGGGCTTTCTCATGAGCTCAAAAGTAGGTTCATCCAATTTGCCAGTAATTGGCAAACCATTAAGCTCCTGGAATTTTTCTAATGCTTCCACGGTATTTTTGTCAAAACTTCCTTTTTTCTGTGGAGGTTCAGGTATTTCACTTTTAAGATCAACTTCGAAAAATCCTTCATTACTTTGGCCGGTAAAATAACCAAATTTTGCAAGATAGCGTTGCAAACTTTCAACTTCACTTCCGGAATTACCTTCCGTCAAATTAGCAGTCTTAGGTACAAAATCTTTTGCTGCAGTTTCGCTTTCCAGTTCTTGAAGCGTAATTGATTTTTTCTTTTTCATTTTGTTTACCTATGAAATTTGTTTGTTGGATTTATTGTTTTGAGTTACTACAACTCTAATCGATCGTTAGCTGAAGTTTCCAAGAACCAGATAGAGGAATTTTTTTTGATTCTTTATTTTCCGTTGAATTACTTTGTGATCCTTCTATCATGTTTCCCCGTGGCATCTCGGTAGTATCACCTGTGGGCATCTGGTTGTTAGAACCAGCCATTGTTCTGCCTTCGTTCATGCTACCAACAGGCATCTCGCTGTTTGGCATTTCACCAGCATCGCCTATCATTAGATAATTTGAACTGGTAAAGACTTGGTTCATGTCTCCCCGTGGCATCTCGGTGGTTTCACCTGCGGGCATCTGGTTGTTAGAACCAGCCATTGTTCTGCCTTCGTTCATGCTACCAACAGGCATCTCGCTGTTTGGCATTTCACCAGCATCGCCTATCATTAGATAATTTGAACTGGTAAAGACTTGGTTCATGTCTCCCCGTGGCATCTCGGTGGTTTCACCTGCGGGCATCTGATTTCCTAATTTGATCATATCTTGGGACCTCTTTTCTGTTTTTGGTTTTTTGGTTTGAAAAAATTGGTTAAGTATAGTCGTATATGTTTTGAGAAAAAGTAAAAGATAAAAGACAGACCATCAAGTTTTTTGCATTTTTACAACTTTTCGTTTGACCTTTAACAGTTTTTCTACCTCATTTTAATCCTAATAGATGGGATAGCTAATACTACTGTGCTACTAGTATTTGGCTATCTGCAACTACAAACTAGTATCAAGGCAGCATAAACCTGTTTGAAAGTCTTATTAAAGAAAGCTGAAAGCTGACCGTCACTCTCAATTAGTTAAGGTGTTAATTAGCTTAATGCAGGTGCAGGTGCTCAGCCACACGCGTCAATGCTACAGAACTAGGCATTCATATACGATTCATATTATTCTATATCCATTTCAAAACAAATGTCTAAGCAATATGAAAAAATAAGTCATTTTTCATAAATTTTTTTTACCAGATTCTGAACAGGTTGTCAAGCACCAGTCTCTTCCCAACACGGCAAATCTACGCTACTGTCTAACTTATTGAATCAGGGTTAGAGTTTCGA
>CAZZNH010000023.1:0-3469 GCA_964655635.1 uncultured Ohtaekwangia sp.
GCAAGGGCGACCAATACAAGGTATCCAGGACGTTGGACACTGGAATACCCGCCGCGCTTACCGAGGCATGTATGTATTTCAAATCATGTTTCAGGATGTTATGCCCGCAAACAAACCTGGCGCCTTTCAAAAAGTCTGTGAACGCCGGTATGGAGCTGCCATGAAATTGCCTCCCATCCTCGAGGATGCAGCCGATGTCCAGCACCTTGTGGGTGGTAGGGTCAATTTCGGTGTTTAGGAAGGCGATGTTCATTATGGAGCCAGGGATTGGGTGGAATTCCAGTCATCTGGTAAAAAAATGGGGTTTATTTGATACGGTCTTCAAAGGTATGTCGTGCTTAGCGGAATCGAGTTTCCTCTTTTAGTTTTGTTTAGCGACCATTGAGATGAAGCGTTTTTTTGTTTTACAGCCACAGTTTTTTAAATATTACCTCTGCTTGGTCTTAGTAAGGGCTGAACCCAGTTGACACCTCCTCCTAAGTCGGAGGTGTCAACTGGGTTCAAAAAGCAAAGATGAAGGAGATTGGGTTTAAGACTTGATAACGCACGGTTGCATTTTGTTAAAAGTCCAAACGCGACGGAATATGGAACCAGGTTCCTGATTTTCAACCTTCCACTGCCCTCAATATCTCCTCTTCCACATACCCCTTAAAATCACTTATAACCGTAAAATAACGAAACCCTTTCCGGTTTGCCAAGGCGATTACTTCCGGGCCTTCATCAATTAACATACATACGGGTTGGCTAAGCCCCTCCTGCATACCACTAGGCCAGGCTAAATCAAAAACGCCTTGTTGTTCACCACTTTCCGGATCAGCAATATCGAAGGCAACAATGCCCCTCGGCAATCCTTTAGATTCAACCCAGGCATTTAGTTGTTCTAATTGCTCTTCTTCGGCCTGACTAGCTATTCCACCAGAAACAACAACGGGGGCGGTAGTTAAAATTGCTTTGCCTTCTAACCAGCGTACTTCACCATGCAGCAGTTCCATAAATCGTTTGTTGGCTTCAAGTGCCAACAGTTCCTTCCGAGCTTCCAGAAAATCATGGTAGTTTTCAAGCTTCCATAAATTGGGGTCTGTAGGTATCCACTGCGACGCAAGCGCGCCAGGATGATTTTTCTCTACTTCATAAAAGTACTTCTCTGGCAACTGATCACTTATTATAAGGTTCGTATCTTTCGTTAGAAAACAGAAATTGCCTAAAGCGTTGACTTCTGACCTAAAGTGGCCGATTTTATAAAGCTGTGCTTTAGGAAAAATATGATGCACTTCTAAACGACTCATTTTACCCAATAGATTTGCTTTCAAGGGCAATCCAGTTCCTAAGTCTCGTGCTTGTCCCATGCGTGTTAAAAGGTACAAAACCGGGTAAAATCGTGCTCCCAGACTCCAACCAGTGAAGTGTCCCGGTTCAATCCGCAGGCTTCCATGCCATAGCCGCAATTGATCTAGTAGTTTGTCCAGACCGCCATCTTCGCCTTCGAGCGCCGCTAAATCCTGGTCAATAAATGATTCTGTTGATCCGGAAAAGCGACCCCACATCCCTGCCTGGACAAACCAGAAAAGCAATTTATCTCGTTCTATTTCAGATAAGGGGCTGTTCCGTTTGTCAAGGTAGCGTACCATCACCGGAACAGCGAATCTTCCAAAAAACACCTGGTCATGATCCAGTCCAAGACGACCACTTATCAGGTTAAGGCTGGTATGAATATGCTTTGTGGCTCGGGTTAGTGCTTCTTTTATTTCTGAGGCGTTTTTATCATGCAGGTACATGAACTTGGCCTCGCCGGTAAGCACGGTATTAACGGAACGTAAAAGCCAGTCTAAGTTAAAATGGAAATTGGCATTTTCCCATTCTTTCAATCGCGATTTCATCTCATCCCGCGCTTCGGGCCATTCTGCACAAATCTTGGCCAATGCCAAATCCCCTTTAGAGAGCTTGGTGCCACCGCTATTCACGCGGTTAAAAATATCAACCACAATATCAATGGTCTTATCCGCCCCAGTGACCTCTTCAATATGAAGTTCAATATCTGTAATGCTGAGCAAACGAGAAAGGCGACCAATATACTCGCCAACTTTGGAAACGAGTTCTGGATTTTGTGACAGACGCGCCACAAATTCACCCAGCCCTGCATTGCCTCTCCGCATTAGTTCAGTTACATCAATCCAAAGCGGATCGCCTTGCATTTTCAAAGGCTGATAAAAATTGAATGATTCACTGTCCAGATGAAAATACAAACCTGTAAAGGCTTGGGCATTTCCGTCAAAGAACTTGGGCGCTTTTCCGCGCACAACGCCGTATAAAGAGGTCAGGCGTTGCTGACCATCCAGCAGAAGTTTTACGACACCTGTGGCTAAGGTGCCATCCCCTCGATACTCAGCCGTCTGAGATTCAGTGGCCCAAACCAAAAGGCCACCCACTGGATGGCGACGGTAGAGCGAGTCAAATAAACCACGAACCTGATCGCGGTTCCATACATAACCGCGCTGGAATTCTGGAAGGGCCATGTGGCCGCTGTCAATGTGATCGAGTAAAGTTGAGATTTTCATGCGTGCTAGGTGGATTGTAAGGTGAATCTGATCGTGTTATCAAAAGGACTAATTGTTGAATTTTTTATTCTTAAAATTCACATACATGATTAATAATGTGTTTCTAGAGTAAGGATCAATCTCATTCTCTATTTCCCCTTCTAAAATATTAGGGCCCGGGATACCGTCATAGTTTTCGATTATTTTGTGCTGTATAAAAGCTGCTCTTAAAAATGGTAAATCATGGTTTTTATAACGGTCTCCTATCTTATGAATTGATATGGAATTAATGAATTTGTCACTTTTATCATCCTTCGCCAGGTATTTAATGTTATGAAAACTTTTTCCATTATATTCCGGGTTAAATGCTGCATTTAGTGTCTCTTCCCCCAGAATATCAGCACTACCTCGTACAAATAATGCACATTCTGTTCCGGCATCAATATAAGAATATACATCTTCAATAAAATTGTTTAGGGGTTTTGTAAGGGAATCGGTAAAATTGCTCATGACATACTTCCCACTTTCAAAAAAAACGGTGTCTTGTATGTCTGGAAACTTTAAATCAACAATATAGTACTTGCCTTTTTTCCCTTTAACTACTTCATCTTCCGGTATTAATCTAATATCAAAGTACTCATTTTCAATTGACGTTCGGAGCGATAATTCCAATTCCTTAAATTTAGCCTTAAACTCAACCGTTGCTGTGCTCCTCTTTGGGTACTCTCCCTTTGCCATCATTGAAAAGGTCCTGTTGACAATGAACCCCATAAGCATAAAAATTAATAACGTTGGAATTAGCATGAGAAGCCAGCGCCTTCTGTTGCGCTTTCTCCAGCTCTCACAAGTTTCACAAATGCAGGTTAAACTATTGAGTATATATGCGAATAATGGGTTAAAATAGCCAAAAAGTAAGTGCGGCTGCGATTGCCCCG